>JBKCGU010000001.1:0-2523 GCA_046303055.1 Polaromonas sp.
CAACGGCGTTTTTGGCGCGTCAGACGAAGTGCTGGGCACCATCGAGTCGGGTGTGGACTTTGAAAGGCGGATCTTGGGGATTTACCAGACCTGCCGCACCCCCGCACAAATCGACGCCGCTTTTAATGCCCTGAGAGCGGAGATGGACGCATCCATTCAAGCGCGCATGCAAGACACCCGTCGCCAGTTGATGGAGAACTTCGACGCCGATGTGCATGACCGTTTGCGCATTCAGCTGCAAGACACTCGGGCGCACCTGGACCGGTTCAGCCGTCGTTTTTGGGACTTGTCGCAGCATGTGCTCAAAGGCAAAGTCTGGTTTGACAACGAGCGCTTGAGCTTTGATCTCAAGCCACCCCGACCTGCCGAGCTGCCAAGTGAAGTGCCCACGGGGCGTTATCACCTGATTTCGCGCACCCAGCCTGTCGATCCCAATTCATTGGCGGTCAATGATCCCAGCCTGGACGGGCACACCTACCGGCTGTCACACCCCTTGGGCGAATGGGTGATTCAAAACGCGCAGTCTGCTGATACGCCCCTGCAGCGCCTGGTGTTTGACGCCCAAAAGAACGAAGCCCGCATCACCGTGGTGGAGCAGTTGCGTGGCCAGTCGGGCGTACTCGCGCTGCAAAAGCTCACGGTGGACAGCTTTGAAAAGCAGGACTACCTGCTGTTCTCTGCCATGACCGACCAAGGCAAGAGCCTGGACCAGGAAACCTGCGAAAAGCTGATGGGCACCGCTGCGAGCATTGCGCCTGATGCGGTGCAGCTCCCGCCAGCCACTGGGCAGCGCCTGCAGGCAGAGGCCAAGCGGCACGCGGATGCCACGGTTGCCCACGCACTGGAAACCAACAACGCTCACTTTATGGACGCCCGCGACAAGCTCGACCGCTGGGCGGACGACATGGAACTGGCCGCCGAGCAAGCCCTGAAAAACACCAAAGAACAAATCAAAGTGGCCCAACGCGAAGCCCGCCACGCCACCACGCTGGCCGAGCAACACGCCATTCAAGAACGCATCGCCAAGCTCGAACGCCAGCAACGCAAACAGCGGCAAGAGATTTTTCAGGTCACCGACGACATCCAGGACAAGCGCGAAAAGCTGGTCGAACAGCTCATGCAGCGCATGGCCCAAAAGGTGCACACCGAACACCTGTTCACCCTGCTTTGGGAGGTGCAATGACCCCAAGCGCACCCGATGACGACAGCGGGGCATGGCCCCAAGGCGAATCCGAAACCGTCGAATTCAAAACCGGCCTGGCCGAACTCAAACAAGGCCTGATCTCGCTGGCGGCCATGCTCAACAAGCACGGGCAGGGCGACCTGTGGTTTGGCGTTTCGCCCACCGGGCAGCCCAAGGGCCTCATGGTCAACGAAAAAACCCTGCGCGACGCTTCTCAAGCCTTGGCCGCGCACATCGAACCTCGGCTTTACCCCGAAATCACCTCGGTGGAATGGACGGGCAAAACCTGCCTGCGCATTCAGGCCACGGGCCATCAAAAACCGTATTTCGCCTATGGCCGCGCCTACATCCGCGTGGCCGACGAAGACCGGCAAATGAGCGCCCGCGAGCTTGAAAACCTGATCCTGCAGCGCAACAGCGCCGCCCTGCGCTGGGACAACGAACCCAGCGCCACCGCGCTGACCGAACTGAGCGAAACCAAAATCCGCCGCTTTCTGGAGCGCGCTGGCCTGCCCTGGGGCAGCGATGGCGACAGCATTGCCAACGCGCTTTCCAAGCTGGGCCTGCTGCAAGACGGCAAGTTGCTCAACGCCGCCCGCCTGTTCTTTGCCGACCAGCCCATCCAGCTGCGCTGCGCCGTGTTTGCCAGCACCACCAGCGCCACCATCCTCGACCGCCACGACTTTGACGGCGACATCCTTGCGCTGATTGAAGAGGCCGAAAAGTACATCCTCAAAAACATCCACATCGGCATGCGGCTGGAAGGCATGCGCCGCGTGGACGTGCCCGAAATTTCCCGTGCCGCCCTGCGCGAAGCCATCATCAACGCCTTTTGCCACCGCGACTGGCGTCACCCGGATTACATCCAGATCGCCATCTACAAAAACCGGGTCGAAATCCGCAACCCCGGCGGCCTCTTCAACGGCCTGACCTTTGAAGAAATGCGCCGAGGCAACGTCTCTCACCGCCGCAACCCGCTGATTGCAGACCTGTTCAGGCGCATTGAAATGGTCGAAGCCTGGGGGCGCGGCATGCCCCTGATTCTGGCCAACGCCCCGGATGTGGCGTTCCGGGAAATCGCCCGGCTGTTTGTGGCCAGTTTTGAACGGCCCAGTGCGGCTTTGGAAACCACCCCAGAAACCACCAAACAAACTACCAAAGAAACCACCAAAGAAACACCAAAGAAACACACAAGAAACACCAAAGAACTGGTGCTGAAAGCCTTGCAGGCGCAGCCCGACGTCACCGCCAAAGCCTTGGCTTTGGCACTCAAGCTGAGCGAAGCCAGTGTGCGCCACCACCTGCGTGTGCTGCAGGCCGCTCAACGCATTCGGCATGTC
>JBKCGU010000002.1:0-83735 GCA_046303055.1 Polaromonas sp.
AGTTGGATGCGCCCGAGTGTGCCGCGCCCGGCGTGTCCAGCAAGGCGAGACAACGAAGCGGGCTACTGCCCGCGAGGCGGAGCAACGCAGCTGGGCGCGCTGGGAGCGGTGCAATCGGGCGCATAGCGCCGTCACCCAAGAAGCCAAAGCCAGCGAAGCGCAAAACCTGAGTGTTCGTGCGGTCTGCGAGATGTTTACCAGCGGTCAACTGCTTTTTTTAGGTTCAATCCATTGAGGGGACGGGAAAGATGGAAACATGCCAGTCTGTGGCCCCCAATTCAAAGAACAGATCTGCAAACAACGGCCACATCCGTCATGGCGTCATGGCTTAAGGCAGGTGCCAAATGGATGGGCACAGCGTCAAACTGTCAAGGGTTTGAGCTGCATGGACTTGAATTCCAGAAACTCCTCAAAACCATACACACCGTTTTCGCGGCCATTGCCCGACTGTTTGTAGCCGCCAAACGGTGCATTGGCATTGAACGGTCCGCCGTTGATGTCAACCTGCCCGGTGCGCATGCGGCGTGCCAGTTTCATGGCGGCCTCGTCGGTGCCTGCCCATACGGCGCCGCCCAGGCCGTAAACGGTGCTGTTGGCAATGGCCACCGCTTCGTCTTCGTCCCGGTATGTGATGACCACCAGCACGGGGCCGAAAATTTCTTCTTGGGCTAGCGTATCTGTCGGCTTGATGCCCAAAATTGTCGGCTGCACAAAGTAGCCTGTGGCAAAAGCTGGCGGTTCGGCTCCGCCTGCAATCACGTCAGCGCCCTCTTCTATACCCGTCCTGATAAAGCCCAGCACCCGTTCGCGCTGCATGGCGCTGACCAGCGGACCCAGCTTGCTGGCGTCGTCCAGACTCGGGCCCACGTTGAATTTGGCAATCGCAGCCTGCGCTAAAGCCTTGACTTCGTCGTAGCGACTGCTGGGCACCAGCATGCGGGTGTGGGCCGAGCAGGTCTGACCGCTGTTCAGCATGCAGGCAGCAACCGTGCCTTTGACGGCTGCCTCAAAATTGGCGTCGTCCAGAATCACGCTGGCAGACTTGCCGCCCAGCTCAAGTGCAATCCGTTTGACAGACTGGCTGGCCAGCTCGCTGACTCGCTTGCCTGCGCGGGTAGAACCTGTAAAGCTGACCATGTCGACTTCAGGATGGGTGGCCAACACCTCGCCCACCACCGGGCCCATGCCATTGACCAGATTGAACACGCCCGCCGGAATGCCGGCCTCGTGAATGATTTCGGCCAGGATCATGGCGTTGACCGGCGCGATTTCACTGGGCTTGAGCACCACCGTGCAGCCCGCGACCATGGCGGGTGCGATTTTCAAAGTGATCTGGCTGAGCGGAAAGTTCCACGGCGTGATGCAGCCGACCACCCCAATCGGTTCGCGCACGACCAGGGAATGGCCGACTTTCTTTTCCCATTCAAAGTTGCGTGCGACTTTGGCAAAGTTGCCCCAGTGCCAGGCCGGGCCGCCCACCTGAACAGCCTTCGCCATTTTGAGCGGCATGCCAACCTCGCGCGCAATGGCGGTGGCCATCTCGTCAGACCGGGCTTTGACGCCGGCAGCCACTTTGTCGAGGTACGCAGCGCGCGTTTCAACCGGCAAAGCGGCCCAGCCATCAAAAGCGGCCCTGGCGGCCAGCACAGCGGCTTCGGCTTCAGGTGCCGTGCCAGCGGGTACGGTGGCCATCACGGCCTCGGTGCTGGAGTCATGCACAGGCAATGTGCCGGATGAGTTGGCTTTGACCCATTGGCCATTGATGTAGTGGGAGTCGTAGTGTTTTGTGCTTGTCATAGAACGTTTGTAGATTAACAATAAGTAGTGTTGCAGGGGCTTGGCAGGCAATTACAAAGCTATAATTAACTTTATATTTGCCATTTAACTATATGATTTATAATGTTTTTTGTAAAATGAATTGATCGCTGACCCTTTTGCCAAGGTTAACGCTGGTGGCCCCAAAAAATCAGCGCGTCCCGGCTATCGACAGCCAACGTCACCCGGGCCCCGACCGGCAGCAGAACCTTGGTGGCAACGTGGCCAAACGGCAAGCCCGTTAACACCAGGGCCTTGACCTGGCCCTGCAAGCGCGCTGCCACTGCGCCAAGGTTAAACCCGCTGTCATAACCCGGCACCAATTTGTAGTTGCTGAACTGGCCCAGCACAATCGCCTTTTGGCTGGCCAGCACACCGGCATGCAGCAGGTGCGTCAGGAAGCGTTCAACACGGTACGGGTGCTCGCCGACGTCTTCAACAAACAAAATGCCGCCTTTGATCATCTGCGGCTTTGGAAAGTAAGGCGTTCCAATCAAACTGGCCAAAACCGCCAGGTTGCCGCCCCAAAGGGGTGCATTTTTGACGATAAACTGGCCATTAGAGTCCTGTTTATTTGCGCGAGCAGCTCCTGAATGAATAGCGTTCAGTGCTGGCAGCTTGGGCAGTTGCCAGCCCGCACCCTCACCCTGGCCGCTTATCAGATCGTCAAAGCACGCCGCCATGATGTCATCAGGCGTCTGGGGCGTGCCAAAGTCTTCGCCCAGTGCCGGTCCAGCCCAGGTGATGGCACCGGTCTTGGCCAGCAGAGCAGTTTGCAGGGCGGTGAAGTCGCTCAGGCCAACAAACTGGGTCCCCTTGGCAATCGACTTGGCCACTGCCTTGTAGTCGATGGCGGGCAGGATGCGTGTCAGCCCGTAGCCGCCCCGCGTGATAAGCGCCACATCCGCGCCGCTGGCGGCGGCCCGGTCAATGGCGGCCAGCCGGGTGGCGTCGTCGCCGGCAAAGCGCTGGTATTTGGCCAACGCGGCTTCGTCAACTTCGACTTCATGGCCCAGCGCCTTCAGGCGCTTGATGCCCCGCCTGAAGCTGGCTTTGTCGCGCACTGCACTGGAGGGGGAATAAATATAAATGTGTTTTTTCACCCGCAGAGTATGCCATTGCGCTTGATGCGCCGGGCATCAAACCAGGCACTCAGTTCGACGGTGGGTAGCGTTTGATCAGCTGGTTTTGCCGGCGGTTCAGCAGCGCCAGCGCCACCACGCCAAGTGGCTTGAAGCCCTTGCGCCGCATGGCATTGCCAACGGCAAACAGGATGCGCTGCTTTTTGAAGATCATCCTGAAGCCAGTCACCATGTCGGTATCGGGGTCCCAGGCCTGAATCGCCTCCGAACCTGCGCCATTGATCTCCATGATCGAAAAGCCGCGGCCTGCCGCCAGATCTTGCAGACTGTCAAAGCGCACATCAAACCGGCCAAAGTAAAACGCGGGCATGTCACGGGCAATCGCGTCAATGGCGCAACTGAGCTGCGGCGTGATGTGCGCCTGACCATCGCGGTACAGGCCACCAACACGGGTAGAACCAATGGTGGCCAGACGCACCACTTCTCCTGGTCTGGGGATATGGCTGGGGTTGTAGCTGGGTTGATGCCAGGCCGACTGCAGCGAGCGCTGGGCACGCGGGTCAGCCGCCATCAGTTGGGCAATGCTGTGCACGCCGTCGCCGCTGACGCGCGCAAAGTAGCGCAGCGCCAGTCCGATGATGCGGCCAGTGTCGGCCTGCGGGTCTCGGATATAAAGAATACCTGCCTCGCCTTCCTGCGGCAGGTACTGCTGCAGCACCACCGTTTCGCGAGCTGGAAAGGCGCGCAGGTAGTCGCGCAGCTCAATACGATTGGCCACCAGACGAACGCCATAACCGCACAGGCCCAGATCGGGCTTGGCAATCACCGGAAAACTCACGCCCGCGTCTTGCATGATCTGCCGCAGCTCTGCAGTGCTGTGGCGCTTGTGGGTGGACACCGCGCAAAAGGCAGCAGTTGCCGCCAAAGCAACCGGCCCCATGCCGTCAAAGTATTCGAGCTTGCCTTCACCGACCAGCCCGCCAGCGGTGATGGCCGGGTTGGCAATGGTGGGCAGCGTGAGGCTTTGGTAGCGCAGCGCAAGCCACAACCATTGCAGCGTCAGTGGGATGCAAATCAGCCATTTGGGCATTCGCTCAAGCGTGCTGCGCGCCCCGCCTGGCTCCGTCAGGCCCGCCGGACTGACCTCGACACAAGCAGCGGCCTGCATTACAGGGCTCCTGCTATTGCGCTGACCTGCGTGACCGTCAAACCCACGGCTGCAATGCGGTCGACATGGGCGTAGTTGGGCCGGTCAAGCTCTTCACCAAACACGTCCGGGTCAATTTCTGAATACGACCAGTCAAACTGGCCGCTGGTCAGCAAAGGCGCCATGTCAGTCAAAAACGCGTCCACCCCGCCCACCACCGCCACCCCGGTGTAAAGCAGCAAACGCCCGCCGGGCCGCAGCCTGCCCAGCGCGGCTTTGGCAATCTGCACGCTCAATGCCCGGCCCAGCCCGGCACCGCCGTGGCGGTAGGCGCGCAGGGCGGCATCCTCAAGATACGGCGGGTTGGAAACAATCAGGTCAAAGTCGCCCGTGACCGCGCGCAGTGCGTTGCCCAAAGCCGGTTTGACGGCGATACCTGCACAGGCCGCGTTGACAGCTGTCATCTGCAAAGCCACCGGGTTGATGTCGTTCATCCAGACCTCGAGCGGCGCTGGCTGCTGAAGCTTTGCCAATGCGCGTGCCGCCACCAAGCCGCCCGCGCCACTGCCGCAGCCTACATCCAGCACCCGAATCGGTTGGCCGCTTTTGGCTTGCACATGCGCCACGCCCTGCTGGACAAACCGCGCAAAGCGGTAGGTGTCGGGGCCAAAAAACACCGCATCATCCTGAGTGGTGGGAAAGGCTGAATGCATCAAGAGGTCGTCGCCCAGACTGGACACCCTCACCGAACTGTGCAGCACGTCATTGCGGGTTTGCAGCACGCATGCACCCCGCATGGCGGCCAGCAGTTCGCGTGTCATGGCGTCACAGCTTGCCAGGGTAAAGGGCATGCTCCAGCCAAAAATGTCGCGCAGGGTGGTGCCTAGCTGCTGTCCACGATGGGCCAGCACCCGCTGGTGTGTCAGCGGCGTGGGCGTCATGAACCGGTAGCAGCTGCTCGCCAGATGCCGCAACACCAGTCCCAGCGCGTTCGCGGTTTCGGCATCGGCGGTGCCGTTCAGCACACCGTCTCCGCCACCTTCAGGTCGGTGCTGTAGCGCTCAAAGCAGCGTGCGCCACACATCAGCCGCATCAGCGCACCTTCGGCAATCAGACGAGCGCAGGCCGGGTCCGTCTCGACCAGAGGACGAATGATTTCACGAATCCAGGCTCGGGCGTGCGACACGTCCAGCGCGGCATGCAAGTCAAAATAAGCCCGCAGCCGGCCATCCAGACCCAGGCGCTTCATGCCGGCTGACACGAGCTTGACGCGGCCAGGGGCTGTCAGCTCAATCACACCCAGCGCACCCAGGGAATGATAGGTATAGCGCCGCGTGGTGGCCAGGCCCAGCATGGTGTTGCCCAGGGCCAGCGCCTGCCAGACAGTGGTGTCTATGCGGGGCCGCAGCTCAAGGGCCTGAACCATGTGCTCCAGCATGTGGCCGTGCATGGCGCTTTGCTTGCCATGTCCCATTTCGTCCCAGTAGTTACGCGCGCATTCGAGCTTGGCGCGCACCGGCAGCTTGACCTGGGTGTAGGCCAGCAGGTCATCAAAGCCTGCCTCGCCTGCTGCTTCTTGCGTTAAAAACCAGCGCATTTGCGGCAAACTGGCACTGTATGCCAACCAGTCAAACAAGGCGTGCTGCTGACCCGGGCCCTTTATGGCCAGAGATTCAAACCAGGCAATGAAGGCGTCTGTGCTGCCCTGCTGCGGCAGCAAGGGGGCAACCTGAAAGCGCAGCGATTCCAGGTATTGCCCTTCGGCGAGGCGCCAGTCAAACTCGGTTTGCAGGTCCGCCTGCCACTGACCTGAAGGCATGCCTGCCGCGATGCGCACCAGGTTGAAATGTGCCAGTTCCCGATGAAACGCGTCGGGGTTTTCATCCGGGTCGGCGAGCGGTTTGAACATGAAATGATCAGCTCCTGGCGTGATGGATGCAGGCGTGGCAAGCGGTATGCGCTGCCGTCTGCTGCGCAGCGCGCTGGTCTTGATTGTTGTCTGCCGGGCGCCAAAAGACTGTGCGGCTTGGCGCACTCAGCTTGTAGGCGGTTGACGACTTTGGTCGGGCAGTGTCAGCACCCGCCGTCCAAATGTTTATCGGGCCGGCAAATACTTGGCTGGGTCTACCGGCTTGCCTTGGCGGCGAATCTCAAAGTGCAGCTTGACCCGGTCTGCGTCGCTGTTGCCCATTTCGGCAATCTTCTGGCCTTTTTTGACGGTCTGGTCTTCTCTGACAAGCAGTGTCTGGTTGTGGGCGTAGGCCGTCAGGTAGGTGTTGTTGTGCTTCAGGATGATCAGGTTGCCGTAGCCGCGCAGGCTGGCACCGGCGTACACCACCCGGCCGTCAGCTGACGCCATGATGGCATCGCCGGATCTGCCGTCAATGTCCAAGCCCTTGTTCTTAACCTCGTCAAAACCGGCAATCAGCTTGCCCTGTGCGGGCCATATCCAGGCAATGTCGTCTTCGGTCGTTGATGGTTGCGGGTTGCTGGCCGGGGCCGATGCGGCCCGCGCAGGCGCTGCAGCCGCAGTGGAACCGGCTGTGCTATTGGCCGTACCGGACACAACAGGGCGCGTCACCACCAGCGCGTTGTCGCTGGTTGGCGGCATGACGCGAAGCACCTGGCCTACTTCAATCAGGTTGGGGTTCT
The DNA here is from genome assembly GCA_046303055.1 of Polaromonas sp. Classification (GTDB taxonomy): domain Bacteria; phylum Pseudomonadota; class Gammaproteobacteria; order Burkholderiales; family Burkholderiaceae_C; genus Polaromonas. Next base: position 6,697 of record JBKCGU010000002.1, read on the forward strand.
CCAAATTGTTCCAGCGCGCGATGTCGCGAAAGCTCTGGCCAGCGTCCAGACCAATGCGGATCAGTGTGTCGCCCGATTTGACGGTGTAGTAGCCGGGCTTGCCCGCATTTTCAAAGCCCGGCGGCTGTTTGACATCACCCTTTGCAACAGGCGCCACCACTGACGGCCTGCCTGCGGCTGTGCCCCGGTCTTCAACTGGCGCGGGGCTCAGCGGACGCGAGCTACAGCCTACCAGCAGCATCACTGCGGCAGCCAGCGCAGCCATGGCGCCGCGTTGCCAGGTTGAAGATGTTGAAGTGCTTGAGGGGCTTGAATGGTGCATGGTTTCCTGCCTTTTGACCTTGTTTCTGACGCTAACGCTGCTGCTTGATGCTAGCTTGTACCTGATTTTAAAGGGACGAAATGCACTGCCTCCAGCAGCGTCTGGGTGATGCCGCGTGCGGTCTTGTCAACCACCACCAGCGCCTGCGAACCGCCCGTGCCATGCACTGGCGCCACCAGTCGCCCACCCACGGCCAGCTGGTCCAGCCAGGATTGCGGCAGCGCCTCGCCACCCGCCGCGGCAATGATGGCCGCATAAGGGGCGCCGCTGGCGTAGCCCAGCATGCCGTCGCCAAACAGCAGATGCAAATTGCTCACCCGCAGCGGACGCAGGTTATCGCGTGCCTTGTTATGCAGGCCGCGCAGGCGTTCAATGCTGTAGACCTCGGTAGCCAGTTGCGCCAGCACGGCCGCCTGGTAGCCGCAGCCGGTGCCAATCTCCAGCACCCGGCCCAGTTTGCCGTCGTGGCCCTTTAGCAGCAGCTCCAGCATGCGGGCCACCACATTTGGCTTGCTGATGGTCTGCCCCAGACCAATAGGCAGGCTGGTATCTTCATAGGCCTGATTGACGAGCGCTGAATCTACAAAGCGGTGCCGCTCAACCTGCATCATGGCGGCCAGCACGCGGCTGTCAGCCACCCCTTGGGCAGCGAGCTTTTGCACCATGCGCCCACGCACCGCCTGAGAATCAAGGCCCAAGCCGGTTAAAACGCCTGCCGTTGTGCCCGAAATGCGCTTTTGAGCCTCTTTCGGAGTGCCTTTTACGGCTGCATCGCCCTGTTTATAAGTCCCAGATGCTCTTAATTTAACAGCAGGCTTGGGGCTGGTGGCAGGTGGCATTCGCAGCGGAAAGCCAGGCCTGCGCGGCGGGTCACCCACTGTCATGCGCCGCTTGACTCCAGCCTGGCCATGCGCTGAGCCCAATGCGGTAACTGCGCATGCTCGGTCAGGTCAACATGCAGCGGTGTCAGGCACACATGGCCCTGCTTGGCTGCATGAAAGTCGGTACCATCACTGTCGTCTTTGGCCGGGCCTGCGCCGCCTATCCAGTACATGGTGTCGCCGCGCGGGCTGGTTTGGGTAATGACTTTTTCAGCCGCATGGCGACGGCCCAGGCGCACGACTTTGGTTTCTTTCAGTTCGGCATCTGGCAGATTGGGGATGTTCACGTTCAGCAGCCACGGGTGGCCCGGCTTGGAAGTAGCGGGGGTTAAGGACGGCATCAGTTGCTGCACCAGCGCCCGGGCGCGCCTGCCAGCCGCATCAATGTGCGCCCAACCCTTGTCGGTTTGCGAAAAAGCAATCGCTGGAATGCCAAAAAGATACCCTTCCATCGCCGCACCCACCGTGCCTGAATAGATGGTGTCGTCCCCCATATTGGCACCGTTGTTGATGCCAGACACCACCAGATCGGGCCTGTAACCCAGCAGGCCCGTCAGCGCGATGTGCACGCAGTCAGCCGGGGTGCCATTGATGTACCTGAAGCCATTGGCAGCGGTTTGCACATACATCGGCGTGTGCAGCGTCAGCGCATTCGACTTGGCGCTGTTGTTCTGCTCAGGCGCCACGACTTCCACGTCAGCAATGTCTTTTAAAGCCTCATACAGGGCCAAAATGCCAGTGGCTTGGTAGCCGTCATCGTTGGAAATAAGAATTTTCATCGCTTGATTCTAGGTGAGCGAGCACACAAAGGTGACACATGCGCCTGATAACCATGCCGCAATTTACCTATGATGGTTGCTCAAATAAAACCCACGGAGAACACCATGCATGCCTGGCTTTGCGAGAACCCGACCGGCGTTGAGGCCCTGACTTGGCAAGAACTGCCCACCCCCACCCCAAAAGCGGGCGAGGTACTGCTCGAGATCAAGGCCGCATCGCTCAATTTCCCCGACCTGCTGATCGTGCAGAACAAATACCAGATGAAGCCGACCCTGCCCTTTGTGCCGGGCTCTGAATACGCCGGCGTGGTGCAGGCTGTGGGCGAAGGCGTTACGCACCTGTCGGTCGGTCAGCACGTGGCCTGCCTGTCAGGCACCGGCGGCTTTGCCACCCACACCATCGCGCCAGCCGCACTGTGCATGCCGCTGCCAGCAGGCTTTGCGTTTGTGGATGCAGCCGCTTTCATCATGATCTACGCCACATCGCATCACGCGCTGGTGGACCGCGCGCAGCTCAAAGCCGGTGAAACCGTGCTGGTGCTAGGCGCAGCCGGCGGCGTAGGTACATCGGCCATTCAAATCGCCAAAGCCGTCGGCGCGCGAGTGATTGCAGCTGCGTCCACAGACGAAAAATGCGCCTTGTGCAAGTCAATCGGCGCGGACGACACCATCAACTACAGCACGCATGATTTGCGCGAACAAATCAAACTGCTGACGGGCGGCAAAGGCCCTGACGTGGTGTACGACCCGGTAGGCGGTGACTACACCGAGCCTGCTTTTCGCTCCATTGCCTGGCGTGGCCGCTACTTGGTCGTCGGTTTCGCATCCGGCCCCACGCCGTCGCTACCGCTGAACCTGCCATTGCTCAAAGGCGCCTCCATCGTCGGTGTGTTCTGGGGCGGCTTTGCCAAGGCAGAGCCCAAAGCCAACGCCGCCATGATGGCCGAGCTGGCCAGCTGGTACGCCCAAGGCAAAATAAAACCGGTGATCGACAGCACCCTGCCCATGAGCGAGCTGAAGGCCGCCTATGCGCACATGGGCTCACGCGGGGTGAAGGGAAAGCTGGTGATGGTGAACTAGGCGCAAGTCACCCGCCTCCATGAAAAAGCCGGCTGAACTCTAAGGTTCATCCGGCTTTCAATTTGTGGGTGCCGAATAAAACTCAGCGATTAGCGTTTTACTTCGTCACTTTGTGAACCGCTTTGCGATGTGCCTGGTGCTTGACCACAGGCTGGCTGGATGACATGGCGGTTGGATGTGCCTTTACGTAAGCTGAATCACGCAGCGCGACCAGGCGCGCACCTTCCACGTTTGCGGGTGTTTGCGCAAAGCTGGACACGGCGCAAGCAGAGATGAAACATGCAAGTACAAATGATTTTTTCATGGCGTTTCCTTTGAGTTGACCAACCGCGCCTTCAAACATGATTGCTTGTCGGGTCCATCCCTCAACGGCAGGCCAGGTACAACTGTTGACGCCTGCCAGTAAAGAGAGAGTAAAGGACGACAAGTCACACCAGACTTGTCTCGGCCAAACCGGTCTTATGAGGCAGGAAAACGAAAAAGACTGCTATCTAATAGATAGCAGTCTTTCAAAATGTGGGGTGGCTGATGGGGCTCGAACCCACGACAACAGGAATCACAATCCTGGACTCTACCAACTGAGCTACAGCCACCGCAAGAATTGGATTATAGCGCCCTACTGTGTCGTGGTGGTCTCTGCGTTGGGCAGTTGGTCAGCTTTTGTGCGCTCGGGCTTGGCGACCTTTATTTCTGCCTTGAAACGATCTTTGAGCACGTTGTAGTAGGCCAGGCTTTCGGCGGATGTCCACCACTGGGTGTATTGGTTGCGCTCCTGTTTGGCGGTGGCATCGAGCGATGCTTCGCGCGGCAAGACTTTCAGCACGTTAACAATCGCATACCCCTGCGCACCCAGGTCAATGCCGGTCAAAGCTGGCAAGGCGGCGGCGTCAGTGCGCAGTGCGGCATCTATTACTTTCAGGGGCTGCTTTTGTGGCTGGTCGCGTGATACAGACAAGGTTTCTGGCAGCACGGCGGTTGCGGGGGCGGCCTTCCATGCGGCCAGTTTGGCAATACCATCCTTGCGGGCTTCTTCAGCGCCACGCTGGGCCAGCCAGCGCTGGCGCACGGTGTCTTTGACGTCTGCCAGCGGCCTGGTACGGGCTGGTGTGTACTGGGTAATGCGCCCCGATACCAATTGGCTGGACGCCACTTCTACCGCCTCAGTGTTGCGTTTTTTCTCAATCGCATCGGGCGCAAAAATGGCATTTAGAAATTTGGCGTTGGCCAATGCACCCGTGGCACCGGGCTGGGGCTTGCGGGTGATGCCGGTGGCTGTTTTGATCTCAAGCCCCAGGCGGTCAGCGGTGGGCTTCAGGCTGTCGGCTTGCTCGTACACAGCATTGGTAAAGCCTTCAACTGTTTCGGTAAATTTCTTTTGTGCCTGCTGCTTTTTGACGTCAGCTTCCAGCTCGGGTCTCATCTCTTCATAGGTGCGCTGCTTGGGCGTCTTGATGTCGGTCAGCTTGATGATGTGGTAGCCAAACTCGGACTCGACCACATCGCTGATGTCGCCCTTGTTCATGGCAAAAGCAACGTCTGAAAAAGGCTTGACCATCGCGTCGCGCGAGAAAAAGTCAAGGTCGCCACCTGCGGGAGCGGAGCCTGGGTCTTGCGAATTTTTACGTGCTACCTCTGCAAATGTGTCGGGGGATTTTTTAACCAGCGCTGCCAGCTCTGTTGCCTTGGCTTTGGCCTTTTGGCGGTCTGCGTCAGGCGCGCTTTTGGGCGACGCTATCAGGATGTGGCTGGCGCGGCGCTCTTCCTTGGCGCTCAGGCGCTGAGCATTTTGGTCAAAATAGGTTTTCAGGTCCGCCTCGGCGACCTTGATGCCTTTTTTGACGGTTTCAAGATCGAATAAGACGTACTCGATGTTGGCCTGCTCGGGTGCCTGAAACAAATTGGTATTGGCTTTGTAAAACGCTTCCAGGTCAGCCTCGGTCGGGTTCAGTTTGGCGGCGTAGTCGGCCGTTGAAAACCGTGCGATCTGAATCTGGCGTTTTTCAAAATAGGCATTCAGCGCGGCGTCAGCGGCGGCGTTGCTGGCAAAGCCGCTGCCCATCACACCCATCAGCACCTGACGGTTGGACAAATCAGTGCGCACATTGGCCTCAAACATTTCGGGGGTCATGCCCTGCGAGCTGAGCAACTGGCGATAGCGCTCCATGTCCAGCGTGCCGTCGGCCCTGCGCAGTGACGCAATCTCTGGCGTGTCGTGCAGCTCGCGCGCCAGCCGCTGGTCACTGGCGCCCAGCTTTGACTTGACCGCCGCAGCGGCCAGCACGCGGTCACGCACCAGGCGCTCCAGGGTGGCGTAACGGGCTTCTGGCGAATCAAGCAGCTTTGCATCGAGCGAAGGCATGGAAGCCCTGAGCTTGTCGACTTCTCGCAAATGTGCCCTGTCCCATTCGGTTTGAAGAATCTCCTGGCCATCGACCCTGGCGACCACCGGGCTTTTGTCTTGTGACTTGGTGTAGCCGTCAATGCCGAACAGGACAAAAGACGGCACGATCAGCAAGAACAGGAAACCCATCGTGATCTTGGTGTGCTTGCGAATGAAATCAAACATCAGAAAAGTCCTGTGCGGCTATCAAAAAGACCAATGGCAAAAATAAAAAAGGCGAACAAGATGTTCGCCTTCGGTCGGGGGGGGTGTGAAAAGTTCGTGGTGGGTGCTGACGGGCTCGAACCGCCGACCTACGTCGTGTAAGGGCGCTGCTCTACCAACTGAGCTAAGCACCCCGCCATAAACTTTTTACATCCCTGGTAGTTGTTTCGTGTCAGTTCAAAGCGTCTTTGAGTGCTTTGCCCGGACGGAACTTGGGTACCTTGGCGGCCTTGATTTTAATCGCATCCCCGGTGCGTGGGTTGCGGCCTACGCGCGCAGCACGCTTGCCTACCGCAAAAGTACCAAAACCCACCAGAGACACGGAGCCTCCTTTTTTGAGGGTGGTTTTGACGGCACCGATCGTGGACTCCAGGGCACGCGTTGCAGCGGCTTTGGAAATATCGGCGTGCTTGGCAATGTGCTCGATCAATTCTGTTTTGTTCACAAGTTGTCCCTCGTATGTGTTGAAGTTTATCTGGCTAAATCTGGCGGTTGACAAAAACAGCTTTGGGGCCGTCAACTCAGGACATCAACAAGAAGCAGCACTCGCAGTTTACCGTCTGAACATCAGCTAAACCAAAGCTGCTTATTGTGCCAATCCGGCATTGAGATCGTCAACTCACGGATGGGATTCTAGTCGTTTTTTTCTGCGTTTTCGCTTGACTGGGAGCCTGTCGGTCTGGTTCAATTTTAGCCAGACGAACAGATGACTGCGTTAACCTAGGGCGGCTGCAATGGCCTTACCGACATCGGCGGTTGACGCGGTACCGCCCAAGTCAGGGGTGCGGGGCGCCCCGCTTTGGGGCGCCAAAACTTTTTCAATCGCTGCAAGCACCGCATCACGCGCGTCCTTGTGGCCCAAAAACTCCAGCATCATCGCGCCACACCAGACCTGTCCTATCGGATTGGCCAGTTGCTTGCCCGCAATGTCGGGGGCCGAGCCATGTACCGGCTCAAACAGCGACGGGAACCTACGCTCGGGGTTCAGATTGGCGCTCGGTGCAATGCCAATGGTGCCGGTACAGGCAGGGCCGAGGTCGCTCAAGATGTCGCCAAACAGATTGCTGGCCACCACCACATCAAAAAAGTCTGGTCGCTGTACAAAATGCGCGGTCAGGATGTCAATGTGAAATTTATCGAGCCTGATGTCTGCATAATTTTTGGCCATCTCTGCAACACGCTCGTCCCAATACGGCATGGAGATTGAAATGCCGTTGGACTTGGTGGCACTGGTCAAATGTTTTTTGGGCCGCGACTGGGCCAGCTCAAACGCGAACTTGAGGACGCGGTCTACACCAATGCGGGTAAAGACAGACTCTTGCAACACAAATTCACGATCAGTCCCTGGGAAGGCCTTGCCGCCTATGCTGGAATACTCACCCTCGGTGTTTTCGCGCACGATGTAAAAGTCAATCTCACCGGGTGCCCGCGCGCTGCCGTCACGTCGCACCACTGGCGCAATGATGCCGGGCATCAAGCGTGCGGGGCGCAGGTTGATGTACTGGTCGAACTCGCGGCGGAACAACAATAGTGAGCCCCAAAGCGATACGTGGTCTGCAATCTTCTCAGGCCAGCCCACGGCGCCAAAATAAATCGCGTCATGCCCACCAATCTGGTCTTTCCAGTTGTCGGGCAACATCTGGCCGTGCTTTTCAAAATAGTCCCAGCTTGAAAAGTCGAAGTGATCGAACTGCAGGTCAATGCCAAACTTGCTGGCGGCAGCTTCCATCACGCGAAGGCCTTCTGGCATGACTTCTTTGCCGATGCCGTCGCCAGCAATCACTGCGATACGTTTTTTACTCATGTTTACTTCTTTCCTGAAAGACTGATTAGTCAATGGGTTGGTAAAAAAATCCAGGGCCTGGGGAACTAAAAGCTCGGGGGCCTCTTCGGCAATGTAGTGCCCGCAGGGCCAGCTGTTGGCTTGACCACCCGCACCACCAGACTCACGCCCAAAGCGGTGATGGCAGTGCCCAAAACCGTGACTGCGGTGATCGGCTCGGCGAACAGCAGCCAGGCCATCAGGGCCGTACAGGGCGGCACCAGGTACAGCAGGCTGGTCACGGCGGTGGCAGCACCCCGCTGAATCAGCATGTACAAAAGCGATGAGCCGCCCAGCGTCAGCACCAGTACGGCCCAGGCCAGCGCACCAACAAACTGCGGCGTCCAGCTGACCGCCTCGGTTTCAAACAGTGCCAGCGGCAGCGTGACGATGAACGCAGCTGCAATCTGAACCGCATTGGCCCCCCACACATCGGCAGCCTGTACAAAACGTTTTTGGTACAGGGTACCGGCCGTGATGCTGATCAAGGCAACGGTGATGGCCACCAGTGTGAAAGCCGTGACTTCTTGTGTGCTGCCAAATTTACGCGACACCACCAGCACCAGACCTCCCAAGCCCAGCGCCAGCCCCAGCCATTGGCGCTTGGTTACTTTTTCTGCCCCTTTGCTTGACGCCATGCTGGAGACCCACAGCGCCGTCAAGATGGGCTGCAAACCTACCATCAGCGACGCCAGCCCAGAACCCATGCCCGCCTTGATGGCCATCCACACACCACCCAGGTACCCGGCATGCATCAACACGCCACTGACCGACAGATGCAGCCATTGTTGCCTGCCGCGCGGCCAGGACACGCGCACCAGCGTCATCCAGACCACAAAGCAAAGCATCGACAGCGCGTAGCGAATCGTCAAAAAGCTCAAAGGAGGGGCGTAAGGCAAGCCGTATTTGGCGACCACAAAGCCGGTGCTCCAGATCAGCACAAACACAGCGGGCATGGCGCGAAGCAACGCGCCCTCAACAGAAGAGTTCAAAACAAGCGACTCGCTATATGCATTACTTTGCGCGTTTGCGAATCTCGGGAATCGCTTTTTGCAGGTAATAAACCATAGACCAGACCGTCAAAACGGCAGATATCCAGATTAGCCAGGTGCCCCAAAAGTGGGTGTCAACGACGCCCAGCAAAACCCCGTCGTAGAGCAAAAACGGAATAGCGGTCATTTGCACCGCCGTTTTAACCTTGCCCAGCATGTGCACGGCCACGCTTTTGGTGGCGCCAATCATGGCCATCCATTCGCGCAGGGCTGAAATAGCGATCTCGCGGCCAATGATGATGAGCGCCACAAAAACATCCGTTCGCTGCAAATGCACCAACACCAGCAGCGCAGCACACACCAAAAATTTGTCAGCGACCGGGTCCAGAAAAGCGCCGAACGAAGATGCCTGATCAAGCTTGCGGGCCAGATAGCCGTCCAGCCAGTCGGTGGCTGCAAACACCATAAACATCACCGCAGCGACGAGGTTGCGCTTTTCTTCGGGGATATCGAGGTAAAAAACACCAACGATGAGAGGAATCGCGATGATTCGCGTCCAGGTCATGATGGTGGGAATGGTCCAAAACTTCATGGGGCATTTTGGCACGCTCGCCAGAAATATTCGATTGCTATTATTTAAAGAGCTACTAGCCCAGGTATTTATTGGGCTGTAGGCTTACTTGATAAAAAACCCGGCTTTTCGAACAATTTTCCAGGCTTTCGGGCCGCTATCAATGCAAGGCCCGATAAATTTCCTCAGCCAGCTCTTTGGAGATGCCGTCAACCGTGGCAATGTCTTGCGCACTGGCTGAAGCGATGGCACGGATACCGCCAAAGCGTTGCAGCAAGCTGGCGCGCTTTTTAGGGCCGATGCCTTCAATGTCTTCCAGCTTGCTGGCACCGGTGCGCACAGATGCCCTCTTGGCCCGCATCCCGGTGATGGCAAAACGGTGCGCCTCGTCGCGGATTTGTGCGATCAGCATCAGCGCGGCAGAGTCACGCCCCAAATAAACCTTCTCGCGGCCATCGGCAAACACCAGCTCTTCCAGGCCAACTTTTCGGCCTTCGCCTTTTTCAACGCCTGCGATCAAACCCAGGTCCAGACCCAGCTCAGTGAACACCTCGCGGGCCATCGACACCTGGCCTTTGCCACCGTCCACCAGCACCAGGTCGGGCAGTCTGCCGTCGTTGTTTTTCACAGCTTCGGCCAGCTTGCTGTAGCGCCGCGTCAGCACCTGGCGCATGGCGGCGTAGTCGTCTCCCGGCGTGATGCCTTCGATGTTGTAACGACGGTATTGCGCACTTTGCATTTTGTGCTCATGAAACACCACGCACGATGCCTGGGTGGCTTCGCCAGCCGTGTGCGAGATGTCAAAGCATTCGATGCGCAGGCTGGCCAAATCATCCAGCGATAAATCCATTGCCTCAGCCAGCGCCCGGGTGCGGGCTTGCTGGCTGCCCTGCTCAGCCAGTAGCCGAGCCAGTTGCAGCTCGGCATTTTTCATCGCCATGTCCAGCCAGATGCGGCGCTGCTCGCGCGGCTGGTGGATGGCTGCGAACTTCACGCCGCTTTGGGCGATCAACGCGGCAATCAGTTCTTTGTCCACCGGCTCGCTGCACACCAGCACGGGAGGCACCGGCACGTCAATGTAGTGCTGGGCAATGAAGGCTTCCAGCACCAGCGCTTCAAGTGACTTGGCCTTGGTGGCCAGCGTTTGTTCGGCGTCAACTTCAGCGTCCATCTCGGCCACATCGACCGCGTTTTCAATATGCGTCGGAAAGTACGGCCTGTCGCCCAGGTGCCGCCCACCGCGCACCATCGCCAGGTTCACGCAGGCCTTGCCGCCCTGCACTTTCACCGCCAGTATGTCGACGTCCACATTGTCATTTTTACCGCCAATTTCCATACTCTGTTGATGCAGCACCTTGGACAGCGCCGACATTTGGTTTCGCAGCTCGGCGGCCTGTTCAAACTCCAGCTTGTCGGCATATGCCAGCATCTGCTGCTCCAGGCCGGTCAATATCTCTTGCGTTTGACCCTGTAAAAATTTTTCGGCATTTGCCACGTCTTGTGCATACGCTTCAGGCGCGATGTGCCCCACGCATGGCGCGGAGCAGCGTTTGATCTGGTACAGCAAACACGGTCTGCTGCGGTTGTTGAACACCGTGTCTTCACAGGTGCGCAACTTGAACACCTTTTGCAGCAGCAGGATGCTTTCCTTGACGGCCCAGGCGCTGGGGTACGGACCAAAGTATTTGTGCTTCTTTTCAACCGCACCCCGGTAGTAGGCCACCCGGGCGAACTGATGGGTTGCCAGCTTGAGATACGGGTAGCTCTTGTCGTCCCGAAACAGGATATTAAAACGCGGGTTCAGCGTTTTGATCAGGTTGTTTTCCAGCAGCAGCGCCTCGGCTTCCGAGCGAACGACCGTGGTTTCCATGCGCGATATTTTGCTCACCATGTGGCCGATGCGGGTGCCGCCATGGTTCTTCTGAAAGTAGTTGGTGACACGCTTTTTCAGATTGCGTGCCTTGCCCACGTAAAGCACGCCACCTTCGGCATCAAAGTAACGATAAACGCCTGGCAGCGCCGGCAGGGCAGCAACTTCTGCCAACAGTTCGGGAGCAAATTCAAAATCTTTACGCATACCGTATTGTGGACAATCTCGCAATGGCAAACCTGCAATGGGACATTTTCTGCAAAGTCATTGACAACTTTGGCGACATCGGTATTTGCTGGAGACTGGCCGCCGACCTCGCGGCCAGAGGCGAGCGCGTGCGGCTGTGGGTTGACGACGGCTCGGCGCTGGCTTGGATGGCCCCCGAGGGTCGGCAAGGCGTACAGGTGTTGCGATGGACTGAAACGCTGGATGTGTCTTGCCTGGACACCACGTCCTCGGACGTGCTGATGGAGGCCTTTGGCTGCGAGGCCGCGCCTGAATTTATCACTGCTCGCGCACGGATAGACGCTCCAAAACCGCTCTGGATCAACCTTGAATACCTGTCCGCAGAGTCTTATGTCGCCAGAAACCACGGTTTGACCAGTCTGGTCAGCAGCGGCCCGGCCGCGGGCTCGCACAAGGTGTTTTTCTATCCAGGTTTTACGCCCGGCACCGGCGGCTTGCTGCGCGAACCCGACTTGCCAAAAAGACAAGCCGCCTTTGACCGCGCGGCATGGCTGAGGCAACACGGCATCGAATGGCGGGGTGAAACGCTGGTGTCCCTTTTTTGCTATGAGCCAACAGCTTTGGCCCAACTACTTCACGATTTGAATGACAACGGCATCAAGGCCCAGCCCGTGCGTCTGCTGGTGGCCGCTGGACGCGCAGCGCAAGCCGTGAAGTCACTTTTAGCATCAGAAAAAGCTGGAAATACTGATCAAATCGGCCTCAAGGCCACAAAAAACTTGGCTGCGCAGCTATCCATTTCATATCTACCTCTGCTTACCCAGATTGACTTTGACCACCTGCTGTGGGCCAGTGACATCAACTTTGTCCGTGGCGAAGATTCGATTGTTCGGGCCATTTGGGCGGGCAAGCCTTTTGTCTGGCAAATCTACCCGCAAGATGACGGCGCGCACGGCCCGAAGCTGGAGGCTTTTCTGGACATGCTGGCTGCGCCACCGGGTTTGCGGGCTTTTCACAGGGTCTGGAATGGTTTGTCAGACCAGGCTTTGCCGCCATTGACCGATTCAAGCGACTGGCAGCAAACAGCCGCCAAAAACCGCGCAGGGCTGGCTGCGCAGCCCGACCTGACCAGCCGCCTGCTCGAATACGCGACAAAAACCCGTTAAAATCAAAGGCTTTGCACTAAACAGCAGTGCATTTCATCAATCACCTGAAGACAAGTTATGAAAATCGCTCAAGAAATTCGCGCCGGCAACGTCATCATGCACGGCAAAGACCCGATGGTGGTGCTCAAGACCGAATACAGCCGGGGCGGCCGCAATTCGGCCACCGTTCGCATGAAGCTCAAAAGCCTGATTGGCAGCTTCGGCACAGAAAACGTCTTCAAGGCCGATGACAAGATTGATCAGGTCATTCTGGACAAAAAAGACTGCACCTACTCCTACTTCGCCGACCCGATGTACATCTGCATGGACGCGGACTACAACCCATACGAAGTCGAAGCCGAAAACATGGGCGACTCGCTCAACTACCTGCAAGACGGCATGGCGCTGGAAGTGGTGTTTTACGAAGGCAAGGCGATTTCGGTCGAGCTGCCGACCAACGTTGAACGTGAAATCACCTGGACTGAGCCAGCCGTCAAAGGCGATACCTCGGGCAAGGTGCTCAAACCAGCCAAGATTGCCACTGGCTTTGAAATTGGCGTGCCGATTTTTGTCGCGCAAGGTGACGTGGTCGAGATTGACACCCGCACCGGGGAATACAGAAAACGCGTCTGACCAGCCGCGTTGCCGCAAACGGGTTGAATCGGCGCTGCGTTCATCAAAAAAACAGGGCTCCGTTGGAGCCCTCTTCATTTTTAACTTCACCGGATTAACGCATCCGGTTAACAATCGAGCATGCAACAAACACAAGACCTCTCCGCCAGCCGCCTGAGCAACGCCTGGGCCGAGCTGCAAGCCCATGCGCGCGACGACCAGCCGCTCGACGCCGATGCTTACCGCCTGGCATTTGCTGACCCGGAATTTTTGCTGCGGCGCGAGACACGCGGCATTCGCATGCAGCTGGAAATGCTCAAGCCGGAGTTGATCCAGCACGCGCAAGGCATCCAAAGCACCGTGGTGGTGTTCGGCAGCGCCCGCTTTCCCGCCCCTGAAACCGCCAACGCATCGATGATGGCGGCACAAGCCAACCTTGCAACCATCAGTGCCGCAGGCAACAATACCGAGGCACTGCGCGACGCGCAAGATGCCCTGAGGGTGGCCGAACGCCATCTTCGAAACGCCCGCTACTACGACCAGGCAAGACTGTTTGCACGGCTGGTCGCCGCGCACAGCCAGCCCTTGCCACACGACAAGCAGCTATTCATCTGTACTGGCGGTGGCCCGGGCATCATGGAAGCCGCCAATCGGGGCGCGCATGAGCTGGGCGCGCCCACGGTCGGTTTGAACATCGTGCTGCCGCATGAGCAGTCGGGTAACAAGTACATCACGCCGTCACTGAACTTCAAGTTTCATTACTTTGCGCTACGCAAAATGCATTTCATGATGCGGGCAAAAGCGCTGGTGGCCTTTCCGGGCGGATTTGGCACACTCGATGAGCTGTTTGAGGTCATCACCCTGGTGCAAACCGGAAAAGCCAAGCCGCTGCCAATTGTTTTGTTTGGGTCTGATTACTGGAAGCGGCTGGTCAACTTTGACCTATTGATTGAAGAAGGCGTGATTTCGCCTAAAGACCTGAACCTGTTTCACTATGTCGATGAGCCGCAGGACGCCTGGGACATCATCCGCAAGTTCTACGCGCTTTAGTCTTATTGATGACCGCTGCTTTTGAGCAACCACGCACCGCGTGAGCCCAGGCCAACGACTGCGCCTGTGGCCCAGAACACCACCGCCACGCCCGCCGCTGCGCCTGCCGTGCCAAACAGCACAGGCATCAGCACGCTGGATGCATTGATAGCCATCAGGCGCAGGCCCAACGCCTCACCATGGCGCGCCTCAGGCGTGATTTGGTGCAACATGCTCATGATCATGGGCTGCACGGTGCCCAGTGCAAAACCCAGCAAGACGGAGCACACGCCCATCTCCAGAGGCGACCGCGCAAAAGGGTAAGCGCCAAACAATACCGCCGTTGTCAGCATGGCCACCACCAGTACCTTCCATTCACGCAGGTACGCGGCGAGCACGGGCATGACCAGCCGAATCGACGCGGCAGCCAGTGCAAACGCGCCGAGGATGGCGCCAATCACAGACGCGCTGATACCCCGCTCAAACCCCAGTACCGGCACCACAAAGGTGTGAACGTCCCAACAGGACGACAAAAACCAGTTCACCATCATCAGGCGGCGAAACTGCGTATCGCCCAGCAAGTCCCAAGCTTTGGCTGGCTTGCCGTCCGCCACGCCAGCGACTGGCGCGAGTTCAAGCGTTCGCTGCACCAAAAACCAGCTGGCCAGAGGCAGCACTGCCATCAACAGGAAAGCCGCACGGTAGCCATCAACGCTGCCCGCGACAGGACCCGCATGATCGATCAGCAAGCCGGCAGAAAAGGGGCCGATAAAATTTGATATCGCGGGCCCAATTGACAGCCAACTGAACACCTTGCGCAGTTGGGTAGCGCCGCTGGCAGCGCGGCCCACGTGGCGTTGCAAGGCAATCACTGCCGCCCCGGTAGCGCCGCCCGTCAGCAGCGCCGACAGGCAAAGGACGGGAAAAACCGGAAAAGCCACGGCCAGACCGGCGCCTGTACAGGCCGCCAGCACGCTCAAACTCACAGGCCGCTTCAGGCCGTTGCGGTCTGCAAAACGCCCTGCCGGCAAGGCCAAAAAGACCTGCGTCAGTGCAAACAGTGCCAGCAACACTCCCACCGCAGCCGGACTGTAGCCCTGCTGCAAAGCCAGCAGCGGAGCGGCCATGCGGGTGCCCGCCATGCAGGCATGAAGGCAAACTTGCGCAAAAATCAGGCGCGCCAGCTCAGGTGTCAAGCTCTTTGTCCAAGGGAAGCAAACGCGCGGAGTCCAACTCGGGCAGCGCTTCAACATTGCGCAGCGCCTTGCCCATCACGCGGCTGCGCTGCTCGGCGCTGCTGACGGTGTTCAGCATGGTTTCGGCATTCGATTTGATTTTGGCCAGCACGTCGCCAAACTTGCCAAATTCGGTTTTGACCGCGCCCAGCACCTGCCACACCTCACTTGAGCGTTTTTCCAGGGCCAGCGTCCTGAAACCCATCTGCAGGGAGTTAAGCATCGCCAGCAGCGTGGTCGGCCCGGCCAGCGTGATACGGTGGTCGCGGCTCAGGCTTTCCATCAGGCCGGGGCGGCGCAGCACTTCGGCGTACAGGCCTTCAGTGGGCAAAAACAGAATCGCGAAGTCAGTGGTGTGCGGCGGCGCGATGTATTTTTCACTGATCGCCCTCGCCTCAAGCCGGATACGGATTTCAAGCGCTTTGCCTGCCGCCTCAGCAGCCTGCACGTCAGCGCGGGCCTGGGCATCGAGCAAACGCTCGTAGTCTTCATTCGGAAACTTCGCGTCAATCGGCAGCCACAGCGGCTCCCCGGAATCTGACCTGCCCGGCAGCCGGATAGCAAAGTCCACCGTATTTTTACTGCCAGGCTGGGTGGCGACTTGTGCGGCGTACTGGTCGACCGTCAACACCTGCTCCAGCAAGGCAGACAGTTGCGCCTCGCCAAAAATACCGCGCGTTTTGACGTTGGTCAGCAGGTGCTTCAAATCCCCCACGCCTTGCGCGAGGGTTTGCATTTCGCCCAGACCCTTGTGAACCTGCTCCAGCCGGTCAGCCACCTGCTTGAAGCTTTCACCCAGGCGTGTCTCCAGCGTGGTTTGCAGTTTTTCATCGACCGTCTTGCGCATCTCATCGAGCTTGGCTGAGTTGGTGGCCTGCAGCTGTGCAAGCTGCTTTTCAAGTGTCTCGCGCACCTCGCCCATGCGGCGTGCATTCGACTCGCTCACCGACTGCAGCTGCATGACCAGCGTGTCTGACAAGGTTTTTTGCAGCAAAGCCAGTTGCTGGCCAAAAGCGTCGATTTGCGTGTTTTGGGTACGAATAGCCTCGGCGCTTTGCTGAGTCAGCGTTTGCTGGAAGGTTGCAAGGGTGGCGCTAAGTTCTTGCCGGTTGGCCCGACCGTTGTCAACAATCTCACGGCGCACTTCGCGTTCGGTTTTGTCGTTGCCCTCGCGAATGAGGGCCAGCAGTTCTGTCTTTCCGTTGTCTGGCTGAGTTCTGAACAATAGCCACAGCAACAACAGCAACAACAGCAGATTGACCATGGTCAGGGCCAACAAGGCGTAAAAACCGGATTCAGTCATGCTATATTTTCAGGAGCTGATTAGGCATGTATTGATTGACTTTCAGCCTTATTCTAGTAGTTTTCAAAGGCTATTTGGAAGCGAATTCAACGGTGTCAGGGCCTTTTTTCCGGTCAACACGGCAATCAGGTTGTCAGCGGCCAAATTGGCCATGGCCAGACGTGTAGGGATGGTGGCGCTGGCAATGTGCGGTGTCAGCACCACGTTGGGAATGGTCAGCAAATCAGGATGAACTTTCGGCTCACCTTCGAAAACATCGAGCCCGGCAGCAGCAATGCGCCTGGCCGCCAGTGCCGAGGCCAGCGCGGCATCGTCCACAATGCCGCCGCGAGCGATATTGACCAGGGTGGCGGTCGGTTTCATCAGGGACAGTTCAGCTGCGCCTATGGTGTGATGCGACGCAGGTGAATAGGGCAGCACCAGCATCACATGGTCAGCGGTCTTGAGCAACTCTTGCTTGCCAACATAAGTCGCCTTGCAATCGGCTTCCAGCTGCGCACTGAGCCGTGAACGGTTGTGATAAATCACCTTCATGCCAAAGCCATGGGCGCCGCGCCTGGCAATGCCCTGACCAATGCGGCCCATGCCCAAAATACCCAGCGTGCTGCCATGAATGTCCGAGCCTGCAAACATGTCAAAGCTCCATTTGTTCCATTTTCCAGCACGCAGATAATGCTCGCTTTCTGTCATGCGCCGTGCCGTGGCCATCAGCAATGCAAAGCCAAAGTCGGCCGTGGTTTCAGTCAGAACATCCGGAGCGTTGGTGGCGATCACGCCTGCTTGGGTCATGGCATCAACGTCAAAGTTGTTGTATCCCACCGCCATGTTGGCGCAGATTTTCAGGTCGGGGCAGGCAGCCAGTACCTCAGCATCAATCCGGTCGCCACCGGTCGTGAACGCGCCCTGCTTGCCTTGAAGCTTCTGGATGAACTGCGCCTGGGTCCAGTTGTTGTCAAGCTGGTTGGACTCTACGATGAAGTGTTGTTCCAGACGTGCAATACCCTCAGGAAACACTGCCCGGGCCACCAAAATGTTGGGTTTAGTCATGAGATACCTTGGATAAATTATCGAAACCAGATCAGGGTCACGATGATGAAAAGCGGAATCAACACACCACAGGACCAAGCCATGTAGCCAAAAAAGCTGGGCATCTTCACGCCTCGGTCTTCCGCCACGGCCTTGACCATCAAGTTGGGGGCGTTGCCAATGTAGGAGTTGGCCCCCATGAAGACAGCACCTGCTGAAATAGCCGCCAACGTGGGGGCCAGTGTTGTCATTAGCACTTGGGGGTCGCCGCCAGCGGTATTGAAAAACACCAGGTAGGTCGGTGCGTTGTCCAAAAATGAACTCAACAAACCTGTCACCCAGAAATACATCGCCGGGTTTGGCGATCCATCAGACCGGGTGACGGCGGACACAACCACCCCGAAGGGCCCATTGGATCCCGCCTTGAGCATGGCGATCACCGGGATGATGGTCAGAAAAATACCGACAAAAAGTTTGGCCACTTCTTGCATGGGTGCCCACGAGAACTGGTTGCTGTCGTGAACGCTTTTGGCCGTGATGCGAAGTGAAACCAGTGTGATGAAGACCAGTCCAGCGTCTCTCACCATACCCGGCAACCCCACGGCTGTGCCAGCCACGTCGATAGCAATGGGAGATTTCCAAACACCGCTCATCAACACCAAAGCTGCCGCGGCAGCCAGTAGCCAGAAGTTGACGGCACCATCAAAACCCAAGCGGCCTGTTTCAGGCGCGGGGCTCACAGACTGAACGCCTTCTTTTTTAAAGTAATAGCTGTCGATGATGTAAAAAATGACGGTCAGGCTGGCGACCATGAATAGAGTTTCAGGAAAGATGTGGCCCAGAGTCCAGAAAAAATCAACGCCTTTCAAAAACCCAAGGAACAAGGGCGGGTCACCCAAAGGCGTGAGGGAGCCGCCCACATTGCTGACCAGAAAAATAAAAAATACCACCAGATGGGCCTTGTTCTGGCGTTTTTCGTTGGCGCGTATCAAGGGCCGGATCATCAGCATCGATGCGCCGGTTGTGCCCATAAAACTCGCAAGCACCACGCCAATCAGCAGCAATGCGCAGTTAAGCGCTGGGCTGCCCTGCAAATTGCTGCGGATGTGAATACCGCCCGCCACGGTGTACAGCGCTGTCAGCAAAATAATGAACGGGATGTATTCAGCCAGCATGGCATGCACCAGGCTAGCACCCGCGGTGCCAACGCCAAAAACTGCAGCAAACGGCAGGAAAAATGCAACCGTCCAGGCGGCCGAAACTTTACCGAAGTGATGATGCCAAAAGACGGGCGCCATCAGGGGCATCAAAGCAATTGACAGCAGTAGGCCAGCAAAAGGAATCGCCCAGAGGACATTCAAGCGTGTCCCTTCAAGATCAGCCGCGTTTGCCGCAAGCGGCAACATGGCGACGAGTAAAACAAGTCCAACGCGCTGAAGAAAATTCATGCTGGCTTCAACCTCACAGATCAAAGTGTGTCAGGGCTGCGCAATTTCGAACACCTGTCGCAGATAGGCCAGGTATTTTTCATCGTCGCACATGTTTTTTGAGGGGGTATCGGACAGTTTCGCAACCGGCTGGCCGTTGCAGCAGATCATCTTGATGACAATTTGCAAGGGCTCGTAGCCCAGATCGTTTGTCAAGTTGGTACCAATGCCAAAAGCCAGCTGGCAACGGCCCTTGAACTGCTTGTAAAGCTCAATGGTGCGCGGCACCGTCAGGCCATCGCTAAATATCAGGGTCTTGGTTTTGGGGTCCACGCGGTTTTTCAGGTAGTGCGCAAGCATGCGTTCGCCCCACTCAAACGGGTCGCCGCTATCGTGCCGGGCACCGTCAAATAGCTTGCAAAAATACATGTCAAAGTCACGCAGGAAGGCGCTCATGCCGTAAACATCAGACAACGCAATGCCCAGGTCGCCCCGATATTCTTTAGCCCAGGATTCAAAGCCAAATACCTGGCTGTCGCGCAAGCGCGGGCCCAGCGCCTGGCAAGCCTGCAGATATTCGTGGGCCATGGTACCCAAAGGCGTCAAACCCAGTTTCATCGCGAACAGCACATTGCTGGTGCCTGCAAACTGGCCCAAAACGCCAGCATTTTTGCCCTGACTGGACACGGTTTTCAGCTTGCTGGCCAGCGTGCGCAACACCTCTTCATGCCAGATTTTGCCGAAACGACGGCGTGTGCCATAGTCAGCAATTCTTAACTCCTGCAGGCCGTCTGCCTGCAATTGGGTTATCTTGGTGGCCAGACGGGTCCGGCCTTCCAGGAGGTCGGGCTGCCTTTGCGTGTTGCGAAAGTAAACCTCGTTGATGATGGACAGCACCGGTATCTCAAACAGGATCGTGTGCAGCCACGGGCCTTTGATCGATACGTCAATTTCGCCTGTCGGCAAGGCCGACACCGTCACATATTTTTCATTGAGCTTGAAAATGCCCAGGAAATCGATGAAGTCAGGCTTGATGAAACGCATGGCCTTGAGGTAAGCCAATTCGGCGTCCTGAAAGCGCAGGCCGCACAAACCGCGAATTTCTTCGCGAATCTCGCTGACATAAGGCGCGAGATTGGCAGCGTTGCGACATTTAAAGCGGTACTCCACCTCGGCACCCGGAAACTGGTGCAACACCACCTGCATCATGGTGAATTTATACAAATCCGTATCAAGCAGGCTGGTGATGATCATGGGCACTTCTATCAATTCATTTTTTGGGCGAACTGCGGCACTGAGCGTCAGCCAACGCGTGGCATTCAGCGGTGCTCGCAATCCTCATGCACACAAGTGCATTGCGGTGTGCTGCGGTCCGTGCGCCTTGCACTTCATCGCAAAAACATGAATTTCTAGAAGTGCCCATGGTGCTCATGTTCAAGTCTGTTAACCCAGAAAATCCACTTCAAACAAAAGGGTTGCGTTTGGCGGAATCACCCCGCCCGCACCGCGCGCACCGTAGCCCAGCTCAGCAGGAATGATCAAGCGACGGGTGCCGCCGACCGACATGCCCTGCACGCCTTCGTCCCAGCCTTTGATGACCTGCCCTGCGCCTAAAGAAAAAGCAAAAGGCTGGCCACGGTCTTTGCTGGAATCGAACTTGGCACCCTGCACGCCATCGTTAAAAAGCCAGCCGGTGTAGTGCACCTGAACGTTTTGGCCAGCTTTGGCCATGGCGCCTGAGCCCAAAACAGTGTCTTCGAGTTGCAGGCCGGAAGGAGTAGTCGTGATGGTCATAGGTGTGGTGTGATAGATGGAAAAACAGAGAAAGGTAAAGTTTCAGGAACCACTGACTTTACCCGCAACCAGCAGGACCTGACGGTCTGCACTGGCAGCCAGCAAATGGTTTTGTTCTGCCACCAGCATGGGCATGCCGCTCGCCTTCAGGGCCATCAGGGCATCGCGTATGGATTCGACCAGCACGGGCGCAATACCCTCACAGGGCTCGTCGAGCAACAGCATCCTGGGCCGCGTCATCAGGGTGCGGGCAATGGCCAGCATTTGCTGCTCGCCGCCGCTCATGTGGGCAGCAGAGCGTTTGAGCAGGTTTTTTAAAACGGGGAACAAGTCCAGCACCCGGGCTTCTTGCGCATGGGCCCCTGGCGCTGCGGCAATGTGCAGATTTTCGCGGACGGTGAGCCCGGTAAACAGCCGGCGATCTTCAGCGACATAGCCCAATCCAGCCTGAGCGCGGCGGTGGCTGGGCCACTGCTGAATGCTTTGCGGGCCGTTGGCAGCGTGGTAGACGATGTCTCCATGCGAGACAACCTCAAGCCCCATCAGTGACTTGAGCAGCGTCGATTTACCCGCACCATTGAGGCCCTTGAGCACCACAAATTCCCCGGCTTTGACGCTCAGGGACACATCAAACAGCGCCTGCGCCGAACCATAAAAGGCATTGAGATGATTGACTTCAAGCATGCACGCCCCCCTGCCCCAGGTACCGGCTGCGCACCAGGCTGTCACGTGATATTTCGTCAAATGAGCCTTGCGCGGCCAGGGCTCCCTCCATCAGCACCAGCACCCGGTCGGCCACGCCGGCCACCGCATCCATGTTGTGCTCGGTGTAGAGAACGGCCATGTTTTGCGCGGCGAGACTTTTGACCAGTTGCATCAGGCTGGCACGCTCTTGGCTTTCCAGACCTGCCGCCGGTTCGTCCAGCAGCAGCAAGCGCGGATGGGCGGCCAGCGCGATTGCCAGCTCAAGCCGCTTTTTGGCACCATAAGGCAGGCTGAGCACGTCACGATGCGCAACAGCTGCCAAGCCGGTTTGTTCCAGCAGCGCGTGGCTGCTGTCGACTGACTGTCCAGCCAGCTTTCTAAAGCCTGAAATAGCCCAAAGGCCTCTATAAGCCTGCGCAGCCAGCTGCACATTTTGTAGCACCGTGAGTGCCTCGAAAACCTGCGCAACCTGAAAAGTCCGGGCGACACCCAGGCGCAGGCGCGCGCCGGGTTTCAAGCCATTGAGCGGCTGCCCATCCCACGTCATGCTGCCACTGCTTGGCTGGTGCTGGCCCGCAATACAGGCAAAACAGGTGGACTTGCCAGCCCCGTTCGGGCCGATCAAGGCCACGCATTCGCCCGGCCGCACCTCAAAGCTGATGCGATCGACCGCCTTGATGCCGTCAAAGTGTTTGACCAGATGATGAACCTTCAGCATGACGGACGCATCACGTTAGTGTCCTTTGCGGTCTGTCGGCCAGCATGCGCAGGCGCGCCAACAGGGACAACAAGCCTGTGGGTGCAGTCACCATGGTCAGCATGATGAAAACACCCAGCAAACCGCGCCAGTAGGTCACGCCCCGGCCCAGCTCGGCGCTTGCATAAGCAAGCACTGCGCTGCCCACGACCGCGCCCCACAACTGGTGAACGCCGCCCAGCAGGACCACCAGCAAAGCATCCACAGAGGTCGATACAGAGGCCACCGAAGGAAAAACCGCCCCCTTGTGCGCTGCAAACAAGCCGCCCGCCAGCCCGGCCAGCACGGCACTTTCAACAAAAATGCGGTACTTGACCCACCCTATGGGCAAACCGGAAGCGGCTGCCCGCAAAGGCGCATCGCGCAAGCCCTGTAGCGCCGCGCCCGTGACCGACTGGGCCAAACGCTTGAGCGTGACAACCGACAACAAGGCCAGCCCTGTCAGCAGCAGGTAAAAAAGCGGCTTGCCTTCTTCTGTCACCAGGGTCAGGCCGATCAAGCCGTTGTCTCCGCCGGTCAGCTCGACCCATTGGCTGGCACCCGCCCAGATGATCTGAGCCAACGCCAATGACAGCATGGCCAGGTAAACACCGCTGCTTTTGACAACGGCGGCACCAAACACGCTGGCAACCAGCAGCGCAGCAGCACAACCCGTGGCCAGGGCCACCGGTAAGCTGGCACCCCAGAGCGCGTTTGACAGCGCCGCCCCATAAGCACCCAGTGCAAAAAAAGCAGCATGACCAAAACTGACGAGGCCGCCCAGGGCCATCATGGCCTGCAGGCTGATACCAAAAATCATCAAAATCAGGGCGTCAAGCACCAGCGTTTGCCAGTACGGTCCGCCCAGCCAGCCGACACCTGCCAGCAGCACAAAAACGGCCACACCGACGGACGTGACGAGTGGTCCAAGTGCAAGTCCGCCAAACTTTTGGGCGGCCTCGCGGGGTGCGTCTGTACTCGATACTGCCAAGCCAAACAATCCCTGCGGCCTGAACACCAGTACCACCGCCATCGTCAAAAAAACCAGCACCAGCGTTGCCTGCGGAAGCACGCTGATCCCAAACGCATGGACCAGACCAATCAGCAAGGCCGCCACAAACGCACCGCCGATGCTGCCCAGCCCGCCCATCACCACCACCACAAAGGTTTCGACGATCACCGCCATGTCCATTTGCAGCGTGGCGGGCTCCTTGGGCAACTGCAGCGCACCGCCCAGGCCTGCCAGCGCGCAACCGAGCACGACCGCACCGAGCATCAGTGGCTTGGGATTGACGCCCAGTGCCCCCAGCATGTGGCGGTCTTGTGTGGCAGCGCGCAGCCGACGCCCGAAAAGCGAATGCCTGAGCAGCAGATGCAAGCCCAGCCAAACCAGCGGGCCCAGCACAATCATGGCCAATTGATAGGTCGGAAAAAAGCCTTCACCGATGGCGATTGAACCGGTCAGCCCTGGAAAGCGCGGTGCAAACACCTCATCCACACCAAAGACCCACTGCATCGCATCGTGCATGGCCAAGGTCAGGCCAAAGGTGGCCACCAGCTGGTACAACTCAGGCGCATCTGCCATTCTCCGCAGTAGTAGGAATTCCGCTACAGCTCCCAAAATACCTGCGCAAGCAGCTCCTAAAATAATAGCTAGCAGGTAAAGCGGCGTACTTTCTCCCCAGGCTGGAAACCAGTGGGTCACCCAATGTGCCGTGAACAACGCGCCCAACATGAAGAAGCTGCCATGGGCAAAGTTGACGATGCGCGTGACGCCAAAAATCAGCGTCAATCCAGCCGCCATCAGGAACAGCGTCGTGGCGTAGGACAGGCCGCCGAGGAGCTGCAGCAGAAATGATGTCATCTACTCACGCAGTCCAGTCAACCCGCCAGCCAAAACCATCAATCAAGCCAGGTCGTGAAATCACTGGCTGGCACACGCGGCGTGCGAAAGGTGTTGACCAGCGCATCCGCGTTGGCATAGCCCAGAGACATGCCGCAGACCAGCATCTCGTCTGGCCCGGCACCAATGTGCGGCAGGATGATGTTGGCAAAACCGTTCCACGCCGCTTGGGGGCAGGTCGACAGTCCGTGGCCGCTTGCAGCGACCATCAGGTTTTGCATGAACATGCCATAGTCGACCAATGACCCGCGCCCCATGACTTTGTCGATGGTAAACATCAAGCCCACGGGCGCGTCAAAAAACCTGAAGTTGCGCTGCTGCTGGGCGTGCATTTTGTCTTTGTCGCCCTTGGTAATACCCAGCAGGCCATACAGACCCCAGCCGTTTTCACGGCGGCGGTCAATAAAGGGCGATACCCACTTTTCGGGGTAATAGTCATACGCCTCTTTGTACTGGCTGGCCAGTTCAGGGTTGGCGCGGATGGCGTCCCCGGCAGCGCACACCTTGTCGACCAGTGTGTCGCGGCTGGCGCCTTGCAAAACATAAACCTTCCAGGGTTGGGTATTGGTGCCAGATGGTGCCCGGGCCGCCACGTCCAGCAGATGTTTAAGCGTGTCGTGCGCAACGGGTGTTGGCAAAAAGTCGCGTATCGACTGGCGGCTCAGGATGGCCTGGTCCACGGCGTTGGCAGCTGCGTGATGAGTAAAAGCAGGGGTCACTTCAAAGTCTCCAATAGAGTCGTCAGGGTTGGGGGTAGCGCGGCTGGTCTGCGGGTGTGTCGGTCAACGTAAACATGTACAAAGTGACCTTTTGCGGCACTGGCCAGGCCAGGGTCGGCGGAAAACATGGCCACCTCGTAGCGCACACTGGACGACCCGACATGCGCGACCCGAATACCGGCCACCAGGTTTTCAGGAAAAGCCAAAGGGGCAAAGTAATTGCATTGGGTTTCGACGACCAGGCCAATCACAGGGCCCGCATGGATGTCTATCACCCCGTGCTCTATCAGCAGGCCATTGACGGCGGTGTCAAACCAGCTGTAATACACAACATTATTGACATGCCCATAGATGTCGTTGTCAGACCAGCGGGTGGCGATGTGCCGAAAAGCCTTGTACGCGCTGCGGGGCTCAGGTTGGGGGCGCTGTGAGGACATCATGAACTTTGATTTTGCCATCAGCCCGTGTCGATCTGCGCCCACTTGCACCAATACTCAAAAGCCACCCGGTAGGTGTTGACCTGCACCTGCACAGTCTCATCAATCCTCACGCCATAACCGCCGGCCATGCAAAACGCCAGCGGTATGCGGCGCTGCCAGGCCCAGTCAAACACCCGGCGGTCTCGCGCCTGCAGGCCGTCGTAGCTCAGCTTTAAGCGGCCCAGGCGGTCGCCTTCAAACGGGTCTGCACCAGCAAGGTACAGGACCAGTCCAGGCTGAAAGCACCTGTGCAGTTCATCGAGCGCTTGCTCAAGCGCCTCCAGATAAGCGCTGTCCTGGCAGCCATCGGGCAATTCGACATCCAGGTCGCTGGCCTCCTTGCGAAAAGGGAAATTCTTTTCGCCATGCAGCGAGAGTGTGAACACGCTGCTATCGGTGGCGAAGATGCTGGCCGTGCCGTTGCCCTGGTGAACGTCCAGGTCAATGATGGCCACTTGAAGTGGCGGACGCGTCTTCTTATAGCGCCGAGTCCACTCAGCCTGCATCAATCGGGCGGCGACAGCCACATCATTGAAGACGCAAAAGCCGCCGCCCTTGTGCGAGTAGGCGTGGTGCGTACCGCCAGCCATATTGGCAGCCACACCCTGCCCCTGACCATTCTTATGGTCGCCCAGGCCCAGCGCCAGGCGTGCGGCTGCCACTGTGGCACCGACCGAGCGTCGCGCGCGTTCCGCCATGGCCAGACTCCAGGGAAAACCAATTTCGCGCTGGAGCGCTGCAGGCAGCGTGCCTTCGGCGATGGCTGCAATATAGTCTGGGGCATGCGCCAGCGCCAGCTCGCCGTCGCTGGCGGCAGGCGCCTGAATCATCGTGACGCCCGGTATTTCCTTCGCCACCCGGTCACGCAGCAGTTTGTACTTTGCCATGGGAAAACGATGCCCTTCAGGGAGCGGCAACACGAATTGATCGGCGTAGAAAGCTTGCAAAACCAGACCTGATACTCAAAAGTCTTGATTGTGACCGCCCCGTATGAACTAGAGCGTTGAATCTAAAATGCTGCACTGCAACATAAATTGCTTGCAATGCCACGCGTTGCCCCTATAATTCAATTCATGTTGCAGTGCAGCAATTCCTGTCAAGCTGGCTTGAGGGATGTGCAAAGCAACTGTTTTGACCCACCCTTTTGTTTTTGAATATCACTGGAGATTAATGATGCTGACTGCTGAACAAATCATGGCTTCCCACAAAGCCAACATCGAAACCCTGTTTGGTCTGACCCACAAGGCCTTTGAAGGCGTTGAGAAGCTGGTCGAACTGAACGTGCAAGCCACCAAGGCCGCACTGGCCGAAGCGGGCAACCATGCGCAAGCTGTCATGGGCGTGAAAGACGCACAAGAACTGATGGCTCTGCAAGCCGGCATGGTTCAGCCTTTGGCTGAGAAAACCGCCGCTTACAGCCGCCATCTCTATGACATCGCAACTGCTGCTGGCGCTGACCTGGGCAAGACCCTGGAAAGCCAAACCGCTGACGCACAGAAACAAGTCATGGGCTTGGTTGATAGCGCTACCAAGAACGCGCCTGCCGGTTTCGAGACTGCAGTTGCGGTGATGAAAAGCGCTGTAGCGGCTGCCAACAATGCGTTCGAATCGATGCAAAAAGCCGTGAAGCAAGCTAGCGACATGGCCGAAACCAACTTCAAAACGGCCGCCACGACCGCCATGAACGCTACCAAAACGGTTGCCAAGAAGCGTTAATTTGCCGCGAGTTGGATGCGACTGACGTCGCCAGAATTAAAAAAAGCCACCCGAGGGTGGCTTTTTTTGTGGGTGAAAACCTGACCTGGCAGTTCAGCGAACCACCGCGATTTGGTCGCGCTTGCCGGCCTTGAAGGTGTACAGCGTCAAGGCACCGTTTTTCACGTCGCCCTTTTCATCAAAAGAAATATCGCCTGTCACGCCTTTGTACTTTTCAGTTTTGGCCAAGACGGGCAGGTATTTGGCAGGCTCTGACGAGCCAGCCTTGACCATGGCAGCCACCATGATGTTCAGTGCGTCGTACACATACGGCTCATAAACGGTCACATCAACGCCAAAGCGCTTTTTGTAGTCCGCAACGAACTTGTCCATGCCAGCTTTCTGCGCGCCTTCAACACCACCGGCTTCAGCGCAAACCACCTGGCCGTCCGCCATGCCGTCACCAGCGAGTTTCACCAGTTCGGTGCTGCAGATACCGTCACCGCCCATGAACTTGGCCTTGATGCCCAGGTTTTTCATCTGGCGCATCATGGGGCCAGCCACGGCGTCCATGCCGCCGAAGAAGATCACGTCAGGCTTTTTGCCTTTGAGGGTGGTCAAGATCGGCATAAAGTCGGTGGCTTTGTCCGTGGTGAACTCTGTCGCCACAATTTTGCCGCCGGCTTTTTTAACAGCCTTGGCAAACTCTTCAGCCACACCCTGGCCGTACGCGGTGCGGTCGTCAATCACGGCAATTGATGTGCCTTTGAGTGTTTGAACCGCATAGCGGCCCAAGGTACCGCCTAGATGCACGTCATCAGCCACCACACGGAAAGTGGTTTTATAACCAGCGCGGGTAAACGCAGGGTTGGTGGCAGATGGCGAAATTTGCGGAATGCCGGCAGCGCTGTAAATTTTTGAAGCGGGAATCGAAGTGCCTGAGTTGAGGTGACCAATCACGCCAGACACCTTCATGTCGACCAGTTTTTGCGCCACAGCCGTGCCTTGTTTTGGATCAGCAGCATCGTCTTCCGCAGCCAGTTCAAGTTTGACTTTCTTGCCGCCGATCATCACGCCTTTGGTGTTCAAATCTTCAATCGCCATCTTGGCGCCATTTTCATTGCCCTTACCCAGATGGGCAATGCTGCCGGAAATGGGGCCAACGTGGCCGATTTTCACGACCATATCTTGCGCTGGTGCGGCACCAGCCAGAAAAGCCAGGGCGGCAACAACTGTCAACTTGAATTTCATTTGCATAAACACACTCCGTTTAAAGATAAAGAAAAAGAATCAAAGCACAAGAAAACTTTTTTCGTGCGCGCTAACATACCGCAATTTTCGTACCTGCACCATAGTAGCGTCCCTTAGTGGCAAGAAGCAGCATGAGCCTGCAAGTTTACAAACGTTTGGCGGGGTCAGAGCCGCTGCTGGGGTAGCTCTTGTGCAACCGCCTGGATAACCGACTCGCGAACCACCATCTCAATTTCTTCGCGCAAGCGGGGGGCCAGTGACTGCGTGTGTGTCAAGATCACCTGCGCGACCGCTTCACGCAGTCGCCGCTCCAGCACCAGATCGACCCGCTGCATCACCCGGTGAACGATCTGATCTTCAAGCTGGCTTTGGTTCGGCTGCGCTGTATTGAGCTGAACGGACTGGTCACTTGCTTGCACCACATCTGTAAGGGTTGGCACAAAGCGGGGCGGCCCCAAAGCATCGCTCATGCGGCCTCCGGGCCAGTTGGCAGATCATGCTTTTTCAACGCATAGCCTCGGTCTTTGTAATGCTTCCATCGTGCCCTGGCGGCAAGAATATCGTCGCTGGCGTCAGATGCCACCTCAATAAAGCGTTCGAAGCGCTCAAAATGGGCGGGCGCCTGCCGCCCCAGGTTGATCAGTACACTGTCCGCCGGGCAACCCTGAAGCTGCTCGGCCAGAAGTATGGGCGTGGCAGCCAGTGTGTGGACTGGTGCGTTGCCGGAGCAATGCGGTAAAAAATCATGCCCTGAAAAAGTCCACAGCAACTGATCGAGTTGCGCCAACAACGCGGGCTCTGCGGTCACAACGACTCTTGTGCCACTTCGGTGCGCTTTGCGCAGCAAACGGCAGCTGTAGTGCAGCTTGTCGGGCACATTGACATAAAACTCAATTTCGGTCATGCCGTCTGAGTGCGTTTTTTCACAGGGCTTGGTTTTGACTCGTGCGCCTGATTCAACAAATAATCCACCAGCAAGGCTACCGGGCGTCCAGTGGCACCCTTGGCCGCCCCGCTCTTCCAGGCTGTACCGGCAATGTCCAGGTGTGCCCAGGCAAACTTGGCGGCAAAACGCTGCAAAAATTTGGCCGCCGTGACGGCCCCACCCGCCCGACCTGCCACATTGGCCACGTCAGCAAAATTGGTTTTCAAGCCTTCTGCATAGTCGTCATCAAGCGGCATGCGCCAGCACAGGTCAAGCGATGACTCACCCGCCTGCAGCAGTGCCTTGGCCAGACTGTCATTGGTTGAAAACAGGCCGCTGCGCACAGCGCCCAGGGCCACCACACAGGCACCAGTCAATGTTGCAATGTCGATGACTGCACGCGGCTTGAATCGCTCTGCGTAGGTCAATGCGTCACACAAAACAAGTCGCCCTTCTGCATCGGTGTTCAGAATTTCAATGGTTTGCCCGCTCATGCTGGTCACCACATCGCCTGGCTTGATGGCCTTGCCGTCGGGCATGTTTTCGCAGGCCGGAATCAGGCCAATCACGTTGATGGCAGGTTTCAAGTCAGCCAGCGACCTGAAAACGCCCAGAACGCTGGCCGCGCCGCACATGTCGAACTTCATTTCGTCCATTTCTGACGCCGGCTTGATGGAAATACCGCCCGTGTCAAAGGTGATGCCCTTGCCCACCAAAACGGTGGGGGCCTGGGTTTTAGCGGCCCCGTTGTAATGCAACACCATGAAGCGCAGCGGCTCTTCTGAGCCTTGTGCAACCGCCATGAATGAACCCATGCCCAGCTTGGCGACCTCTTTGGGGCCAAGAACATCCACCTTGATATTCGGCAATTTGGCCAGTGCCTTGGCGGCTCCGGCCAACAACACGGGCGTAGCGTGATTGGCAGGGCGGTTTGCCCATTCCTTGGCCAGGGCGATGCCGTTGACCAAACCCAGCCCTTTGTCAAACCCCGGTTTGACTTTGACTGCGTCTGGCACCGCCACGAGCAGCTTTTCAAGCTTGGATGCCACGGGTTTTGACTTGGTGGCGGTGTAGTTGTAGGCTGCATCACCGCACGCGACCAGCGAGGCGCACAGCACATCACCGCTCACATCAGGCAAACCACACAAGCTGATTACAACCCGCTTGGCGTTGCTGTTTTTAAGCGTGTTCAGGGCCGCAATGACTGCCGTACGCACATTTTTGGGGCTGCCATCGCCACACCCCACCAACACGAGCCGCGTTGCAGCGACGCCTGCGGCCCTGTAGCTGCCGAGTAATTTGCCAGGTTTTGTTTCAAAGTCCCCCGACTTGACAGCCGAGGCCGCCAGTTGCGACAAAGCGTCACCAGCAATTGGGGTGTCTTGCGTCATCAGCACAATCAGCGCATCGCATTTTTCAGCGCAAAGCCGGGCACGGGTCAATGTCTTGAGTTCAAAGTCCATAATCAAGGGTATTTCCTGCAAAAAAACAGCTAAAAACGAAGTTCGTCCGACTGTCGATGTTATTCCAATCCTCCATTCGCCGGGAACTGGCCCGCAGCTTTGGCGCGACCTTCGTGGTGCTGATGACCATCGTGCTTACCATTGTGCTGATTCGCACGCTGGGTCAGGCATCGCGGGGAGTGATCAGTCCTCAAGATGTTGTGCTTTTTATGGCCTATGCGGCCCTAGGCAGACTACCCACCCTTCTGACGCTGTCACTGTTTATTGCGATGGTCAGCACCCTGACACGCATGTATCGAGACAGTGAAATGGTGGTCTGGTTCACCAGTGGCAAAAGCTTGAGCAGTTTTCTGACGCCACTGTTTCGCTTCGCTTGGCCCGTGCTACTTATTATTTTTCTGTCCGCTCTTTTCATCTGGCCATGGACCAACCAGCAAACCAAGTCCATGCAGGAAAGCTTTGGCAATCGCAGTGACGTCGACCGCATTGCACCGGGTCAGTTTCAGGAATCGTCCAACGGTAACCGGGTGTTCTTTATTGACCGCGACGCCAAAACGGACCAGAAATCCAGCAACAACGTTTTCATCTCGGCCAATGAAAGAGGTAAAAGTTCGGTCACGACGGCACGTTCGGGACGGATTGAAGTGACAGCAGACAAACAGGTCTTGATTCTCACCAATGGTCAAAGGCTTGAAAGTGAAAACGGAAAACCGACCCTGAAAATCAGCGATTTTGAAGAATACGGCAGCAATACGGGCGGTACAGTCCCGGGCAATTCGGATGCCAGCGATGCCAAGTTGTTAGCAGTACCTGTGCTGGTGAAAGCACCGACACGCGCCAACCTGAGCGAGCTGGCATGGCGTTTGGGCCTAGGGCTGGCGGCCGTCAATTTTGTGGTCCTCGCAGTGGCGCTGGCAACGGTGAACCCCCGAGGCGGACGAAGCGCAAACACGGTCTTCGTTGTGCTGACTTTTCTGGTTTACAACAACCTGGTCAATCTGGGCCAAAGCTGGGTATACGGCGGTGTCATCAGTTTTGAAGGCCTATTGCTGCTGCTTCACGGCGGTGTGTTGCTCCTGGGCCTGCTTTGGCTGGCCAAGCGCAACAACAACTGGACACTGCGCTCTGCGTTGCGCAAACAAGCAGCAGGCGCGCGCCTCGGGAGCCGCCCGTGAAAACCGTTCGCCGCCTCATTTATGGCGAGGTCGTGGCCTCGATTGTTTTGGTGGCAGCCGGCTTTTTGGCGCTGTTTTTCTTTTTTGATCTGGTTGACGAGCTGCAGTACCTCGGCAAAAGCAATGGCTTACCGACTGGCCTGCCAACGGCGAGCGATATTTATCAAATCAGGCACGCCTTGCTGTACGTGGGTCTTTTGATACCCAACCACCTGTATGAATTGCTGCCCATATCAGTGCTGATCGGCACCATTTTTGTCATGGCCCGACTTGCCAAAAGCTCTGAATACACGATTTTGCGCACCAGCGGACTAGACCCGTGGCGGGCCCTGAAAATGTTGCTGAGTCTGGGTAGCATTTTTGTCGTGGCCAGTTTTTTGATTGGTGACTACCTGGCCCCCATGAGCGAGCGGACAGCTCAATTGCTCAAAGCCAAGTATCGGGGCACCATCACGGTTGGCCAAACAGGGGCGTGGCTGCGTGAAAAGCAGGCTTACAACACCTACGTCGCTAACGTTAAAACGCTATCGCCGGCGAACGAGATGATAGGCATCCAGATCTTTGAGTTTGACAACAAAGGCCTCGTTGTCTCGAGGATGCAAGCCGCGCGCGGCAGGTTTTCCGCGGACGATTCCTGGCAGTTAAAGGACGTGGCTCGGATCGAGTTCAGTGTACCCACCAGCAGTGCCACGCCCGCAAATGCGGCGGCGCAAACAGCAGGCGTCAGTACCAGCGTGCTGGACAGCTTTCGCTGGCCGACCAGCATATCCCAAGAGATGGTGTCCGTGGCCCTGCTTAAGCCCGAGCGCATGGGAACCATCGACTTGTTCAAGTACATTCGCCACCTGGATGCCAACGGGCAAGCACCGCAACGCTATGAAATTGAGTTTTGGAAAAAGGTGTTTTACCCGCTGAGTTGCCTGGTGATGGTTGTTCTGGCGCTGCCGTTTGCCTATCTGCATTTCCGTTCGGGTGGGATTTCTGGCTATGTTTTTATGGGTGTGATGATTGGCATCAGTTTCTTTTTGTTGAACAACGTTTTTGGCTACATCGGCAACCTGCAAAACTGGCAGCCTTGGTTTGCGGCAGCTGCACCCGGACTTTTGTACATGACGATCTCGTTGGGGGCCTTTGGCTGGCTCGTTTTGAGACGTTGACCCTGCTTTTTTTTCATTCAAACACCATGACCACTGGCATTGTTCTTTTTGCACACGGCTCTCGCGACCCACTGTGGCGCCTGCCGATTGAGGCTGTGGCACAGCAGATAGTTGAACGCTCGCCATCAGCCTTGGTGCGCTGCTCGTATCTTGAACTGTGCCTACCCAGTCTTCCTGATGCCGCTATCGATTTGATAGCTTCTGGCGCAAATAAGATAAAGGTTTTTCCACTTTTTTTGGGTGTAGGAAAGCACGCCCGAGAGGACTTGCCGCTTCTGATTCATGAGATTCGGGCGGCGCACCCGCACATCAAGATTGAATTGCTGCCCACAGCAGGGGAAAGTCCAGCCCTGATTTCCTTGATGGCCGATCTCGCACTAGCTTGACTGAACTCAGGCAAGTCCGCTTGTCTTGGCAGCGCAAAGGCATCATAAAATCAGTGTTCAGCCAAAAACTATATATGAACCTTCACCAATTCAGATTTGTTCAGGAAGCTGTCCGGCGCAACCTGAACCTGACCGAAACTGCACGTGCGCTCCATACGTCGCAGCCCGGCATCTCCAAGGCGATCATTGAACTGGAAGAAGAACTGGGCGTTGAGATTTTTGCCCGACACGGCAAGCGCTTAAAGCGCGTCACGGAGCCCGGCACGCATGTGCTAAAGAGCATAGCCCTGATCATGCGCGAAGTCGGCAACCTGCGGCGCATTGGGGAGCAGTACTCCAAGCAGGAAAGTGGCACCTTGTCGATTGCAACGACCCACACACAGGCCAGGTATGTGCTGCCGCAGCCCGTGGCCAAACTGCGGGAAGCTTTTCCCAAGGTCAACGTCAGCATGCACCAAGGCTCGCCCGATCAGGTTGCCCAGATGCTGATGGACGAAGTGGCCGAGATCGGCATTGCCACCGAGTCCCTGGCCCATTACGCCGACCTGATTACCCTGCCTTGTTATGAGTGGCAACACATGCTGGTCTTGCCCGTCGCGCACCCCCTGGCCAACAAACCAGACATCAGCTTGCAGGACCTGGCGCTTGAGCCGCTGATCACCTACCACCCGTCGTTTACAGGCCGTACCAAGATTGACCTCGCGTTTGCTGCAAAGCGCCTGCAGCCGCGTGTTGCGCTGGAAGCGATTGATTCGGACGTCATCAAAACCTATGTGCGCCTGGGCCTGGGCGTTGGCATTGTGGCTGAAATGGCGATCAAGGATGACGGCACCAACAGCGACCTGATTGCCATTGCGGCGGGGCACCTTTTTGGTTTGAATGTGGCGCGCGTGGCGTTCAAGCGCAGCGCCTATCTGCGCAACTTCGTCTACACCTTTGCCGAACTCCTGAGCGCTGACTTGACCCGCAGTGCGGTTGAAAAAGCCATGTCTGGGCATGCCAACGATTTTTAATTTTCAGTATTTTTTTGAGTTGAAAGCACGCAGCCATGAACGCCGTCATTGAACGCACTCCGACGCTACAGACCAAACTCCCCGCCGTTGGCACCACCATTTTCACGGTGATGTCCAGCCTCGCACTGGAAAAAAACGCTGTTAACCTGGGGCAAGGGTTTCCTGACTTTGAATGTGACTCGCAACTGGTCAGCGCAGTGACAGAGGCGATGACCCAGGGCTTGAACCAGTACCCACCCATGCCCGGCGTGCCGGTGCTGCGTGAAGCCATCGCCAACAAATTGCTCAAGCTGCATCGCCGCAGCTATAACCCCAACACTGAGATCACGGTAACGGCTGGTGCCACGCAGGCCATCATCACTGCAATTCTGGCTGTCGTGCATCCCGGTGATGAGGTCATCGTGCTGGAGCCCTGCTACGACAGCTATGTGCCCAACATTGAACTGGCCGGCGGCGTGGTGGTGCCAGTGCCCCTGATACCCGGCACCTTTCGGCCAGACTTTGACAAGATCAGCGCCGCCATCACACCCAAAACCCGCGCTATTTTGATCAACTCCCCGCACAACCCCAGTGCCACGGTGTGGACAGAAGCGGACATGTTGACCCTGCAAGACATCCTCGCCCCTACCGACGTGCTGCTGATCAGCGACGAGGTGTATGAACACATGGTGTTTGATGCTGACAAGGGGCAAAGTCACCAAAGCGCTGCGCGCTTTCCTGCTTTAGCAGCAAGGGCCTTCATCGTCAGCAGTTTTGGCAAGACGTATCACGTGACAGGCTGGAAGGTGGGTTATGTGGCTGCACCGGCAGCTTTGACTTCCGAGTTTCGCAAGGTACACCAGTTCAATGTGTTCACCGTCAACACCCCGGTCCAGTATGGTCTGGCCAGCTACATGGCCAACGAGAACGCCTACCTGGACTTGCCCGCTTTTTACCAGCGCAAGCGCGACCTGTTTCGCGCGGGCCTGGCCAACACCCGCTTCAAACTGCTGCCCAGCGAAGGCAGCTACTTTCAGTGTGTGGACATCTCCAGCGTCAGCGATTTGAACGAAGCTGAGTTTTGCAAATGGCTGACCACCGAAATAGGCGTGGCCGCGATTCCGCTGTCAGCGTTTTATGGAAACGGTTTTGACCAGCGCGTGGTGCGCTTTTGTTTTGCCAAAAAAGACGAAACTCTGAACGCAGCACTGGCGCGGCTGGCCAAGCTGTGATCGCAGTCCCCCACCTTGACCTCACGAAAAATCAACCCCGGCCCGATAAAACCATTGTCAGCCTGTTCGGGGTGCTGCTGGTTTTTGCCTGGGTAGCCTGGACGACCTTTTGGGACACTGGTCTTTACGGCGACAACGTAGAGCAATTTGTCTGGGTGCACAGCCTCCAATGGGGCTACCACAAGCATCCGCCCATGCCAACCTGGCTGCTCGGCACGGCCATTGACCTGATCGGCCCGCATAGCTGGTTGACCAATGCGCTGGCCGCCCTATGCTTTGCAATAACAGGCTGGCTGACATGGTTGATCACACGCCACTTGTTTGACGAAAACATCGCGAACGCAGCGATCGTTTTATGGACCTTGCAGCAGTGCTTTAGCCTGTCAGCCCAGATTTACAACCACAACACCGTGTTGGTGATGTTCATGGCTGCGACTGTTTATGCGGTGTTGATTGCCGCTCATGCGAACACGACACGGCCCTGGCGGTGGTGGTTCGGCGCGGGGGTTTTTGCTGGCTGCGCCATGTTGTCCAAGTACCAGGCAGCACTGCCCTTGTTTGCATTGCTGGTGACGGTTTGCCTCACAAACAGACAGCCGTTTCGCTTTTTGTTAACGGGGTTGGCAGCCGCTTGCCTTGGATTTGCACTGGTTTTCAGTCCTCATTTGTATTGGGCTGTCAGTCACAATTTCCCGGCACTGCGTTATGCCTCTGTCGCCCTGGAAGCCGGTGGATTTACCCAACGCATGGCTTGGGTTGCTACATTTTTTGTCAATCAAATTCGCATGTTGTTTCCCTTGCTGCTGGTCATGGGTTTAAGCTGGGCCATTTGCAAGGCTCGCGGCCCGTCTCAGCCAGGGCAAATTCAAATGCACGACCACAAAGCGTCCGGCTCTGCAGAACGGGCCTGGGTGTGGATGTGGGGTTTGTTGTGGGCGCCCGTTTTGATACTTGTGCTGTCGTCTCTGGCCACTGGAAGTCAGTTGCGTAACCATTGGGGGGTACAGCTTTTCCAGTTTCTGCCGATCTGGATCGCCTGGCGCCTGCGAAACAGCGACACCCTCAAACTCGCACTATTGATGCCTTTAACGCTCGCAGTTCAAGCGGGGGGGTTTGCCTACTACGCGGTCAAACAAAGCAGGCCTGATGCCGCGCAGGCAGAGCGTCGGGCCGACTCCGCTTACCCGGCACGCGACATGGCAAAAGCCGCCCTGTCACATTGGAAGCAACAAACCGCCTGTCCTCTGAACATCGTCGGCGGCGACTTTGAGGCGGGGCTGGTGTCTGCTTTCATGAAAGAGTTTCCAGTGGTCTACAGCGGACCAGAAGCCACGCCTTGGGTCAAACCTCAAGACATCCAACAGCAGGGCATCCTGTATGTTGTTGACATGAACACGGCTCTGGCGCCCGATGCTGTGGCTACAAAAAAATGGTATTTCAACCCTGGCCTGCCCAGCGGCGGCAAGTATATTCAGTTAGCTGCCGAGCTGCCCGCCAGCAAATGCCAACCAACGCCAACGCCATAGCCAGCCATCATTGGCATGATTGATCGGCTTTCGCCTACGATTTCAGGTCGTTTTTTCTGAACGAAACTGCAATGCATTGATTGCATGATGAGCTTTCGACAAAATTAAAGAAAGAAATCCATCATGTCCATTTCCCTCATCGTGTTGATCGTCCTGGTTTTGATTCTGGTCGGCGCACTGCCCACTTGGAATCACAGTCGCAGCTGGGGATATGGTCCAAGTGGCGGCTTGGGTCTGATCGTTGTCATTTTGATCGTTCTGCTGCTGATGGGTCGGATTTAAAAAGTCGGCATCAACTGTTCAGTTGTTGCCAAACTTTTTCCAGCCGCTTGATGCTGACGGGCTGTGGCGTGCGCAGCTCCTGTGCAAAAAAACTGACCCTTAACTCTTCCAGCAACCAGCGAAACTCCTGCATTCGCGCATCGGTCGCACCCTTGCGCTCTGCCACCAACCGCCAATAGCGCTGTTCCTGGGGCTTGATGTCCAGCAGACGGGCCGTGTCACGAGCCGGGTCTGCGCGCCACTTGTCCAGCCTTGCCGCGATGGCTTTGAGGTAGCGGGGAAAATGCTGTAGCTGCGCATAGGGCGTGGCTGTCAAAAACCGCTTGGGAACCAGCTTTTGCAACTGCTGGGCGCAGTCGGCGCTGGCCTCCACAGCATTTTTAGTGTCCTTGACCTTGCGCTGGGCCGCAGCAAACTCCAACAAAATGCCCGAAGCCAGCCGCGCAATTTCGGTGGCAATCAGCGTCAAACGTCCCCGGCCTTCTTCAAGGCGCTTTTTAAACTCGGCTTCATTCGTGGGCAAAGGGTCAAGCAAAAAAGTCCGGCTCAGCGCCACGTCCACAATCTGCTGGCGCAGCTCCTCCAGCGTGCCGCCACCCGAGTTGTCTGCCGCGCGGCCCACCAGCATGTAAGCCGTGGCCATTTTTTGCAAGTCGGGCAGGTTTTTTTCCAGGTACTTGATGGCGTCCTTGATCTGCAAGGCAAACAAGCGGGCCAGGCCCGCCCGGTGCTTTGCGGCGGCGAGTTCAGGTTCATCAAACACCTCAAGGGTGACGGCATCGCCCAGGTCAATCAAGGCAGGAAAACCAATCAGTGTTTGTGCGCCTTTGACGATCTCCATCAGCTCGGGTAACTCGCCGAAGGCCCAGGAGGTATAGCGCTCGACTTTTTTAGCCGCTACTATTTCAGGAGCTTTTGGCCCTCGTATTTGTTGGCCTGCAGACCGATTTGGTATATCAAAACGGGCTGAATCTGCCGTTTTGCGGGCTTCTTGGGCTGAACCCGATAGACCTTTAAGCCCCGCCAGCGCCTGAAACGCCCCCCTCGCCTGCGCACCCAGCTCGCCCTTGAGCCCGGCCAGACTGCGGCCCGTGCCCAATTGCCGGCCATGTTCGTCCACCACCCGAAAGTTCATGAACAGGTGCGGCGCCAGCATGTCCAGCTTCAAGTCGCCGCGTTTGACGTCCACCGCTGTGGCATCCCGCACCAGCTTGAGCACCGCATCCGTCAAAGAGCCCGTACCAAACACTTCGGGTTGGTTCAGTTGCTCTGCCATGCGGGACGCCGTATCGGGCAGCGGCACCAAACGCGAGCGCGGCCGCTGGTGCAGGGTTTTGATGAGAGCCTGCACCTTGTCCTTCAGCATACCCGGCACCAGCCATTCGCAGCGCGCCTCGTTGACCTGGTTCAGCGCAAACAGTGGCACATCAACCGTCACACCATCTTTGGTGTCGCCCGGCTCATGCAGATACGTGGCCATGCAGTCCACACCGCCCAGTCGCAAGATTTTGGGGAAAGCCTGCGTGGTGATGCCAGCGGCCTCGTGGCGCATCAGTTCTTCCTGCGTCAGCAGCAACAGCTTGGGCTGCTTTTTAACTTCTTCTTTGTACCAGGCTTCGCAGCTTGCGCCGCTGCACACATCGGCTGGCAGTTGCTGGTCATAAAAGGCGTAAATCAGCTCTTCATCGACCAGCACGTCTTGCCTGCGTGCCTTGTGCTCCAGGTCTTGTACCTTCGCAATCAGCTTTTCATTGGTTTTTAAAAAACCAAGCGGCGTATCCCAATTGCCAGCCACCAGCGCTTCCCGGATAAACACCTCGCGTGCCGCCACCGGGTCCACCCGGCCGAAATTGATGCGCCGCCCGCTGTAAACCACCAGACCGTAAAGCGTCGCCCGTTCCAGCGCAGTGACTTGTGCCGCTTTCTTCTCCCAATGCGGGTCCAGCAGCTGTTTTTTAAGCAAATGCCCCGCCACCTGCTCTATCCACTGAGGCTCGATGTTGGCGATGCCCCGGCCAAACAGACGCGTGGTTTCCACCAACTCGGCAGCCACAATCCAGCGGCCCGGTTTTTTGCTCAGCTTGGCACCGGGGTGGCGGTAAAACTTGATGCCTCTTGCGCCAAGATACCAGTCTTCTTCATCGCTTTTTTGGCCCAGGTTGCCCAGCAAGCCGCACAACATGGACTGGTGCAGTTGCTCATAACTGGCGGTTTTTTTGTTCAGTTCCCAGCCTTGCTCGCCGATGGTTCCCATCAGCTGGGAATGAATGTCGCGCCATTCACGGACCCGGCGCATGTTGATGAAGTTTTCTCGCAGCAAATTCTCATGCTGCCGGTTGGTCAGCTTGTGCGTCGAATTTCCCGCCGCGTCGTGTCCGCCCCTGGCGTCACCGAGCCACTTCCACAACTTCAAATACCCGACGAACTCGCTTTTTTCATCATCAAACTTGGCATGCGCCTGGTCGGCCTGGGCTTGCTTGTCCATCGGGCGGTCACGCACGTCCTGCACGCTCAAGGCGCTGGCGATCACCAGCACTTCGTCCAGCGCACCACGGCTTTTGGCCTCCAGAATCATGCGGCCGACGCGTGGGTCCAGCGGCAGCTTGGCCAGCGTATGACCCACCGGCGTGAGTTCGTTGTCGTCGTTCACCGCGCCCAGCTCGGCCAGCAATTGGTAGCCGTCCGTCATGGCGCGGCGCTGGGGCGCTTCAATGAAGGCGAAGTCTTCAATCGCGCCAAGGTGCAACGCCTTCATGCGCAAAATCACTGCGGCCAGCGAGCTGCGCAAAATCTCGGGGTCGGTAAAGCGCTGGCGACCGGCAAAGTCCTGCGCGTCATACAGGCGTATGCAAATGCCGTCAGCCACCCGGCCGCAGCGCCCGGCGCGTTGGTTGGCAGCCGCCTGGCTGATCGGCTCGACCATCAGCTGCTCAACCTTGCTCCTGAAGCTATAGCGCTTGACGCGCGCTGTGCCTGCGTCAATGACGTATCTGATACCAGGCACCGTCAACGATGTTTCAGCCACGTTGGTGGCCAACACAATGCGGCGATTGTTGTGGCTGGCAAAAATCTGGTCTTGTTCGGCCGGGCTCAGGCGTGCAAACAGCGGCAGTACATCAGCGCCGCGATTCAGGGGCTGATGCGCCAGATGTTTGCGCAGGTGGTCAGCAGCTTCACGGATTTCACGCTCACCCGGCAAGAAAACCAGAATATCGCCGGCGCTGTGTGGGCTGAGCCACAACTCGTCTACCGCGTCAGCAATCGCGTTGTTCAGGTCGTAGTCGCGCGACTCTTCGAAGGGCCGGTATCTTTGCTCGACCGGAAACATGCGCCCCGACACCATGATGACCGGAGCCGGAACCGGGTGCCCCTGCGGCTGCGCGCGTGGCATGCTCGCAAAATACTCAGCAAACCTGTTGGCATCAATCGTGGCCGATGTGATGATGACTTTCAAGTCCGGCCGGCGCGGCAGCAACTGGCGCAGGTAGCCGAGCAGAAAGTCGATGTTCAGGCTGCGCTCATGCGCCTCGTCAATGATGATGGTGTCATAGGCCAAGAGCTGCGGGTCGGTTTGTGTTTCGGCCAGCAAAATACCATCGGTCATGAGCTTGACGGACGCATCGCGGCTCAATCGGTCCTGAAACCGAACCTTGAAGCCCACCACATCACCGAGCGGCGTTTTCAGCTCTTCGGCAATGCGTTTGGCCACGCTGGAGGCGGCAATGCGCCTGGGCTGGGTGTGGCCAATCAGCCTGGCACGCTGACCCGCCGGGTAATTGAGCTTGCCGCGCCCCATGGCCAGCAAAATTTTGGGCAACTGGGTGGTTTTGCCAGAGCCGGTTTCACCGCAAACAATCACCACCTGGTGGGCAGCAATGGCGGCCGTGATTTCGTCGCGCTTGCCGGATACCGGCAACGATTCAGGAAACTCAATGTTCAGCAAGGGCGGTGTTTCAGTCGGCAAAAGAGAGTCATTCAAAGCTCCTTATTATCAACAGCTTTGCAAGCGTGCCGCTGGACAAATCAGCCCGGTGGCGTGCCGTACACTTCATTTCCTAGCCCGTCCAGAGAACGCCCGCCCATGTCCGCCGTCTTCAACTTCACCTTCGTGCCCTGGTTTCGCTCGGTTGCGCCTTACATCCACACGCATCGGGGTAAAACCTTTGTGGTCGGTATTGCGGGCGAGGCCATCGCCGCCGGCAAGCTGCAGCACATCGCACAAGACCTGGCCTTGATTCAAAGCATGGGGGTCAAAATCGTGCTGGTGCATGGCTTTAGGCCACAGGTCAATGAGCAACTGGCCGCCAAGGGCCATGAGGCCAAATACTCTCACGGCATGCGCATCACCGACGAGGTGGCGCTCGACTGCGCACAGGAAGCCGCTGGCCAATTGCGTTACGAAATTGAAGCGGCTTTCAGCCAGGGCCTGCCCAACACGCCGATGGCTGGGGCGACGGTGCGGGTGATATCTGGCAACTTCATCACAGCCCGGCCGGTCGGCATTGTCGATGGCGTGGACTTCAAGCATTCCGGTCTGGTACGCAAAGTCGACACTCTGGGCATTCACCGCACATTGGACTTTGATGCCATGGTGCTGCTGTCACCGTTTGGCTTTTCGCCGACAGGCGAGGCCTTTAACCTGACCATGGAAGAAGTTGCCACCAGCGTGGCCATTGAACTGGGGGCCGACAAACTGATCTTTTTGACAGAAGTCCCCGGCATTCGCATGAACCCGGATGCGCCTGCCAGTAACGACAATCCGGTGGATACTGAGTTGCCACTGGCAGCAGCTGAAAAGCTGTTGGCCAGCCTGACCACGCCCACCCAACCGACTGACACTGCGTTTTACCTGCAGCACTGCGTCAAGGCCTGCAAAGCAGGCGTCGAACGCAGCCATATTTTGCCGTTTTCGGTCGATGGCGCCTTGCTGCTGGAGATTTACGTTCACGACGGCATAGGCACGATGGTGATTGACGAAAAACTCGAAGAGCTGCGCGAGGCTACTGCCGACGACGTGGGCGGCATCCTGCAATTGATCGAACCCTTCGAGAAAGACGGGACGCTGGTCAAACGCGACCGGACCGAGATAGAACGCGACGCCAGCAACTACACCATCATTGAGCATGACGGCGTGATCTTTGCCTGCGCCGCCCTGTACCCTTACCCCGAGGCCAAAACCGCTGAAATGGCAGCCCTGACGGTATCGCCACAGTCGCAGGGTCAGGGCGATGGTGAAAAGGTTTTAAAACGCATCGAGCAGCGCGCCCGGGCTGCTGGTTTGCAAAGCATTTTTGTCTTGACGACGCGCACCATGCACTGGTTTATCAAGCGCGGTTTTGTGCAGATGGACCCGGACTGGCTGCCCGACGCCCGCAAGCGCAAGTACAACTGGGACCGCAAGTCCCAGGTGCTGATGAAAAAACTGGGTTGACTCCGGGGTGACCGTCTGCCCTAGATAGGCAGAACCCGCGCTGGGTCGGGGCTTTGAAGCCAGCTTTGCCATTCATGGGCCAATTGCTCGCTGCTGGATGCTGCTCGGCTCCAGGCCTTGACCCGGCCCTGCAAATCTGCGCCATAGCGGGTGAAGTCCTGACGATCAGGCAGCTTGCCGTTCGGCAGGGTTTTGACCCAATCGGGGTTGGGTGCCAGCAACACCATGTGGTCTAAAAACGGGGTGGCTTTGTGCCGCCACTTCAAGCCTTTGTCCAGCCAGCCGGGCACCACTGATTTTTGAAAATGTGGATACAGCGCCAGCCCTTTGGATGCGGCCGGGTAGTTCAGATGCAAGTGGTAGTCGGTGATGCCGCCATCCCAGTACGCCCCAGGCGGCGCACCTGGAATGCCTGTGACCGAGCGCAGCATAAATGGAATCGAGCAGCTGGCCTGCAGCGCGGGGTTAAAGTTGGCTTTACTGAGCTGGACTTGCCGGGTTCGGTAGTCTGTCGTGGCAAACGGCAGCGCCGCGCCAGCACTGGAAAACACCACCCGCTCCAGCCACGCGCCCATCGCTTTGCGGTGCACGCCGTTGCTTAAAAATGCCACCAAATAGCCCAGCGGCGTGACCACCTTGTGCTCACGACCCAAAATATGCCGCCCGCGTGATGTCACGATGTGCAGCTTGTAGCGGCTATGGCCCAGCACCTCCTGCACCCGGCCACCGTAAAAGCTTTGCAGGCTTTGCCCAAACTGCTCACTCACAAACTCAGCGGTGGGCCGCTTCTGGCCGGGCTGCAGTTCGTAGTGCTGACCGATGTAGTCATGCTCCAGCCGCCTGAAAGCCTTCGCCGGATCGTTCAGGCAAGCCGTGGCCATGCGCCATGCACCAATCGAGGCGCCCACCAGATGCACGTCATGGTCTGACCCGGCCAGCCAGTCACCAAAAATAAACCGGTCCAGCGGTCCCAAAATCAAACCCTTGGGGCCACCCGCTGCGG
Source organism: Polaromonas sp. (assembly GCA_046303055.1). GTDB lineage: Bacteria > Pseudomonadota > Gammaproteobacteria > Burkholderiales > Burkholderiaceae_C > Polaromonas. Next base: position 50,436 of record JBKCGU010000002.1, read on the forward strand.
CGGGTATCACGCCAACATCTTGCGGCTGCAAACCGTTTTGGGCGATGTGCTGGATGGCCTTGGGGCCTGCGTAAATGCGAAGCGCTTGCATGGCGCAGATGTTAAGGCACAACTGGGCGGCCATTGCCCGCTGAACCCGTCACAAACAAGCGCAGTGTTGTCCTACCGCCTTGCGCGGCCAACATCCATCGTTAGCCGGTTGTCCACGTGTTCATATGGGACTGTCGGCCAAGCCACATGGTGAGGCAACCGATACAACTTACAGGAATCGATATGAAAATCACAACGACGTCACTTCTTCTGGTTTCACTGCTGGGTCTGGGCGCCTGTACCGGCCCCATGGGTCCGCAGGGCAATCAGGGCAACACGGGCTACACCGGAGCCCAAGGAGACACTGGCAATACCGGTTACACAGGCGCTACGGGTGCTACCGGCAACCAGGGCAACACCGGCTATACAGGCGCAACTGGAAGCACGGGCGGCGCAGGTGCCACAGGTGGCACAGGCGCAACGGGTGCCACGGGCGATACCGGCTACACGGGGGCAACTGGCGCTACCGGTCGCACCGGCAGCAGTGGTAGCGGCGGCAACACCATTGTGGTGGTGCCAAAGCCATAAAGCTCTTGGCTTGCAGATGCGGGCGGGCTGATTATTTCTTCAATCCCGCCAGCTTGCCAAAGGCCGAAGCCATGGCGGATGGCGCGGCCTGCGGCGTGTCTTGTCTGGCGCGGTTGTGGTTTTGACGGACACCGGGGCGTGAGCCCTCAAAGCGGTTGTCTCGGGGAGCATCGCGACGTGCAGGCGGCTCTCCCAGCTTCATCGTCAGGCCAATCCGTTTGCGCGCCACGTCAATTTCAGTCACTCGCACGGTCACGATGTCGCCGGTTTTAACGACCTCACGGGCATCTGTTGTGAACTTGTGACTGAGCTGGCTGACGTGCACCAAGCCGTCCTGGTGCACACCGATGTCGATGAAAGCACCAAAGGCCGCCACATTGCTGACCGTGCCAACGAGCTCCATACCCTCGCGCAAATCCCGGATGTCTTCCACGCCATCGTTGAAGCGGGCCACCTTGAAGCTGGGGCGCGGGTCGCGGCCTGGCTTTTCCAGTTCCAGCAAGATGTCTTTGACCGTGATCACGCCGAACTTGTCGTTGGCAAACAGCTCGGGTTTGAGGGTTTTGAGCATGTCAGCCCGGCCCATCAGCTCGGCTACCGGTTTGCCAGTGTGCTGCATGATGCGCTCCACCACAGCGTAGGTTTCCGGGTGAACGCCCGTCATGTCCAGCGGATTGTCGCCACCTCGCAAACGCAAAAACCCCGCGCTTTGCTCAAAGGTTTTGGCGCCCAAGCCCGTCACCTTCAGCAAGTCAGCCCGGCTTGCAAACGCGCCATTGGCGTCGCGCCAGCGCACGACGGACTTGGCGACGGTCTGCGACAGGCCCGACACCCGCGCCAGCAGCGGTACGCTGGCTGTGTTCAGGTCCACGCCAACGCTGTTCACGCAGTCTTCAACCACCGTGTCCAGGCTGCGCGCCAGGTCTGACTGGTTCACGTCGTGCTGGTACTGGCCCACGCCAATGGATTTCGGGTCGATTTTGACCAGCTCGGCCAGCGGGTCTTGCAGGCGGCGGGCAATGCTGGCCGCACCGCGCAGACTCACGTCCACATCGGGCATTTCTGAACTGGCAAACTCGCTGGCTGAATAAACCGACGCGCCTGCTTCGCTGACCACCACTTTTTCGATGGTGGTAGGCGCTATTATTTCAGTAGCTACTAGCCCATGAATTGATTGGCCTGGAGGTGTTTTTAATGGACTATTTTGGCCTTTTTGGAGCATTTTCATCAAATCTGCCGCCAATTTGTCGGTTTCGCGGCTGGCTGTACCGTTGCCGATAGCGATCAGGTTCACGCCATGCTTTTCACACAGTTTGCCCAACGTGTGCAACGAGCCGTCCCAGTCCTTGCGCGGCTCATGCGGGAAGACGGTCGCAGTGTCCACCAGCTTGCCAGTGCCGTCTACCACCGCCACCTTGACGCCGGTGCGAATGCCAGGGTCCAGCCCCATCACCACGCGCGGCCCCGCCGGTGCGGCCAGCAGCAAGTCACGCAGGTTGTCGGCAAACACCTTGATGGCGACTTTTTCAGCGTCCTCGCGCAGCCGGGTGAACAAATCGCGCTCCAGCGACAAACTGAGCTTGACGCGCCAGGCCCAGGCCACGCATTTGCGAATCAGGTCGTCGGCAGGGCGGGCTTTGTGGCTCCAGCCTATGTGCAAGGCGATTTTTCCCTCCGCCAATGACACAGGCTGGCCCCCACGCTTGGCACTATCGTGTCCTGCGCTGCCCCCCGAGGTGGCTAATTTTCCTTGGGGCGGCCCGGCGGAAAATTGCAGCCCATTAACGGGTGCATCCGCAGGCAGCAGCGGCTCGGGCAGCAACAACTTGGCATCCAGAATCTCCAACCCACGCCCCCTGAACACCGCCAGCGCCCGGTGCGAAGGCACACGGGCCATCGGCTCGTCGTAAGAAAAGTAATCCCTAAACTTGGCGTTGTCAGGCGCATGTTCATCCTTGCCGGTGACCAGTTTTGAGCTGAACAGCCCCTCAGCCCACAGCCAGCTGCGCAGCATTTGCACCAGTGCAGCGTCTTGCGCCCAGCGCTCGCTCAAAATGTCGCGTACTCCGTCCAGCACTGCCTGCGCGGTGGTGAAGTCATCGCCCTGCTCGTTCTTTTCAAGCTTCACATAGGCAGCTGCTTCATCCTGCGGCACCCGCATCGGGTCGGCAAACAGCGCATCTGCCAAGGGCTCCAGGCCGGCCTCACGGGCAATCTGGCCCTTCGTGCGGCGTTTTTGCTTGAACGGCAGGTAAAGGTCTTCCAGGTCTTGTTTGGTGGCGGCCTGCTCCAGGGCAGTGCGCAGTTCAGGCGTCAGCTTGCCCTGTTCGGCAATGCTTTTAAGCACAGCCTGGCGCCGCTCAGCCAGCTCGCGCAGGTAACCCAGCCGGTGCTCGAGTTCACGCAGTTGAATGTCATCCAGGCCGCCGGTAGCCTCTTTGCGGTAACGGGCAATAAAAGGCACGGTCGCCCCGCCGTCCAGCAGCTCTATGGCAGTTTTGACCTGGTGGTCTGATACGTTGATTTCGAGGGCGATTTGGCGAATGATGGCTTGCATAAAGATGTGATGTGGAGCGCTTGCGGATGCGCCAACTGACGATGCGGCTGGGCATTGTCCCACAGCAAAAATCCACCTCTGACTGAACAATACAGGCATCGAAACTCTGAAATACTGAAGGCGATCATGCGCACAAAAATCCTCCTCCTCGTCACGGGTATCGTGCTGCTGGCCGTGTTTGCGCAGCTCAACGTGGAGGAAATCACGCGCTCCAGCACGTTGAACCTGGGCTTTACCAGCATGCAGTTGCCGCTAGGGCTCTTGATGCTGATGCTGGTCGTGGCGTTGGCGCTGATTTTTTTGGTCGCCACCATTTACATGCACAGCACCCAGCTGATAGAAACCCGCCAATACGCCAGAGAGTTGTCAGCGCAGCGCGTGCTGGCTGACCAGGCCGAAACATCCCGGTTCACCGAGCTGCGCAGCTACCTTCAATCCCAGACGGCGCTGGCCACGAACCGTGAAACAGACACGGTTACCGCCCTCGACAGGCGTCTGGTGCGAACCGAAAGGCTGCTGCTGGAACGACTGGAGCAATCCGACAACAGCAATGCGGCCTACTGGGGCCAGCATGACGATGCCTTGCTACGCAACAAGTCGCTCAGCAACGGTTGATGCGGTTGAGACAACGGCAAGAAAAGACGCCGCAAGTCAATCCAGCGGCGTGTGATACACGGACTGGCAAAACCATGCAGGCGGTCAGCGTGCAGTGCAGGCTTGATATCTTGAGAAAAGTGACCACTTCATCGAAGTGAACTTTGTCAAGAGAACTCTGCGCCGCATCTTGCTGGCTCCGGTCTTGCTGGTGCTGCTGTTTGAAGAATGGGGCTGGGAGCCACTGGCCAGGGCATTCGCGAGGCTGGGACAATGGCCGCTATGGGCCAAGCTTGAAGGCATCGTTACTCGCCTGCCGCCATGGGCTGCGCTGCTGGCGTTTGGTGTGCCTGTCCTCACCCTCATACCCATCAAGTTTTTAGCCTTGTATATGTTCAGTCAGGGCCACATGGCGATGGGCCTGACGCTGGTCATTACCGCCAAAATCTCTGGCACAGCACTGGCCGCACGCCTGTTTCAACTGACAGAGCCTGCACTCATGCGCCTGACATGGTTTGCACGTCTGTACCTTCCATGGAAGCGCTGGAAAGACCGCGTACTTGCACGAGTCCGCGATTCAGCAACATGGCGTGCAGTGCGACAATTTAAGCGCCAGCTCCGTGCAACAGCACAAAAAGTCTGGGCAGCCTACAAAGGCAGGAGGCCTTAAGCCCATCAGGTTCATGCGCTTTGCCTGATACTTGGCAGATGACCAAAACATCACTCGACAAAGCACAAATCAAGTTTTTATTGCTTGAAGGCATTCATCCCTCAGCCATCAAGTCGCTGCAGGCAGCCGGTTACAGCAACATCGAAAGCATCAGCGGCGCGCTGGAGGGCGACGCGCTGCTGGCCAAAATTGCAGATGCGCATTTCGTCGGGATTCGTTCCCGTACCCAGCTCACGGCTGACGTTTTTGCACATGCCCACAAGCTGGCGGCTGTCGGCTGCTTTTGCATTGGCACCAACCAGGTTGACCTGGACGCCGCCCGTGAACGCGGCATTGCGGTGTTCAATGCGCCGTTTTCAAACACCCGTTCGGTGGCCGAGTTGGTGCTGGCCGAGGCTATTTTGCTGCTGCGCGGCATTCCGGCCAAAAGCGCCGCCGCGCACCGGGGCGGCTGGCTCAAGTCAGCCGACAACGCGTATGAGATTCGTGGCAAAACGCTGGGCATCGTCGGTTATGGCTCCATCGGCACCCAGCTCTCGGTGCTGGCTGAAGGACTGGGCATGCAGGTGGTGTTTTATGACGTGGCGACCAAGCTGGCGCTGGGCAATGCAAAACAGATTCCCACGCTCAACGATTTACTGGCCATGTCAGACGTTGTCACCCTGCACGTCCCCGAGTTGCCCAGCACCCAGTGGATGATGGGCACGGCGCAAATCGCCGCGATGAAGCCCGGCAGCGTGCTGATCAATGCCTCGCGCGGTACGGTGGTTGAAATTGAACCCCTGGCCGAAGCCTTGAAGGCCAAAAAACTGCTGGGCGCAGCGATTGATGTTTTCCCGCTCGAACCGAGCAGCAACAAGGAGCCGTTTGAGTCACCCCTGCGCGGATTCGACAACGTGATTTTGACGCCGCACGTCGGCGGCTCCACCATCGAGGCGCAAGAAAACATTGGTATTGAGGTGGCTGAAAAGCTGGTCAAGTACTCTGACAACGGCACGTCCACGTCGTCAGTCAACTTTCCTGAAGTCGCCCTGCCCGCCCACCCCGGCAAGCACCGGCTGCTGCACATCCACCGCAACGTGCCTGGCGTGCTGCAGCAGATCAACACCGTGTTTGGCGCCAACAACATCAACATTGCATCGCAGTATCTGCAAACCCATGGCGACATTGGCTATGTGGTGATCGACATTGACGCCGCGCATTCCGATGTGGCGCTGGCCAGCCTGGCAGACGTGGCGGGCACGATTCGCAGCCGCGTACTGTTTTAAGCCTGGACAAAAAGACCGCTATGCAAATCATCCTAGAAAAAGCAGTTGGATGCGCCGTCACCCAAGAGGCCCAAGCCAGCGAAGCGCAAAACCTGAGTGTTCATGCGGTCTGTGAGATGTTGACTAGCGGTCAACGCTTTTTTTAGGATAAGCGCCTCTTGCCTTTGTATTTATTGGGCTAAAGGCGCATTTTGTTAAACAGCACCGTGTTGTCTGTGCGCGCCAGCGCACAGACAAAATCCGCCTGATTTGTGACATTGAGGCGCTGCGCCTGACTGACGGCGAATCTGCTGCGAACTCCGATACGGTTAGCTCGCAGGGCAGTGAACATGCAAGCAACCAGCGCACCGCTGATGTGATCTCGGGCACGGCCGCAAAGCCCTGCAGGACGGTCAATGGTCCGCCCGCCCTGAAGACTGCTGCTGCTTTTCGAGTTCAACGTACTGCTGGTGCCGCTGGTGCTCTTGCCCCGCCTGGCGCTCTATTGTCAGAGACGCATGCAGGCGCCTCAAGTCGCCCAGGCACTCCAGTACTGTTGCTTTTGTCATGGCCAGGCTATCGGACGGCACCAGCTGCTGGCTTCTGTACAGGGCGTCGTCAACACAATGCGCCAGCCTGGACTGCACCGCCTGAAAAAGTTGATCCCAGTCTTCGGTCGAAATGTGGTTGGCGCCGGTGTGGCAGTTGCCTGCGGACGGCGTCGAGCAGTCGGGGCCGGGGTTGGGTTCTGGGTTGGGCTCTGGTGCGGGTATGGGGCGGTGCATGATGGGCTGCGTCACTTGTAACGGTAATGCTGACGAGTTTTTGCTGCGGAACAAGTCAAGCACCGACTGCCGCATGTTGGTCACGTGCTTGGGTGGCAAGCTGGCAAGACGAATCATGAAAAGCCTCCCTTGTAACGCACACCCGAATTTGGGTATGCCCTATTGAACAAGCACGCCAAGTCAGGGTCTGTTCTATAGCGAACATAGTACAAAATGTTACGGCGGTTGCTCCTTTTTTATCCAGTCGAAAAATGAGTGCTATTGATTAGATAGCTGCTTAAACATGCATTAAATGTTTCATAAGCCTGGAGTGTTCCTAAAGCCGGCCTGCAAGAGCGCTTTTCCCGTTTTGTTGCATTTAAGCGCTTAAAACCTGATGCCGTTAGATCACAGACCTTGGCGTTGCCAGCTAATGGGGGAGGATTGGCTGGGAAACTAATTCTTTTTCCAAAAATCAGCCAATTGGGTTTGCGCCAGTGTTGATGCGTCGGTGGTTTCAGCATCCAGCCTGTCAATGAGTGGAGCGTCCGCCATGGCACGCGGCACAACATGCGCATCCACATCTGCCAAAAACGCCATAGACCAATCCCCATATTCGCGGCGTTCCAGTGGCTGCTGGCTGATTTCGACAATGTCCCGGTGCAAACTTGCTATCTTGATGAGATCAAATACCTTGAGAACGCCAGCTTTCGGACCTTCAAGATACTGCATGAACTTGCCATCGATGAAAAGCAACAAACCTGTGACCTGCTCGTTCAAGTTTCTTGTCCTTGCTGCGCTGAGGATATCTTCAAGGTCACTTTTTGTCAGTGGCCGGATGGCGTTTGACGTGTAGACCAAAGAGTAAAGAGATGATTGATCAGCAGTAGTCGTGGGCATAAACGGTTCTCGGTGAGTTGTTTTGCCGGACATGCCGCGAAATGACGTGTAGTCAAGCACACGTGGTGGCCCGAGCAGCTTGCATGACAAAGTAGTACGAAGATACTAGGGTCGCAATCATCATACCGTCTGTGCGACACCGCACATAGAAAAACCGTCAGGACGGCTGGTTTGCGCCGCAGCGCTGAAGATGATAGCCGTTGGTTGAACAGCGGCTCGTGCACCTGTTCATTGGCTCAATGGCCTGTGTGGCACCTGAAAATGGCCTGAAGACTGATTCAAGGGTGCTCTTTTGAACCGAAACGCCAAGCCAGTGAGCCTACAGCAGTCCCGCGTAGGTCTTCAGGTCAGCAGCGTAGCAGCCGCAAGCAGCCCGCAGCAAGCCCTGACGGTTCTGAATGGTCAGCTTGCCCCGGCTGTAGCTGATGAGGCCACTTTTTTGCATCGCACCAGCGGCCTGGGTGATGCCCACCCGCCGCACTCCCAGCATGAAGGCCAAAATCTCCTGCGTCACCTCAAAGCTGCTGGCCTGCGACCTGTCCTGGCTCATCAGCAGCCAGCGCGCCAGCCGGGGGCCAATCTGATGAAAGCGCACGCAGGCGGCTGATTCGGCCAGTTGCGCCATCAGAACATACAGGTAGCGGTTCAACGTGCTTTGCAGCGCCGGGCTGGCCGAAAGTTCAGCCTTGAAGGCCTTGCCAGACATGCGCAGGGCTTTGCCCTCGCCCTGCACCAGCGCATGCAACGGTGCTGTCGCCACACTCAAGGCGAGCTGCACACCCAGCATGCCTTCACGGCCCACCATGCCAACTTCGACACCGGGACTGCCCTTGACCATGGCGATCAATGAGACAAAACCTGCGGTCGGGAAATACACATACTTGGTCGGCTTGCCTGGGTCACTCAGCACTTGAGCCAAAGGCAAATCCATCAGATCGCAGGCCGACATGAACCGCAGCCTGTCTTTTTTAGGGAGCAAATTGACCAGGTGGTTGCCGGGGGCGGTTGACTTCAAAGAAGCAGGGGTCATGGAGAAGTCTCTGGTCTGCTGCTGCCCTCCAAGTTGAAGGGGTGAGCCACGGTCCTACTGCCCTGGATATTGATCGCGGCAATCTTGAACGATGCACCAAGATACAGCAAACCCGGCTCAATGACTGCCTGCTACCGCACATACAGCACAAGCCGCCAAGGTCAACGGCCACGACGCGGCCATGGACGACGTGACCGTGCTAGGAGGCTTTTTTTGCTGGCAGCAAGCGGGCGTATTCTTTTTTAACCACGCCATAGCACTCACAACTTCGCTTTTCCAGGCCGAGCCTGTCCAGCACGGTGATGCGGCCCCGGGCGTAGCGAATCAGCCCCGCGCTTTGCAGCTTGCTGGCGCTTTCGGTCACGCCCTCGCGGCGCACGCCCAGCATGTTGGCGATCAGTTCCTGGGTCATGACCAGGTCGGGGCCTTCCAGCCGGTCCAAACTCAGCAGAAGCCACCGACACAGCTGCTGGTCAAGTGCATGGTGGCGATTGCAAACGGCTGTTTGAGACATTTGGGTGATCAGCGCTTGTGTGTAACGCAGCAGCAGGTGCAGCACCGCCTCGCCCCGGGCAAACTCTGCCTTCAAGTGCTTGGCATTCAGGCGAAAGCCGTGCCCTGCGCTTTGTACAACGGCACGGCTGGGCGTGGAGCCCCCGCCCATGAACATCGCCACAGGCACCAGGCCGTCATTGCCCACAACGGCAATTTCGGCGGACGCACCGTTTTCCATCACATACAGCAATGAAATGATGGCGGTGGTGGGAAAGTACATGTGGGTCATGGTTGTACCTGGCTCATACAAAACATAACCAAGCGGTAACACCACATGCTCCAGCAGGGGTTGCCAGCGCTGCCACTCTTCACCATTCAGCGCACCAAGGAGGTGATTTTTTTGGGATTGTGTTGCATCGGCAACTCAGTATAGGCATTTGAACTGTGGCTGTTTGTTCGCTAGCGAACATAACAAGCTTTCAGCAGTTCAGGCGTTTAGCGGTCAGCGCAAAAGCGCCCCAACCTACATCGCCATACCGCCAATACTGCGCCAATCATGGCTTGATCCAACACATTCTGAAAGCCCGTCCATGACAAAACCTGTTGCCCCGAAACAGCAAGCCGCGCCCTTGCGCACCCCCACCGACCTGAAATCTGCCGCTACCAAAGACGTGGCAGCGGCTATGAACGGCATTTTGGCCGACGTGTTTGCGCTGTACCTGAAGACCAAAAACTTTCACTGGCACATGTCAGGCCCCCACTTCAGGGACTACCACGTGATGCTGGACGAGCAGGCCGACCAGATCTACGCCATGGCTGACCCGATTGCCGAGCGCATTCGCAAGCTCGGTGGCAGCACCCTGCGCTCTATTGGCCACATCAGCCGCACCCAGCGCATTCTGGACAACGACGCCGATTACGTCGAGCCATCAGACATGCTGGCCGAGCTGTGCGACGACAACAAAAACGTGACGGCGCGACTGCGTCAAGCGCACGGTGTGTGCGGCGACAGCCAGGACATTGCCACCGCCAGCCTGATTGAGGTCTACATTGACGAATCAGAACGCCGAACCTGGTTTTTGTTCGAAGCCAGCCGCCCGGTGGATGCGGCAGGCCGCTGAGCCCGCTGCGCAGAGCTAGGCCAGTTTTGGCCGCTATCCTACAGGCGCCTCGTGAAACCGACTACAGAAAAAAGGCGTCTGGCTGATTACATTGAATTGTTCCCGAAACGCATCTTCATTCCCAAGGATTTCACATGAAAACATCATTCAAATTGTCCATCGCTTTGGCGGCAGCAGCTCTGGTTATGACGGGCGGCGCACAAGCCCAGAGCAACACCTCGGCCAGTGGCGGCTACTCGACCTACGCACCGGGCGGAGCTTACATTGGCCTGAATGCCGGCCTGTCAAACTATCGCTTGAACAACGGTGAGGGCAATTTTCTCGCTGACCAGCGGAAAAACTCGTACAGCATCCAAGGTGGTGGTTACTTCAATCAGAACTTCGGCCTGGAATTGGGTTTCACCGACTTCGAACGCATTAACCGCGCAGGCGGCAGCACCAAAGCCGATGGCACCAGCATCAGTCTGATCGGCAAGTTACCAGTCAGCCCCTCTTTTAACCTGCTCGGCAAGCTTGGCACCACTTACGGCCGCACCGACGTGTCGTCTAACCCTGCCTCAGGCATTGCCTCGGGCACGGAAAGCGGCTGGGGCGTGAACTACGGCATCGGCGCGGAATACATGTTCAGCAGCAACGTGTCAGCCGTGCTGCAGTACGACGAATACCGCCTGAAATTCGCCGGTCAGGGCAACGACAAGATTGCGACTACCAGCCTCGGCATTCGCTACAACTTCTAGGCACATTCGGGCAACGCCACAAGCTGGATAATCAGGGGATGAACCCCCTGCTTTCAAAACTTCAGCCTTACCCGTTTGAACGGCTGCGCCTGCTGCATGCAGGCGTCACGCCGAACCCCGCCTTCAAGCCCATCAGCCTGGGCATCGGCGAGCCGCGCCACGCCACGCCACAACTCATCAAAGACGCCCTGACAGGCAGCCTGGCCGGCCTGGCCAGCTACCCTGGCACATTGGGCGAGCCCCTGCTTCGCCAAACGATTCAGGCGTGGCTAAAACGCCGCTATGACCTAACGGTAGACGCCGCCACACAAATCCTTCCAGTAAACGGCTCGCGCGAAGCGCTGTTTGCACTGGCGCAGACCGTGATTGACCCTGACAAGTCAGGCGCAACCGTGATTTGCCCCAACCCGTTTTATCAAATTTATGAAGGTGCTGCGCTTTTGGCGGGCGCTGATGTGTACTTTGTGCCCAGCGATGCCGCACGCAACTTTGCGGTTGACTATTCAGCTGTGCCTGATGCGGTTTGGGCCAAAACCCAATTGCTTTTTGTCTGCTCACCTGGCAACCCCGCTGGCGCGGTGATGGGCGTGGATGAATGGAAGACGCTGTTTGAACTCAGCGACCGTTACGGCTTTGTGATTGCGTCGGATGAGTGCTACAGCGAGATTTATTTCAGGGACGAGTCGCCTCTGGGCGGGCTTGAAGCCGCAGCCCTTTTGAAAAGGCATGACTTTAAAAACCTGATCGCCATGACCAGCCTGTCCAAGCGCAGCAATGTGCCGGGTCTGCGCAGCGGCTTTGTGGCCGGTGATGCGGCGCTCATCAAACCGTTTTTGCTGTACCGCACCTACCACGGCAGCGCCATGAGCCCCATTGTGCAGGCAGCCAGCGCCGCCGCCTGGGCAGACGAAGCACACGTGCTGGACAACCGGGCCCAATACCGCGCCAAATTTGCCCAGGTCACGCCCATGTTGTCGGCGGTGATGGATGTTGCCCTGCCCGATGCCGGGTTTTACCTGTGGGCCCGCGTGCCCGATGCTTTTAACGGCGACGACGCAGCGTTTTCACGCGACTTGCTGGCTGCCTACAATGTGGTGGTTTTGCCGGGCAGTTACATGGCGCGCGACTTTCAAGGCAGTAACCCTGGCGCGGGCCGGATCCGAATGGCGCTGGTGGCTGAAACTGCCGAATGCGTGGAAGCAGCGCAAAGAATTGTTCAATTTATTCAAACTTACCAACCTTCAAACCCATGACCACAGACAACACCCAACTCGAAGCCCTCGTCAATGCAGCTTGGGACGACAGAGCCAACCTTTCGGTCAAAAGCGCGCCGCAAGACATACGCGATGCGGTGGACAGCACCATCACCCAGCTGAACAACGGCAGCATTCGAGTGGCCACCCGCCAGGCCGTGGGCCAGTGGACGGTGCACCAGTGGATCAAAAAGGCCGTGCTGCTGAGCTTCAAACTCAATGACAACGAACTCATGCGCGCCGGCGAGCTGGGCTTTTTTGACAAGGTCAAGACCAAGTTCAGCCACCTGAGCGAAGCCGAAATGCGCGAAACCGGTATTCGCGTCGTGCCGCCTGCTGTGGCACGGCGCGGCAGCTACATCGCCAAAGGCGCGATTTTGATGCCCAGCTACGTGAACATTGGCGCGTATGTCGATGAAGGCACGATGGTGGACACCTGGGCGGCTGTGGGTTCTTGCGCGCAAGTTGGCAAAAACGTGCATTTGTCTGGCGGCGTCGGCCTGGGCGGCGTGCTGGAGCCGATGCAGGCCAACCCAACCATCATTGAAGACAACTGCTTCATCGGCGCGCGCTCTGAAGTGGTCGAAGGCGTGATTGTGGAAGAAAACTCGGTCATCTCGATGGGCGTGTACATCGGCCAGAGCACCCCGATTTATGACCGCGAAACAGACACCGTAAGCTACGGCCGCATTCCTGCGGGCTCAGTCGTCGTATCAGGCAACCTGCCCAAAGCTGGCGGGAAATACTCGCTGTACTGCGCAGTCATTGTCAAAAAGGTCGATGCCAAAACCCGGGCCACCACCAGTCTGAATGACTTGCTTCGCGACTGACGTCTGAATCGACTCAAGGGCCGAACTGATGAGCACGATGGACAAAATTTTGCGGCGCACGGCAGATAAAAAAGCATCTGACGTTTACCTGCCCACGCGCGCCCTTGCCTGTGCCCAGTCAGGCCAGCTGTGCCTGTCATCGTTCACGGAAATCACGCTGGATGTGAAGCATTGACTGTTATTGAACTGGTCAGAGATGCCGCCGCGCAGCTTGAAGCAGCAGGTCTGAGTCTGGCGAACGGTTTTGGCCAGGGCACGCTCAATGCCTTTGACGAGGCCGCCTGGCTGGTGCTGTGGCAACTTAAGTTGCCGCTCGATGACCTCGATGGCGTGGCAAACCGGCCTGTAGACCAACAAAATCAAGGACTAGTAGCTACGCTTTTAGGAGCGCGCATCAGCAGCAGAAAGCCGCTGGCCTACCTGACAAACGAGGCCTGGCTACAGGGCGTGCCGTTTTATGTGGATGAACGCGTCATCATTCCGCGTTCGTTCATTGCCGAACTGATTGCGGATGAGAGCATTGACCCGTGGTTAAGCCAGAGCACCCACCGCGTACTTGATTTGTGCACCGGCAACGGCAGCCTGGCCGTGCTGGCGGCCATGGCTTACCCGGATGTGGTGATTGATGCGGCGGACATCAGCGCCGACGCGCTGGCTGTTGCCCGCATCAATATCGACAAACACGGCATGAACAAACGCATCACGCTGGTGGCGTCCGACGGTTTGGCGGCTTGTTCCGAGCCTTATGACCTGATCTTGTGCAACCCCCCCTATGTCAACGCCACCACCATGGCTGGATTACCGGCTGAATTCAAGGCCGAGCCGCCACTTGCGCTGGCCAGCGGCGCTGACGGCATGGACTTTATTCGAAGCCTTTTTCTAACCGTTGCACGGCATATGAGCGAAAATGCGGTGCTGGTGCTGGAAATAGGCAACGAGCGCGAAAACTTTGAACGCGCCTTTCCCACGCTGGAGCCTTTGTGGTTCGAGACAAGCGGTGGTCCAGATCAGGTGTTGCTGTTGACAAAGCAGCAACTGCCATAAATTCTGACTCGCGTTTGCTGGATGCAAATTCGCGTCCCGGTTTGCGTCCATTTTCTAGACTGTTGAAGACATGATTACCCTTAAAAACGTGGTGCTGCGTCGCGGCTCCAAAGTGATTCTTGACAGCGCCTCTGTCAGCCTGAACCCCGGCGAAAACATCGGCCTGGTGGGGCGCAATGGGGCGGGCAAGTCGTCGTTATTTGCCATGCTGAACGGCACCTTGCATGAGGATGGGGGCGAATTCTTCATCCCCACCCAGTGGCGCATGGCGCAGGTGGCGCAAGACATGCCCGAAACCGAGCAAAGCGCCACCGACTATGTCATTGAAGGCGACATCGTGCTGCTGGCTGCGCAGGCCGAAGTCACGGCCAGCGAAGAAAGCGGCGACGGCGACCGCATGGCGCACGCCTACATGGCGCTGTACGACGCGGGCGAGCACGACGCCAAAGCGCGCGCGCAGGCACTCATCCTGGGCCTGGGCTTCAAGGTCTCGGAGCTTGACAACCCGGTCAACAGCTTTTCGGGTGGCTGGCGCATGCGCCTGCAACTGGCGCGGGCGCTGATGTGCCCGTCTGACCTGCTGCTGCTGGACGAGCCCACCAACCACCTGGACCTGGACGCGCTGGTCTGGCTGGAAGCCTGGCTCAAACGTTACCAAGGCACCATGCTGGTCATCAGCCATGACCGGGAATTTTTAGATGCCGTGACCGACGTGACAGTACACATTGAAAGCGCCAAACTGACCCGCTACGGCGGCAACTACAGCAAATTTGAAGACCTGCGCAGCGAGCAAATGGCGCTACAGCAAACGGCGTTCAGCAAGCAGCAGGACAAAATTGCGCACCTGCAAAAGTTCATCGCCCGCTTCAAGGCCAAGGCCAGCAAAGCAAAACAGGCCCAGAGCAGGGTCAAGGCACTCGACCGGATGGAGAAAATTGCGCCGCTGCTGGCCGAGGCAGACTTCACCTTCGAGTTCAAAGAACCCGCCAACCTGCCCAACCCGATGCTGGCCATGCAAAACGCATTTTTTGGCTACCCGGCACCCGAGGACGCACCAGAGGGCACACCACCCACCGTGATTGTGCAAAACGTCAGCAAGTCGGTGCTGGCCGGTCAGCGCATCGGCATTCTGGGGGCCAACGGCCAGGGCAAATCAACGCTGGTTAAAACCGTCGCACGCGCCCTGGCACCCATCAGTGGCGACATGACCGAAGGAAAAGGCCTGAACATTGGCTACTTTGCCCAGCAAGAACTCGATGTGCTGCGCCCCGCAGACAACCCACTGGAGCACATGATCCGCTTGGTTAAAGAAGTCACGGCCGCCGGCAAGATGGGCAACCAGCCGACCCGCGAGCAGGACCTGCGCAGCTTTTTGGGCAACTTTAATTTTGGCGGCGACATGGTCAAGCAGGCCGTGGGCAGCATGAGCGGTGGCGAAAAAGCGCGGCTGGTGCTGTGCATGATTGTGTGGCAGCGCCCCAACCTGCTGCTGCTGGACGAGCCCACCAACCACCTGGACCTGGCCACCCGCGAAGCACTGAGCATGGCGCTCAATGAGTTTGAAGGCACGGTGATGCTGGTCAGCCATGACCGTGCGCTTTTGCGCGCTGTATGCGACGAGTTCTGGATGGTTAGCCAGGGCGGTGTGGCCCCGTTTGACGGCGACCTGGACGATTACCAGAAGTATTTGCTCGACCACGCCAAGAAAATGCGTGAGGAGGCCAAAAAGGCAAGCGCCGCGCCACCCCCCAAATCCGCTATCGAAAAAGAAGCATCTAACGCAGATAAGAAAAGCGATACAAGCACTTTAGACACCCAAAAGGGCCAAAAGACAGGCAAAAACACGGCCTTCAAACCGCTGCGCAAAGAACTGGACAAAATTGACGCCCAAATGCAGGCCCTGAACCTTGAAAAAGACACCCTGCAAACCCAGCTGTCCACCATCAAAGCGCCCGCAGAACTGGCGCAAACCGGCAAGCGCGTCAAAGCCATTGATCTAGAAATTGGCCAGCTGGAAGAGCGCTGGCTGGCGCTGACCGAACAGATTGAAACCGCAGCGGTGTAGCGCCGAAGCACAGGAGGCTCATCTCATGCCCACATCCCTGAAGATGGCTCTGGATGACACAGCCATGCAAGAGGCCGTTAAACGCAGCCGCAAGCTGCTGCACAAAAGGGCCCTGCTGGCTGGCGCAGTCAGTGCCGTGCCGGTGCCCGGCCTGGACTGGGCGGTCGATGCTGCGATGCTGTCAAAACTGATTCCCGAGATCAACAAGGAGTTTGGCCTCACGCCCCAGCAACTGGCCAGCCTACCCCCCCAAAAACGTGAACAGGTGCAAAAAGCCGTGGCGCTGGTCGGCTCGGTTCTGATTGGCAAACTGATCAGCAAAGACCTGGTGGTGGCCGCAGCCACCAAAATCGGCCTGCGCCTGACGGCCAAACAACTGGCCAAATACGTCCCCTTCGCAGGCCAAATCGTCGCCGCCACGGTAGGCTACGCCGCCATTCGCTACCTGGGTGAAGAACACATGAAAGACTGCATTCGCGTGGCGCAAAAAGCCGGCCTGAAAGTCCCGAGGCTGGGGTATTCGGGCTGAAACAAGCCAATAGCAAAGGGCTAGGGCCTGTCCGCCCCCCATGCTGAAAACCCCAGCGCATCAATTCCCGTTGCGATACGCAAAAAGCTGCATCCAATCGATAACCCCGCAAAGACTCGGCCATGAAGCCCAAAGAGGACGTGTTGCTGGTCAGCCAAAACCACCGCCAAAAACCAAGCCCCGTCAATCAGGCGATGAACACCACAATCACGCCTCCTGAAGATGTTTTTGCAAACGTTTCATATCTTCAGCAAATTGTTGACGCATCAAACTGAGCAGCTGCTGCGCCATGCCTGACAGCACTTTGTTGGACGGCATCACCAACAAGCAGGCAAAAGACACTTCAGTATGAAGTCGCCGCAAAACCAGTCCTCGTTCGGCGTAGTCGAGGGCCGTAACCGGGTTGACGACGCCAACCCCCAGACCCTGCAAAGCCATCTCGCAGACACTGGCAGCGTATGGCGTCTGCACGGCAACCTGCAGACCCAGACTGCTCTTGGCCAAAAGGGCTTCGAGCCTGCGACGCGATGCGTCTTCAGGGTTCAGCGCCAAAAAGGCAACCTCTGCCAATTGTTCCGTTCGTATGGTTTTGAATCTTGCCAACGGATGGGCTTGTGACATCACGGCCACGCCGGGGAAACTTGCAAATGTTGAATGGGTCAGCCCCTGCGGCGACATTTCATCGGCCATCAGACCAAAATCCGACAGTCCCATGGCAACCCGGTCCCGCACGCCTTTGGAGCTCAATATCTGCAAGGACGTTTGTGGCCATGGCGAGGCGGCACGAGCGGTTTTGAGCCGCGATAAAACGCGGGGCATGAAACCCAAACCAAAGGCCGGGTAAGCGCTGATGTCCAGATGGCTCACTCCGTAGTCGCGCAGACTGCGCAGGCGATGTTCGATCGCATCCATGCCGATGAACATCTGTTCCACTTCCTTGAGCAAGGCATGCGCTTCTGGCGTTGGCATGAGTCGGGCGCCGGTACGTACGAACAAGGGTATGCCCGCCTCAGCCTGCAAACGTTTGAGGGACTGGCTGATCGCCGGCTGGGTCACACCAAGTTGCGCTGCGGCCTTGTGTGTGGAGCCAGTCAGCATGACAGCGCGAAAGGATTCAATTTCAGTGTGCCGCATGATAAATTATCTTATTGATTAATAACAAATATGACAGTTTAATTATTATCTGGCAACTAAAGTCAAGCCCATGTCACAGACCGCCACCCGCAACCCAAGGCTTGATGGCTTGCAATGCGTGCGTTGCGGCCAGGTCTTCGCCTTGACGTTGATCCACACCCCCTGCCCAACTTGTCTTAAGGAGCAAATCTACGTCGGCATGCGGGCCCACTACGCGCCAGCCGTCCCGGGCGATGAGGCCACCATTGCCTTGCCGTATCTGCAAGGCATCACTCTGGGAGAAGGTCAAACCCCTTTACTTGATTGTCCCAAGTTGGCCCAGCAAATGGGACTGCGCCGCCTCAGCTTGAAGGACGAATCAGCCAATCCCACCGGCTCTCACAAAGACCGGATGAGCGCGATGGGGGTCAATCAGGCGCTGGATTTTGGCGTTCACACACTGGTGCTGGCATCATCGGGGAATGCCGCTATTTCAGCGGCCCGTTACGCGCAGGCTGCCGGTCTTCGCTGTGAAGTGGCCACCTACAGTGGCACGCCGCAGGTATACGCTCGGGCACTTGATGCGTTCGGAGCGCATCGGCACAGCTTTGATGACAACTCGGGGCGCTGGAATTTTGTCGCCGAGCAAGCCAACAAACCCGGCTATCTGGCACTGACCAACTTTCACTTGCCCGCCTTGGGCAGCGCGCCCCTGGCGGTTGAAGGCTACAAGCCCATTGCACAAGAGTGTTTGGAACAAGGCGGCCTGCCCGACCATGTGGTGGTGCCCACTGCGCGCGGCGACTTGGCCTGGGGCATTTACGCTGGTTTCCTGGAGCTTTTGCAGGCTCGGCAAATTGACCGGCTCCCGCGCATATGGGTCGTAGAGCCTTTCCCGCGACTTAGCCAGGCACAAACCGAGCAAGACCTTGGCCTGAGCTATCCGGGCCAGACCGATCAATTCTCTGTTGCTGGCGCCACGCTCACCTATCTTCAGTGGCAAGCCACCCGTGGCACACAAGGCGGAGCCGTTGTGGTGAACGATAGCGCGGCTTATGCAGCTCGTCGCCTGCTGGGGTCGTATGCTGAATTGTGTGCCGCCGCTGCACTGGGTGCCGTCTTGCCTTTGCGGCAATCAGAGCAAATTGCGGCGCAGGACCACGTGGTGGTCATGCTCACAGCCAACGCATCGCGCGATCCCAGCTGGTCAGGTTCTTGAAAAAAGGAGTGTGTTGATGTCTCGATTTTCCTCGCTCGTATCGGCCTTCGCCGTCGCACTGAATCTGGTTTGGGTACCCATCCCATCCCAAGCCGCTTACCCCGACAAACCGATCAAGCTGATCGTGCCGTGGGCGCCAGGCGGAAGCACCGATGCCATCGCCCGCGCCATGGCCCAGCGCATGAGCGAGACCCTGGGGGTGTCGGTATTGGTGGACAACCGGCCGGGTGCTGCAGGCCAGATCGGCACCGATGCGGCTGCCAAATCAGCGCCCGATGGCTACACCATCACGGTGATTGAACTGCCGCACGCCATAGCGCCCGCTGTTGTGGCCAAGGTGCCCTATGACCTGCTGCGCGACTTCACTCCTGTGACGATGATCGGCACATCTCCTCTGATTCTCTTTGCAGGAATGGACGCTGACAGCAAGGACTTCAAAACGTATATGAAAAGCTCTTCAAGCAAGAGTGCGCCTCCTGCCATCGCACACAGTGGGTCGGGATCGGTCAGCCACCTCGCGGCCGAAATGTTGGCCACTCGCAGCAAGATCAAATTCAATCTGGTGCCCTACCGAGGCTCGGCCCCGGCCTTGACCGACGTGGCGGCTGGCATCGTTTCCGGGCACTTCGCCACGCTGGCCAGCGGCGCCAGCCTGGTGTCGGCGAACAAAATCCGTCCGTTGGCAGTGACCAGCAGCCAGCGATTGACTTTGCCGGCCTTGAAGGACACGCCCACCTTGGCAGAAGCTGGTATCAAAGGCATGGAAATCAACCAATGGTGGGCCTTGGTTGCGCCAGCCACCACGCCCATCGAAGTGATCGAGCGCCTGCGCACTGAAGCGTCCGCCGCACTGGCCCATCCGGCAGTCCGGGAGCGCCTCTCCACCTTGGGGGTGGAACTCAAGGGTTCGACGCGAGATGAACTGCGGGCCTTCATGCGCACTGAGGCCGAGCGCTGGCAAAAAGTCGCCAAAGACATTGGTTTGCAACCGCAGTAAGCTATTTGGGATTCTCAGATCCCGCTTTGTGCCTTCTGGGATCATTCACTGCCAAATCACCAACGTGAATCGCCCCGGGTTTCATGGAGGCCCGTTGGTTTAAGTCAGACCGCAGCAGCGGTTTGACAGGCGAGTTGCCGATAGTCTTTCTCCTCAGCTTCGGCGGGGGGAAATGTAACCGATGGGCTCCAGCAGTCGGTGGTGGTTAAACCAGGACACCCATTCAAGCGTGGCAAGTTCAAGGGATTCCTTGGTTTTCCAGGGTGCTCTGCGGTGATTAAATTCAGTCTTGTACAGGCCGTTGATCGTCTCGGCCAAGGCGTTGTCATAGCTGTCGCCTTTGCTGCCCACTGATGGTTCAATGCCTGCCTCGGCCAGCCGCTCGCTGTACCGGATGGACACGTATTGCGAACCCCTGTCGCTGTGGTGAATCAAGGCATCGCAACGCTCGGGTTGCCGGTCATACAAGGCTTGCTCCAATGCATCGGGCACAAGGTCTGTTCGCATGGAACTGCTCTGGCACCAGCCCACGATTCGGCGGGCGACCGTGATGCGCTCTCGCCCTATTTGCTTGCAGACCTTACTGCGCGTTCCCGAACTTCGGGTGAAAACTTGTTTGACTTGTTCATGACTCAATCCTCTCAGCGATTTGAGCCTCCTCAAAACACAGGGCGATTCACTTCGATGCCGTTAGGCGATGCGCTGAATCATTGATGACGGCAAGCTTGTCAAAATAGCAAGAATTGAGTAAGTCGGACATATTGCCAGCATGACCCAAGAAACTAACGCCGTAGAGCCATTAGCGCAGCACCGAAGAGTCCGTCGCATATTGCTGTGCGTGACGGGCCTATCGCCGCAGATAGTGACTGAAACAGTTTTTGCTTTGAGCGTAAGTCAAGCAACTAAATGGATACCTGATGAGGTGCGCCTCATCACGACACAACGTGGCGCAGATAACGCTCGCTTGATGCTTTTATCAAAAAATCCTGGCTGGTTCTATCGTTTATGCGCCGAATGGAATTTGCCAGCTATCTCCTTTGACGAATCACACATCGAAGTTCTTCATGATTTAAATGGTGAACCACTACAAGATATAAAAAACGATGAGGACAATCAACGCGCAGCAGATGGCATTGCCGACCTAGTACGCCGCATGACCGATAGCGACGATACCGAAATTCACGCCTCGATTGCAGGCGGGCGCAAAACTATGGGATTTTTCATGGGCTACGCCATGAGCCTGTGGGGCCGCCCGCAAGACAAACTCTCGCATGTGCTGGTCTCGGCCCCTTTTGAATCGCGCCCCGAATTTTTTTACCCCACGCCCACACCGCACATCATCCCGGCACGCGCCCCGGGCCAAGACCCCCTGGACGCCAGCACCGCCAAAGTCTGGCTGGGCGACATCCCCTTTGTGCGCTTGCGCAAACTGCTGCCTGCCAGCATCACCGGACAAAACAGCGGCTTTGCCCAAGCCGTGTCGGCCGCCAACCGGGCACTGGACCAAGTCGAGCTTGAAGTTGACATTGCCCAGTCCTGTGTGCGCATCAACCAGCAAAGCATTCCATTGCCACCCATGCAAATGGGCCTGCTCGGCTTACTGGCCTGGCGCTGCCAACAGAAGTTGCCGCCACTGCGAGCGCCTCACAAAGAGGTGGACGACCCGGAATGGCGCGCCGGGGTGCGGCGCGAACTGGGCTTGGCCCTCGGCGAGATGAACATCCCGGACAGCTTGGACAACCGCCTGAAAGAGACCAAACCCATGGGCGGCACAGTGAGCGAACAGCTCTCCAAGATGGAAAAGACGCTAGCCAACAGCGGCGCACTACCTCTGAGCGGACTAATTGCGCGCACCAACATCGGCATTCGAAGTCGCCAACAAGGCTACAGCTTGAAACTGCAAGCCCAGCGGGTGCGCATCACCAAACCCTGAAAAAGCATCGGCAAGCTTGCCAAACACAAAAACAAACACTTGCTGACGTACATTTATCAAAAGCAATAGAAGTTTTAAAAAATGCAGACACGACAACTCCAAATTCAGTTTCACACACCCGCATTTCTGGGCGATGCCACGCAAAGTGGCCGCTGGCGAACCCCACCCTTTAAAGCCCAGCTGCGCCAATGGTGGCGCGTGGCTTATGCGGCGCAGGAACAGTTCGCTGTCAATGTGCGCGAGATGCGCGACATCGAAGGGCGTCTGTTTGGGCATGCTTGGCTGGAGAACGACAGCTTTGAGCGAGACGGCAAACGCGTCGCTACCGCTGCACGCAAAAGCGAAGTTCGTCTTCGCCTGAATCACTGGTCTGAGGGGCAGCTGAAAAGTTGGGACAGGCTGGAAACTGGAACAGTGTTCCACCCGGAAGCTGAAAAGGTTCGCCACCAAGTAGGCCCCCACGCATACCTGGGATACGGACCACTGGATGGTCGAGGCGGCACCAAATTACAAGACAAGCAAGGCAAGGCCAATGCGGCCATCCAAGCCAAGGAAGAAGCCCAACTCGCCATCGCCTTCCCGGACGAACACGCCATCACGTTGGACCAAGCACTCCAACTCATGAACCTTTACGGCACCGTGGGCGGTCGCAGCCGCAACGGCTGGGGCTCTTACAGCCTGCATCGCACCGACGGCCAGACCATGCCCAACATCGAAACACCTGGCCAAGCCCTCGCCAAATGTCTGAGCGTGGACTGGCCTCATGCCTTGGGTACAGACAGCCAAGGTACGTTGATTTGGCAGACGCAGCCCCACAAGGACTGGGCTGGCCTGATGAAAACACTGGCCCAAATCAAGATCGCATTGCGAACCCAATTTGTGTTCAAGACCGGCAAAACACAAAACCCGGAAGACCGCCATTGGCTGAGCTACCCCGTCACCAACCACCCCGTCACCAGCTGGGGCAACAACGCCCGCCTGCCCAACAGCCTGCGCTTCAAAGTGCGCCCCACAACCGATGGGCAATTGGACGGGGTCGTCTTCCACATGCCACACAAGCCGCCCGCTGAATTCGGCTCCTGCACCCAAACCCTCGAACGCATCTGGCATCAGGTCCACAGCCACCTAGACCAAACCGCCACCTTGAAACGCATCACCGCCTGAACACCATGACCCACCCCACCACGCCTAGCACCGTCTGGCACACCAAAATTGCCGCCCGCATCCACGACCCGGCCGAAAAAGCGCTGGTGCTCATGCGCGACCCTGAGGGCCACGAAAACGGCACCTCGCTGGCGCTCAGCCGCCTCATGGGCCTTCGCAACTACAGCGAAACCGACGACACCGATCAGCGCACGATCAGCGCCCTGATGTTCAAAGCCAGCTTGCCCACGGGCATGTACAAAACCGTACAGCGTGCCGACTGGTGGGCCGCTGCCGCAGACCGCCCGCAATGGCCCATGCAGGCGCTGGACGTCACCACGAAGACGGGCAAAGAAGTCACCCTCAAAGTGGCCCCTGGCTCACAAGTGCGTTTCAGCAGCCAACCCGTACTGATTCACCCGCTCACAGGTCAGCAAATCAACTTGGGCGAACTCAAAGACACCGAAGTGGCGGACATCAAAGAGCGCAGCCTCGACCACCATCTGGGCTTGCTCAAAGCTTTGGGCATCCAGGGCGACCAGCCCCACGACATGCGCCGCACCCTGCTGGCCCTGTGGCGCTTTGCCCCCGAGTTGAGCGAAGAGCAAGACAACGGCACTTTGGGTGCCCTGTGGCACCAACTGCCCGCCGACACCCGCGTGCCCGACCACAGCATCTGGGACCACCTGGACCTGACCAGTGCTTTTGCCGGAGCCTTGGCGGCCGACCCGCAACAACAAGTCGCTTTGCTCACCGTCTCACTCGGCCCCGTGCAAAGCTTCATCGCCGCCGCACGCTCCACCAGCGACCTGTGGGCCGGATCGCACCTGCTCTCGCGCCTGGCTTGGGAATGCATGCGGCCCCTGTGCGAAGCGCTCGGGCCAGACGCCGTGCTGTTTCCGCGCCTGCGCGGCATCCCGCAAGTGGACCTGTGGCTGCGCGACCAAATGCACCTGCCCGCAGATCTGTTCAAAGACTGCGAATGGCAAAAGGGTGCCACCGACGCCAACCCCCTGTTCAGCGCCGCCCTGCCCAACCGCTTTGTCGCCGTGGTGCCCGCATCACAAGCGCAAGCCATCGCCCAGCAGTGCGAACAAGCCGTGCGCGACTGGCTGCAGTCCACGGGCCAAGACGTGGTCCAGCGCCTGCTCGACGCCACAGGCCTGAACACTGGGGCAGAGCAACACTGCCACCAACAAATGCGCGAGCAACTTGCGGGCTTTCCCGAGGTGCATTGGGCCGCTGTGCCGTTTTCGCTCATCCACCCGCGCAACGACGACAAACAAAACGACCTCGACACTACCCACCTGAGTGCGGCCATGGCCCCCTTCTTTGGTGTGGCACCTGACCAAGCCAGCGGTTTTCTGGCAAGCCCCGCTTGGCAAGTGCTCAAAGACGACATGCCCTGGGATGACCGCACAACCTTCTGGTCGCCCAACCCCGGCACGCTCTACCCGGCGGTGTTTGACTTGGCCGAACGCGCCCTGGCCGCCGCTAAAGCATCGCGCACCTTTGCGCAACTGCCACAACACGGCTGGCGCTGCTCCCTCACCGGCGAAAGCGAATGGCTCACCACCGACCCGGCGCAATTGCAAAAGTCTTACCGGCAGCAAAAAGACACGCTGTGGGCCAAAGTGCACCAAGCCAAAAAATCCTGGGCCAAAGCCGGTGAGCACCTGGGCGGCTTGTCGGCGCTCAAACGCCTGTGGCCCAGCGTGTTTGCCGACCAGGTCAGCCAAGCCACGGGCAAAGCCTGCGGTCGATTTGTGGTCAGCACCCACACCATGGCGCTGGCCAGCCACTTAGAGCAATGGCTCGCTTCGGGTGCCCCCGCGCAACAAGATTTTTCTCAGGCCCGCAAAGACCTGGACCCTGAATCGGTGGCCC
This sequence comes from Polaromonas sp., assembly GCA_046303055.1. Lineage (GTDB taxonomy): Bacteria > Pseudomonadota > Gammaproteobacteria > Burkholderiales > Burkholderiaceae_C > Polaromonas. Next base: position 75,182 of record JBKCGU010000002.1, read on the forward strand.
TGCCGCGCCGCCTCATGCGCCACGACCAGAACCACGTTGCCGACGCCAAAGTCTTGCCCGGCTTGCTCGAATCCGCCCGCGACAGCGACGACGAAACGGCTTACGCCGAAACTCAAAAAGTCGTGCGCAACACCTTAGGGCTAGACAAACTCGAAACCTACTACAGCCTCATCATGATGGACGGCGACCGCATGGGCGCCATTCTTTCGGGCGACACGGCCACCCACACCGCCATCCCTTACCGCGACAGCTTTCACCCCAACGTGCAAAAAGGCTTTGACGCGCAAGCGGCAAAACACAAAGCCCTGCAGGCCTACGGCCAGCAGCCCCGCGCCATCAGCCCCAACCGGCACCTGGCCATCTCGGGCGCACTCAACGACTTCTCGCAAATTGTGGTGCGCCATGTGGTGGAACAAGAACACCTGGGCCGCGTGATTTACGCCGGCGGCGACGACGTGCTGGCCATGCTGCCCACCGCCGACCTGCTCAGCACCATGCAGCGCCTGCGCCACGCCTACAGCGGCAGCGCCCCCCAAGATGCCCAAACCGACTGGGGCATGGTGCGCGACCGCCAAGGCGATGTGCGCGAGCAACTGGTGCTCAACAAAGGCTTTGCCTGGCTCAACGGCCGCCTCATGCGCATGATGGGCGAACACGCCACTGCGTCTACCGGTGCCATCGTGGCCCACCACCAAGCCCCGCTGGGTGCTGTACTGCAAGAACTGCGCGCGGCCGAAAAACGCGCCAAAAACGAGGGCGGCAGAAATGCTTTCTCCATCACCATCGTCAAACGCTCCGGCGGTGCGCTCTACTTGACCGAAAAATGGGGCGAACCCGTTGACCTGCTGCAAGACCTGATCGGCTTTCTGCGTGCTGATGGCACCTCCAGCCGCGCTGTGTTCAACAGCCTGGAGTGGATGCGCGACCTGCCCGAACCCACCGACTCGGCCACAACCAAGATGCTTGCCAGTTTGTTGGCCTACCAACTCGACCGCCAAGCCAAAGGCGATGCGAACGCACAAGCGCCCCAACTGGCGCAACGCTTGGCCCAACTCTGCGCCGAACAAGTGCGCAAGGAAGAGGGCAAGGGCCTTAACTGGCTCGCCAACTTCATGGGCGTGGCCGAATTTCTAGCCCGCGAAACCCGTTCTGGCCAAAGCACAACCCTCACCGAACCTACAGAAACCACCGCATGAGCGCCGCCACCCCACTCCACACCGAACACCGCTTCATTGAGCCACTCGACGTGCTCTTTTTGCGCGGCAACAAACTCTTTGGCGACCCCGGCAGCCACGGCGAATCGCTGGTGCCCCCATGGCCATCGGCCGCTGCGGGTGCATTGCGCAGCCAGCTGCTGGCGCACGACGGCACAGACTTGGCCGCATTTGCCAAAGGGCAAATCACCCACCCCAGCCTGGGCACACCCGCTGTACCCGGCAGCTTTGCACTCACCGCCTTCACCCTGGCCCGCCAACTCAAAGGCGGCACGCTGCAAACCCTGCATGCTCTGCCTGCAGACCTGGTCGTGACCGACAAAGACGGTGACAAAAAACACATCCAAAGCCTACGCCCCCAAGCGCCGCACACGGGCCTGCTCAGCTCCAGCGGCTTTGCCCAGGTGCCCTTGCTGGCCGAAACCGAAAGGTGCAAGGCCGCCAGCGGCCTGTGGCTCAGCCAAGCAGGCTGGCAGCGCTACCTGAACGGCCAATTGCCCAACGCCGAACACGACCTCGTCAAAACCAGCGATTTCTGGGCCATCGACTCGCGCGTGGGCATTGGCCTGAACGCCGACACCCGCAGCGCGGACGACGGCAAACTCTTCACCGTTCAAGCTGTGGCCTTCAAACCTGACGTAGGCTTTGTGGCCAGCGTGCGCGGTGCCACCTTGCCGGCACAAGGCAGCCTGCGCTTGGGCGGTGACGGACGCGCCGCCAGCAGCCAAAGCGTGACCCATCAGCCTGCGCAAGCCGACCTGCAAGCCATCGCATCCGAACGTCGTTGCCGAATTGTCTTAAGCACCCCCGGCTTGTTTGCCCAAGGCTGGCTGCCCAATGGCTTCCAACTGGAAAGCGACGGCCTCCACTGGCTCAACTTGCACGGCGTTCGTGCCCGCTTGGTCTGCGCCACGGTGCCACGCTCTGAAACCATCTCGGGCTGGGACTTGGCCAACTGGCAACCCAAAGCCGCGCTGCGTGCCGCCCCTACCGGCAGCGTCTATTGGCTCGACCAATTGCAGGCCACACCCGAAGCGCTCGGCAAGCTTGCCGACCGCGGCTTTTGGTCTGATGCCTGTGAAGATACGCACCGCCGCGCCGAAGGCTTCAACCGCTTTGCCTTTGCCGCCTACGACTGCATCTGACCGCCCAACACCAGCCCCCCCAAACAACTCATTTCAAGCTCCAAGGACTTCACATGTTTGAACAACAAGCCGCCGTCTTCCTCTACGCCGTCAGCCCCGTGCACATGGGCGCAGGCCAAGCCATTGGCGTCATCGATAACCCCATCCAGCGCGAACGCCACACCGGCCACCCCTGCTTTGCAGGCAGCGGCATCAAAGGCGCGGTACGCCACAGCTTCAAAAGCCTGGGCGGCGACGAAAATCACATCAACCGCCTGTTTGGCCCAGAGTCCGGCAGTGCCGATTTGCACGCCGGTGCCGTCAGCTTTGGCGACGCGCAAACCGTGGCCTTGCCGGTGCGCAGCTTGAAAGGCGGCTTTGTGTACGCCACCTGCCCGCAAGCCATCGCCCGCGCCCAGCGGCTGCTGGCCCACCTGGGCCTGGCACGCCATTGGCCTGCCCTGCCCGAATTGGCGCAAGGCAGCTGCCTCACGGTTCACGCCACTCAACTCGGCGGCAGCAGCGGCAACCAACTGCACCTCGAAGCCTTTGAATACACCGCCGCCGACAAAGCCTGCGCCACCCTGCAAACCATCGCCCAAGACCTGGCCCAAACCGCCATGCCTGCAGGCGACGGCTACGCGTTTTTCCGCGAAAAAATGGCCAAAGATTTGGTCGTGCTCAGCGACAGCGACTTCGATTACTTCAGCCAACACGCCATGCTGATCGAGCCCCATGTGCGCATCGACGACACCACCGGCACCGCCAGCGACGGTGGCCTGTTCTATACCGAAAACCTGCCGCCCGAAGCGCTGCTGATCGCCCCGCTCTTGGCCAGTCAAACCCGCAGCGCCAAAGAAGAAAAGCTCGACGCCCAAATCGTCATGGCCCACATGAAAGCCGTGCTGCACAGCCAACTGCTGCAAGTGGGCGGCGACGCCACCACCGGGCGCGGCCTGGTGGCCGCCACGGTGCTCACCGCTTAAGCCCAAGGAGCCCAAACATGAACACCCCCAAAACCCTGAGCCTTGGCGGCAAAACCAGCGGCACCGCCCCAACGCCAACAGCGAGCACCCAGCCCACAGCCCCCCTCACGCTTGAGCAGCTGCGGGCCCAAGACGCGTGGAACCAATGTGCCAGCTACACCAAAGAACACGTCAACATCGCCAAAGGCCTGCCCGCGCTCATCATGAACAGCGGCCTCATGCAAGTGCTGGCCTTTTGCCATGAAAAAGGCAAAGCCAATGAATTGGTAGCGACCCACCTGCGCACCTGGCTCAACCAACGCTTCAACGGTGTCGCCCGCGACCCCGGTTTTGAGCTGTTCATGCAATCGCTGCTCAAGGCCAACCCCGCCAACTACCAAGCCATCACCACCGAAGCCTTCGCCTGGCTGCGCTGGATGCGCCAGATGTCTTCAGCCCGCGTGAAGCAAGACCAGAAAGCCTGACATGCCCATTGCCGCCGTCCCCAAATACTTGGGCAAAGATTTCAGCCAAGCATCACCAGGCTTGCGCTTTGGCATGTACCTGCCCCTGTGGGGCACCAACCAGCGCAGTGAAGAACTTCTCTGGAGCACCCACGACATCGCCTACGAAGTGCGTGGCCAGCAGCAGCAAGAGCGCGAAGTCAAAAAAGAAAACAAAGTCACGGCCTTGCAACAGGCCTCCGCACTCAGCGCCGCCGACAAGCAAATCGGCAAAGCCATGTTCCAGCGTCAAAACCAAATCTTTGACCACATGCCCACTGCCCAAGGCCTGCGCCTGCACGCCACCGCCGTGGCCCCGTTCACCACCGGGCTGGGCAACGAACACCCGCTCGAAAACGGCTTTGCCTTCCTCAACCCCTACGGCCTGCCCTATCTGCCGGGCAGCGGGGTCAAAGGCGTGCTGCGCACAGCCGCCAAAGAACTGGCCAGCGGTCAATGGGCTGCCAGCGATTGGGAGCATTCCAAAGGTGACCTCAAACGCCACCAAGTCCATGAGCACAACAAACCAAATGGCCAACAAGGCAAACACCTTTTTAACGCCAGCGACATCGACGTACTCTTTGGCAGCGAAGCCCTGGACGGAGAAAACCACCTGCGCGGCGTGCTCAGCTTTTGGGACGTGATCCCGCAAATTGAAGGCAACAGCCTCATGGTCGAAATCATGACGCCGCACCAAAGCCACTACTACCAAGAAGACGCCAAAAAAGGCGCGGGCAGCACCAGCCCGCACGACAGCGGCGCACTCACCCCCATCAGCTTTTTGACGGTGCCGCCCAAATCGCAGTTTGCGTTCCATGTGGTGTGCAATACCACCCAGCTCGAACACCTGGCCCCCGACCTGGCCGCCAACGAACGCTGGAAAGTGCTGCTCACCGAAGCCTTTGAACACGCCTTTGCTTGGCTGGGTTTTGGTGCCAAAACCTCGGTGGGCTATGGGGCCATGATCTCGGAGGACATGCTAGAAAAACAGCAAGAGGTAGCAAAGAAACGCGAGCACACTGAGCGAGAGTTACGCAAACAAAAGGATGCCGAACGGCAACAGCAAAACGCGCAAGCTTGGACGGGTGCAAAAGTCAAATTCAACCGTGCCAACAAATCGCTCAGCGTTGAAAAAGACGGCCAAACTGCCGTTGCAATTCAACCCAAAGGCGAGGAACTGCTCAATACACTGCCCGCCGACATGGTCAAAAAAATCACAGGCAATCAGTTCCTCAAAGTCACCGCCTTTGTGGCTGAAGGCGTATTGGTCAAAGTCCAGCCCAGCCCATGACCACCTTTTTCATCAGCCGCCACCCCGGCGCCAAAGCCTGGGCCGCAGAGCAAGGCCTGCACATCGACCAACACCTGACGCATCTGGACACCGCACGCATCCAGTACGGCGACACCGTCATCGGCACCCTGCCCGTGCACTTGGCTGCTGCCGTATGCAGCCAAGGCGCACGGTTTTTCAACCTCAGCCTGGACCTGCCCGCCCACTGGCGCGGGCGCGAACTCAGCGCCGACGAACTGCGCCAATGCCAAGCACGACTCGAGTGCTTTGAGATTCAAATGATCCCGGCTTCATTCGCCGAGGCATTGCCATGAACCGCTTAGCCACGACGACCAACGCCGTGAACACACTGCGCCGACACAGGTCCGTTCAATTGACGCCGCTTTTGACAAACAAGCGCATCCAAGCATCGCGGGGGCTGAGTATTTGCATATCGCCCTGCGCGCCCCAGCCCAAAACCCGCCGATCCCCTGTCACAAACACCACAGCCCCCGCCTCTTGGGCAGCCCGCACCAAACGCGCATCGTTGTCATCTGCCGGTTCATCGACATCTGGCACACAAACCGCCTCAGACCAAATCGCATCAAACATGGCCTGTGACTGTGGCAAATGGGGAAACTTGCGACTGAGCACCTCATGCGCCTCAGCCTGCACCAGGCGCGTGGTCAACAGCCAATTGCGCTGGGCCGACTCGGTCAAGATTTCTGCACACAAACCTGCAAACACCGTGGCCGACAGCCACACATTGGTGTCCAAAAACACCTTCACGACACATCCTGCAAGATGTCATCCTCGGTCAGCCAGCCCGTCTGCCGCGCAGCAGCCCCCAGTTCAGCGTGGGCCAACTGCAAAGCCTGACGCAGACGGTAGCCACGCAAAGACTCTGCCAGCAACTCACGCACCACTTCACTTTTGGTCTTGCCGCTTTGCTCGCAAGCCCATTGCAAATCCCGCTCTTCGCGTTCGGTCAAACGCACCGTCAACGTGCTCATTTCAGTCCTTTCAACCCATCCCCAATGGATGCGTATGACATCGTAATACAAACACCCCATCTGAGCAATCCACCATGACCACCCCCGCCAAAATTCACCTCATGCTCGTCTCCGAGCAAGCCGCGCCCAACCTGCTGCCCGCGCTCGATCCCGCCATGAAACCCAAAGAGGCCGTGCTACTGGTCAGCCAAAAAATGGCGCACCGCGCCCAGGCGCTGCAAGCTGTGCTGCAAGAGTCGGGCATCAAAACCCAAACCGTGCCCCTGCCCGACGAGCACAACATGGCCGCACTGGAGAGCACCTTGATGGACGTGGCCACCCAACGCGACGGGCAATCTATCGCCCTGAACGTGACCGGTGGCAACAAACTCATGGCCCTGGCCGCACAAGCCGTGGCCCAAGCGGCGGGCTGGCCCGCGTTTTATGTGGATGTGGACACCGACCAGATCATCTGGCTCGACAAAACCCGCCCCGCCCAAGCACTGACCCAACAACTGCGCCTGCGCCACTACCTGCGCGGCTACGGTTTCACACTGGCCGAAGGCATCGAACGGCCCCAGCCCAACGCCGCCTGGCAAACCCTGCTGCAAGACCTGCTCATCAACGTCGGCTCACTTGAAGAAGCCATCGGCCAACTCAACCATTTGAGCCAAGAAGCGCAACGCAGCCTGCGCGTCAACCTCAGCCCCCGCCAGCGCGACCACCACGGCCTGGACGCCCTGTTGCTCAAATTTGAACAGGCCCAGGTCCTCAAGCGCCAAGGCGACGCGCTCGTCTTTGCCACCGAAGCCGCCCGCAGCTTTGCCAACGGCGGCTGGATAGAGCACCACGTCTACCAAAGCGTGAGCCAAGTCACGGGCGACCTGGCCATCCGCGACAAAGCGGCCAACCTGCAAGTGCTGGGCGACAGCGGCCAGCCCAACGAAATCGACGTCGCCTTCATGGCCCGCAACCGCCTGTTCATGGTCGAGTGCAAAACCGCCCGCATGAACAACGCCGACGACCTGAAGGCCAACGACACCCTGTACAAACTGGCCGAAAACTGCCGCCGCATAGGGGGCCTGGGCACACGCGGCATGCTGGCCACCTACCGCCCCCTGCGTGAATCAGAGCAACGCCTGGCCAAAGCCCTGAACATCGAAGTTGTGGCTGGGCGCGACCTGAACCGCCTGGGCGAGCGCCTCAAACAATGGGTCAAACCCAAAGCCTGATACCACCCCACAAACCAAGCCCATGCACACCCTCACCCGCATCACCGTTACCATGGCGGCCACACAACCCGTGGCCTGGCCCCACTACGCAGGCAGCACGCTGCGCGGCGCTTTTGGCCGCGCCTTGCGCAAAGCCGCATGCATCGCCGGACAAGCCCTATGCACAGGCTGCCCCTTGCGTCAAAGCTGCGCTTACGGCGTCGTGTTTGACCCCGCCGCCCCGGCCCAGCCCATACACCCCTCATTCAGGGACGGCCTGCCACTCTACCTGGTGCAGCCCCCGGCACTGGGCGCATGCCAATTGGCGGAAGGCCAAACCCAAAGCTTTGACTTGCTGCTTTTGCCCGGCACTCAAGCGCACCACGGTCTGATCGAGCACATCCTACGCAGTGCCGTCGAAAAAGAACTCTTTGCGCCTGGCCTTTTCAAACTTTTGGACGCACAACGCAGCCAAATCGACGTGTTGTCGGCAGCGCCCGAAACACCCGCCCAACCCAATCAGGCCAACGCCCACATTACCCTGCGCTGGCTTACACCGTTTCGCCTGCAACAACACGGCAAACCCGTTTTCAAACCTCAAGAACTCGACGCACCGGGCTTGGTGCGCGCACTGCTGCGACGCCAAATGCAGTGGCAGCAAGTCATCGGCCAACGGTGTGCCGCAACCACAAGTTCACAGCCAGACCTGATGGCCCAGGCACAAGCCTGCACCCTTGGCACACGCAACATGCAGTGGCACGACATCCAAAGGCACTCGGCCACCCAAAACCAAAAATTGCCCCTGGGCGGCTTGCTCGGCAGCGCCACACTCAGCGGCCCCAGCACCGCACTGCAAACGCTGCTGCCACTGCTGCAACTGGGAGAACAACTGCACATTGGCAAAGAAACTGTCATGGGCTTAGGCCGCTACCGTCTCAGCGCATTAAGTAACGCCTAAACGCACGGCGGCCACTCAGGCCGCACCCCGTCGGCAAGCTTGCCAAACGCAGCGTCAGGGCCGAAGCAGCAGACACTGGCTTGCATGAACACACGCCACCTGTTTCTGGTCGGTTACGACATCAGCGAAAACCCCACACGCCGCCGCGCCCTGCGCGATGTGCAACACCACGCTTTGGGTGGACAAAAGTCGTTTTACGAATGCTGGCTCAGTGTGGGCGAGCTGCAAACTCTGCTGGCCAAAATGCGCGCCCGCATTCACAACGAAGCCGACCGCGTCATCTTTATCCGGCTGGACGGTCGCAGCCAAAGCCTACA
>JBKCGU010000003.1:0-60725 GCA_046303055.1 Polaromonas sp.
GTCGTCAAACGTGAACCGCTTTTGCCGGGCCTCAAACAAAAAGCCCTTGCCCAATTCCAGTAAAAAATGTTCCAGCTTGTCGATGATGGCCATTTCAAGCTGGTGCTCTGAATAAGTGGGGTGCGCCGGCAAATCCAGAAATTCCAGCACATAGGGGTTCTTGATCACATCCGTTGGTTTTGCAACCAGCTGCCCCACTTGCGCTAACGCTCTCACTTCATCTTTGCTGCGGCTCAAAGCCAAGCGCTCAAATAAGCCACTATCTACCTGCCGCTTCAACTCGCGCACGCCCCAACTGCCTTGCTGCGCCTCAATCGCATAAAAGTTGCGGGCCTGCACATTGCTGACCGCAAGCAACACCACGTAATGCGACCAGCCCAAACACAGCGTGTCTTTCAATGCCTTCAAGTCGGGTGGCTGGGGTGTGGCACCAGAAGATTCAACAGACGCCGTCTGTTGAATCTTCTGAAAAGACACGTAAAAGCTGCGACATAAACGCAAACTGGTTGGCGAAACGCCTTTAATCCCTTGGCCGCTCAACGCAGTTGACAGTTTATGCACCAAGTTTTTGCCATAAACCTCTTGCCGCCCGGCGGAGGCATTTTCAAACTCCACCAGGTGCCAGCCAAACAACCAGTTGCGCACCACCAAAGCCGTGTCCACCGAGCGGGCGGCCTGCGCCTGCAACTGCTGGTGTGTGGCGCTCAGCGCCTGCACCAACGCAGAAAAATCAGGTGTGAGAGGTTCCAAACTCATCGTCTGTCCTATCAAAGGCATTTGACTTCGGTGCCGGGAGACATCAGCTTGAAGATTTGTTCGACGTTGATCTTGACACTGTCATTGGCAAAACCAGAATCTCGGAACACCACGCGTAGTGGCTCGCGTTTGGCCAGCAGCTTCACAAAGTCTTCGCTGACACCCTCGTCAAAGCACGCGGCCAGCGCATTGCCATCCACAAAGTAGACAGTCTTACCGTCAATGGTCTCCTTGGCAATTGGAAGCGCCAGGTCAACACCCCAGTCCAACAGCACCTGGAACAACAGGTCTTCGGCTGTGCGGTCTTCGCGGATGTTGTTGATCTGAGCGGACAGCAGGTCTTGGGATACGGCGACGGGGGTGTAGAACACCTCCTTCATGTTGGAGCTGTCGATTTTGAGGGCTCGAAATCCAAAATCAACTTTGGACACTCCGGCCAAGCCAGCGTATTCCGCTTTGATTTTCTTTGCAGCACGACGGATACGTTCTTTACTGATATCAGCGATGGTTCGATAGCCAGCCTTGGCAGGTTCGGATTTTTCGTCGCAGACCTCAGGGAGCTGCACCAGAATAAATTTCCGGTTACCGCCGTCTTCCGCATTCATCTGCATTACTGCGTCGGCAGTTGTGGCTGAACCAGAAAAGAAGTCCAAAGCAATGTCGTCTTTATCGGTCGCAACTTGAAGAATTCGTTTGATCAACCGAGTCGGCTTGGGCGTGTCAAATACCGCGCTTTCAGGGAAAAGATCATTGATTTCCTTCTTTGCATCTTGACTGTGCCCAACATCAGAGTACTTCCAAATCGTTTGGCAGGCGGTTCCTTGCTTGACTTCCGTTATGAACCGTTTGATGGCGGGGACATTGTTACCGTCGGCACCAAACCAAATTCGGTTGTCGGCGATCAACTTTTTCAGGACCGGCTCGGTGTACAACCAGCAACGTCCATTTGGCAGGGTATGTCGTTTGCCGTTCGGTGCAATCAATTCGTAAAACTGGGTTTTGGTGCCATGCCCACCCTGTGCGGTCGAATCCACCGGCTTCCAGACTCCGCGCGGGTCGTTGTCAGGGTTCTTGTAGCGAGCGTTCATCTCATCTGACCGCTCCAACAGGTTTGGAAACCAATTCAGCTTGTTCTTCGCAAACACCACCAAAAAATCGTGTGACTCAGAAAACCATTTCACTGCGTTTTGGGGGCTGTACCGTTTTTCCCAAACGATGGTGCTGATGAAGTTCTCTTCACCAAAAATCTCGTCACACATCCGCTTTAAATTGGCTTGCTCGTTATCGTCAATTGAGATGAAGATAGCGCCATCGTCACGCAGTAAGTTGCGGGCTAACTTCAACCGCGAAAAAAGCATTGAGAGCCAGTCCGAGTGGAAGCGTCCGTTCGATTCCGTATTTGTATTTAAGCGCCTACCCGCGTCGTCCTTTTGGATTGAACGTTCGAAATATGAGGCCGAATCCTCAGCAAAATCATCCTCGTAAACGAAGTCATTCCCCGTGTTGTACGGCGGATCGATATAGATCACCTTTACCTTGTTTAGGTAGGTCTCTTGCAGCAGTTTCAACGCGTCGAGGTTGTCACCTTCAATGAACAGGTTCTGCGTGGCGTCAAAGTCCACGCTCTCCTCACGGCAAGGGCGCAGAGTCTTGGCAATAGGCGCATTTGCGGTGAGCAGCGCCTCCCGCTTACCCGGCCAATTGAGCTGATAACGCTCCTGAGGCCCTTCGACAATGCTGCCGGTCAGCTCCTGGCGCAACTGGTCAAAGTCGATGCTTCGGGTGACCATGCCTTTGTCATCACGCGACTCCACCACGCAATTGGGGAATAGCTCCGCCACCTTGTCGATGTTGGCCTGCGTCAGGTCCGGGCTGTGCATTTTCAGTTTATTCATAAGCAATATCTTGCGGCACAAAGTGCCGGCTTTCGCACCAGGCATTGAAATGGGTTTGGAGTTCTTCAGGCAAAGACAATACAAAGTCGATGTTCAAGGGGTGGCTATCGGCCAAGAAAAACCGGGTGGCATCCAGCAGCACTTCGCCTTGGCGCTGGTCTTTGGGCTTTTTGGCTGGGTTTCTTTCTGGCTTTTTGGCCAGCCAGAGCTTGTGCAGCGCCATCCAGCGGGGGTCTGGCACATACAAGGGGCAGGCACGGCCGCGCACGGTGGCCACCACCACGCTCAGGGGCAACCCCAAGAGGAGCCACTCTTGCTCAATCAAGGTCAACATGGGCTCGAAGGGTTCAAACTTGGGTAGCGGGTGCGTGCTGGGCGCAGCGAGCAGTTCTACTTCATAGCCGGTTTGGTTGACGGCTTGGTAAGGCTTGCGTGGGTTGATTTGGTAGCTGGAGTCCAGGCTTTTGAGCACGGCAAACAGGGTTTTTTTGCCCGGGGCGTTGGCAGCTTGCCCTAACAGTGAGGCTTTGGTGCCCCGGCACCAGGCCATGTCGAAGTCTTCCGTTTCTTCGTTGCCAGTAGGAAACCTGGCACCACAAGCGAGTTCGTAGGCGATGAAGGCATTGGTGCCGACAACCATCAGGTCTGTGCCCAGCAGATTCTCGATGTCGAGTTTGCGCAAAATTTCGGCTTGCCGGTCAGGGATGGCGGGCAGGCGCAAGCGGCGGTACAAGCCAGCACGCTCGGTAAGTTGCGCATCAAGGGCAAGGATGCGCTCTTTCAAAGCCGCCTTCGCTTCTACGTGGCTGTGGTACTGCGCCTCTAGCTCGGGGGTGCGTCGCCCAAGGCTGCGACCATTGTCATGCGATGTTTGTTTGATGCAGAGGTAGTCAACGCCTTCTTTGCTGCTCCAGTACAGTGAGACGGGCATGGCCTCTAGCGCACGCCGGGTATCGACCCACGCCGCATACGTTTGCTCTAGGTTGGCACGTACGCGCTGAGACTCAGCTGAATACTCAAAAAAATCTTGCTTTTTGTATTCCATAAGCCATTGATTTTATTGGTTTTACACCATTTGCGCGAGAATTTTCGCGCACGTGGTGCCGGTGAATTACCGGGTCAGTTCCGTGATGATTTTTCGCATGTCTCGTAGCTCGGCGTTGATCTCGACCTTGCGGTTGAACTGTTTTTCGGCATTCAAGCGGGCTTCCAGCTTGGCGGCTGCCGCCTGCTTGGCTGCCAACGCAGCCAGCCGGTCCAACTGGTCGCGCAATGTCTCACCCGCACGGGCCGGAACCGCCAAATGCTGACGCAATAGCTGCTCATACAAGCCCTGCAAGTCAAGCGCCAAGGGCAATGCAGGCCGGGCGTCACCGTCTTTCTGCCACGGCGCGGCATGGTAGTCCCCCAGCACCCACTGGCTAACTGGCAAACCCCGCTGGTGGTGGGCTGCATCGCTAGGCCGCTTGTAGGCGGCAATGGGCTGGGTGTGCCCCTCAAACCGCAGGTTGAACAGGATGGGGCGCGGCATGGCTTTGTCGATGCAGCGCAGCACCGAATGACTGGCATCAGGCAGCTTCAAGGCGACTTCAAACACATCAATCTCGGGCACTGCCGGTTTGGCGGGCAGATTGATGGTCTCTGGCGAGAGCTTGTAGGCCCAAGTGATGCTTTCCACCTGCTCCACAAACAGCGCACGCAACGCTGCCGTGGGCTTGGCATGGGCGTAGATTTTTGACTTGGCTACCGGTCGGCCCACTGCTGCCTGCGACGGCCAGGCGAAAAGTGCTTGGGTGGTCATGGGGCTTGAATGACCAAGAAGCTGATCAGCTCGAAGTCTTCGAGCCCGGCAATCTCTCCCACCAAGGCGCTGGTTTTGCCCGGCGAAAACAGGCTGTCCACTTCCTGCTCCTGCTGGCGCGCGATCATGGAGTGAATGGCCTGGTCCAGCAGGTTGGAGAAGGTGCGCATGTTGCGGCCATCGTCGGTCGCCTTGTTGAATGGCTCAAAGGCGGCGGGTATTGGTTCGCTGCGGCCTTTGCAGGCATTGCGAGCCACGTCCAGCAGTGCCTTGACCTCCATATGGTCGGCAATGATGCTGCCGTCCATACCGATGTAAACCAAGTAGTACGGGTGCAGCCGGTTCTTTTGCTGCACCACGGCACCGGTTGTACCGCTGAGCAACCGGTCTAATTGTCTGTTTCTCAGCGTGAATATGACACCGGGTTGCAAGCCCTTTTCGGGGTTGGCAGGCACCACAGCGTGCAAGCCGTTGGGCGCTCTAGCCAGGTCGCCATGGGCTTTGACGTAGTTCAGCAAGTCCATGCGGAAGTCGTTCAGGCCCAGGTCGGTGATGGACACCCCGGTTTTGAGGTCTTCCATTTCAATGACTTCTTCTTGCAACCGGCGCAATTGCTCCTTGCGGTAGGCCACGTCATTGGACTGGGCGGACAGCACGTTGTCATCACCCGTGGCGGTCACGTCAGCAATCATCATGCGGCTTTCCACCCGCTCTTTCAGGCGGATGTACTCGTCCAGGCTGATATCGGGCCAATAGTTGACCAACTGGATACGTGCATTAGGAGAGCCAATACGGTCCACCCGGCCAAAGCGCTGGATGATGCGCACCGGGTTCCAGTGGATGTCGTAGTTGATGACGGTGTCGCAGTCCTGCAAGTTCTGGCCTTCGGAGATGCAATCGGTGCCGATCATCACGTCGATTTCACCCGGCTCATGCGGCATGGTCAGCGCCTTCTCTTTGGCGCGCGGCGCAAACAGCGTGAGCATGGTCTGAAAATCTACGCCCTGGCGCGGGTTAGCTGCCAGCCGCAGTGTGGTTTTTGGCTCTGTGGAGCCAGTGACCTTGCCGGTATGAATGCCATGCTTCTGGAACAGGCCCGGTGCCAGGTTGTCGTACAGGTAGTTGGCGGTGTCCGCGAAGGCGGTGAATATCAGCAGCTTGCGGTTACCCGGATTGATCGGGTTGGCCAGCTTGTGCTCGATCTGGGCTTTGAGGTGTTGGAGCTTGGCATCGTCAGCTGGTGGGATTTTTGCCATTTCAGCCAAAAGCCCGTCAATAACGGCCAGGTCACCACCCAGGTCGTGCTCCCAAGACGGCAAGTCCATGTCACCCAGGTCGATTTGCACCTTGCCACCGGTCGAACTGCTTTCGTCGCCTTGGGTCTCATCCAAGTCGGGCAACAGCTCATCGTCAAAGTCGGCATCCTCAAAGTCGGGCGTGTGGTCGGTGAACTTGGCGGCCTTGCCAGACTTTTTGAAGGCGGTGATCTTGGCCAGCGCCTTCTGGTGGTTGCTTTGCAGGCTTTGCAAAGTCAGGCGGAACGACGCGACCGAACTTTCCAACCGTTTGAGCAGGTTGACTGTCATCAGCGCTTGCAAGCTCTTTTCGCGGTCGGCCTGTTTGAGCTTGCCGCCGCCGCTGGCCACCTCGGTGTCGTACATGTCTTCGTACTTCTTGATGCGGCTGGGCAGGATGTAGCCCACGGGCGCATACACGGCCAGTTTCAACAGGCTGAGCTGGTTGAAGATGTCGTTGAAGCCGATAACGTCCGTGCGCTGGTGGGCATTGACGACTAACGGGCAGTGGAATGACAGCGGTTTGAGGCGTTCTGGGAAGGTGCCAATGTCCTTGGTGTCGTAAAACGTCTCGATGTGTTTGCGGGACCGGGCAATGGTGACGCTGTCCAGTAGCTCGAAAAAGTCGAAGTCCAGCGCGGCCAGGATGGCACTGGCGGTGCGCTCTTCGGGCGGCAATTTGGTCCAAGTGTTAAACGCCGTTTGCGCGCGGCGGAATATCTCGTCGATGTCCTTCTCGGTGCGCAGCTTGTCGCCCACCCGACTACGCCATTCGCCGGCGTTGCCTTCATAGGCCAGGGCCAGTTGGTTGCGCAGATCATTGAACCGGTTGTTGACCGGGGTAGCGGACAACATCAGCACCTTGGTTTTGACGCCCTGCTTGATGACCGTGTTCATCAGCTTTTGGTAGCGCGTCTCCTTGTCCTTGTAGACATCGTTGTTGCGAAAGTTGTGCGATTCGTCAATCACCACCAGGTCGTAATTGCCCCAGTTCACCCGGTTGAGCGGCGTGCCAAAAGATTCGCCGCTGGTGCGCTGCAAGTCGGTGTGGCACAGCACTTCGTAGTTGAACCGGTCTTTGGCGAAGATGTTGGTTTTGAGGTTGCGGTTGTAGGTGAGCCAGTTGTCGGCCAGCTTCTTAGGGCACAGCACCAACACTGAGCGATTGCGCAGCTCGTAATACTTGATGACGGCGAGCGCCGTGAAGGTTTTGCCAAGGCCCACGCTGTCGGCCAGGATGCAGCCGTTGTAGGTTTCCAGCTTGTTGATAATCCCGGTGGCGGCATCGCGCTGGAAGTTGAACAGCTTCTGCCACACCAACGTATCAAGGTAGCCCGTGCGGTCGTTGGGCAGCACGTCAACACTTAGGTCTTCCAGAAACTCGTTGAAGATGTTGTAGAGCATCAGGAAGTAGATGCGCTCGGGCGAATTCTCTTGGTAGACCGACGCAATGTGCTCGCACACCAGGCTGGTCACGTCTTTCAACTTGTCGGGATCAGCCCATATCTGGTCAAACAGGCTCAGGAAAACGCTGGTGTTAGCAGGCTCATCAAACTTGTTGACGATGTTGGACACCGCATTGCCGCGCTGGTAGCCCAAATCTACGGCAGTAAAGCCATGCAGCGGCATGTACACCGCATTGGGCGCAGCGTGTCCCGTGGTCTGCACCGCTGCAAACTGCTGCATGGGGGCCACGCCACTGTTGGAGCGAAACTTGGCTTTGCGGCGCATCCAGTCGGCACATTCGCGCGCAATGGCGCGCTGGGTCAGCTTGTTTTTGAGCTGCACCTCGAACTCGGTGCCATAGAAGCTGCGCTCACTCTGGGTTTCAGAGGGTGACTTTGGGATGTGAAACTCGCGCCGCTCCTTCTTGGCGGCATCGGTTACTTCGTCAGGCATGAACGTGGGGGACGTGAAGATGAACTCAAACGACTCCACCGATTCCAACTCGCGCTTCAAGGCCTCATAGGCGTAAATGGAGAAGCACGAGGCGGCGATTTTGAGCCGCGCACCCGGCTGGACTGACTGCTTGATGTCCTCACCCAGCAGGTCGTTGATGTTGTCGATGAGTTTCATGCGTTTTTGTTTCCACCCAAAAGC
This sequence comes from Polaromonas sp., assembly GCA_046303055.1. Taxonomy (GTDB): domain Bacteria; phylum Pseudomonadota; class Gammaproteobacteria; order Burkholderiales; family Burkholderiaceae_C; genus Polaromonas. Next base: position 7,848 of record JBKCGU010000003.1, read on the forward strand.
ATACCAACAAACCTAGTCAAGAACCGCGGGCGGGTGTCAATCCGGTTCGCGGTGCTGCTAGATGTTTTCTTTTTGAGTCATTCAAAAAAACCGCCTTTAATTCTGAGAAAAAATTGATGTTTTGTAGGGGCATTTCGTATTTTGCCGTGCAGACATACACCGAATAAACTCCGCGAAAACGGGGACGACTCGCAGTGATCTATGGCCTCCAAAAAGTCCAATCGCGCATGCTTAACGCACAGCATTACGTACACTTTTCAACCCATCGTCAGCTGTCATTCAATTGGCAATCGCAGTGGGCACGCTAACAGTGGCGCGCCATCCCCTTTAAATCCAAATGTGTGATGCGCCGCACAACGTAAAAAGCCCGGACAGGTCCGGGCTTTAACTCTTTTCGTTGTGCACCATGCTCGGAAATTTTGAGATAGCTCAAAACCTGGGTCGGTTCTGGAAAACCTTTGAAAACCCGCATGAATGCTCACTAATTGGCGGAAGAGGCGGGATTCGAACCCGCGGTGGGTTTAACCCCACGTACGCTTTCCAGGCGTATGACTTAAACCGCTCATCCACCCTTCCGCTAGCTCTGCATTCTAGCTTGCTACTGAGCGGCTTTATCAAAGCGGTGGTTTTCGAGCTGTTCGATCGTGACAAAGCGCAGTGCTGCTGCGTGCGTGCTTTCCAGCACCACTGGTGGGGCCACGCCTGCGGCCAGGGCTTCGGCCCAGCGGGTGGCGCACAGGCACCAGCGGTCGCCAGGTTCAAGGCCTGCAAAGCGGTATTCGGGGCGGGGCGTTGTCAGGTCATTGCCGCGCGCCATCGAAAATGTCAAGAATTCGGCGGTGACTCGGGCGCAAATCAGGTGTGAGCCGGTGTCGGTCTCGTCCGTCTTGCAGCAGCCGTCCCTGAAGTAGCCCGTCAGCGGGTCATACGAACAGGGCACCAGTGCTTTGCCTAAAACATTGAGCACTTCCATTGTTAAGCCTTGTTTGACTGAACCATTTTCATGGCTGAGGTGATCAATGCCGAGACTTCGGTCATGTTGCTGGGCACGATCAGTGTGGTGGTGGCGTCGCTGGCCACGCGCCCATAGGCTTCCACGGCTTTTTCAGCCACTTTCAGTTGTACTGCCTGCTCACCGCCGGGCTGGCGAATCGCGTTGGCCACCAGTTCAATGGCTTTGGCGTTGGCATCGGCCACGGCCAAAATAGCAGCGGCCTCGCCCTGGGCATTGTTGATGGCGGCCAGCTTTTCACCTTCAGACCGGGCAATGAAAGCCTCGCGTTCGCCAGTGGCAATGTTGATCTGTTCTTGCCTGCGGCCTTCTGATGCAGCAATCAGTGCGCGCTTTTCACGCTCGGCGGTGATTTGCGACTGCATGGCGTGCAAGATTTCTTTGGGCGGCGTCAGGTCCTTGATCTCGTAGCGCAGCACTTTTACGCCCCAGTTCATGGCGGCTTCATCAATGGCGGCCACCACCTGCGCATTGATGATGTTGCGTTCTTCAAAGGTTTTGTCCAGCTCCAGTTTGCCGATGACCGAACGCAGCGAGGTTTGCGCCAGCTGCGTGATGGCGACAAGGTAGTTGGACGAGCCGTAGCTGGCGCGCATCGGGTCGGTGACCTGAAAGTACAAAATGCCATCGACCTGCAACTGCGTGTTGTCGCGTGTGATGCAAACCTGGCTGGGCACGTCCAGCGGGACTTCTTTAAGCGAATGCTTGTAGGCCAGCCGGTCAATAAACGGCACCAGAAAGTTCAGCCCCGGCGTCAGCGTGCCGTGGTACTTGCCCAGCCGCTCGACCACCCAGGCGTTTTGCTGCGGCACCACCTTGATGCTGCGCACAATAAAAATAACCGCCACGACAAACAGGATGAGTGCGATTTCCATAAGTTTTCTTTCAGTTTGAAAAATCTTAAAAGTACAAAGTGGGTATCAAGCCGGTTCAATCAACAGCCGGTTGCCTGACATTTCCTTGATGCGGTACTGACCCGTACCGGGATGCGCGTCGGCTTTGAGCTTGTGCGCCAGCACGGCGGTCCAGTGAGCCCCCCGGTAGTTGACGCTGGCGGTGCCGTCGGTCTGCCACTCGGTCACCGTCACCAGCTCGCCAATGTCGATATGCACATCCGGGTTGGCATTGGCCTGCAGGGCCCTGGGCTTTTTGTCGCCTTGCCAGTGCCACATGACGACAGCGCCGCCGCCCACAACCGCAGCGGTCACCAGTTGCGCTGGCAGCGTCAGGCCCACATGCGCCGCCACTGCGGCAGCCGCCAAACCGATGCTGATCATCAACAAATAAAACGTGCCGGTGGCCAGCTCGATGGCAACGGTTATGCCGGCCAGCAGCCACCAGACGGTCGGGTTTGACATCATGAACACTCCTTGAATGAACTGTTTTTCGTGGTGGCCTTTGGGGGATCGGCCATGCGGCCTGCGCACGCTTTGCGGCCAATGTAGCACCGTGCCAGCCCAAAGCCATATTATTTCCGTACACTTTGCAAGTCCTTGTTGTTCACGCTCTTGTTGCTGCTTTATTCATCACCATCTCTATTGCCATGAAATTTCGCTTTCCCATCGTCATCATTGACGAAGACTTCCGCTCTGAAAACACCTCTGGTCTGGGGATTCGCGCCCTTGCGCAAGCCATTGAAACCGAGGGTTTTGAGGTGCTTGGCGTCACCAGCTACGGCGACCTGAGCCAGTTTGCCCAGCAGCAGAGCAGGGCGAGCGCCTTTATCTTGTCGATTGACGACGAAGAGTTCACGCCCGGCCCTGACCTGGACCCGGCGGTCTTGAACCTGCGCAACTTCATTGAAGAGGTGCGCCGAAAAAACCTGGACGTGCCGATTTACGTTTACGGCGAAACCAAAACATCGCGCCATATTCCCAACGACATTTTGCGTGAGCTGCACGGCTTTATTCACATGTTTGAGGACACGCCCGAGTTTGTGGCGCGCCACATCTTGCGTGAGGCCAAAAGCTACCTCGAAGGCGTGCAGCCACCGTTCTTCAAGGCGCTGCTCGACTACGCCGAAGACGGCTCTTACAGCTGGCACTGCCCCGGCCATTCGGGCGGTGTGGCGTTTTTGAAAAGCCCGGTAGGCCAGATGTACCACCAGTTTTATGGTGAAAACATGCTTCGCGCTGACGTGTGCAACGCGGTCGAAGAGCTGGGCCAGCTGCTGGACCACGACGGTGCGATTGGCGCCAGTGAGCGCAACGCGGCGCGTATCTTTAACGCTGACCACTGCTTTTTTGTCACCAACGGCACATCGACCAGCAACAAGATGGTGTGGCACCACACCGTGGCACCGGGCGATGTGGTGGTGGTTGACCGCAACTGCCACAAGTCGGTCTTGCACGCCATCATCATGACCGGCTCGATTCCGGTGTTCCTCAAGCCGACGCGCAACCACTTTGGCATCATCGGGCCGATCCCGCAAAGCGAGTTTGAACCCGACGCGATTCGCGCCAAGATAGAAGCCAATCCGCTGCTCAAAGGCGTCAAGGGCATCAACAAAATCAAGCCGCGTGTGATGACGCTGACGCAGTCAACCTACGACGGCGTGCTGTACAACACCGAGACCATCAAGGGCATGCTCGACGGTTATATCGACAACCTGCACTTTGACGAGGCCTGGCTGCCGCACGCGGCGTTTCACCCGTTTTACGGCAGTTATCACGCGATGGGTAAAAACCGCATTCGCCCGAAAAATACCGTGGTTTATGCCACCCAGTCGATTCACAAACTGCTCGCGGGCATCAGTCAGGCCAGCCACGTGCTGGTGCAGGACTCGCAAGACGTCAAGCTCGACAGGCATTTGTTCAATGAGGCGTACTTGATGCACACCTCGACCTCGCCGCAGTACAGCATCATTGCCAGTTGCGACGTGGCTGCCGCCATGATGGAGCCGCCGGGTGGCACCGCCTTGGTAGAAGAAAGCATTGCCGAGGCGCTCGACTTTCGCCGAGCCATGAAGAAAATCGACGCCGAGTACGGCGACGACTGGTGGTTCAAGGTCTGGGGGCCGGACAAGTTTGAAGGCGACGGCGTGGGCGACGAGGGCATTGGCAACCCCAAAGACTGGATCATCAAAGGCGAATCGCGCAGCGCCAAGACCGCCAAAAACGGTGCCAACAACTGGCACGGCTTTGGGCAAATGGCCACCGGCTTTAACATGCTCGACCCGATCAAGGCGACCATCGTCACGCCGGGCATGGACCTGAATGGCAAGTTTGCCAAAACCGGCATTCCAGCCAGCATCGTGACCAAGTTTTTGGCCGAGCACGGCGTGATCGTTGAAAAAACGGGTCTTTACAGTTTTTTCATCATGTTCACCATTGGTATTACCAAGGGCCGGTGGAACACCTTGCTGACTGCCTTGCAGCAGTTCAAGGACGACTACGACAAGAATGCCGCCATGTGGCGCATCCTGCCCGAGTTTTGCCAAAAGCACCCCAAGTACGAAAAAATGGGCCTGGCCGATTTGTGCCAGCACATCCACGCCATGTACGCCAAGTACGACATTGCCCGGCTGACGACCGAGGTTTACCAAAGCGATTTGCAGCCGTCCATGAAGCCGAGCGACGCCTACGCCCACATTGCCCACCGCACCACCGAGCGGGTCGAGATTGACCACCTTGAAGGCCGCATCACCGTCGGCCTGGTCACGCCGTACCCGCCGGGTATTCCGCTGTTGATTCCGGGTGAAGTGTTCAACAAAAAAATTGTTGATTATTTGAAGTTTGCGCGCGAGTTCAATGCCCAGTGCCCGGGTTTTGAGACCGACATTCACGGCTTGGTAGAGCAGGTCGATGCCAAAGGCAAGCTGCGCTATTACGCGGATTGTGTGGGGAAGTGAGTTTGCTATAAATACATGAGCTGATGGCCCATGTATTTATTGGGCTAATGCCTTATTTGCCGGGTTTTTGATGGGCATGCAAGCGCAGCCAGTCGGCAAAAGCGTCTGCATGGGCGACAAGATTGAGCGGGCGCGCAAGGGCAGAGTCCAGCAAGCCCTCATCCCGCAAACCCTCACCGCCGCCGTGCGTCGCCAGGCTTTCGCCATGCAGCAACATCAGGGCTGACTTGGTTATCCAGCGCCAGCTCATTTGGCCAGCTGGTCAAACGCGTCTTCTCTGCATCAATGATGATCATGTCGGGCTGAAGTTGCGCCCGCCGCTCCTCAAAAAAGGTGTCTGCCGGGAGCACGGCGATGATGTTGTGGCCGTTTTTAAGCAGGCCAATGCGCAACTGGCGGGAGCGTTCCACCAACGCTGCCGAGCGCTCGTGGTCGTCATCTGGTTCAGCCAGATCTGGTGCAATAACGACGAGGCGAAGCGACTGTGACGGGCTCATGTGTTGGCTTCGCTAGATCTGCGCCAAAGGTGACTTTTTTAAAGCGAAGGGCGAGCTTTCAAGCCAATCGCTGACACAGTGGCGCCTGAGTGACTCGAATGTGGCCGATGTCTTGAGCTTTGTGCGCAGCAGCTGGGGCAACCGGGCCGAGGCTGTGTCGCCATGGCAGGTGGCTAAAGTCAGGAAGGCATTGGCCGTGCAGCCGTGATGCCAGGTGCCGCCTTTACACTGGTCGCATGATTGTTTTAGGTTTTGAATCGAGCTGCGACGAGACCGGTGTGGCACTGGTCGATTGTTCTGGCCTGGGTGTGCCGCGCTTGCTGTCGCACGCGCTTTTCAGCCAGATCGACATGCATCAGGCCTATGGCGGCGTGGTGCCCGAGTTGGCCAGCCGCGACCACATTCGCCGCGTTCTGCCTTTGACACAGCAGGTGCTGGCAGGTGCGGCCATCGCCTTAAAAGACGTTGACGTGGTGGCGTACACGCGCGGCCCCGGTCTGGCGGGCGCGCTGCTGGTTGGTGCTGGCGCGGCCTGCGCCATGGCAGCAGCGCTGGGCAAGCCAGTGATGGGCGTGCACCACCTGGAAGGGCATTTGCTGTCGCCTTTTTTGAGCGCTGACCCGCCGGCGTTTCCCTTTGTGGCGCTGCTGGTGTCTGGCGGTCACACGCAACTGATGCGGGTTGACCGCGTTGGCAGTTACGAGCTGCTGGGCGAAAGCATTGACGACGCCGCGGGCGAGGCCTTTGACAAGTCAGCCAAGCTGATGGGTTTGCCGTATCCGGGCGGGCCGCATTTGGCCAAGCTGGCAGAAGGCGGCGACGCTGCGGCTTTCAAGCTGCCGCGCCCATTGCTGCATAGCGGTAACCTTGACTTTTCATTTGCCGGATTGAAAACCGCCGTGCTGACGCAGGCCAAAAAACTGGGTAGCGAGCTCGAAGCGCGCAAAGCCGACCTGGCAGCATCGACGCAAGCGGCCATTGTGGATGTGCTGGTTAAAAAATCAATGGCGGCGATGCAGCAAACGGGTTTGACGCGGCTGGTGGTGGCAGGCGGCGTGGGCGCCAACGCGCTGCTACGCAGCGAACTGAATGCAGCCTGTGCCAAGCGCGGCATTCGGGTGCATTACCCAGAGCTGCACCTGTGCACCGACAACGGCGCCATGATTGCACTAGCCGCTGGCATGCGGCTGCAAGCGGGGCTGCAGACCTTGCAGGGCGGCTACACTTTCGACGTCTTGCCGCGCTGGAGTTTGCAAGTATCTTCGCATTAAACAAGTCTGCAGCCCAATAAAATGGCGGGTACGCAGCTCCTAAATCAGTAGTAAAGAATCGATAGTCATGACCTTCAAGCGTCTTTTTGCCGGGCTTTGCCTGGCGATTTCTTTTTTGGCCAGCGCCCAGCCTGCACCTGTCAAAGTGGCTCTGATTGAAAGCCTGTCGGGCCCGTTTGCCAATACCGGTGAAGCTGTTTTTCGCAACCTGGTGTGGGCGACCGAGCGCGTCAATGCGCGTGGCGGCGTCAAGCTGGTGGGTGGTGCGCGGCCACTCCTGATAGAGCGCTACGACAGCAAAGGCCAGAACGAAGAAGCGCTGAGTGCGCTGCGCGCGGCGATTGACGATGGTGTGACTGTTATCGCGCAGGGCAATTCGTCGGCAACCGCTGCTGTGCTGATCGATGCGATCAATAAACACAACGAACGTGAGCCCGGCAAACGGGTGCTGTTTTTAAACTACTCGGCGGTTGACCCGGCGCTGACGAATGACAAATGCAGCTACTGGCATTTCAGGTTTGACGCCCATGCTGACATGCGCATGACGGCCTTGATGGACGTGTTGAAAGACGACAAATCTGTCAAAAGCATTTACCTGATCGGGCAGGACTACAGCTTTGGCCAGTCGGTACTGAAAGAAGCAAAGCGGCAAATCACGGCGCAGCGGCCAGACGTGCAAATCGTCGGCGATGAGCTGCACCCGCTGGGCCGGGTCAAAGACTTCATTCCCTATGCCGCCAAAATCAAGGCCAGCGGCGCGCAGGCGGTCCTGACAGGTAACTGGGGCAATGACCTGACGCTGCTGATCAAGGCGGCCAAAGACGTGGGCTTTGACGGCAAGTTCTATACCTTTTACGGCAACGCACTGGGCGCACCAGCGGCGATTGGCGACGCGGGTGTGGGCAAAGTGATAGCGGTGGCAGAGTGGTTTCCGAACGCTGCGGGCGCGCCATCAGAAGCTTTTTACCAGTCGTTTCGCCAGCGCTTTCCGGTTGCAAAAGACGACTACGTTCATATGCGGATGCAAATGGTGATTGAAGCACTGGCGCAGAGCATTGAAAAAGCAGGCTCGATTCAAGCGGGTGCCGTGGCTGCGCAGATGGAAACAGTTTCCGTGTCGATGGCGGGGCAAACGGGTACGATGCGCGCAGCTGACCACCAGTTTCAGCAGCCTTTGCTGGTCGCTCAAATGGGCAAGCTGGGCGATGCAGGCGTGAAGTTTGACGTGGAAGGTTCGGGTTACGGCTTTCGGGTGATCAAGACGATTGCCAGCGACAAGGCGGCGATGCCCACAACTTGCAAAATGGTCAGGCCTTAACTACTTCTACGTTTTTATTTGGGAGTCACCATGCGTCAGGCTGTGTTAAATCTTGAAGAGTCCATGATCCGTCAGGTTGCCAATGCCGGCATCGGGCGCAGCGATGTGCTGAAGTTCTGGTTCGGCGAAAGCGACGAAGTCACGCCGCAATTCATCCGTGACGCCGCCATCGCCTCCGTGCAACAGGGCGAAACCTTTTATGCGCACAACCTGGGTCTGCCCGAGCTGCGCGAGGCGATTGCTGCTTACACCAACGGATTACGGCTACCAGGCGCTGCAAAAATAGGAGCACAAAGGGTTGCTGTCACCTCCGGTGGTGTCAATGCGCTGATGCTGGCCGTTCAGGCGTTGGTCAGCAGTGGTGACGAGGTGGTGGTCGTGACCCCGGTGTGGCCCAACCTCACGGCGCAGCCCGCCATCATGGGCGCGGTGGTGAGGTCTGTCAGCTTAAAGCCCATGGCAGGCGCATGGCAGCTGGACATGGCCGAGCTGTTGGACGCCGTCACGCCGCAAACCCGTCTGTTGATCCTGAACGCGCCGAACAACCCGACGGGCTGGACCTTGTCGCGCGCTGAGCAACAAACCTTGTTGGCGCACTGCCGCAAGACCGGGACCTGGATTTTGGCGGACGAGGTCTACGAGCGGCTTTATTTTGACGCGACGCCCAACGGTTGCGCGCCCAGTTTCCTGGATGTTGCTGAACCTGATGATTGCGTGGTTGTGGTCAACAGTTTTTCCAAAAGTTTTTTGATGACCGGCTGGCGGCTCGGCTGGCTGGTGATGCCGCCGGCCATGACTGAGCAAATGGGCAAGCTGCTTGAGTTCAACACCTCTTGTTCGCCGGTCTTTATTCAGCGCGCGGGATTGGTCGCGATCGAACGTACGCTGGAGGTGACGCCGCAGGTGGTGGCGCACTTGAGGACCTGCCGAGACACGCTGGTTCCGCTGCTTCAGGCCATGCCTGGCGTTCACGTGGCGCCAGCCAAGGGCGGCATGTACGCCTTCTTCAGGCTGAGCGATCAGGCGCGGTTTGGTGACTCTTTGGCGGTTGCCAAACTTCTGGTGCTGGAAGCTGGCTTGGGTCTGGCACCCGGCAATGCATTTATGGTCAATCCTGGCGCTGATGCCCAAGGCTGGCTGCGCTGGTGCTTTGCCAGTCAGGATGTGAATCGCCTACGGCTGGGCGCGCAGCGGCTGGAACACTGGCTTGGGCTATAATCGAAGGCTTCGCCTGGCGTTGCCGGGTGATACACGACGACAAAACGGTTAAATCTCATGGTGAGAAGACTGTGTCGCTCGCAAGTTGCACTTTGGTGCGGAGTACTTTTATGATCGCAAAATCCATCAAGGCTGACATTGTTCAGTCCAACGCGCGTGCCCCTGGTGACACGGGCAGCCCGGAAGTCCAGGTCGGCTTGCTGACCGGTCGCATCAATGAGTTGATGCCCCACTTCAAAACCCATGCCAAGGATCACCACGGTCGCCGCGGCCTGCTGCGTATGGTGAGCCGTCGCCGCAAGCTGCTGGACTACCTGAAGTCCAAAGACGCTGACCGTTATACCGCGCTGATCGCCAAACTTGGTCTGCGCAAGTAAGTTGTCAATTCATTGAAAACGCCTGAGTTAGTTGCCTAGCTCAGGCGTTTTTTACTTTAAAACATTCGGAAAGACGGCAAAACGGATTCGAGCTGTGTCATTCCAGAAGTTTTTAATTGGTGTCTGACCCCAATTAAGTGTTTCTGGAATGGCAAAGTTTCCATTAGCCAGTATTCCGGGCCTTTCGTACTGCCTCAAGTGCGCGATTTTTCTGGAGATATTTCATGAGTATTTTTAACAAAGTTAGCAAAACATTCCAGTGGGGCCAGCACACGGTCACGATGGAAACTGGTGAAATCGCACGCCAATCGGGTGGTGCCGTGAAGCTCGACATGGACGGCACGGTGGTGCTGGCCACTGTCGTGGCGAAAAAAGACGCCAAGCCCGGCCAGGACTTCTTTCCCCTGACGGTGGATTACCTGGAAAAAACCTACGCCGCTGGCCGCATCCCCGGCAGTTTTTTCAAGCGCGAAGGCCGCCCCAGCGAATTTGAAACGCTGACGTCACGCCTGATTGACCGCCCGATTCGCCCGCTGTTTCCTGAAGGCTTCTTCAATGAAGTGCAGGTCGTCATTCATGTGTTGTCACTCAACCCTGAAGTCGAAGGCGATATTCCCGCGCTGATCGCATCGAGCGCGGCGCTGGCCATTTCTGGCATTCCATTTAACGGCCCCATCGGCGCTGCGCGCGTGGCCTACATCGACGGTCAGTACGTGCTGAACCCAGGCAAAACCCAGCTCAAGGACTCCAAGATGGATCTGGTGGTGGCCGGTACCGAAGCCGCCGTGTTGATGGTCGAGTCTGAAGCGCAGCAACTGTCGGAAGAAATCATGCTGGCCGCGATTGTGTACGGCCACGAGCAAGGCAATATCGCGATTAACGCGATTCACGAGCTGGTGCGTGATGCCGGCAAGCCGGTCTGGGACTGGAAAGCACCGGCCAAAGACGAACCCCTGATTGCCAAAGTCGGCGAACTGGCGGCTGCCAAGTTGCAAGCTGCCTACCAGATCCGCGCCAAGCAAGCGCGCACCCAGGCCTGCCGCGAAGTGACCAACGAAGTCATGGCTGCTCTCAAGGCAGACGGCGCTGCGTTTGACCATGTCGCGGTTGAAGGCATGTTGTTTGACATCGAAGCCAAAATCGTTCGCAGCCAGATTTTGGCGGGCGAGCCTCGCATCGACGGTCGCGACACGCGCACCGTTCGCGCGATCGAAATCCGCAACAGCGTGTTGCCACGCACCCATGGTTCAGCGTTGTTCACACGTGGCGAAACCCAGGCGCTGGTGGTGACCACGCTCGGCACCGAGCGCGATGCGCAGCGCATTGATGCACTGAGCGGCGACTATGAAGACCGCTTCATGCTGCACTACAACATGCCTCCGTTCGCCACCGGCGAAACGGGCCGTGTCGGTTCACCAAAACGCCGCGAGATTGGCCACGGCCGTCTGGCCAAGCGCGCGCTGATTGCTGTGTTGCCGAGCAAAGAGGAGTTCCCGTACACCATGCGCGTGGTGTCTGAAATCACCGAGTCCAATGGCTCCTCGTCGATGGCTTCGGTCTGCGGCGGCTGCCTGTCGCTGATGGACGCTGGCGTTCCGATGAAAGCCCACGTGGCAGGTATTGCCATGGGTCTGATCAAGGAAGACAACCGCTTTGCCGTGTTGACCGACATTTTGGGTGACGAAGATCATCTGGGCGACATGGACTTCAAGGTTGCGGGCACCACTTTTGGTATCACCGCGCTGCAGATGGACATCAAAATCCAGGGCATCACCAAAGAAATCATGCAGGTGGCACTGGCTCAGGCCAAAGAAGCCCGTATGCACATCCTTGGCAAAATGCAGGAAGCCATGGGCGCTGCTAAAACCGAAGTGTCTGACTTCGCACCACGCCTGTACGTGATGAAAATCAACCCGGAAAAAATCCGTGACGTGATTGGCAAGGGCGGCGCGGTGATTCGCGCGCTGACCGAAGAAACCGGCACGCAGATCAACATCGAGGAAGATGGCACCATCACCATCGCGTCGAACGACAGCGCCAAGGCGGACGAGGCCAAGCGCCGGATTGCCGAGATCACCGCTGAAGTCGAAATTGGCAAGGTCTACGAAGGCCCAGTCACCAAGATTCTGGACTTTGGCGCGCTGATCAACCTGCTGCCAGGCAAAGATGGTCTGCTGCACATCAGCCAGATCGCACACGAGCGTGTCGAGCGCGTGCAGGACTACCTCAAAGAAGGCCAGATCGTCAAAGTCAAGGTCATGGAAACCGACGAAAAAGGCCGGGTCAAGCTGTCCATGAAGGCGCTGCTGGATCGTCCGGCCCAGGACCAGGATCGCGGTTGATTTCGTCGCTTGGCTATTTGCCGTTTGCTATTGTTTTTATAGCTGCTCGCCCCTGTATTTACTGGGCTAGCGGCTTAAAACTACCCTAAAAGCATGAAAACTGTTGAAATTAGCGCTTTTGGTGCGCCCGATGTGCTGCGATTGGCCGATCGCCCTCAGCCTGTACCGGGCGCGGGCGAGCTGCTGATCCGCGTCAGCGCCTCGGGCATTAACCGGCCCGATGTGTTGCAGAGGACGGGCAACTATCCCGTGCCGCCAGGTGCGTCGGACATCCCCGGGCTTGAGGTCGCTGGCGTGATCGTTTCAGGTGACGAGGCGGCCATGGCCGCTGCTGGCTTTAAAGTCGGTGACCGTGTTTGCGCGCTGGTCGCTGGCGGCGGTTATGCCGAGCTGTGCGTTGCACCTGTTGGGCAGTGCCTGCCAGTGCCCAAAGGGTTCAGTGACATTGAAGCTGCTTCACTGCCCGAAACCTTCTTTACCGTCTGGAGCAATGTGTTTGAGCGCGCTTATTTGGCCAAAGGCGAAACCCTGTTGATTCAGGGCGGCTCCAGCGGCATCGGCGTGACAGCGATTCAAATCGCCAAAGCGCTTGGGGCGACGGTGATCGTGACCGCAGGCAGTGACGACAAATGCGCCGCTTGTGTGGCTTTGGGCGCAGACCACGCCATCAATTACAAAACTGCCGACTTTCTAGAGGCGGTCAAAAAACTGACCACTTTCAATGGGGTGAGCAAGGGTGTGAATGTCATTTTGGACATGGTGGCGGGCAGTTATGTTGCGCGTGAAGTCGAATGCCTGGCAGAAGACGGTCGCCTGGTCATCATTGCGGTGCAGGGCGGCATCAAGGCCGAAGTCAATGCGGGTCTGGTGCTGCGCAAGCGCCTGACCATCACGGGCTCGACGCTGCGTCCGCGTTCAATTGAATTCAAGGCAGCGATCGCCAAAGCCCTGAGACAAAAAGTCTGGCCGCTGCTCGAAAGCGGTGCGATCAAACCCGTTATTCACAGCACGTTTGCGGCTGGCGATGCAGCCCAGGCGCACACGCTGATGGAGTCGAACCAGCACATTGGCAAAATCGTTTTGACGTGGATTGCCGTATGAGAAAACTGATTGCTGGCAACTGGAAGATGAACGGCAACCTGTCGGCCAATCATGCTTTGCTGGCCGCGCTGGCTCAGGGTTTGAATGTCAAACCGGCTTGCGACGTGGCTGTGTGTGTGCCTGCACCATACCTGGCGCAGGTTCAGTCCTTGAAGTCCGCGTCGATTGCTGTGGGCTCGCAAGACGTGTCTGCTCATGCTTGTGGCGCGTACACAGGCGAGGTCGGCGCTGCGATGCTGAAAGATTTTGGTGTGCGCTACGCCATCGTCGGCCACTCGGAGCGCCGCCAATACCATGCCGAGTCGGATGCGCTGGTGGCTGACAAGGCCAAGGCTGCTCTTGCTGAGGGCATCACGCCCATCGTTTGTGTGGGTGAAACCCTTGCTGAGCGCGAAGCAGGGCACACCGAAGAAGTTGTCAAACGCCAACTGGCTGCAGTCATTCATACCAATGGTCATTGCATCAGTGAAATTGTGCTGGCCTATGAACCTGTCTGGGCCATCGGTACGGGCAAAACCGCATCCCCCGAGGCAGCGCAAGCAGTTCACGCGGTACTGCGGGCCCAGCTCAAGGCGGCAACTGACCAGTCTGCACGCGTGAAGATCTTGTATGGCGGCAGCATGAATGCTGCCAATGCGTCAAGCCTGTTGGCACAAGCCGATATTGACGGTGGCCTGATAGGCGGGGCCTCGCTAAAAGCCGCCGATTTCTTATCAATTATCGCTGCAGCCCAATAAATAACTGGGTGATAAGCTATCAAATCAGGAGTAAATAGACATGAACGTGATATTAACCATTGTCCTTGCCGTGCAAATGCTGTCAGCCATTGGCATGATTGGCCTGGTCCTTGTGCAGCATGGCAAAGGTGCCGACATGGGCGCAGCGTTTGGTAGTGGCGGCTCCGGCAGCCTGTTTGGTGCCAGCGGAAGCGCTAACTTTTTGTCCCGCTCGACCGGAGTTCTGGCGGCTGTATTTTTTGCCTGTACGCTGGCTTTGGCCTATTTTGGCAACGCACAACCGCGCAGCACCGGCGGCAGCGTGCTGGAAAAAGCTTCTGTCCTGGCGCCTGCCCCTGCTGCTTCAGCGGCCACGGGCGCAGCACAAATCCCGGGAACTACTGCGCCAGCTGGCAACATCTCAGCTGTGCCGGCAGCGCCGTCGCCAGCAGCTTCCGGGGTGGGTCAAATCCCGACGAAATAATGCGTTAGCGCGTCTTTCTCCACCGGGGGAAGGCGAATTTCAGGGTAAACTCTGACGTTGTCTGGAAAGCCAAAGACTAGCGTTTTTCCTCATGCGATTCAGACATTAAAAACCGCGGACGTGGTGAAATTGGTAGACACGCTATCTTGAGGGGGTAGTGCCGAAAGGTGTGCGAGTTCGAGTCTCGCCGTCCGCACCAGATCAGTGCCAGGCTGCCGACCGGCCGCAGGGCAAAACATCCTAGCAAATCGATTCGAGTCGATCCAAATTGGCCCTTATTCATTGACCTCGCCATGAACCTCGACCAGTACCTCCCCGTTCTTTTGTTCATTTTGGTTGGCGTTGGCGTTGGCGTGGTTCCCCAGGTTCTGGGAAGGTTGCTCGGGCCAGTGCGCCCCGATGCCGAAAAAAATTCCCCTTACGAGTGCGGCTTTGAAGCTTTTGAAGACGCCCGCATGAAGTTTGATGTGCGCTACTACCTGGTCGCTATCTTGTTCATCCTTTTTGACCTTGAAATCGCCTTTCTGTTTCCGTGGGCTGTTGCTCTGAAGGAAATTGGCGCCGTTGGATTTTGGTCAGTGATGGTTTTTTTGGGAATTCTGGTCGTGGGGTTTATCTATGAATGGAAAAAAGGCGCTCTCGATTGGGAATGACAATTGACGTGTTTTGACGTTCGCCATTAAGGTATTTGTATGTCGCTCGAAGGTGTTTTCAACGAAGGTTTCATGACCACGAGCTACGACTCGGTGGTCAATTGGGCCAAGACGGGTTCACTCTGGCCCATGACGTTTGGTTTGGCATGCTGTGCTGTTGAAATGATGCACGCTGGTGCCGCTCGCTATGACCTGGATCGTTTTGGCATGTTGTTCAGACCCAGCCCACGGCAGTCTGACCTGATGATTGTGGCCGGCACGCTGTGCAACAAAATGGGTCCGGCACTGCGCAAGGTTTATGACCAAATGTCCGAGCCGCGCTGGGTATTGTCCATGGGCTCGTGTGCCAACGGTGGCGGCTACTACCACTACAGTTACTCTGTGGTGCGCGGTTGCGACCGCATTGTGCCGGTCGATGTTTACGTGCCCGGCTGCCCGCCGACTGCTGAAGCCTTGATGTACGGCATCATCCAGCTGCAGCAGAAAATCCGCCGCACCAACACGATTGCGAGAGCGTGATGACTGTCGCGACATCCCTCACGCCCGCATCATCCGAGCAAATCAGCGCTACCGTATCCGGCGTGCTGGGCGACAAGCTCAAAAGCATCAAGATTGCTTTGGGTGAAGTGACCGTTACTGTCGGGGCTGCCGATTACCTTGCCTGTGCCGTGCTTTTGCGTGATTCTGCAGGCTGCAAATTTGAGCAACTGGTTGATCTGTGCGGCATTGATTATTCAGAATACAAAGACGGGCAATACGAAGGCTTGCGCTACTGTGTGTCGTCCCACTTGCTGTCTGTCAGCTTGAACCAGCGCCTGCGCCTGAAAGTGTTTTGTGCTGACGACGATTTTCCGGTGGTCGATTCAGTGAACGATGTCTGGAACGCTGCCAACTGGTTTGAGCGTGAAGCCTTCGATTTGTTTGGCATCATTTTCGAAGGGCACAACGACCTGCGCCGTATTCTGACCGACTACGGCTTTATTGGCCACCCCTTCCGCAAGGATTTCCCGACCACCGGCAATGTTGAAATGCGTTATGACCCCGAGCAAAAGCGCGTGATCTATCAGCCCGTCACCATCGAGATGCGTGAAATCACGCCGCGCGTGATCCGCGAAGAGAATTACGGTGGAGTCAAGCATGGCTGAAATCAAAAACTACACGCTGAACTTTGGTCCACAGCACCCCGCAGCGCACGGCGTACTACGCCTTGTGCTGGAGCTTGACGGAGAAGTCATTCAGCGCGCTGACCCGCACATTGGCCTGCTGCATCGCGCCACTGAAAAGCTGGCAGAAAGCAAAACCTACATTCAGTCCTTGCCCTACATGGACAGACTTGACTACGTGTCGATGATGTCCAACGAACAGGCTTATTGCCTGGCGATTGAAAAGCTGCTGGGTGTGGATGTGCCTGAACGCGCTCAGTACATCCGCGTGATGTACGCCGAAATCACGCGACTGCTGAACCACTTGTTGTGGCTGGGCGCGCATGGTTTTGACTGCGGCGCAATGAATATTCTGATTTACTGCTTCCGTGAGCGTGAGAGTTTGTTTGACATGTACGAGGCGGTGTCCGGTGCGCGTATGCATGCAGCGTACTTCAGGCCGGGCGGTGTTTACCGTGACTTGCCAGACCGCATGCCGCAATACAAGGTCAGCAAGGTTAAGAACGCCAAGGCGATTGAGGCGCTGAACGAAAACCGCCAAGG
Source organism: Polaromonas sp. (assembly GCA_046303055.1). Classification (GTDB taxonomy): domain Bacteria; phylum Pseudomonadota; class Gammaproteobacteria; order Burkholderiales; family Burkholderiaceae_C; genus Polaromonas. Next base: position 24,393 of record JBKCGU010000003.1, read on the forward strand.
CTCCTTGCTCGATTTCATCGAGGACTTTTGCAAAAAATTCCCGGGTTACGTTGACGAGTACGAAACACTGCTGACGGATAACCGCATCTGGAAGCAGCGCACTGTTGGCGTGGGTGTGGTGTCGCCAGAGCGCGCCTTGGCACTCGGCTTTACCGGCCCCATGTTGCGCGGCTCGGGCTTTGCATGGGATTTGCGCAAGCAGCAGCCTTACGACGTGTACAGCAAGATGGATTTCGATATTCCTGTTGGTAAAACCGGTGACTGCTATGACCGCTATTTGGTGCGCATTGAAGAAATGCGTCAGTCGAACCGGATCATTCAGCAATGCATTGACTGGCTGCGTGTCAACCTGGGCCCGGTGATTACCAGCAATCACAAGGTGGCGCCGCCTGATCGTGAATCGATGAAGTCCAACATGGAAGAGTTGATTCACCACTTCAAGCTCTTTACCGAAGGTTTCCACGTGCCTGAAGGCGAAGCTTACGCAGCGGTTGAGCACCCCAAGGGCGAGTTTGGTATTTACATCGTCAGCGATGGTGCCAACAAGCCTTATCGTTTGAAAATTCGCCCGCCTGGCTTTTCGCATTTGGCCGCGATGGACGAAATGTCGCGCGGCCACATGATTGCTGATGCGGTGGCCGTGATCGGCACGATGGACATTGTTTTCGGCGAGATTGACCGCTAATCCAGGGTTTTGTAAACATGATTTCTGAACAAGCCAAATCAAAATTCGCACGCGAAGTGGCCAAATACCCGGCCGACCAAAAGCAGTCTGCCGTCATGGCTTGCCTGACGATTGTGCAAGGTGAGCAAGGCTATGTCAGTGCCGACAGTGAAAAGCTGGTGGCTGACTACTTGGGTATGGCCCCGATGGCTGTGCATGAAATCACTACTTTCTACAACATGTACAACCAGCAACCGGTGGGCAAGTACAAGTTGAACGTGTGTACCAATCTGCCGTGTCAGTTGCGCGATGGTGCTGCCGCGCTCAAACACCTGGAGCACAAACTGGGCATATCGATGGGCGAGACCACGTCTGACGGCTTGTTCACCTTGCAGCAGTCCGAGTGCCTGGGTGCTTGCGCTGATTCTCCCGTCATGCTGGTCAATGACGTGACCATGTGCAGCTTCATGAGCAATGAAAAACTCGACCAATTGATTGCCGGTCTGCAATCTGCTGAGGCAAAAACGCAATGACAGCTACTGTGAATTCCGTCATCAGCCCAGAGGCCAAAAACGTGTTGTCGCAATTCGCGGCGACAGGCGTTCAAAGCAGCTTTCATGGCCGTCACATCAACCCGCAAATCATGGCGGACTTGAACGGCAGCAACTGGCGCTTGAAAGACTATGAAGCACGTGGTGGCTACCAGGCGCTGCGCAAAATACTGGCTCAGGCTGACGCAAAATCACCAAACGACTTGCAAGTCGCGGGCATGACCCCTGACCAGGTGATTGCCGAGGTCAAACTAGGCGGTTTGCGCGGGCGTGGTGGTGCAGGCTTTCCAACGGGTTTGAAGTGGAGCTTCATGCCGCGCCAGTTTCCTGGCCAAAAGTATCTGGTCTGCAATTCAGATGAAGGCGAGCCAGGCACTTGTAAAGACCGAGACATCATGCACTTCAACCCGCACAGCGTGATTGAAGGTATGGCGATTGCCGCTTACGCCATGGGCATCACGGTGGGTTACAACTACATTCATGGTGAGATTTTCGCAACCTACCAACGCTTTGAAGAAGCTTTGGAAGAAGCGCGTGTTGCGGGCTACATCAGCCAGGGAGCAGGCGACAAAATTTTGGGAAGCAACTTCAGTTTTGAGTTGCATGCTTCCCATGGTTTTGGTGCCTATATTTGTGGTGAAGAAACCGCCTTGCTCGAATCACTCGAAGGCAAAAAAGGCCAACCCCGCTTCAAGCCGCCGTTCCCGGCCAGCTTTGGTTTGTACGGCAAACCGACGACTATCAACAACACCGAAACCTTTGCGGCCGTCCCCTGGTTGATTCGCAATGGCGGTCAGGCGTATCTGGAGTGCGGCAAACCGAACAATGGTGGTACCAAGATTTACTCGGTGTCTGGTGATGTCGAATGGCCGGGCAACTACGAAGTGCCGCTCGGAACACCATTCGCCAAACTATTGGAATTGGCTGGCGGCGTGCGTGGTGCCGCCCAAGGTCGAACCCTCAAGGCAGTGATTCCTGGTGGTTCATCGGCTCCTGTATTACCTGCGGCCATCATGATGGAATGCACCATGGACTATGACTCGATTGCCAAGGCGGGCTCCATGCTCGGATCGGGCGCAGTCATCGTCATGGACGACACCCGCTGCATGGTCGAATCTCTCAAGCGCTTGTCTTACTTTTACATGCACGAATCCTGCGGCCAATGCACGCCGTGCCGCGAAGGCACTGGCTGGCTCTGGCGCATGGTCGACCGCATTCACACCGGCAAAGGCAAGGCGACGGATTTGGACTTGTTGAATTCTGTTGCGGACAACATTCAGGGTCGTACGATTTGCGCACTCGGTGATGCTGCGGCCATGCCAGTACGCGCCATGATCAAGCATTTCCGTCATGAGTTTGAAGCCATGATTCCCAAAGCGACTGCTCAAAGCGCGGAGCGCTTCACAATATGATTGAAATCCAACTAGACGGCCAAAAAATTGACGTGCTCGAAGGCAGCACGATCATGCATGCGGCCGAAAAAGCCGGTACCTACATTCCGCACTTTTGCTATCACAAGAAACTGTCGATTGCCGCCAACTGCCGCATGTGTCTGGTTGATGTTGAAAAGGCTCCCAAGCCCATGCCAGCCTGCGCTACGCCTGTGACCCAGGGCATGGTTGTTCACACCAAGAACGACAAGGCCATCAAGGCGCAAAAAGGCGTGATGGAGTTTTTGCTCATCAACCACCCGTTAGACTGCCCGATTTGCGACCAGGGCGGTGAGTGCCAGTTACAGGACTTGGCTGTGGGCTATGGCGGTAGCGGCTCGCGCTACGAAGAAGAAAAACGAGTCGTTGCTTACAAAGACGTCGGCCCGCTGGTGTCGATGCAAGAGATGAGCCGCTGCATTCATTGCACCCGATGCGTCCGCTTTGGACAGGAAGTCGCAGGCGTCATGGAACTGGGCATGTCGCATCGCGGCGAGCATGCCGAGATTGAAACGTTTGTCGGTATGTCGGTGGACTCCGAACTGTCCGGCAACATGATTGACATTTGCCCAGTTGGCGCGCTGACCAGCAAGCCTTTTCGCTACAGCGCCCGCACTTGGGAGTTGTCGCGCCGCAAGTCTGTCAGCCCGCACGATTCAACCGGCAGCAACCTGATTGTTCAGGTCAAGGCCAACCGGGTGATGCGTGTGCTGCCTCTGGAAAATGAACAGGTCAACGAATGCTGGCTTGCCGACCGCGACCGCTTTTCCTACGAATCGCTGAACAGCGATGAGCGATTGACAAGCCCCATGATCAAGCAGGGCGGTGAATGGAAATCAGTCGATTGGCAAACCGCACTTGAATACGTTGCCAATGGCTTGAAACAAATCAAGGCCGACCATGGCGCGACCAGCATAGGTACGCTCGCAAGTCCGCACAGCACTCTGGAAGAGCTCTATCTGGCTGCATCACTGATGCACGGTATGGGCAGCGACAACATCGACTACCGCCTGCGCCATGCAGAGTTTGCAAGCAGCGCAGGGGTGCGCTGGCTGGGAACGTCGATCGCTTCACTGTCTGAATTGCAACGCGTTCTGATCGTTGGCTCGAATCTGCGCAAGGACCATCCCCTTTTTGCCCAGCGTATCCGGCAGGCAGCTCGCAAGGGCTGCGCCGTCAATAGCGTCAATTCGATGGCAGAACTCAAGGCGCCGGACGCCTGGGCGCTGCCAATCGCCAATACCATGATGGCAGGGCATGCGTCATGGGCGCAGTCACTGGCAGATATCGCCTCAGCCATTGCACTTGAAAAAGGCGTGGCCGCTCCTGCGGCAGGTCAGGTGAGCGATGCCGCCAAAGCGATGGCCAAATCATTGCTGGGCGGTGACCGCAAAGCGATTTTGCTTGGTAATGCAGCAGCGCACCACGCCGACGCGTCGAGCCTGCTGGCACTTGCCAACTGGATTGGCCGGCAAACCGGTGCCAGTGTGGGTTACCTGACGGAAGCAGCAAACACCGTGGGCGCACAGCTCGCAGGTGCCATGCCGCAAGGCAAAGGTTTGAACGCGGGTCAGATGCTGGACGGCCAACTCAAAGCGGTGGTCTTGCTGAACAACGAACCAGAGTTTGACTCTGCTTCTGGTGCAAAAGCCAAAGCCCGTCTCAACGCCGCACACATGGTGGTCACGCTCAGCCCGTTCAAGGCCAACATGAGCTTTAGCGACGTGCTGTTGCCCATCGCGCCGTTTACCGAAACGCCGGGCACGTTTGTCAACGCGGAAGGCCGCGTGCAAAGCTTTCATGCGGTCGTCAAGCCTTTGGGCGATACCCGTCCAGCTTGGAAGGTGTTGCGTGTACTGGCCAATTTGTTGGGCCTGCCTGGCTTTGAATTCGAGTCGTCGCAAGATGTCCTTGAGCAAATCGCAGGCATCGAAAACGGTCATGTTGCAGTCGCCAAGTTGAGCAATGCCACAGATGCAAGCATCCAGTTGACCGCCGTGCGTCACGTGGCGCCTGCCGTGGCCAGCATTTATCAGCTTGACGGTTTGCTCAGGCGGGCTACATCGCTCCAACTGACCGCGGATGCGCGTGGTGTGGCCGTTGTTGATGGCACAACTGAGGAAGTGGCAGCATGATTGATGCGATTTACGCTTTCGGTCAGGGTTTGGGTGGCGGTATCTGGCCCACCATGGTCTGGCCTGTGCTCTGGACGCTGATCAAAATTGTTTGCGTCTTGCTGCCGTTGATGGCTTGTGTTGCCTACCTCACGTTGTGGGAGCGAAAGGCCATTGGCTTTACGCAAATTCGCCTCGGCCCCAATCGGGTTGGCCCCTTCGGTTTGCTGCAGCCGATAGCCGACGCGCTCAAGCTGTTGACCAAAGAAATCATTATTCCTACCGCTGCCAGCAAAGGCTTGTTTGTGCTTGGCCCCATCATGACCATCATGCCGGCGCTCGCTGCATGGGCCGTCATTCCATTTGGGCCTGATGTGGCGCTGGCCAACATCAACGCGGGCTTGCTCTTTCTGATGGCGATCACCTCGCTTGAGGTGTACGGTGTGATCATTGCAGGCTGGGCATCGAATTCCAAGTACGCCTTTTTGGGGGCCATGCGTGCTTCGGCGCAAATGGTCAGCTATGAAATTGCGATGGGTTTTTGCCTGGTCGTGGTGCTCATGGTGTCGGGCAGCCTGAACATGACCGATATCGTGATGGGGCAGGGCAAAGGCATGGCGGCAGACCGCGGTTTGACGTTTTTGTCCTGGAACTGGCTGCCTTTGCTGCCTATTTTTGTGGTTTATTTCATCTCCAGTCTGGCTGAGACCAACCGCCACCCATTTGATGTGGTTGAAGGCGAGTCAGAGATTGTTGCGGGGCATATGGTCGAGTATTCCGGCATGTCCTTTGCCATGTTCTTCCTGGCTGAATACGCCAACATGTGGCTGGTTGCAATCCTCGCAGTGCTGCTTTTCCTCGGGGGCTGGTTGCCACCCATCGACAACGCGTTTTTCAACTGGATTCCTGGCTGGATCTGGCTGGGCGCCAAGACTTTTGTGATCGTCACCATGTTTCTCTGGGTACGTGCCACATTTCCACGCTTTCGCTATGACCAGATCATGCGTTTGGGTTGGAAAATTTTCATCCCTGTGACGCTCGTCTGGCTGGTTGTCGTTGGCGGCTGGATGCAGACATCGTATTCAATTTGGAAATGACATGAGCACCGTTGCCTCCCTCAAAGATTTCGCTTCGAGCTTCATGCTCACCGAGCTGTTCAAAGGCATGGCCTTGACCGGCAAGTACATGTTCAAGCGCAAGATCACGGTTCAGTTTCCCGAAGAAAAGACACCGCAGAGCCCGCGTTTTCGGGGCCTGCATGCACTTCGCCGTTACGAAAACGGAGAAGAGCGTTGCATCGCCTGCAAGCTCTGTGAAGCCGTTTGCCCGGCGATGGCCATCACGATTGAGTCTGATGTGCGCGAAGACGGCAGCCGCCGCACGTCGCGCTACGACATTGACCTGACCAAATGCATTTTTTGTGGATTTTGTGAAGAAAGCTGCCCGGTCGACTCGATTGTTGAAACGCATGTTTTTGAATACCACGGTGAAAAGCGTGGCGATTTGTACTTCACCAAAGAAATGCTGCTGGCAGTAGGTGACCGTTATGAAACTGAAATTGCTGCCAGCCGCGTTGCGGACGCCAAGTTTCGTTAGTCCGTGCTCAGTATCGCCTCATCCTAAAAAGAATTCGAAAGCAACATGGACGCCAAAACAGGCCTTTTTTATGTGTTTGCTGCGCTGATGCTGTTTGCTGCATTGCGCGTCATCACGGCGCGCAACCCAGTGCACGCGGCCTTGTACCTCGTGCTGGCATTTTTTCAGGCTGCCGCCATCTGGATTTTGCTCAAAGCTGAGTTTTTGGCGATCACGCTGGTACTGGTGTATGTGGGTGCCGTGATGGTGCTGTTTTTATTTGTGGTGATGATGCTCGACATCAATCTTGACGGTGTTCGGCAGGGTTTCTGGAAGCACTTCCCGTTAGCAGGCTCTATCGGTGCCCTGATTGCGCTCGAAATGTCGTATGTGCTGATGGGCGGCTTCAGGGAGCCGCCCAAGGCAGCCAACGCGGTGGCACAAATGGGCGGTCAGGTCTCCAACACCAAAGAACTTGGCAAGGTGCTGTATTCAGAATATGTTTATCCGCTGGAAATTGCAGCCATTATTTTGCTGGTTGCCATTATTGCGGCCATCGCACTCACATTGCGTGCCCGCAAAGACTCCAAATCACAAAATCCGGCCGAGCAGGTCCGGGTCAAGCGAGCTGACCGAGTGACACTCGTGAAGATGAAGTCGGTCATGCCTGAGGCCGCCAAGCCAGCCGCTCCGGTCATTGAGGAGAAAAAGGCATGACGCTTACGCTGGGACATTTTCTTTCACTTGGTGCGATGCTGTTCGCCTTGTCGGTCATCGGCATTTTTCTGAACCGCAAAAACCTGATTGTTTTGTTGATGGCCATCGAGCTCATGCTGCTTGCCGTCAACATGAACTTTGTGGCGTTCTCGTATTACCTCAACGACATGGCGGGCCAGATTTTCGTGTTTTTTATTCTGACCGTCGCAGCGGCGGAGTCCGCCATTGGCTTGGCAATTCTCGTTTTGCTGTTCCGTAATAAATCCAGCATCAACGTTGACGAACTCAACACGCTCAAGGGTTAACTAGAAAATGAGTCAAACCCTTTCTGTCTCTACGCTACTCGCTGTTCCCTTGCTGCCTTTGGCTGGGGCGGTTTTAGCGGGTGTCTTCGGCACCGCTTTTGGTGGCAACTGGTTGGGTCGCCGGCTGTCGCATACCTTGACGATTCTGGGTGTGTTGCTGGCGTTTATCTTGTCTGCCATGACGCTCAAAAGCGTGGCCATGGACGGCGCGCGATTCAATGAAACGATCTACACCTGGATGGTTGTTGGTGGCTTGAAAATGGAAGTTGGTTTTCTGGTCGATGGCTTGAGTGCCATGATGATGTGCGTGGTGACCTTTGTGTCGCTCATGGTGCACATCTACACCATTGGCTATATGGAAGAAGAAGAGGGTTACAACCGCTTTTTTGGTTATATCTCGCTGTTTACTTTCGCCATGCTGATGCTGGTGATGAGCAACAACATGCTCCAGCTTTTCTTCGGCTGGGAGGCTGTGGGCTTGGTTTCGTATTTGCTGATTGGTTTTTATTACAACAAACCCAGTGCGACCCACGCCAATATGAAAGCGTTTTTGGTCAACCGAGTGGGTGACTTCGGCTTCATTTTGGGCATTGGCCTGGTTGCTGCCTTCGCGGGCACCTTGAACTACAGCGAAGCCTTTGCCAAGGGCGGCGAGCTTGCAAAACTCACGCTTCCTGGCACCAGCTGGATGCTGGTTACAGTCGTTTGCATCTGCCTTTTCATTGGTGCGATGGGCAAGTCGGCCCAGTTTCCCTTGCACGTTTGGCTGCCCGACTCGATGGAAGGCCCGACGCCCATCTCTGCATTGATCCACGCGGCCACGATGGTCACGGCTGGTATTTTCATGGTGGCACGAATGTCGCCGCTGTTCGAGCTCAGCGATACCGCGCTGAGCTTCATCATGGTGATTGGCGGTATTACCGCGCTTTTTATGGGCCTTATGGGCATCATTCAAAACGATATCAAGCGCGTGGTGGCCTATTCAACCCTGTCGCAGTTGGGTTACATGACGGTCGCGCTCGGTGCATCGGCTTACTCAGTGGCCGTATTCCATTTGATGACACATGCGTTCTTCAAGGCGCTGCTGTTCCTGGCGGCAGGCTCTGTCATTTTGGGCATGCACCACAACCAGGACATTCGCTGGATGGGTGGCGTGCGCAAGACCATGCCGATCACCTGGATTACTTTTCTGCTCGGCACACTGGCGTTGATTGGCACGCCTTTGTTTGCAGGTTTTTACTCAAAAGACAGCATCATTGAAGCCGTGCATGAGAGCCATCTGGTGGGCGCCGGTTTTGCGCACTTTGCTGTTCTGGCGGGTGTTTTTATCACCGCTTTTTATTCTTTCCGCCTTTATTTCCTCGTGTTCCACGGCAAGGAGCGTCATGACCAGAATCCTGATGCGCATCACCATGCGCACGACGCACATGACCGCCATGCAGCGCACCATGAATCGCGTGAATCCCCCTGGGTGGTGACCGTGCCGCTCGTCCTGCTGGCGATTCCTTCGGTGGTGGTCGGCTTCATGACCATTCAGCCCATGCTGTTTGGCGATTTTTTCAAAGACGCAATTTTTGTCAATCTTCAAAAGCACCCCGCCATGCAAGAGCTGGCCAAAGCGTTTCACGGGCCGGTGCAAATGGCATTGCACGGCTTGATGACCGCGCCCTTCTGGCTGGCCCTGTCGGGCGCTGTGGTGGCCTGGTATTTGTATATGGTCAATCCGGCCTTACCGGCGACCATCAAGCGCCTGTGTCATCCGCTTTATGTGGTGCTTGAAAACAAGTACTACCTCGACTGGTTCAATGAAAATGTGCTTGCGCGGGGTACTCGCGCACTCGGCATGGGCTTGTGGAAAATCGGCGACCAAAAAGTGATTGATGGCACGTTGGTCAACGGCTCGTGGAAATTGGTGGGCTGGGTGTCCAGCGTCGTGCGGCGCTTGCAGTCGGGTTACATCTATCACTATGCCTTTGGCATGATCATCGGTGTTTTCTTATTGATGAGTTTTTTCATCAGTTGGCCGATGCTGGTTGAATGGCTCAACAAATAACAAGAAAAAGCAGGAAAATTAAGAATGGGATTGCTCAGCCTTGCGATTTGGACGCCAATTGTTTTTGGTGTCATTCTGTTGGCCATTGGCCGTGATGACCAAGCTCGCAGCGTGCGCTGGGTTGCATTGATCGGTGCCGTTGTTAGCTTTTTGGTCACCCTGCCGCTGTACGAAGGCTTCAAGCTCGGCACGTCTGCGATGCAGTTTGTTGAAAAGGGTAGCTGGATAGCCCGCTTTAATGTCAATTATTACCTGGGCGTGGACGGTATTTCGCTGTGGCTTGTGCTCCTGACTGCCTTTATCAACGTCGTCGTCATCATCGCCAGTTGGGAAGCCATCACCACCCGTGTCAACCAGTACATGGCTGCATTCCTGATTTTGAGTGGCCTGATGATTGGCGTGTTCACTGCACTGGACGGCCTGCTGTTTTATGTCTTTTTTGAAGCCACGCTGATCCCGATGTATCTCATCATCGGCATCTGGGGCGGGCCGAACAAGATTTACGCAGCCTTCAAATTCTTTTTATACACCTTGCTCGGCTCGCTCCTGATGTTGGTCGCCCTCATTTATTTGTACAACAAATCTGGCGGCAGCTTTGACATTTTGACCTGGCACAAGCTGCCGCTGGGCAGCACAATTCAAACGCTGCTGTTCTTTGCTTTTTTTGCAGCGTTTGCTGTCAAGGTGCCCATGTGGCCAGTGCACACGTGGTTGCCTGACGTGCACGTTGAGGCCCCCACTGGCGGCTCTGCCGTGCTGGCCGCCATCATGCTCAAGCTGGGTGCGTATGGTTTCCTGCGGTTTTCCATGCCGATTGCGCCTGATGCATCGCGCGAATGGGCCTGGTTGATGATTGCCTTGTCCCTCATCGCAGTGGTTTATGTCGGCCTGGTGGCGCTGGTGCAGCAGGACATGAAAAAGCTGGTGGCGTACTCTTCGGTGGCGCACATGGGTTTTGTCACGCTTGGCTTTTTTATTTTCAATGACCTCGGCGTGTCGGGGGGCATCGTGCAAATGATTGCCCATGGCTTTGTGTCGGGCGCGATGTTTCTGTGCATTGGCGTGCTGTATGACCGCGTACATTCGCGCGAGATTGCCAGCTACGGCGGTGTGGTCAGCACCATGCCCAAGTTTGCCGCGTTTGCCCTGTTTTTTGCTATGGCCAACTGCGGCTTGCCTGCCACCGCTGGTTTTGTGGGCGAGTGGATGGTGATTTTGGGCGCCGTCAAATTCAACTTCTGGATTGGCTTTGCCTCTGCCACCGCGCTGATTTTTGGTGCAGCCTATACCCTGTGGATGTACAAGCGTGTGTACCTCGGTCCGGTGGTCAATGATGACGTCAAGAATCTGACCGACATCAATGCCCGAGAGTTTTTGATGCTGGCCATGCTGGCCATTGCCACGCTTTATATGGGCCTGTACCCCAAGCCATTTACCGATGTGATGAACAGCACCGTCGTTGATTTGCTGGCGCACGTTGCCAAATCCAAACTGAACTAACCGCAAAAGAATTCAGCAATGATTGACAAACTCTCCTGGATAGCGGTTTACCCCGAGATCATTTTGGCCGTGATGGCCTGCGTTATCTTGTTGGTCGACTTGGGTGTCAAGTCGCCCATGCGTACCGTCACTTACGTGTTGGCGCTCGTCACACTGGCCGTGGTTGCTGCGCTCGAGGCGGCCTACGCGTCGGGCGGTCAAACCTTCTACGGCTTTGGCAAGATGGTGGTGGTAGACCCGATGGGCAGCTGGCTGAAGTGCTTTTCATGTATTGCGTTGATGGTGTCACTGGTTTACGGCAGGCCCTATGCCTTTGACCGTGACATGTTGCGCGGTGGCGAGTTTTTCACCCTGAGTCTGTTCGCCCTGCTGGGCATGTTCGTGATGATTTCGGGTCACAATTTTCTGGTCATTTACATGGGCCTGGAGTTGCTCACACTCAGCAGCTACGCGCTGGTAGCGCTGCGGCGTGATAACGCCACAGCCACTGAAGCTGCCATGAAGTACTTTGTGCTGGGCGCTTTGGCTTCTGGCTTTTTGCTTTATGGCCTGTCGATGCTTTACGGTGCGACAGGCTCGCTTGATTTGAACGAAGTCTTCAACGCGATTGCCAGCAGGCAGGTCAATCACCAGGTGCTGGTGTTCGGCCTGGTGTTCATTGTTGCGGGCCTGGCCTTCAAACTCGGCGCCGTGCCTTTTCACATGTGGCTACCTGATGTGTACCAGGGCGCGCCTACCGCCGTTACCTTGCTGATTGGCGGCGCACCGCAGCTGGCGGCTTTTGCGATTTGCCTGCGCCTGCTGGTGGAGGGCTTGCTTCCCCTTGCTTTTGACTGGCAGCAAATGCTGGCTGTGATGGCCATTGGCTCGCTGCTGGTTGGCAACCTGGCGGCTATCGCTCAAAGCAACCTCAAGCGCATGTTGGCGTTCTCCACCATCTCGCAAATGGGTTTTTTGCTGCTCGGCATGCTCTCGGGCGTGGTCAATGGCAACCAGCTCAACACTGAATCAGCTTATAGCGCAGCCATGTTTTACGCCATCACCTATGTCCTGACGACACTTGCGGCGTTCGGCATCATCATGCTGCTGGCACGTGCCGGGCATGAATCCGAAGAGATCGGCGACCTGGCCGGCCTCAACCAGCGCAGCCCGCTGTATGCGGGTGTGATGGCCATCGTCATGCTGTCGTTGGCAGGCTTGCCGCCGCTGGTCGGTTTTTATGCCAAACTGTCAGTGTTGCAGGCGCTCATTTCGTCACAACAAACCAGCTATCTTGTGCTGGCTGTTTTTGCGGTGGTGATGTCGCTGGTCGGTGCGTTTTACTATTTGCGCATTATCAAGGTCATGTACTTTGATGCGGCTCAAAGCCCGGTGCATCCCATCACCGCGCCAGCTGACGCACGGTTTGTGCTCAGCATCAATGGTGCGCTTATTTTGCTGTTGGGCATATTGCCGGGCGGCTTGATGACACTGTGCGCCCAGTCCATCAGCAGTATCGTCAAGACCCTGGGCAGCTGAGGCTTTGCCTGGCCCTGCTTGTGCCATGGAAACTGTGTTGTGAAAGTTCTCGACCTTCAATGCGGACAGCAGCATTCTTTTGAAGGCTGGTTTGCGTCTGAGGAAGACTTTCAGTCGCAATTGGCGCGCGGTATTGTTGAGTGCCCGGTGTGCACTGACAAAGCCATCCTGAAGATGCCCAGCGCGCCCCGGCTCAATTTTGGTGCGCATCGAGAGCCCACCGGCCAAGCCCAGTTGCCTGACGATGCGCCCCCAACACGTCCGGCAGAGGCGCAGTCAGGTTCCAGTTTGACGCCGGTGGCCGAGACACCAGAAACGGCCAGCCCAAGCCTGGACCAGCAAGCGGGATTTTTAAAGGCCTTGCGTCATGTGATTGCCCATACTGAAGATGTTGGCGAGCGCTTTGCCGATCAGGCGCGCGCCATGCACTATGGCGACGCCGAGCCGCGCAGTATTCGCGGTCAGGCCACGCCGCGCCAAGCCAGTGAGCTGATACACGAGGGCATTGACGTCATGGCGCTGCCTATGCCGGCTGCCCTGAAGGAAACCCTTCAGTAGTCGTTTGAGTCCCGGTTCGGTTCGGGGCTTGATTCAGGACTCAGGCGATGTCAACAATCACCGGCGCATGGTCACTTGGCCGTTCATTTTTGCGCGGTGTTTTGTCAATCACGCAGCCGGCCACCCTGGGTTTGAGCGCTTCGCTGACCAGAATATGGTCAATCCTCAGTCCCCGGTTGCGTCTGAAACCAAACTCCCGATAGTCCCACCAGCTGAAGCTTTTTTCGGGCTGTTCAAACATTCTGAAGGCGTCTGTCAGGCCCAGTGCTATCAGCGCCTTGAAATGGTCTCGCTCCTCGGTGGTGTGGTGAATGGTTTCACGCAAACCTTCCGGGTCATAGGTGTCGCGGTCATCGGCGGTGATATTGAAGTCGCCCAGCAGCACCAGTTTGGCGTGCTCCTGAAGTTCGCTACGCAGCATGGCGTTCAGACTGTCCAGCCATTTCAACTTGTACGCAAATTTCTCGCTGCCTGGCTCCTGGCCATTGACGAAGTAGCCATTGACGATTCGCACGTTGCCGTGTTCGGTGGCCATGGTGGCAGCGATCACGCGCGACTGCTCGTCCGCAAAGCCGGTGATGTTTTTGGAAACATCGGCTAGCACGGCGCGGCTGAGAATCGCCACGCCGTTGTAGGTTTTTTGGCCGAAAACGGCGCTGTGGTAACCCACATCCTCGAGTGCTTGGTGCGGAAACTTGTCATCCGTCAGTTTGAGTTCCTGAAGGCACAGGGCGTCGACCGGATGTGTGGTCAGCCAGTCAATGACCTGCGGCAGGCGCACGGACAGAGAATTGACATTCCAAGTGGCAATTTGGGTCATTTTATGGGTTAAAAATGGCTTTAAGCCAATAAATACATGGGTAATTTGCTATTAAATATATAGCTTAAAAACTGATGTTAAATGTGAAGCAGGGCAAGCGCGCCGATAGCCAGGCCGGCTGCCGCCGCTGCAAACATGACATATTCCAACCAGCGCTTGCGCGTCAAAAGGGCAATCGCCGCCAGGGCAATCGATATCTGCAACACTGTGGTGGCTTGTGCCCAGCGGTGGTGTTGGTGCATTTGTTCGTCTGACTTCTTATCCCAGTCGTTGGATTCTTTTTCAAGCTTTTCGGCTGACAGTTTGATTTCGTTCTTTTCTTTTTCGTACCGGTCAATCTTGGCTTGGTACTTGTCTTTCACGCTCTCGGCCGACAGGTCGCGCGACACTTCTGCCAGCGACTGTTTGGTACTTTTGGCCTGAAAGAAATTCCACTGGTTGGACGCTTCGGTTTTCTTGATGGCCGCGTTGTTTTTGTACAGGCCTGCATTAGCCTGTGTGGCACCGCCCATGTAGGCAAAAATGGCGCCCACGGTGGCAATGATGGCGGTGATCACGGCAATTTGCGCCGTCAACCCCTTGTCTTTTTCGCCATGTTCACCATGCCCGCCTTGCGCCGCATGCTCCAGCTCGTGGTCGTGTGGTCCGTGTACGTGAAATCCGCCTCCTGACATCTCAATCCCCTCGTGTTTTTGTATAAGTGATAAACCTGAAACCCAGTCCGCTGGAAGACAGCTGTGCCTGACTGTGTCCGGGAACCCATTGGGCTCCCAGCGTGGGCGCGAAGGCATCGCCTTCGAAGTCTTGATCGATCTGCGTGACCTCAATCCGGCTGGCCAAGGGCTCGGCTTGCGCGTAGATTTGTGCTCCGCCAATGATCCAGACTTCGTTTGAAGATTGGCACAGCGCCAATGCATCCTGCAGGCTGCCCGCGGTTGTCGCGCCTTGAGCATGCCAGTTGGTCTGGCGGGTGATGACCACATTGGTGCGGCCAGGCAGCGGGCGAAATTTTGGCGGCAATGAATCCCAGGTTTTGCGGCCCATGATCACAGGACTGCCCAGCGTGAGCTTTTTGAAATGCGCCAGGTCTTCAGGCAAGTGCCAGGGCATGGCGTTGTTGTTGCCGATCACGCCGTTGGCTGACCTGGCAAAAATCATGTTGATTTTCATGCGCAGCTGCCTTGCCCTACACAGCGACCGGCGCTTTGATGGCAGGGTGGTGCTGGTAGTTCACAAACTCAAAATCATCAAACTCATAATCGAAAATGGATTCAGGTTTGCGTTTGATGTGGAGTGTGGGGTAGGGCAGTGGCTCACGGCTTAATTGCTGTGCGACCTGTTCGTGATGGTTGCTGTAAATGTGACAGTCACCGCCGGTCCAGATAAAGTCGCCCACGTCCAGCTCGCACTGCTGCGCCACCATGTGGGTCAGCAGTGCGTAGCTGGCAATGTTGAACGGTACGCCCAGAAAAATGTCAGCACTGCGCTGGTACAGCTGGCAGCTCAACTGCCCCTTGCCGCCTGGCGTTGTTGCTGGGGCCACGTAGAACTGAAAGAAGGCATGGCAAGGCATCAGCGCCATCTTGCTCAAGTCCGCCACGTTCCATGCGCTGACGATGATCCGGCGTGAATCCGGGTTGGTCTTCAGGGTCTTGATCACATCAGTGATCTGGTCAATGTGCCCGCCATCAGGTGTGGGCCAGCTGCGCCACTGCACGCCGTACACAGGGCCCAGGTCGCCATCGGCGCGCGCCCACTCGTCCCAGATCGTCACGCCGCGCTCTTTGAGCCAGTTGTTGTCGCTGGACCCTTGCAAAAACCACAGCAACTCATGCACGATGGATTTGAGGTGCACTTTTTTGGTGGTGACCAGTGGAAAGCCCTGCTTTAAATCAAACCGCATCTGGTAGCCAAACACGCTTTTGGTGCCTGTGCCGGTGCGGTCGGCCTTGAACACGCCATGCGTGTCAACGTGGCGCATGAACTCTTCGTATTGTGAGGAGTGTTGCACTTTAATGTGATCCCAAAAGTGTGTCGATGGCACCTGTCACAACAGCAGCGTGCCTGGCGAGGTCGGTTGCAGGGCGTTTCAAAAGAGCGGTTGGCAAAGCTGCCATGGCAGCTGTGTCCAGAACGACATTGTCGCCCGCTATTTCAAAAATCGGATTCAAGTCCCTGAGAGGGTTAGAAATGTACTTGCTGCTTCGCAGCGGAATAACAAGTCGCGTCTCCAGGCTATCAAGGAAGCTGTTTTGAACATCCACCACATAGGGGGTTTGTTTGCGCAGCTCTGCATCAGGGTGTGCATAAACATCAAATCTGGCCATGATGTTCGAACAGCTTAAAAAGTACGGTATTTCTCAAGCGGCAAACCATATTTTGCAATGCGGGCATTGTATTCATCGACAGCATCCTTGTTGCGCTCGTTCCACTGCTCCCAGTAGCGGCGCTTGACTTCGTCGGCCAGCAAGGCATCTACGGTTTGCGACAGGTTCATGCCCATTTCGCGCGCTGCCTCCAGCACTTTGGAATTGAGGGACAGATTGGTCGCTTTTTTTGGGGCGTGTTCAAATCGCAGCATGACTTAACTCCATAAAGTGTGCGCATTTTATCATGCGCAAATTTCAAGGCATCAAACCCGTACCACTCGCCCCGGATTCATCAGGCCCTGGGGGTCCAGCGCCTGTTTGATGGCGCGCATCATGCCCAGCGCGACGGGGGACTTGTGGTGTTCGAGTTTGTCCAGTTTCAGGCTGCCCACGCCATGCTCGGCAGAAATAGAGCCCTCAAACCGCGCCACCGAGTCGTAAACAATCGTGTTCACAGCGGCTTCAAGATCATGCAGGAAAGCTTTTGAATCCCCTTCAGCAGGGGCTTGCACGTTGTAATGCAAGTTGCCATCGCCCAGGTGACCAAAATTGACCAGCCGCACGCCCGGTATCGCCGCCTGCAGTAGCGCGTCAGTGGTGGCGACAAATTCTGGAATGCGTGACACGGCAATAGAGACGTCGTGCTTGATGTTCAGGCCTTCTTCAGCCTGCGCCAAAGGAATGCTCTCGCGGATATGCCATAGCTGGCTGGCTTGAGATAAGTTTTCAGCGACGACAGCGTCTAGCACGCAACCGTTGTCAAAAGCCGTTTCAAGCAATGACTCAAACTGCGTGCGTGCGTGGCTTTCACTCTCGTGATCCGAGTTTTCAAGCAAAACACAATAAGGCGCGTCTTGCCACAAAGGCACGCGCTGCTGGGGGTAGTGCTTGGCCACCAGGCTCAGCGCAAACTGGCCCATCACTTCAAAGCCCGTCAGCCCGGCGCCCAAGTGTTCGTGCGCCAGGCCCAGCAGTGTGACGGCGTGCTCCATCGACGGCACGGCGGCCCAGGCTGTCAGCCTTGCAGCAGGCATCGGGTAAAGCTTCAAGGTGGCGGCGGTGATGATGCCCAGCGTGCCTTCACTGCCCACAAACAGATCGCGCAGGTCGTACCCGGTGTTGTCTTTGCGCAGGCCACTCAGGCCGTGCCAAATCTCGCCCTGCGCTGTGACGACCTCCAGACCCAGGCACAAGTCGCGTGCGTTGCCATAGCGCACAACTTGCGTGCCGCCCGCATTGGTCGCCAAATTTCCACCAATCGTGCAACTGCCTTCGGCAGCCAGACTGAGCGGGAACAAAAAACCGGCCTTTTCGGCGGTGTCTTGCAGGGTTTGCAAAATGCAGCCCGCATCAACCGTCATGGTCAGATTGGCCGCATCCATGCTGCGTAGCGTGTTCATGCGTTGCAGGCTCAGCACGACCTGCTGCCCCGATTCGTCAGGAGTCGAGCCGCCGACCAAACCCGTGTTACCGCCCTGGGTGACGATGCTGATACCCGCGGCTGCGCAAGCTTTGACCACCGCTGCGACCTCGTTTGTGCTTGCAGGCCGCACCACAGCCAGTGCCTTGCCGCGCGAGCGTTTGCGCCAGTCCAGCTCGTAGGCCGAAAGATCGCCATCGACCAAAACGTTCATTGCCCCGGCGATAGACCTCAAGCTGTCCAGCAGATCATGGCTCATGCTTTGGCCTGCTTCGGAATGCCCTTGAACCGCACCTTCACATGCAGCGCGCAGGCGGCAAACAGCACCAGGCACAAAAACACTTCGGCCATCGCCAAATAGTTGCCAGGTGCCTTGTCGCTCCAGGCGCGCACCACCCCTTCAGTGAAGTACAGCCACACCAGCAGGCTGAGCCAGCGGTAGGTATACATGCGGTTTTTCATCACGCCGGCCAGCGGCAAGATCAGCGGCAACACTTTTAAAGCCAGCAAGGAGCCGCCTGGGCGGATCGGTGCCAGCACCATTTCCCACAACACGCCCAGCACAATCAGGCCAAACAGGCTGGTAGCTGCTGTCCAGCGGATGGCGTCAATTTGATTTTCTTTTTTCATATCAGGAAGGGAAGGGAGGGCGGATGCTTGAGGCATGATACCGGGGATGAATTTTCAACAACGATTACAAGTCTTTTGGAAAGACCTGTTGCATTTCCCCTGGCGCGACACCCTGCTCACGCTTCGTGACCGTTTCCGTGAAGACCACATGGGCCTGACGGCCAGCAGTCTGACATTTACCACCACGATTGCACTGGTGCCATTTTTTACCGTGGCCTTGGCGGTTTTCTCGGCCTTCCCGATGTTTTCAACGATGCAGGGCGCCTTGCAAAGCTGGCTGGTCGAAAGCCTGATTCCCGACAACATCGCCCGTCAGGTGCTGGGCTACTTGACGCAGTTCAGCCGGCAAGCCAGCAAACTTGGTGTCGCGGGCCTGAGTATTTTGCTGCTCACGGCGATCACACTGATCTTGACGATTGACCGCACCCTCAACGGGATCTGGCGTGTCAAAAAAGCGCGCCCTTTGACCCAGCGCGTGCTGATGTACTGGTCGGCCATCACGCTGGGGCCGGTGTTGCTGGGGGCCAGCCTGGCGCTCAGCTCTTGGGTGGTGGCTGCCAGCGGGTTGGTGGGCGCATTGCCCTTCAGTTTGCGGTTTTTGCTCAGCAGTTTTCAGTTCTTCCTGGTTGCCGCGGGGCTGGCCGCCTTGTACCGCTACGTGCCCAACACTTACGTCAAACGGTCGCACGCCTGGGCCGGCGGCATTTTTGCAGCTGTGGGCATGGAACTCGCGAAAAAAGCGCTGGCCCTGTATCTGAGCAAAGTGCCCACCTATTCCATGATTTACGGCGCCTTCGCCACCCTGCCGATTTTGCTGGTCTGGATTTATCTGGCCTGGATCATTGTGCTGTTGGGTGCCGTGATCGCCGCTTACCTGCCCAGCCTGCTCGCAGGCGTGGCCAGGCGCGGTGCTGACAGCGGCGTGAGCGCGGCCAGAGGCTGGCAGTTTCAATTGGCGATTGAAGTGTTGCAGCGCCTGAACGGCGTCAGGACCACCAAGCCAAGAGGCTGTAGCGCATCCAGCCTGGCGCAGACCATGCGGATTGATGTGCTGCAACTCGAGCCGATTCTGCAAACCCTGACGGAACTCGATTGGGTGGGACAGCTGGCGCCCAACCTGGATGCCGGGGCCGACGAAGAGTCAAACTACATTTTGCTGGCCGACCCCGAGCAGACGCTGCTGGAACCCTTGATGCAGCGTCTGCTGCTGGACAAAACGGATTCGACCCTGCCGCTGTGGGCGGCGGGTCAGTGGTCGCATCTCAAGCTGAGCCAGGCACTTTAACTACCGCTCGATAGAAAGCTATCGTTTAAATAGCAGATAGCCTTTGTATTTATTGGTCTTGGGCCTAAAAGATACACGAAAGCAGGGGGTTTTGATCCTGAAAAACTTCGAAGATGTCAAACGCTGTCGTGACTCACATCTTGACTTTGCCCTGCCAGATATCTTTGTACATGGCCCAGTCGCCCATCAAGCTGTACAGCGGACGCTTGAAACTGGCGGGCTTGTTTTTCTCAAAGCCAAAGTGGCCGACCCAGGCAAAGCCATAACCGCAGAGCAAGCCGTAAAGCAGGTACTGCGGTTTTCCGGTGGCTATCAACATGGCCAGGCAGACCAGGCTCAAGCTGGAACCCACAAAGTGCAGGCGGCGGCAGGTTTTGTTGCTGTGCTCGGTGAGATAAAACGGGTAAAACTCTTTGAAAGTTTGAAACGCTTTGGGGTCTTGCATGCTTGTCTCCATGTCGTCCTTGTGATCTCTTGAAGTTTAGGCCACAGCAAAGGGTGCCCTCAGAAAGCCCCTGAAGCGGGCGCGACCACCTCGGGTGGGCGGGGCGGTAAGCCGGTAGTTGGGCAAGCGCTGTAAAAACCGGCCAATGGCAATGCGGCCCTCCAGCCGCGCCAGGCTCATGCCTGCGCATTGGTGAATGCCCAGTCCAAACGCGAGGTGGCGGTTGTTGCTGCGCGCAAGCATCAGCTCGTTGGGCCGCTCAAATTGCTCCGGGTCGCGGTTGGCTGCACCGATGCAAAGCGTCAGCAGGCTGCCGGCGGCTATGTCGATGCCGTCAATCTGCGTATTCTTGACGGCACGTCGGTTGCTCAGCTGGTTGGACGATTCAAAACGCAAGAATTCGTCGACGACGGGGGTTAAATAGGCCTCCAGTCCAATAGGGTTATGGGACAGTAGCTCCTGTTTTGATAGTAAATCGGCTTTGACCTGAGGATGTTCAGTCAGTGCGACCAGCGCATTGCCAATCAGGTTGGTGGTGGTTTCATGTCCCGCGTTCAGGATAAAAACGCAGTTTTGCAGCAGTTCGGCCTCAGTCAGCGTCTCGCCGTCTTCTTGCGCAATCAGCCGTGTCAGCACGTCGTGTTCGGGGTTACCGGGGGTTTTACGTCGGTCAGCGACCAGTGTTTTCAAGTAGTCAGTAAATTCAATCACGCTGCGGTTGCCCCGCGCGAGCTGTTCGGGTGACAGTTTTGGCTCCAGCGCACCCAAAATGGCCAGCGACCAGCCGCGCAAGGGGGCCCGGTCAGCGAGCGGCACGCCCAGCAGGTTGCCAATCACCTCAACCGGAATGGCGGACGCAAAATCTTCGATCAAATCACCTTCGCCTTTGATTTCAATCGCGTCCAGCAGACTGTCGACCAGCATGATGAGGCCGGGTTCCATATTGGCAATTGCCCGCCGTGCCAGGGCCCCCATGATGAGCTTGCGTACACGCGTGTGAAGCGGCGGGTCGTTAAACACCAGGCTGGTGGTGTGGTGCTCAAACAGGGCTGAGGCAGCGCCGTATTTGGGTTCAAACTCGACCTTCTTGTCAGAGCTGAAGGTTTGCGCATCGCGGTAGACCGCCACCAGGTCCGCATGCCGCGTTAAAAAATAAGACCCATCAGGCATGCGGTGAATCGGGCTGCTGTCACGCAGCACGTCGTACACCGGGTAGGGGTTGGCATAAAAGTCAGGCGGTAGGGCGCGCAGGTCGAAAGTTGCCGCAATGTCTTGCGCCCGTGCCGTTGACATGGGTGTGCTCATTTCAAAAAATCTTTGATGGCCATCAGTGTTTCTTCAGGCGCTTCGGTCATCTGATGGTGGCCGACTGCCAAGCTCACTACAGAAAAGTTTTTGCCCGTTCTTTCAGCGGTGTCTATCAACAGTTGAGCTGATTTGGCCAGCGTCATCTGGTCTTGTGCGCCAAGCAAAAAAAGTACCGGGCAGGTGATGTGGCTAATTGCCGTCTCACCGTTGGCATAGTCATCACAAGCCTTGAAGCCACGGTGAAACACGTTGACTTTTGTGTTGCTGGCCAGCACGCGCCGTCCCAGCGCCATGCTGCTGCCATACACCCAGGTGCCAGGGCCGAGCGCTGAGGGCGGGGCGGCCAGCGTGCTGCGTGAAAACACATTGATCATTTTGAGTGCCGCCATCGGGTTATTGAGCGACAAATCGAGCAGCGCTGAAGACACATTCATTGGGAAAGCCGTGCCCACCAGTACCAGACGATTGATGCGCTCTTTCAGCTTTGAGGCAGCTTCTAACGCAATCAGCGAGCCCCAGCTGTGGCCGACCAGCGCTGCTTTTTCAATGCCTGCTGCGTCCAGCAGTGCTTCAATAAAAGTAGCGGCTTCTTCAACAGTGGCGGGCGCATTGCCTTCGCTTTTGCAGTGCCCCGGCAGGTCAATGGCCAGTACGTTCCAGCCGTGGTTGGCCATGTACCGGCTTTGAAAAATCCACACGCTGTGGTCACCCAGCACGCCGTGAATAAATACCACCGTGGGTTTTACGGCCTCGAAAGCTTTGCCTGCTGTGTAGCAGTAAGTTTTGTGGTTGTTGACTTGCAGGAACATGGCTTATGCCCCCGCTTTTTCAGCGGCCTTCTCGGCGGCTTTCAAAGCCCGTTTCAAGTCGTCCATCAAGTCATCGGCATCTTCGAGCCCAATCGACAAACGAATCGTGCCTTGCGTGATGCCTGCGCCGCTCAGGGCTTCGTCTGTCATGCGAAAGTGCGTGGTGCTGGCCGGGTGAATCACCAGGCTGCGGCAATCGCCCACGTTGGCCAGGTGGCTGAAGACTTTGAGGCTTTCAACAAAAGCCTTACCCTGGTTGCGTGAGCCTTTCAAGTCGAAGCTGAAGACCGAGCCTGCGCCGCGTGGCAGCAGCTTTTTGGCCAGTGCGTGGCTAGGGTGCGTCTCAAGCAGCGGGTGGCCAACGCGCCCCACAAAGGGGTGGCTGGCTAGAAAGTTCACCACCTTTTCAGTGTTGCTCATGTGGCGCTCCATGCGCAGGCTCAGGGTTTCGATACCCTGCAAAATCAGCCAGGCCGTGTGCGGGCTCATGCAGGCGCCAAAGTCTCTCAAGCCTTCACGCCGCGCGCGCAGCAAAAAGGCGCCCACCGTGCTTTCTTCGCTGAACACCATGTTGTGAAAGCCGTCATAGGCTTCAGTGAGTTCCTTGAACTTGCCTGAACGTTCCCAGTCAAACGACCCACCATCGACCACAATGCCGCCTATCACCGTGCCGTGGCCGCTTAAAAACTTGGTGGCTGAGTGGTAGACCAGATCAGCGCCATGGTCAAACGGCTTGATGAGCCAGGGTGAGGTGAGGGTGGAGTCCACCAGCAGGGGCGCACCGGCCTCGTGCGCAATGGCGGCAACCGCTTCAATGTCCAGCACGTCCAGGCCCGGGTTGCCCACTGTCTCGCCAAAAAACAGGCGGGTAGTGGGCCGTACCGCTGCGCGCCAGCCGTCAAGGTCACCGGGTTTGACAAACGTGGTGTCAATGCCAAAGCGGCGCATGGTGTAGTGCAGCAGGTTTTGTGAGCCGCCATACAAGGCCGTCGATGCGACGATGTGCGAGCCTGCACCCATCAGCGTTGCAATGCTCAGGTGCAGCGCCGCCTGGCCACTGGCGGTGGCAATGGCGCCGATGCCGCCCTCAAGCGCAGCCACACGCTGCTCCAGCACCGCGTTGGTCGGGTTACTGATGCGCGAATACACATGGCCTGCACGCTCCAGATTGAAAAGCGATGCCGCGTGATCGCTTGATTCAAAAACAAAGGAGGTGGTCAGGTGAATCGGTACCGCCCGTGCGCCAGTTGTCGGGTCAGGCGATGCACCCGCATGCAGCGACAGGGTGTCAAAGCCAGGGTCAGCGTAGCCAGGCATGGGGTTGTCTCCAGATGAAAGAATGCAAATCAGCCGCCCACTTGGGCATGCTTCAGCTTATTGTGGGCTATATTGCCAAACAACTTCCCGAAACGCTGTCGCGAGTGGGAAAATAGCCTGATCAACCTGGGGAGACCGCCATGAAAGTAGCTGATATTTTGCGCGTCAAGGGCAGCACGCTGTATACCGTTCAGCCCGACGAGCCGCTGGCCAAAGCCGCGCAAATCATGGCCGAAAAAGACATCGGTTCACTGGTCGTGATGGAGCACGGCGATCTGGTCGGCATGCTGACCTTCAGGGAATTGATTGTCAGCATCGTCGGCAATGGCGGTGAAGTGGGCAGCATGCTGGTGCGAAAAGCCATGGACGACCACCCGCTGACCTGCACCAGCGAGACCGAGCTGGACGAAGTGCGCCGAATGATGCTGGACCGCCACGCCCGCTACATGCCCGTGATGAACCAGAAAATGCTGATGGGCGTGATCAGCCTGTACGACGTCGCCAAAGCCGTGGTGGACAGCCAGAATTTTGAAAACAAGATGCTCAAGGCCTACATACGCGACTGGCCGGCCGAGCAGGAAGAAGGCAAGGGCGGTTGATAAGTCGCTTCGCGATCCGCTTCAGACTGACAGGGAACGGTCACCTTGCTCCAAAGGTGTCGTTAACGTAGAGTTCCGCGGTGCGCGGTACCGGCGCGCGTCTGTTGGAACGGTAGGTTAGAAGCGGTCGCCTCAAGACGCTCGGCCAGCCAGACCTTGATAACAGACTGCCTTGTCACCCCCAGTTTGCTAGCTTCGCGATCTAGCGAGTCAATCATCCAGGTCGGAAAATCAACATTCACCCGCCTCTGCTCTTGCAGCACGCGCTTGGCTTTAGACACGTCCAAAGAAGCCGTGATGTCGCCACCCTCATCAAACTGTTGCTCGAACTTTTTAGCTTTCATAAAGTGCCACCTCTTCTGTGCGTGCACGATGCATGGATATCAATCGGACATTGGCCCCTCGCTAAGTCATGACGGCCGACCAATGCTTCCCATCCATCAACCCAATCACCAGATACCGTGGCTCATCATCCGTTTTGGCCGGGATCTCCAGCAGCATCGGGTCGCTCCAGAGACCCTGCGCTTCGACGAAGCCGGTAATTGGCCCTTTCCGGGCTTGAACCATCAAATGCAATGTCCGGCCCGTAGAGATGGGTGTAGCCCACATCTTGCAGCCAGCCAAGTATTTCCTGTTCAAGTTGGTCTTCGGTCATTGCGTCTGTCCCTCAATGGCGCTTAGTTACGCTGCCTTTTTCTCAAATGCATGAAACCCAATTGGAAGTTTCGTTTGCTCCGAATCAATTAGAACCTGATCCGTTAGGTCAAAGGGAAGTACCCACAGCTTCATCCCATCCCCATAGTCAAACACTGGCAAAGACTTTGAAAACGATTCGGTCGCCGGGTAGATAAGCACAAGCTCGCTTGTCGCCTGCCCTGCGAGGTACTTCCGGCCATATGCATACAGTTGGTAGAAATCGCCCTGGCTCAAACCGTATTTGTTGCTTCGGTCTGAGGCATCCAACTTCTTCCACTTGGCATCCAGCACCCACTTATGGTTGGTGGACTCCAGCAATAAGTCAGGCTCCAACCGGAACATCTTGTCGCCATCGTGCACTGTTAGGTACTCGCTGGCAGCGGGGCTTCGTAGTCGAATCGTTGGCGAAATACTGCGGCGCAACCACGCTGCAACATACCGTTCAAATAGCTTGTCCATGGGAAACAGCAGACTGAGGCCATGCCAGTTGCCCGCAACGGACAAAGGCATTTGTTGGCTCAGGATAAGTTCGCACCATGGTTTAACCGGGCGGTAATGGCCCATGAGTCTTTCATTGCGCCACCGCTTGAAATCGCCATCTACGTCTTTGCTGGAACCAATCTCACTCATGAGGCTACGCAATTCACCGGCAAGTTTCCAGTTCGCAGCATCCCGCGTGGTCTTCGATACCTGTTCGAGTGCTAGCTTCAAAAGCCGGTTTTCCGCTCCATCGGGGTCAAAAATATCGTGTCGAATATGAAAGAAATGCTGCTTGCCCGGTGGCTGTCGCATTTGACGCACGGTGTTCAATTGCCCGCGCAAGTAGCGTTGTTCTTCCTCAACTCTGCGGTAGTCGAAGCGGATGCCTGTTTTAACAATGCGCTCCAACGCAGCCAAGAACCGACCCATGACCAATTCAGTCAGCGGCGCATTGAATAGTTGCAGGTCCGCTGCTCCGACCTCACGGGCTGGCAGATCAAACGAAGCCGCAATCATTCGCTGTAAGAGGGTTCTGCTTTCGTGAACCACATCGCCAGACTCATGATGCTTGGGCAGAATTTCAATCCGTGTGCCGCACGGAGTTTCAATGACCCCGACATGCTTATCCAGCCGCAACCAAGCCCGCCCCTCGACTATCGCAAGTGATGCACCAGTCGCACTGAATCTTTGGTTTAACTTGCAAATCCAATCGAAGGCAGACTGTGAAATCTGTGCCCGATCAAGCGTGCTTTCAATGGACGTGGCATCCACTTTTTCAGTCGTGAGGCGTGCGTATTCGCGCACCACAACTGATTGCACAATCACTCTGAAACTCCAACAATGTTGACGTAACTGTCGATGGATGTGAGGGCAGCTTCGTTAACCGCCCAACGTGTGTCACGAAGACCGCCAGCCACATCAGAGCCAAAGAGTTTTGCCAATGACGTTGAGCCATGACCGCCGGACCGAATGAACGGCTCTCCCTTGGTACGATGATCATTTAGTACCCAGCCAATACGCTCCCAGTCTTCAAAAAAGTACTCCTGAAGTAGTGGCAAAACCTGTTGCTTGAATATTGCCGACAAACGTTCAATGGAGCGGTCCTTGTCTAGCGGCAGAAAGTAGGCATGGCCAATACAGTGGTCCCGGTCAAGTAGAACTTCAATGCGCTGATTTATCGAACGCAGCATCTGGCCTACGGACAGCCCGGAAATAGTCACCTTGTCCAGCAACTCAGGCTTAGCAGGCATTTCCTTAAAGACGAATCGGCGGCGCAGCGCAATGTCGAGGCCAGTCAACGACTTGTCAGCCGTATTCATCGTGCCAATCAAATAGACATTTTTCGGAACGCCAAATGGCTTCTTTGAGTAAGGCAATGTGACGGTTAAAGACTCTTTCGCGCCAAGGCGCTTGCTGGGTTCAATCAGCGTAATGAGTTCACCGAATATGCGGGAGACATTGCCACGGTTGATTTCATCAATGATCAGAACGAAAGGAGCTGAGGTGATTTCAGTAGGGCCGACAGCTTTCAAATCAACACCCGCTGCACTTAGACCTTTCAGCAGTTCGGGCCAACTGAAGCGGGTTATCTCGTATACCGTCTTTAACGTGAAGCGTTTTTGGCTGTTAAGGTTCAATATCGAAAAGTTGCAATCGGTGACTATCCAGTTCACGGGCAAAACATTTTTGTAATCTGCCCGAATACTGCTAGGCGGCGTTGCCTCATAGCGGTAGTTGCCACTGACGATGCCAATCGCCGCCACTTCTGTGTTGCTTCCGATGCAGAGCAGGACGTCGCCAACTGCAATCTCATTGCCAAAGAGTTCGAGAGTGCTTCTGTCGTTTGATCCCAATGTGAACGAAGGATCATTCAATTGCGCCGTCTTTAGGTCGCCGACGTTGCCCCACCCAATTCGGGCTTCGCCATGTTTCAAACAATACTGACGGGTTGCGCTATCACCAGTTCCATCAATGGAGATTTTCCAAATGCGGGGGCTGTCACTAACGCCCAGTTTTGCAGTTGCACTCTGAATGGGTTTGCTCGCGTCTTCACAGATCGCTTGGAATACCCCCTTCTCAATCACATACTGAATTTGCCCGCCTTCAGCTTCGTCCGTTTCTGCACGTAAACCTTCAACAAAGTCCTCGTAGCTGAAGCTCTGGTGAAACGTCACGAACCGGATGCGATTGGTGGCAACCAGATCATCAAAGCGTTCTTTAAGGGATTCGCGCTCGCTCTCGTTCTTGGCATAGAACTCGGGGTCCAAAATCTTGATGGCTTCATCAATGGTTGTGAACGTCTTTCCTGTTCCTGGCGGACCATACAGAATCGTGTTTAAACCAGTCGGAAGTTCAGAATCCTCATCATCACTGGCAACAGGTATCAACGCCGATTCGTCGTCAGAGCCGTCATCCACTTCTGCACTTGCCTCTTTGACCGGAGCGAATCCAGCAGTCGGGCTATACAAGACATGCATGAAGTCGTATGAGGTAATGCCAGGTATCTGTTTCTGAGCAGCAAAAAACAGTTCACGCAAGAGCATTGAGCGCGCAACGGGCTGCTCAACCTTGGGAATGTCTGCAACTGGACAGCCAAACAACTCCAGGAAGTGCTTCAAGTGATGCGATGACGAAATCGGCAACACTGCGTCGGGGTTATAGCAACTCAGGATGCGTAGTTTCCGACCGTCACCAATAGTGACACGTGGTGCTACACCCGCACGCTTGTATAGCTGCTCGTCATCGTCTATCCAACTGAGGTCTTTGGTAATGTCTGCATTCGCAATGGCAGACTGAATTTTCAAGGTGTACTGAAGCGCATCCGTGTCCGACAGATCACGCAACTTACGGTTTTTGTAGACCTCACCATCTGGCTTGAAGTAAACGATATGTCCTTTTGAGGTGCCCGGCATGTAACGCCCCAAGACTGACTGAAGACCACGTTCAACCCACCAGCAAAAACTTTCCTGCGACTTCTTTCCAACGCAATATTGATCAAGCGTCAGTGTCTCCAATGCGTTGGACGGAAAGGACTTTGCAAATGCGATGTGCTCGGGTGTTTGGCTTCGCGGGATTGATGTACCACCGGCTTTGAGCAGAGTCAGTAGTTCAGTAAATTTCTCGTTGGGTACAAATGCCATGGTTACATCCAATGGTGGGCTAATCGGCTAAGTCGTTGATGCGCAACTGCCCGGAAATTAGGCGTGGTAGCAGCGTGTCGCGTAGTTCGGTAAGGGTCTGGGCTTGAGATTGATTTTCATGAATCTTTGCCCACAACGGCGCAACAGCCTTGTCAAAAGCAAGTTGCAGCATCAAAGGTGGATTCGATACACCATATCAGTAGTGTCCGGTTAAAAAGTGAACAAATTCAACTGGTTAGAGCTGAGCAGTGTTTCCGGGATTGCGGTATCGGGCCGCAAGGCCCATGAAATATGGGTTTTCTCGAAAACCGACACCGAAAGAATCTGTAGCAATGTGTAGAGTGAGCAATTCAAGTGAAGCTCCTTCTTGACGATGGCAATAAGCACGTAAGTGGATACGGCGCACCAGATTTGCGTCTTGACTGCGTTCTCGCTCGTGCCCATGAATCTCTTGAAACCCGCGTCATTATTGGCTTGCAAGCCCTTGACTATCAAATAAACCGGACACTACTGAGATTGACTATATCCTGAGTACTGAAAAAACCTACCTGTCTTGGGTCCGGTTTTAGGCGCGCTGGCATGGCCGTAAGGGCACGATGACGCATCCGCGCGACACGGGCCCAAGCAGGTGGAGACCTTATTTAACGTTGCAGGTGCCTGACGCGCTGGAGGTCAAATACCCACGCAGCGGCATTGAGCAGCGGCACCCTTTGCTTGAGGAGCGGCTGCAACGCGCATTGAAGCTGCCTGTACCGCTGTCGGGGATAATCCTCAGTATGAGCGGCAATACCTTTGGAAATCTTTTCGCGGTCACCAACTTCGGTGAATCCCACGGCCCGGCCATTGGCTGCGTGATCGACGGTTGCCCGCCGGGCATGTCGCTTTGTGAGGCCGACATTCAAATCGACCTGGACCGCCGCCGCCCCGGCACCAGTCGCCATGTGACCCAGCGCAACGAGCCCGATGCGGTCGAGATTTTGTCTGGCGTTTATCAGGGCAAAACCACCGGCACGCCGATTGCGCTGCTGATACGCAATACCGACCAGCGCAGCAAGGACTACGGCAATATTCTGGAGACCTTTCGCCCTGGCCATGCCGACTACACCTACCTGCACAAATACGGCCTGCGTGACCCGCGCGGCGGCGGCCGGTCGTCGGCCCGCATGACAGCGCCTGCTGTGGCTGCCGGTGCAGTGGCCAAAAAATGGTTGTTTGAAAAGTACGGCACCACCTTTCAGGGCTGCATGACGCAAATTGGCGATGTGGTGATTCCATTTGAGTCGTGGGCGCATGTGGCGCACAACCCGTTTTTTGCCCCCAGCGCCGATGTTTCAAATCTGGAAGCCTACATGGACGCGCTGCGCAAGGCCGGCGACTCCTGCGGTGCCCGGATTCGGATCACCGCCTCAAAAGTGCCCGTGGGCCTGGGCGAGCCGCTGTACGACAAGCTCGATGCCGACATTGCCTTTGCCATGATGGGCATCAACGCGGTCAAGGGGGTTGAAATTGGCGCGGGTTTTGCCAGCGTCACACAGCGCGGCACCACCCATGGCGATGGCTTGTCGCCAGATGGCTTCATGTCCAACAACGCCGGTGGCGTGCTGGGCGGCATCAGCACCGGGCAAGACCTGGATGTGTCGATTGCCATCAAACCGACCAGCTCCATCATCACGCCGCGCCAGTCGATTGACACAGCCGGCAACCCCGCCGAAGTGGTGACCAAAGGCCGCCACGACCCCTGCGTGGGCATACGCGCCACGCCGATTGCAGAAGCCATGCTGGCGCTGGTGGTGATGGAACACGCCCTGCGTCAGCGTGCGCAAAATGCGGATGTGGTGGTCAGCACGCCCGACATCATGCGCGCCAGCCTGAAAAGCTGATTTTTTCGCCGTCGATGGGTTTAACGGGCCTGAACGACTGTTTTCAGGTGTCAAATAAGCCTCTAGGCCAATGAAAACATGGGCTGGACGCTATTAAATATGTAGCTATTGAGGCTTGGCTTTCAATCCCAGCCAAGCCTGGGCGGCGGCCTCCAGAGCGTCTGGCTCGCTGCTGGGTTAGCAGTGCCGTCAAAAAGCTCAAGCCGCTGCGACCGCAATCCCCTTGAATTGACCCGTGGCGATTCGCTTTTGCCATTCAGCCGGTCCGGTGATGTGCGCGCTGGTACCGCCTGAATCAACGGCCACCGTCACGGGCATGTCGACCACGTCAAACTCGTAAATGGCTTCCATGCCCAGGTCGGCAAAACCGACGACTTTGGCGTTTTTGATGGCTTTGGACACCAGGTAAGCCGCGCCGCCAACGGCCATCAGGTAGGCGCTTTGGTGTTTTTTGATGGCTTCAATCGCTACCGGGCCACGCTCGGCCTTGCCGATCATGCTGATCAGGCCGGTTTTGGCGAGCATCATGTCGGTAAAACCGTCCATCCGGGTGGCCGTTGTCGGGCCTGCCGGGCCAACCGCCTCGTCTCGCACCGGGTCCACCGGGCCGACGTAGTAAATCACGCGGTTGGTGAAGTCAACGGGCAATGCCTCGCCAGCGGCCAGCATCGTTTGAATGCGCTTGTGGGCGGCGTCCCGGCCGGTCAGCATTTTGCCGCTGAGCAGCAGCGTGTCGCCGGGTTTCCAGCTCGCCACCTCGGCCTTGGTCAGTGTGTTCAGGTTCACGGCCTTGCTTTTCACGTAGTCGGGTGTCCAGTTCACGTCGGGCCAGGTGTCCAGCGGCGGCGGCGTGAGGTACACCGGGCCGCTGCCGCTAAGTACAAAATGCGCGTGGCGGGTGGCAGCACAGTTGGGGATCATCGCGACCGGTTTGCCTGCAGCGTGGGTCGGGTACATATTGATTTTGACGTCCAGTACCGTGGTCAGCCCGCCCAGGCCTTGCGCGCCTATGCCCAGCGCGTTGACTTTTTCAAACAGCTCGATGCGCAGGGCCTCCACTTTGGTCAATGCCGCGCCTGATTTGGCTTTGGCTTGCAGCTCGTACATGTCCAGGTCTTGCATCAGGCTTTCCTTGGCCAGCAGCATGGCTTTTTCAGCCGTGCCGCCAATACCGATGCCCAGCATGCCGGGCGGGCACCAGCCTGCGCCCATGGTGGGCACGGTTTTCAGCACCCAATCGACAATGCTGTCGCCGGGGTTCAGCATGGCCAGCTTGCTTTTGTTCTCGCTGCCGCCGCCTTTGGCCGCTACGGTCACTTCAATCGTGTTGCCTGTGACCAGCTCGGTGTTGATCACGGCAGGCGTGTTGTCTTTGGTGTTCTTGCGGTCGAATTGCGGGTCCGCCACTACCGACGCGCGCAGGGTGTTGTCGGGGTGGTTATAGCCACGGCGAACGCCTTCGTTCACCGCATCGTCAACGCTGCCGGTAAAGCCTTCCCAGCGCACGTCCATGCCGATTTTTAAAAACACATTGACGATGCCGGTGTCCTGGCAAATCGGGCGCTGACCAGTGGCGCTCATTTTGCTGTTGGTCAAAATTTGTGCAATCGCGTCTTTGGCCGCTGGGCTTTGCTCGGCCTCGTAGGCGCGCGCCAGGTGGGCAATGTAGTCGGCCGGGTGGTAATAGCTGATGTATTGCAGGGCAGCAGCGATGGATTCAATCAGGTCGGCTTGTTTGATGATTGTCATGAGGGTTGTTTCGTGGGATAAGGAGTTTGACGGTGGCAATTTCAGCCCACGATTTTGACAGGTCATCAGCATGCCCCCAAACCGCACTGAACACGACAGCTTTGGCCCTATAGAAGTACCCGCAGACAGACTGTGGGGTGCACAAACCCAGCGGTCGCTGCAACACTTCGATATTTCCGGCGAGCTGATGCCGCGAGAGATGATTCGTGCGCTGGCGCAAATCAAGCGTTCGTGCAGTGTCGTCAACCATGCGCTCGGCTTGCAAAGCCAGTCCATCACGCAGGCCATCATGGCGGCGGCGGATGAAGTGATGGCCGGTCAGCATGCGGATGAATTCCCGCTGGTGGTGTGGCAGACCGGCTCTGGCACTCAAACCAACATGAACTTGAATGAAGTGCTGGCCAATCGCGCCAGCGAGCTGATGGGTGGTCAGCGCGGGGAAGCTCGCTTGATACACCCGAATGACGACGTGAACCGCAGCCAGTCATCGAACGACGTGTTTCCTGCGGCCATGCACATTGCGGCGGTTGTCGGCATCAGTGAAAAATTGTTGCCCGCGCTTGAAAAGCTGCGCGCAACGCTGGCGTACAAGTCAAAAGAGTTTGACAGCATCGTCAAGATAGGGCGAACCCATTTACAAGACGCGACGCCGCTCACGCTGGGGCAAGAGTTTTCAGGCTACGTGGCTCAACTTGAGCATGCTGAAAGGCACATCCACGCCTCGTTGCCCCACTTGTATGAACTGGCGCTTGGCGGCACAGCCGTCGGCACCGGTCTGAATGCCCCCAAAACCTATGCGGTGGCGGTAGCCGCTGAGCTGGCTGATTTAACCGCGCTGCCCTTCATCACCGCGCCAAACAAGTTTGAAGCACTGGCCTCCTGCGATGCGCTGGTGCATGCCCACGGCGCACTCAAAGGCCTGGCCGCCAGTCTGATGAAAATGGCCAACGACATTCGCTGGCTGGCCAGTGGTCCGCGCAGCGGCATTGGAGAACTGAGTATTCCTGAAAACGAACCCGGCTCATCCATCATGCCCGGCAAGGTCAACCCTACCCAATGCGAAGCAATGACCATGTTGTGCGCCCAGGTTTTTGGCAGTGATGTTGCTATTAATTTTGGTGGTGCGTCTGGCAACTTTGAGCTCAATGTGTTCAGGCCAATGATCGCGCACAACTTCTTGCAAAGTGTTCGTTTGCTGGCCGATGGCATGACGAGCTTTAATGATCATTGCGCCGCTGGCATCGCGCCGAATCGAGAACGTATTGCTGAACTTGTCAGCGCGTCGCTGATGCTGGTGACAGCGCTGAACCCCCATATTGGTTACGACCAAGCTGCGTTTATCGCGAAAAAGGCTCACAAGGAAGGCAGCAGTTTGCGCTCTGCAGCTGTTGCTTCAGGTTATGTGACCAGTGAGCAATTTGATGTTTGGGTCATTCCGGCAAAGATGACCCACCCATAATCGGCAGCGCTAATCTCGGTAGCTTGCGTCGGATCCCGACGGCTGTGGTGGCGGCACGGTATGACTCGAAGCGTCAACCTTCAACGCTGCCTTGATCAACAAATGCGCCGATACAGGGGCGGTCATGAACAGAAATAGTGTGATCAGCAGTTCATGCAGGCTGAGCGACTGGCGCGTGTAGCTGAACCAGATGGCTGACGCAATCAAAACGCTACCGACGCCGAGCGTTGTGGCCTTGGTCGGGCCATGAAGGCGCTTGAGAAAATCTGAAAACCGCGCCAAGCCCCATGAGCCGATCAATGCAAAAAAGGCTCCAGTGATGACCAGAAGCGCTACAAGAGCGTCCAGTAACACCGGGAGTTGAAACAAGCCTGGATTCATAAATGGGATCACTCCACAATATCGCCGCGCAGCAGGTATTTGGACAGCACCACTGTGCCAATAAATCCGAGCATCGCAATCAGCAGGGCAACTTCAAAATACACATCGGTATTGAGCCAGATACCGAGAAGCACAAGTAGCGCCAGGGTGTTGATGTAGAGCGTGTCAAGCGCCAAAATGCGGTCGGGCAACCCGGGGCCCCGCAGCAGGCGCCAGGCATTGAGCAGCAGCGCCAGCGCAAATGCACCAATAGCCCACGGCAAGACCAAAGCAAGCAGATTCATTTGAAGATCTCCATCAGCGGCGCTTCGTAACGTGACTTGATGCTGGCAATCAGTACCGCTTCGTCATCGATGTTAAAGGCGTGAACCAGCAGGTGCTGGCGGTCAGCTGACAGGTCTGCGGACAAGGTGCCAGGCGTCATGGTGATGATGCCAGCCAG
Source organism: Polaromonas sp. (assembly GCA_046303055.1). Lineage (GTDB taxonomy): Bacteria > Pseudomonadota > Gammaproteobacteria > Burkholderiales > Burkholderiaceae_C > Polaromonas. The sequence goes on from JBKCGU010000003.1 coordinate 58,607, forward strand.
GGTAACGATGCCATGCGGGTTGCTGATGGACAGGGGAAGCCAGAAAAAGCCTGGTCGAATGGCTGATTCAGGGCCCAAAATCAGCCGCGCAACGTCGATGTTAGAGGTCACGATATCCTTCAGAACAACAAAAAACAGCCGCAGCATGACTGCTGGCCGATGCAGTTCCGCCCGATCAGCACGCAGTCGGTTGGTAAACGTAGGGATGAGAACTGCCAGTAAAGCACCCAAAAACAAGTGCCCCAGGGACCATGACTGATTCAATATCGGCCAAATCAATGCCAGCGCCGCCGACAGCAGCGGGGAGGGCAGCAGAAATTGTCGAAAGGGTTTCACGGTTTGGCCTCTGGGGTGGCTGAGTTTTTGCGCTCGCGCATTTCGCGCCGTACATCTATGGCGGCTGGCAACGGCCTGCCTTGCATTACTGCGGCAATATACGATTGCCGCTCAAAAAGCTGGGCGGATGTTTCCTGTGTGAATCGCGAGATTGGCCCGGCAAACACAGCGCAGGCAACCAACAGGGCTAGCAATATTGCCAGGCTGGCATGGTGTGCCGGGTGACTTGGCAAAACAGTCGCTCGCGAAGGGTTGGTGCGGCCAGTATCCGGGACGGCATCCGTTTGCAGAGGTTTCCAGAACAGCAGGCTCCCCGACTTGGCGAAAGCGATCATCAACAACAGGCTGCTGGCCAAAATGGCTGCAACAATCCAACCCGCCCCGGCGGTCTGACCGGCTGCCTGCAAAAGCATGGCCTTGCCTAAAAAACCAGCCAGTGGTGGCAGGCCTGCTGCGCCCACAGCGAAAATAAAAAACAGCACACCCAGAAAAATGGGTGGGCTTGCGACATTTTGATGTTCAATTGTGCCGCCGCCCAGCGAAACAGTGGGATCCTGAAAATCGTCATTCGCCCTGCCGCGACTAGCCCGCACACGGTCAGCCAGCAGAAACAGGGCGGCTGCTACCAAGGTGCTGTTGACCAGATATAAAAGACCGGCTGCCACCGTGTCAGGTCGTCCGAGCGCTACCGACAGCAGCAGGGTGCCCGCTGATGCAACGACCACGTTACCGATCATGGCGCGCAGGTTTTTAGCTGCCAGAGCACCTACCGCCCCTAACATCAGCGTGCCGATTGCCAGAAACTCAAGCCAAGGCGACGTCACGAAGGCTGCGGAGCCGCCGGTGACGCCAAAGATCAGCGTCGAGACTCGCAATATGGCGTATACGCCGACCTTTGTCATGATGGCAAACAGGGCAGCTGTTGGCGCAGAAGCAGCACTGTAAGTGGCTGGCAGCCAAAAATACAGCGGCAACAGCGCTGCCTTCACACTAAACACCACGACAAGCAACAGGCCCGCACTTTGCACCAGAAGCGTTCTGTCTGGCGCTACCAGTGGCACACGCTGCGCCAGGTCGGCCAGATTAAGCGTGCCAGTCAATCCATAAAGAAGGCTGGCTGCTATCAAAAACAAAGCCGACCCGACAAGGTTAAAGCTGACATAGTGAATGGATGCCTTGAGTCGGGCAGCGCCTGCGCCGTGCAACAACAAACCATAAGAGGCAATCAGCAGCACCTCAAAAAATACGAAAAGATTAAACAGATCTGCAGTCAGGAATGCGCCGTTTAGCCCCATCAACTGAAATTGCAGAAGGCTGTAAAAGTGCCGACCACGCCGCGCGTCACCGCCCATGGCATACAGCAACGTGATGCAACCGATCACCGAGGTCAGCAACACCATCAGCGCTGACAAGCGATCCAGCGCCAGGGAAATGCCAAAGGGCGCGGCCCAGTTGCCCAGCAGATAGGCCTGTACGTTGCCTGTCAACGCGCGGTCAAGCAGCAGCAAAGCTACCACCAGTCCTGCCAGCGAGCCTGCGGCTGCCAAAAACGCGGGCAGACGAGATGCTTTTTGCTCAGCCAAAATCAATAACGCACCCGTCATCAGCGGCAGCACGATTGGCAAGATGATCAGGTCAGACCAGTTCATGGCTGCGACTCTTTGCTGCTCGTGGTCTCGTCGCCATCAACGTGGTCAGACCCGGTTTCAGCTCTGGCTCGCAAAGCGATAACCAGCAACACTGCAGTCATGGCGAAGCTGATGACAATGGCAGTCAACACCAG
>JBKCGU010000004.1:0-25898 GCA_046303055.1 Polaromonas sp.
AGCTTGGCCAAAAAGATCAAGAGCGTTGAAGTTTGGAGCCAGAATCTTTCACCGCATTGGAGTGTCTAAAACATGCCCCTGAAGACCTTTCACGAAGACGTTTTTTACGAACACTTTCGTCCATTTCGGCATGACAAGTCAGAGTTCGATATTTGGGGCGGCCTTGGCCTAGAGACTTACGGCCATGATCTACATTTGGTGAGAAGTTACCCTACTGAGTACGTCTGGTCAGTCCTTGATGGAGGCCAAGGGCCAGACCAATGGATTGCGCCGGGCATCCATTATGTGAACCGCGTTTGCTACCTGCTGACAGAAGTGCCACACGATTGGGCTGACGTGCAATTCCGGGTTCATCACGACTTGAAGTCGTTAACGAGTATTGGTCTTAAGCGGCGTCTGGGTACGCTTCGCAAAATCTTGCGCCCTGCATGATCACCCTGAAAATCGAACATCGCGTCTTCGATTGTCATGGTGAATAAAACTCAAGCTATCAGTTTGCCGCAGCCAACCCCTTTTTATGCCGCAAGAAAAACGCCAGCATCGCGCCTGACGCATCGGGGCCGTCGGGGTCGGTGTAGCTGCCTTGGGCGTTGCCGCCTGACCAGGCGTGGGGGCCGGCCATGACGCGCCAGCTTTCAACAAACGGTGTGCCGCTGGCGTTGTTGTACACGGTGCGCTCTGCCTGCTCGGGCTTGCCGGGCGTGCTGCTGCTTTCAATGCTGCTTTTGGTTTTGGTCAGGCTCAGGCCGGACGCTGTGAGTGCCGCCAGTGCCGCGTCGGTGATGAACTCGCCGTTGTCGGGGTTGACGGTGGTGTCTGCCGTGCCATGAAAGACGATGGTTGGCAGGGCCGATGTTTTGTGGCCTTTGGCACCCGAGCGCATGGCGCTGAAGGCTGACATCACGTCTTGCGCGGCGCCTGCGGCCAGGCCTGAATGCACGCCAACAGCGGCAAACAGGTTTGGGTACAGGCCCGACACCAGGGCGGCCATGGCCCCGCCGGCTGACAGGCCGGCGACGTACACGCGGGCTGGGTCGGCGCTGTGTTGGTCGATGATTTTTTGCGTTAGCGCGGCAATCATGCCGGGCTCGCCGCGGCCGGCCTGCTGGTGGCTGGGGTCAAACCAGTTCCAGCAGCGCATGGCGTTGCCGCTGGTGGTTTGCTCGGGGTACAGCACCATGGTGTTGTGCTTGTCTGCCAGCGTGTTCATGGCGGTGCCGTTGGCAAAGTCAAGCGCGTCCTGCTTGCAGCCGTGCAGCAGCACCACCAGCGGCATCAGGTCGCCCACAGCATCGCCAGTGGCTGCCGGAATGTACAGGCGGTAGGGGTAGTTGTCGCCTTCAAATGCGAAGGCATGTTTGCCAAAGCTGGCTTTGCGGCCCGGTTTGGCGGCCGCTGGTGGTTGATGCCCGTCGGCTGCAGGCAAGATGATGACGGCCGGCGGCGCGATGTCGGCACGCGGGTCGTTCGCGGCAGGAGCAGGGGTGGGTCGGGCCGGTGTGGACGTCGGTATGCTTGTAGATATGGTTGTAGATATGGTTGTAGATATGCGAGATGGCTCGGCGCCAAACAAGGTTCGTTGTATCAGACGGGTCGCGTCCAGCAGCTTGCCCACGCCGGTGAGCTTTGTGGCTTTGAGCATGGCTTGGTTGATTGATTTTTGAGCTTGGGGCGATGGCATGTGGGCTCCTGGGCGCAGCAATTGCTGCGCCGCAACAAAGCATACGCCTTTTATGTGCTGGCCGCTGCCAACCCTTACTATTTTGCAGCCACAGCCAGTGTTTCGCGCAAAACCATTGCCTTGTTCGGGTCGAACGGCCCTTCAACCCGCGCCAGCACCTCGCCCTGACGATTGAGCACCACGGCGTAAGCGCTTTCGGTGCTGTTCAGTCCGGTGGCTTTGGCAAATGCCGCCTTGTCGATAAACATGGGCAGCATTTTTGCGCGCTCCATGTCGGCGGTGTAACGGCCCAGCAAGCGGTTTTCCGTATCGCTTTTCGCGTCAGGCGAGTTGGGTTCGCCCAACACCGGAATCCGCACCCAGCTGATGCTGGCGTCGTTTTTCAGGTTCAGGCCTTCTATCCAGCTGTCGGCCTGGCTGCGCTGGTCTCGGTTGAAGGTGACCAAAGCCAGAGTGCGGTCAGACGGCAAGCCATCGGGCAGGCTGACAGGCGCGCGCGCCAAAGATTGTGTGCTGTGTGCTGGCAACTGCCCCATCACAGTGGCGTCAGTGGGGTACCACATGGCGAATCCCACGCCAGCGCCAGCAGCGGCAATCCAGGCCAGGCAGGTTACAGTGGTTCGGTTCATGGCGTTCTCCGGAGGGCTTGGGCAATGGCGACGTTGCTAACATGGCAGACAGCAACATACGCACGGAGTGTACAGATTAATCGGTTAACGCAAACCGTTTGTTCGGGTGAAAGTAAAAACCAAAAGAGATGGCTGCCTGGGCAAATTACCCGGGGGTATTTTTATGGTCTAGGCGGCTGAAATTCGACACGCCCGCGCGTTTTATGGGCGCGCCGTCCATGCTCTGCATACAATAAGCCATGAATACTGTAGTGACCGAGCCGCCCGCAAGCACCAAAACCAGCTTTAAAGCGCAAATGCTGCTGGCCAGAGAGGGCGCCATCGTGGTGGCCGTCAACCGCCTGCTGGCCGAAAAAGGTTTTGACCTGATGACCGTCGACGAGGTGGCGCTGGAGGTGGGCATTGCCAAAGCCAGTTTGTACAAGCACTTTTCCAGCAAGGAAGACCTGGCGGCCGCTGCCATGGTGCGGGTGATTGGGCTGGCGCTGGCTTTTTTGGCCAGCTTGCCGGCCGACGCATCGCCACTGGACCAGCTCAAAACCGTGGCCCGCTGGATGCTGCAACTGCAAATCAAGGGCGAAATGCCTTCGCTGCCGAGCCAAAACTCCAGCCTGCGCGCCAACCTGATGAGCAACAAGGCGTACCTCGATGGGCTGATGCAGATCAGCGATCAGATGGGTGGCTGGATTGAAGCGGCGCAAGCCGACGGCAGCTTGAGCGCCAGCGTGCCGCCGCTGGTGGTGCTGTACACGCTGTATGCCCGGGCCTGCGACCCGGTGCCCGGCTTTTTAAAAGCGGGCGGGCAGCACAGCGACGAGGAAATCATTGACCTGGTGCTGGCGACTTGCTTTGACGGGCTGACAACCCGTCAAGCGCCTTTAACGGTTTAAAGCTTTTCAACCCAGTCAGTGACCCAAAAAGCCGGATCGGGCCGATTGATGCCGGTTATTGGTGTCAATCGGCCTGCAGACCAATATTTGCAAGGGTACGCAGCTATTTATCTTATAGCGCTTACTTCGGCATCATCACGGTGTCAATCGCATGGATCACGCCGTTGTCCGCTGCCACATCTGCCGCCACCACTTTGGCGCCGTTCACGGTCACGCCGCCAGCGGTTGCCAGCGTGATGTCGCTACCCTGCACCGTTTTAACCATGCCTGGCTTGACGTCCTTGGCCATGACTTTGCCAGCGACAACGTGGTACGTCAAAATTTTGGTCAAAGCGGCTTTGTCTTTGAGCAGACCGTCCAGCGTTGCTTTCGGGATTTTGGCAAAAGCCTCGTCGGTTGGCGCAAACACGGTGAACGGGCCAGCGCCCTTAAGCGTGTCAACCAAGCCAGCGGCTTGCACAGCGGCAACCAGAGTTTTAAAGTTGCCGGCTTTCGCGGCAGTGTCAACAATGTCGGCAGCCTGTGCAGACAATGCAAAACCGGCGGTCAGGGCCAATGCGACAAGAGATTTTTTCATGAGGTTTCCTTTGAGATGAGTTGTAACGCACACCAAAAAGCTGGTGTAGCCAAACTATAGAACCCGAACGGTAGCACATTGAACCGCATGGTTATTATTTAAACCAATTAGTCACAAAGCAGTCGTGGCGGCGTTCCGCCGCGGCATGTGCTGCCCTTCGGCTTACACCGTGATGCAGCTTTTCGGCCTGAAATACAGCTGTTCGTTTTTGCGCGCGTAGCCGAGCGGGTTGGCCACCACCCGGCAGCCTGCCACGGTGTAGTCCACCGGGCAATGCAAATGCCCGTGCAGCCAAAGCTGTGCGTGGGGCAGTAAATCGTCCAGCGCGTTGCAAAAACCAGCCGTTCCTGGGTTGACGCCGTAACGGGGGTCGGCACTGCGCAAACTGGGCGCAAAGTGAGTCACCACTACCGTTTTGCCGCTACAGGGTGTTGACAGGGCTTGGCGCAGCCAGGCCTGGTTTTGCAGGCCCAGCGCACGTACGGCATCCGCCAGCATGGGTTGGCCGGCGTGCAGGGCGTGGTTTCGCTTCAAGGCAAAGTTGGCGGCGCGAAAGGCTTTGTCACGTGCGGCCAATTGCTGGCCGACGGTGACCGGGCTTGTGGCTGCGCTGCTGGAGGTCAGGGCGTCAAAGTCTGTCCATAGCGTGCAGCCGACAAATCTGACCCCACCAATGATGGCGACCTCGCGCTCCAGCCAGGTCAAGCCGAGCCGCCGGCACACCTCTTGCAGCCGCGCATGGGCTTCATCAAAGTCTTGCGCGTCGTACTCATGGTTGCCGGGCACAAACACCACCGGGCAGGGCCAGTTGGCAAAGCGCTGCAGGCCAAAATCGGCAATGCCGAGCTGGGTCAGTGACGAGTTGGTTTGGTAAGACCCAATGTCGCCTGCCAGCACCAGCACGTCAGCACCGGGCGCGGGCTGGGGCACGAAGTTGGGATTGAACTCCAAATGCAAGTCCGACAAGAGCTGGATGTTCACGGGCCAGATTGTGGCAGATGGCGCAGATAGGTGTTTTGGCAATGCCCAGCACGCAGTTTTGCATGATCTTGCCCTTTTGACGGCTAAATCGGCCGCAAGGCCACAAAATACATGGGCCAATAGCTATGAAAACAATAGCGGCAGGGGTTGCTGCCCAAGCCGCTATTCGCGGTCACCCTGCCCGCGTAGCCGCTCAATGATCCCGTTGAGCTCGTCCATTGAGCTGAACTGTATGGCCAGCTCGCCCATGTCTTCGCGCTTGCCATGGCGTTTGACGCTCTTTTTGATGCGCACCTCGACCTCGGCCATCAGCAGGTCGGCCAGCTCTTCTTCTACCCGGCGGGTATCGCGTGACTTTTCTTTGCTGGCTTTTTGCGGTTTGAGGGAGAACTCGGCGCTGAGTTTTTTGACCAGACTTTCAGCTTCGCGCACCGACATCTTTTTGGCGGCGATCTGATTGGCTGCGGTGATTTGGGTGGCACGATCCAGGCTCAACAACGAGCGGGCATGACCCATGTCAATGTCGCCAGCCATCAGCATGGTTTGCACCGGCTCGGCCAGGTTCAGCAGCCTTAAAAGGTTGCTGGCGGCGCTGCGCGATCTGCCCACGGCTTGCGCGGCCAGCTCGTGCGTCAGGCCAAACTCTTTGACCAGCCGGTTCAGGCCCTGGGCTTCTTCGAGCGGGTTCAGGTCTTCGCGCTGGATGTTTTCAATCAGCGACATGGCCGCCGCAGCCTCGTCGGGTACGTCGCGCACCAGCACCGGCACGCTGTCCAGGCCGGCCAGTTTGGCCGCCCTGAATCGCCTTTCACCGGCGATGATTTCGTACTTGCCGTCGTTCGGCCCGGTCGTTAACCGCCGCACCAGAATCGGCTGCATGATGCCCTGCGCCTTGATGGACTCGGCCAGCTCATACAGCGCGCCTTCGTCCATGCGGGTGCGTGGCTGGTACTGGCCGGCCACCATGTCGCCAAGCCGCAGCGACGCGGGCAGGCCCGGGCTGGTCAGCGCGGTGTCGTTGTCAGCGCTTGGGGATTCGCCGAAGTTATCTGAAGCTTTGGGGCCCAACAAGGCTTCAAGCCCACGGCCTAGGCCTTTTGGTTTTTTGGTGACCATGGTTTTCTTTCTGTTTGGGCCATTTTATTCGGCTGTGTCGCCGTCCATTGACCGCAGCACGCCGCGCCACAGCGCATCGCGCCGATTCATGGCTTGCCTTGCAGCATCAGGCAGGTCAGCACGGCGTGTGCCTCGGGCCAGTCTTTCAGGCCGCTGTCGCTGTTGACATGGCCCAGCTCACCAAGGTCTTCCCATGCAGCGCCCCAGGCTGCGGCCATGCGGCGCGCTGTCATCAAGCTGCAAAACGGGTCATTGCCAGAGGCCATGACGACGGCCTGAAAGGGCAGTCTTTGCAGGGGCGGTGCCCAGCCGGGCAGCATCTGGCAGATGTCCTCGCGAGCGGTGTCGGGCGGGGCCACCAGCAAGGCGGCTTTGACGAGATGTGTGTTTTTGGAATGCGCCGCCCAGGCGGCCACCGTCATGCAGCCCAGGCTGTGTGCCACCAGCACGGCGGGCTCGGTGCAGCCCAGCAACACGTCCTCGAGCCGCGCTATCCAGTCGCCACGCAGCGGACGCTGCCAGTCGTGTTGTTCAACCCGCTGGTAGCCAAACGTGTGCTCCCAGCGGCTTTGCCAGTGGTCGGGGCCGCTGTTTTGCCAGCCTGGCAGAAGAAGGACGTTTTTGGCGTTCATGGCGGGGCAAGTTTGATGCTCATGTTTTAATAGCTGCTCGCGCAAGTTCTGATGGGCCTGGAGGCCGATTCAACATCTGAAAACGGCTTTTTGGAAAGTGGTCAGGCATTTTGGCGCAGATTTCAAAAGGTGTAGCCCACCCGTGTCTCGTTGCCCTCAATCGCATCGAGCAGCACCATCAGCGGCCCCAGCTGGCGATACCGGGCGGCGGTCGCGCGAACGTATTTGATAAAGCGCGGCGTATCGGCCAGGTATCTGGGTTTGCCGTCGCGCAGCGTCAGGCGGGCAAAAATGCCGAGGATTTTCAGGTGGCGCTGCAGGCCCATCCATTCCACCGCACGGTAAAACTCGCCAAAGTCATCGCCCACCGGCAGCCCGGCCTTGCGCGCCTGTTGCCAGTAGCCAATGGTGATGTCGAGAACGAAGTCTTCCTCCCAGGTCAAAAACGCATCGCGCATCAAGCTGGCAATGTCGTAGGTGATGGGGCCGTAAACGGCGTCCTGGAAATCTAAAACGCCCAGTTGGCCGTCATGGACCATCAGATTTCGCGCCATATAGTCACGGTGAACAAATACTTGCGCCCCACCGAGCGATTGCAGATTGCTCGCCTTGATTTGCCCGAAGGCGTTGTCCAGCACGGCTTGCTGGGCGGCGCTTAAAACAAAGCCGCGATGTTGAGCAACATACCAGTCGGGGAAGAGCGCCAGCTCACGCGACAGCAGCGCGTCGTCATACGGCGCCAATACATCGGGTTTGGACGACAGTTGCCAGCGCACCAGCGCATCGACCGCCTGCATGTAAAGCGCATGGTCGGCTTGACTGGCTTGCGTGATGGCGTCCACAGCAGGCGAAGGCGCAATCACCTCCATCATGGTTTGTGCGCCCAAATCGCTCAGCAGCATGAAGCCCTCGGATTCGTTCCAGGCCAGCACCCGGGGTGCGGGCAAGCCCGCGTCGGCCATCAGGCCGGCCACTTTCACAAATGGGTGGCAGTCCTCCTTGTCAGGGGGGGCGTCCATGATGATGCAGCTGCCGCCAGCGGCTTTGTCGATTCTGAAATAGCGCCGGAAGCTGGCGTCGGCTGAGGCCAGCCGTGTGCTGGCTGGCGCGAGCGCGTGCTGTGTGGCAATACTTTGCAGCCAGGCGGCGAACGCCTGGGCGCGAGCCGGGTCAGCCCAGGTGACAGGGGTTGCGGGCGTTTCAGGGGAGTGGTTCATGGCATGACCCGGTTGGCGGGGTTGTTGGCGTGTTGTGGCGGAGATAGACGGCTGCTGGGCCGTGGGCGGGGTCATGGATAATCAGCTTGATTTTACAAACGGGTTGACCTCCTGCCAATGATGCAGCGCGCATCTTTTTCACCTTTCAATCTGTCGCCGGTGTCCCGCGCTGTGTTCTGGCTGATGTCAGCGGCTGCGCTAGGGATGGGGCTGGGTACGCCCGCGCTTGCGCAAATCAAGATTGAACCTCCGATAGATGCGCCTTTGCTGGTTCCGCCCGTCGCGCCCGAGGCGCCAGTGGAGGTGCGGGTACCCGTGCTGCCTGACGCATCGTCCATTTCGCAAACTGCCCCTGATGCAATTGTGGATGAGGCGTCCATAAAGCTCAAGCGCACTGCGGCGTTGGCCGAAGTGCCGCCGACTGGCGACATCAACAAGCCGCCGACCTTTGTGTTTGGCAACAGCATCACAGGACGGCCAAACCTGGAAATGGTGGTGGACGGCGACGCCGAGATACGCCGCGGGGTCAGTGCCATACGCGCTGACCGCATTGAGATGTACCAGCCCGATGACATGTTTGATGCGCGCGGCAATGTGCGGGTCAGCAACAAAGGCAACCAGTACCGGGGGCCAGAACTGCGCCTGAAGGTCGACACGTTTGAGGGTTATTTTTTGCAGCCCACCTACCGCTTTATCACCAACGGCGGCAACGGCACAGCGGCGCGGATTGACTTCATCAATGAAAAAAGTCTGGTTGCGCGAAACGCCACTTTCACCACCTGCGAGCGCACAGACGAAAAGACCTGGGCCCCAGCCTGGATCATCACGGGCACCAGCTTCAAGTTTGACCAGGAGGCTGAAACTGCACAGGCCACGGGCGCGGTGCTGCGCTTTAAAGGTGTGCCCATTCTGGCGTTTCCAACCCTGAGTTTTCCTCTCAGCGAAAAGCGCAAGTCGGGGCTGCTGCCGGCGACGTACAACGTCGACACCGTCAGCGGCAGTGTGGTCGAGCTGCCTTACTACCTCAACATCGCGCCGAATCGCGATGCCACGCTGACACCTGCTGTGATGAGCAAGCGCGGCCTGAGTCTTTTTGGTGAGTACCGTTATCTGGAACGCGACTACTCGGGCAGATTACGCACGAACTACATGCCCAACGACAAGCTACGCGGCATTGACCGCTGGTCGTATTCTTTGCAGCACACGGGCCTGGTTCGGACCGGCGTGCCCGCTTTGGGCAATCTTGGGCTGAACCTGAATTTAAACCGGGTCAGCGACAACAATTACTGGCAGGATTTCCCGCGCACCAACACCACCCTGACACAGCGCCTGCTGGCCAATACCGCCGGGTTAACCTGGGGGCGCGGCTTTTGGTCAGTGGGCCTGAGCGCACTGAAATGGCAAACCTTGCAGGATCCGCTGTCGCCCATCGTGCCGCCCTACGACCGGCTACCCCAGTTGACAGCAGCCTATACCCGACTGAATGCGCCCGTTGCCGGCCAGTCGGGTTTTGACTGGTCGGTGTCTGGCGACTTGACGCGGTTTTCCTCAAACCGCAGCTTGACCCTACAGCCCAACAGCGACCGGGCCGTGGCGCGGGCGCAAATCAGTCGGCCCTGGATATCTCCTGGCTGGTACATCACGCCCAAAATGCAGCTGCACGCGACCAGCTATCAATTTGATGCGCCGCTGGTCAATGGCGCAGTGAGCGCATCGCGCGTCGTGCCCACCTTCAGCCTGGACAGCGGCTTGCAGTTTGAGCGCAAGGCCAACTACCTTGGCCGCGACTTCACCCAGACGCTGGAGCCGCGGGCCTTTTATGTGCGCACGCCCTTCAGAGACCAGAGCACGCTGCCCAACTATGATTCGGGCGTCAATGACTTCAACTTTGCCACGGTCTTCAATGAGAATTCATTCGTTGGCAACGACCGGATCTCTGACGCTAATCTGCTCACCCTGGGCTTGACCTCTCGTTTGCTCAATTCCGAATCAGGCGCAGAAGCCGTGCGTTTTGGTGTCGCTCAGCGCATTCGCTTTTCAAACCAGCAAGTGACGCTGCCGGGTGGGTTGCCGATTACTGATCGCATCAGCGACGTTCTGTTTGGCACGTCCATCAACTGGACTCCTCAATGGGCTGTGGACAGCACGGTGCAGTACAACCCCAAACTGAAAGTGTCTGAACGCTCGTCTTTTGGGGCCCGCTACAACCCCGGCCATTACCGCGTGATCAGCGCCGCTATCAGGCGTCAGCGCGGCATCAGCAGTTCAGCGGACATTGGCTGGCAGTGGCCCATCAATGACCTGTGGGGCGATAAGGGCCTGGATCTTGGCCCTGGTCGCGGTCTGGGCGATGGGCGCTTTTACGGAGTTGGCCGACTCAATTACAGCTTTCAGGACAAAAAACTGGTTGATGCTATTGTCGGGGTTGAGTATGACGGTTGCTGCTGGATTGGCCGTGTTGTATTGCAACGTTCACAAAACACGACTTTAGTGGCAGTGACCCGCATTTTGTTTCAACTTGAACTGGTGGGGTTTTCACGGCTGGGCGTCAACCCGCTTCAACTTCTAAAAACGAATATTCCGCGCTACCAGTTTTTGCGCGATCAAGTCACTCCGCCCAGCCGCTTTACCAACTATGACTAATTACGCCACCCACAAACTGACTTCCATTTGCCTGTTGGTGACGCTGCTCATGGCGGCGCCATTGCAAGCCCAGGCCCAAACCCTGAGGCCGTCAGGTCCGCTGCGGCCTTCATCACCTTCGGCCCCTGCGCCGGGGCAACGAGACAACGCCGCGCAGCAGCCGGCCGACTTCATTGTGGCGGTGGTCAATTCCGAACCCATCACCAACAACGATGTGCGCAGCAAGCTGCTGCGCGCCGAGCAGCAGCTGACCCAGCAAGGCGCGGTGATGCCGCCAAGGGCCGAGCTGGCCCGCCAGGTGCTGGAGCGAGTGATCGGCGACAAGGCGCAACTGCAAGAGGCGAAAATCTCGGGCGTGCGGATCGACGACAACGCGGTGACCGGCGCGGTCGAAACCGTCGCCCAGCAAAACCAGATCTCCGTCGAAGAACTGCGCCGCCGCCTCGTCGCCGACGGCATTGCCTACAACGTGTTTCGTGACCAGCTGCGTGACGAGCTGCTGGTGAACCGCTTCAGGCAGCGCGAAGTCGATGCCCGCGTGAAGGTCACTGACCTGGAGATTGACCAATTCATGCGCGAACAGGAGGCCAACAACGATGTCTCGTCCATGGACATCAACCTGGCCCAAATTCTGGTGGCGGTGCCTGAAAACGCCACGTCGGAGCAAGTCAAAGCCCTGCAGGCCAAAGCCCAGCAAGCTGCCGACAAGGCGCGCAGTGGTGTCGACTTTGGGGTGCTCGTCAACGAGTTTTCAGAAGCGTCATTGCGCACCGCAGGCGGCCAGATGGGCCTGCGCAATGCAGAGCGTTACCCAACGCAGTTTCTGGACGCCACCAAAGACCTTCGCGACGGCGGTGTCGCCGGGCCGATTCGTAGCGGTGCTGGCTTTCACGTGCTCAAGGTGGTGGAGAAGCGGCGCGCCGGCACGCCCGGCATCAACATCACCCAGACCCGGGCACGTCATATTTTGCTGCGTCCCTCGTCGCAGCTCAACGAAGCGGCGGCCGCGCAAAAACTGGCCGACATCAAAAGACGTCTTGTCGCCGGCCAGGATTTTGCCGTGCTGGCCAAAGAAAACAGCGACGATGGCTCCGCCAAGGAAGGCGGCGACCTGGGCTGGGCCAACCCCGGCTTGTTTGTTCCGGAGTTTGAGCGGGTCATGAACAGCCTGGCACCGGGCCAGATATCCGAGCCTTTTGAGTCCCGTTTTGGCCTGCATATTCTTCAGGTGCTGGAGCGCCGCGAAAGCCAGTTGTCGAACCGCGAACAACGCGAGTTGGCAAGAACCTCCCTGCGGGAGAAAAAGCTGGAAGACGCCTATGTGCTGTGGGAGCAGGAAATCAGAGGGCGGGCCTATGTCGAGTACCGAGAGACTCCCCAGTGATCAAAAGGCCCTGTGAAACACATCGCCCGTAAACGCTTCGGTCAGCATTTCCTGACCGACCGAGGCATCATTGAAGACATCGTCCACGCCATCGCGCCACAAGCAGGGCAATCGATGGTTGAAATTGGCCCCGGTCTGGGAGCGATGACGCAGCCACTGGTCGAGCGGCTAGGGCATTTGACGGTGATTGAGCTGGATCGTGACTTGGCCGTGCTGCTGCGAAAAAAGTCTGAACTGAGCGTGATTGAATCAGACGTGCTGCGGGTTGACTTTCGGCAATTGGCCGATGCGGCAACCGCCAAGTTAAGAATCGTCGGTAACCTGCCCTACAACATTTCCACCCCGATTTTGTTTCACTTGCTGGATGTGGCCGATGTGGTGCAAGACCAGCACTTCATGCTGCAAAAAGAAGTCATTGACCGCATGGTGGCCCAACCGTCCACCAGCGACTACAGCCGCCTGAGCGTGATGCTGCAATGGCGCTACGCCATGGAAAACGTGCTGTTCGTGCCCCCCGAGAGTTTTGACCCGCCGCCACGGGTTGACAGTGCCATTGTGCGCATGTTGCCGCATGCGGTGCCTGCCGCGCTGGACGTGAAACTTCTCGAAGAGCTGGTCCGGGTCGCCTTCAGCCAGCGCCGCAAGTTGCTGCGGCATTCGCTGGGTAAATGGCTGGAAGCGCGTCACTTCAGCGGTACGTTTAATCTGCAGCGCCGGGCCGAAGAAGTGCCCGTCGGCGAATACATTGCACTGGCCCAGCTTGCCTGATGCGCTATCGATTCAGGAGCTTCTCGCCCAGGAGTTCATTGGCCCAGAGACCATTTGACCTGTAAAAAAGCCCTCAAACATCACATCTGAGGGCTTTTTTGGTTCAGCGGAGCCGGGGTTTGATCGGCCGCGTCTTAGGCGGCAGCCAACCAATAACCTGAGTTGAAAGGGCTGCTCATGCGCAGCGCCAACGGTGACACGTCCAGCAGTTTGTCGGTAGGCATGGCTTCTTCGCCTTCTGTTGCTACCACTTGAGCCTCATTGGCCCGATCCCCTTGGCTATTGTCTGGGGAGCGGGCTACAGAAAAGAATAGAAGCACCTGAACGGAATCTTTCGATCCGCCCAGTAATCGGAGGCATCCCTGAAGATGTCGAGCAGCTGTTCGCGCGCCTCTTTGTCAAACTTGGCATGTGCAGGAATTTGCTCCAGCACCACGATAAAACCGGGTTGCGGGCCTGATTTGTGAACCAGGTCCGTCATGCAGTCGTAAAGCGCGTCAAAGTTTTTGCCGAAATGGGCGGGAAAGGTGTACTGCGCCGCAATCATGTCCAAAATGTCCTGCTTGTTCTGGGCGTTGCCCAGGTTGGCGTACAGGAAATGCTGGTTCAGGTGCGTGGCGGCATCTTGCAACTCTTGCACGCGAAAAGCGCGAATCGATTGCACGATGTTGGGCCGCACACCCTTGAGGGGCGTTTCAGTGTCCTTACGAAGTGGTGTATCCATCTCCGTGTGTCTTTCTATCAAATGATCAAAACTCAAAACAACAACCTGTCTCGTTTAAAGGAGCCTACGGGGCAATCTTGCGAAAGCTCGCGTAGTGGTCATCACTGTAGTAACACGCATCGGGTGCGGTGGGTTTTAGACCACCACACACAATACGGCGCGCACCCCGCGTACGTTGTCCGGGTGTTTTTACGGTGTATTCACGGTAAAAACCGCGGTCTTTGGCGGGGAGAATTCGCTCCCGGTTGCCAAACACCACGCCGTCTTTGTCGTACTTGAACGGGCCACCCGCGACGATCAACTTCATCATGTCCTGGCCCTGGGGCGGCAGTTGCGCCAGTGCAATGGTGCTGTCGGACACCGCAGGCGCGGGGCCTTTGGCATGCACCAAGTCTGTGCTCGTCAAGATCAAGCCGAACATCAGGAAGCCAGCAACCGCTGAACTGACCCGCCGCCCTAATGACCATCCACCCCGATTGCAGAACATGAAAAACCTTTTTCTCGAATAAAAGAGAACCCTGTTTCGGGTTAACCCTTAAATTTCAAGTTGACTAGTGTGCCGCAACTCGTCGCAAAACGCAATACCCTGCTGAAAAGTTAAGCACTTAAAAAGGGTGGCTTCGGACTAAAAAGTTAGCACCAACTACCTGAGCGGGCATTATCTCGCCGCATTCGCGTCCGCCACGGTCAAGGCTGTCATATTGACAATTCGGCGCACCGTGGCGCTGGCTGTAAGAATGTGCACAGGTTGCGCTGCACCGAGAAGCACGGGGCCAATGGCAATATTGCCGCCGGCGGCAGTTTTCAGCAAGTTGTATGAGATATTGGCCGCATCAATATTGGGAAACACCAGCAAATTGGCGTCACCCAACAAGCCGCTGTGCGGCATCAGTGCTTCGCGCTGTTTGCCATCCAGTGCCAGGTCGCCGTGCATTTCGCCATCCACTTCAAGCCACGGTGCCTGCTCGCGCAGCAACGCCAGTACGCGCCGCATTTTGAGCGCGCTGGGCTCGTTGCTGCTGCCAAAGTTTGAATGTGACAGCAGCGCGGCCTTTGGCTTGATGCCAAAACGCATCATCTCCTCGGCCGCCAGTGCGGTGATTTCGCACAGCTCTTCCGGCGTCGGGTCGTAGTTGACGTGGGTATCGACCAGAAAGATCTGGCGGTCGGGCAGCAGCAGGCCGTTCATGCAGGCATAAACCGGCATGTTTTGTTGGGTGCTGTCTGCGCCGCCCGGGCGTTTGCCGATGACCTGGTCAATGTAGTGCAGGTGTAAGTGGGTGGTGCCCCAGGTGCCGCAAATCAGGCCGTCTACCTCACCTTTGCGCAGCAGCATGGCGCCGATCAGGGTGAGCCTGCGGCGCATTTCAATCTTGGCGATTTGTACGGTTGTGCCCTGCCGCTCGGTCATGCGGTGATAGGTTTGCCAGAAGTCGTTGTAGCGCGGGTCCTGCTCGACGTTCACCACGTCGTAGTCCAGTTCTTCCTTCAGCCGCAAGCCAAACTTTTCGATGCGCTTGGCGATCACGAGCGGACGACCGATCAGCGTGGGTCGTGCCACGCCTTCGTCAACCAGAATTTGCACGGCGCGCAGGACGCGTTCATCCTCACCCTCGGCGAAGGCGACCCGTTTTTTGGTGGCGCGCTTGGCTGCGTCAAAAATGGGCTTCATGGCGGTGCCGGACGCATAGACAAAGTTTTGCAGCCGCGCGCGGTAGGCCTCCATGTCCGCAATCGGGCGCAGTGCAACGCCACTGTCAGCCGCCGCTTGGGCCACCGCCGGTGCAATCTTCATCATCAGGCGCGGGTCAAACGGCTTGGGAATCAAATACTCGGGGCCAAATGCCAGCTTTTCACCAGCGTAAGCGGCGGCAACCACTTCGCTCTGCTCGGCCTGTGCCAGTTCTGCAATGGCGTGAACGGCGGCAATTTCCATCTCGACGGTGATGGTCGCCGCACCCGCGTCCAGCGCCCCCCTGAAGATATACGGGAAGCACAGCACATTGTTGACCTGGTTCGGATAGTCGGTGCGGCCGGTGGCGATGATGGCATCGTCGCGCACGGCTTTCACGTCGTCGGGGTTGATTTCCGGGTTGGGGTTGGCCAGCGCAAAAATAATCGGCTTGGCCGCCATTTTCTTGACCATGTCCTGCTTGAGCACACCACCGGCCGACAGACCCAAAAAGATGTCAGCGCCTTCAATGATGTCGCTCAGTGTGCGGGCCGTGGTATTTTGTGCAAAACCAATCTTGTCTTCATCCATCAGCTCGGTACGGCCCTGGTACACCACACCGGCCAAGTCGGTGACATAAATGTTTTCGCGCGCGATGCCCAGTTTGAGCAGCAGGTTCAGACAAGCCAGCGCCGCAGCACCCGCGCCGGATGTGACCAGTTTGACTTGACCGGGCGCTTTGCCGACAACTTTGAGCGCATTCAAAATCGCCGCGCCCACCGTGATGGCCGTGCCGTGCTGGTCATCATGAAACACCGGAATCTTCATCCGTTTGCGCAGCTCGCGCTCCACATAAAAGCAGTCGGGTGCCTTGATGTCTTCCAGATTGATGGCGCCAAAGGTCGGCTCCAGCGACGCAATGATGTCCACCAGTTTGGCCGGGTCTTCTTCGTCGATCTCGATGTCGAACACATCCACGCCGGCGAACTTTTTAAACAGCACCGCCTTGCCCTCCATCACAGGCTTGGACGCCAGTGGCCCGATGTTGCCCAGGCCCAAAACAGCGGTGCCGTTGGTGATCACGGCCACCAGATTGCCGCGTGCGGTGTACTTGAAGGCGTTGTTGGGGTCTTTCACAATTTCTTCGCACGGCGCAGCCACACCCGGCGAATAAGCCAGCGCCAGATCGCGCTGGTTGGTCAGTTGCTTGGTCGCGGCGATGGCCAATTTGCCAGGTATCGGAAACTCGTGGTACTCCAGCGCAGCCAGGCGCAGCTCGGCGCGTTTGTCGGCGGTGTTCAGGGGCGTGTTCGGCATGTGCGAGTCTCCAGCGGCGACGGCTTCATGCCGTCAGTTTTCGTAAGGTGAGCGATTGTAGGTCGTTTGAGCGATTGCACCACGTCGGTGAAGCGACGCAAAACAGCGCGCCTGTCGGTGGCTTTGCGACAGTTTTGCCTGTCCTACAATTTGGCCTTTTACCGTTACGGGTCTGCTGTCATGCCATTGTTGAGCGACCGCCGCTGGGCCGTGGCACTGCTTTTTATGACCCCCGCGCTTTGGTCCGTCAACTACCTGGTGGGCCGCCTTGCCCCTGGCCTCATCGCGCCACATATGCTGGCTCTGCTGCGCTGGAGTCTGGCCGGCCTGGTTCTGGCGGTGTTTGCCTGGCCCGAGCTGGTTGCCAAAAAATCATCCCTGCTCAAAAACAGCTGGCATTTCATGGTGCTGGGTGCCCTGGGCATGTGGATTTGCGGCGCCTGGGTTTATATCGGTGCACGCTCGACCAGCGCTACCAACATTGCACTCATTTACACCTTGTCGCCGGTTTTCATCGCCTTGGTGTCCACTGTCTGGTTGCGAGAAAGGCTGGGGCTGATGCAATGGCTGGGCATTGCGCTGGCTTTTGTGGGCCTGGTGCATGTGGTTATCCGGGGACGGTGGGTTGCGCTCGCCGAGGTGCGGCTGGTCGCTGGCGACCTGTGGATTCTGGGAGCCACCGTCAGCTGGACGCTGTATTCCATTTTTCTGAAACGCTGGCCATCTGACTTCAGCCCGATGGCCCGGCTGGTTTTGATCATCAGCGCCGGCGTGCTGCTGCTGGTGCCTTTAACAGTGCTGGAAGCCCTGTCCGGCCTGCCCATGACGCAAACCATTTGGGGCTGGAGGACCGTTGCGTTGGCGCTGGCCGCAGCGCTGGTGCCCGGAGCGGGTGCTTACCTGGCTTACGCCACCCTGCAAAAAGCGCTGGGTGCGGCGCGTGCCGGACTCACCCTGTATCTCAGCCCGCTCTATGTGGCGGTGACGGCTTTTCTCGTGTTGGGTGAACCCATGTATTTCTACCATCTGGTGGGGGCCGCCGTTATGCTGCCCGGCATCTACTTGGCTTCACGAACTAAACAGTAAAAGGCAAAGAACTGGTTTTGATGCGCAAGGGCGCCCGGCTCGATGAATGGGGCGCGCTGGCAACGTCTCGGCCGACAAACGCACGATCTCTTTGCGCGGGTTCGCGAATACTGCCAGGCCATATCGACCCTGTGCGATTTCGGTTTTGGTCAGGCCGCAGGCGTAGCCAATACTGGATGTGGGGGTGCTTGGGTTGGGCATCTGCGTGACAAGCAATAAGTCCGTCAGTCACAGGGCAAAAGGGCCATCGGGCAAACCGCATGGCCTTTTCAGGCCCGGATTTGCGCCTAGCCGCCCAAAACGACTTGGATGATATCCACGATGATGTTGCTTTGCTGCTGCACCAGCACAATGTCGCCACCAATGCGTGCGTAGCGGTAGCCGTATGGGGCCGGCGGCAGCATGCGAATGACTGGCGGGGCGACCGCGTAAATCGTCACATTGCCCGGCACCGGCTGGCCCACCACCCAAACACGGGCCTGGCCAGGAGGCAGGCAAGCGTTGTTCTTTTTGGCCAGGCCAGGCGGGCACCGTTTGCCGCCTGCATAAGTCGTGGTGTAGTACTCGCGGGCAAAAGTGCGTTGCTGATCATTGAAGTAAGCGCCTTGCTGGATCTCCAGGCGCTCGCGCTTTTCAGCTTTCTTGTCGTGTTGCTGGCTGTGCTTGTTGCCGTTTTTGTCGCCGCCATCGTCATGGTCGCCGCCCTTGTCTTTTGCAAAAGCAGGCCCCGCCAACAAGAGCAATGCCGTCGCCAGACTAACAAGACGACGTGAGTATTTGGGTGTTGTCATGGGGGCTTTCGTGGTGTTTCAAGAGTAAGCCCTGTAAAACGTCCTGCCTCACCCTGGCGTTCACCTTGCGGCGTAGGACGGTGCCGCGTCTATCACCCTGACTGTGACGGCGCCCGGGCCTGCTAGCCCCGCATCAGCGCCTCAATGTCGTCGGCCTTGACCGGCACGCCACGCGTCATCAGCTCGCAGCCTGTGGCTGTGACAAGCGCATCATCTTCAATCCGGATGCCGATGTTCCAGAACTCTTTCGGTACGCCTTTGGCGGGCCGCACGTAAAGACCGGGCTCTATCGTCAGCACCATGCCGGCCCGCAAAATACGCGGCGGCTTTTTCATGACCATTTCGCCCAGCGGGTCACGCTCTTGTCGCGGCTTGCCGCCGGGCTCGGTGTAGTCGCCGCAGTCGTGCACGTCCATGCCCATCCAGTGGCCGGTGCGGTGCATGTAGAACTGGCGGTACGCACCGCTGAGCAGCACGTCATCAACCTGGCCGTGTTTCTTTTTGTCCAGCAGGCCGGTGTCAAGCATGCCTTGCACCAGCACGCGGGTGGCGGCGTCGTGCGGGTCGGTAAAGCGCTTGCCCGGCTTGGTGACTCTTATCGCTGCTTCTTGCGCGGCCAGCACGATGTCGTACAGCGTGCGCTGGGCGGTTGTAAAGATGCCATTGGCCGGGAAGGTGCGCGTGATGTCGCTGGCATAGCCGTCCAGCTCGCAGCCTGCGTCAATCAGGCACAAGTCGCCTGCTTTTAACTCGGCCGTGTCAGCGCGGTAATGCAAGATGCAGGCATTCGCCCCGGCAGCGACGATGCTGGTGTAGGCCGGAAACTGCGAGCCGTTCCGACGGAACTCATGTAACAGCTCGGCCTCCAGGTGGTATTCGCGCGGGCCACCCTTGACGGGTTTTCTCAGCATGGCAGCACTGAGCTGCATGGCACGCACATGGGCGCCAGCCGAGATGCTTGCAGCGCGCCGCAAGATGGCGATCTCATGCGCGTCCTTGATCAGCCGCATCTCGTCGAGCAACTTGCACAGGTCGTGCTGGCTTTGCGGGCACTCAGCACCAAAGCGAATCCGCGCCCGCACCTTGCCCAGCCAGCCGTCGACTTGCGTCTCCAACCCCGGGTGCGTGGCAAACGGAAACCATACAGCGGCCTGGTTGCTCAGCAGCAAAGGCATGTTGGCGTCCAGCTCATCCACGCTGAAAGCCTGATCCACCTGCAGCCTGGCGACAGCCGCTTTGGGGCCAAGCCGAATGCCGTCCCAAATCTCGCGTTCCAGGTTCTTGGGGCGGCAAAACAGCGTGGTGTTGCCGCTGCTGTCGATGGCCAGCCAGCTATTGGGTTCGCTAAAACCGGTCAGGTAGTAAAAGTAGCTGTCGTGCCGGTACGGAAAGTCGCTGTCGCGGTTGCGCGGGTGTTCAGGCGCTGTGGGCAGCAGCGCGATGCCACCACCGGCGGCTTTCAGGGCTTTGGCGACTTGCGCGCGGCGTTTTTGGTAGACAGTCATGGTTATCTTTTCAAAGGTTGTCGCTTCGGTTCAATTCTGCCAGCCGCTGCGGCGTTCCCACATCCGTCCATGCCCCCGTGTACAGCTCGGCGCTCACCTGCCGATTGTCCATCGCTGCGCGCAGCAGGGGGGCCAGCGGGGCTTTGACGCCATCGGGGTTGCCAAAAGGCAAAGCCTTGAAAAACGCTTGGCGGTACAGCGCGACGGTGCTGAAGGTGTAGCGCGCCTCAAGGCAATCGCCAGGCAAATTCAAGGCCATGCCGCTTGCGCTCAGTCCAAAATCGCCCTTCAAGTGGTGCGCCGGGTTCGGCACCAGCCACAAGTGCGCCAGCATGCTACTCGCCATAAAGCGCTCAACCGCCGCCTGGGTAAACTCAAAACCCGGCATAAAAACATCGCCTGCCAGCACCCAGAACACATCGCCCAGCAGCGGCAGCGCCCGCGCAATGCCGCCCGCCGTTTCCAGTGCACCACCAAAATCAAGCCCCTCGTGCGAGTATGAAATTGATAGCTGCTCACCTGCATATTCATTGGGCTTGAGGCCGACTTGGGGCCCTGAGAAATGGGGTTCAAACTGCGCCCCCAGCCAGGCCGTGTTGATGACCAGCCGGGTAAAGCCACCGCTTGCCAGCGCCTGGACATGCCAGTCAATCAGCGCCTTGCCGCGCACCTTGAGCAGCGGCTTGGGGCAGTTGTCGGTCAGGGGCCGCATGCGCTCGCCGCGCCCGGCGGCCAAAATCAGGGCGGGGATGGTTATTTCCAACATTTCAAAGGGTTTTCCATGGGGGGCTTGCCAGAACACCGGTTTCCCGACTATGCTACCGTGCCGATTTTGGCTTCAGTTTCTTTTATTATCTGGATATCATCATGAAAAAATCACTCGCTAGCCTCGCCAGCCTCGTTATTGTCGCTTTTGCCATGTCTTCAGGCGCAGCTTTTGCCACCACCCCTGCGGCTGCACCAGCCAAAGCCGATGCAAAAGCCGATGCAAAAGCCGATGCCAAGCCCGCCGCAAAAGCCGACGCGCCAAAAGCTGCTGCCAGCGCCGCGAAGAAGTAATCTCCAAGCCCGCGATTCAACTCGCGCACTTAAAAACCCGCTAATAGCAAACCCGCTATCAGCGGGTTTTTTCACGTCTGCCAGCCCTGTCAGAGCGTTGGATAGTCGGTAAAGCCCTCGGCCCCCCCGCCGTACCAGGTCTTTTGGTTGCCAGCATTGAAAGGCCCGCCCTGCTTGAGGCGCGCCACCAAGTCTGGGTTGGCAATGTACAGCTTGCCAAAGGCCACCAAGTCATCGCCTTCTTTGATCGCCGTTTCGGCCATCTGCTGGTCGTAGCCGTTGTTCACCATCCACGCGCCCTTACCGCCCGCCTGGCGATAAGCGGCCTTGAGTGCGGCGTAATCAAAAGGGCGCTCGGTCAGCGCGCGCGCGCCACCGGTGTCGCCTTCAATGATGTGAATGTAGGCCAGATTCATCGACGCCAGCTCGCGCACCACGTAGTCAAACAGCGGCTGCGGGTCTGCGTCGTTG
The DNA here is from genome assembly GCA_046303055.1 of Polaromonas sp. GTDB lineage: Bacteria > Pseudomonadota > Gammaproteobacteria > Burkholderiales > Burkholderiaceae_C > Polaromonas. The sequence goes on from JBKCGU010000004.1 coordinate 21,144, forward strand.
ATGTCGTTGGACTTGGTCACCGGCGACAGGCGAATGCCGGTGCGGCCACCGCCCACGGCGCCGGTCACCGCACGGGTCACCTCCAGCAACAGGCGTGCGCGGTTTTCAATGCTGCCGCCGTAGTCGTCGGTGCGCTGGTTGGCACCGGTTTTCAAAAACTGGTCCAGCAAGTAGCCATTGGCCGCGTGAATTTCCACGCCATCAAAGCCCACGGTTTCTACCGCGTTGCGCGCGGCCGTCTGGTAGCTGTGCACCAGCAGCGGCAGCTCTTCGGCCCGCAGCGCCCGGGGCTCAGACGTTTCAACAAACACCGGTTTGTCATCTTTGATCAACACGGTTTTGGTTTTGGCGGTGATGGCTGACGGCGCTACCGGGGCCCCATGGTCAGGCTGCAAAGACGTGTGTGACACACGGCCCACATGCCACAGCTGCACCACAATTTTGCCCCCCGCAGCGTGCACGTCGTGGGTCACTTTCTTCCAGCCATCGAGCTGCTCGGTGCCGTACAGGCCGGGCACATCAGAATAGCCCTGGCCCTGCTGGGTGATGGCGGTCGCTTCGGTAATGATCAGGCCCGCCGAGGCGCGCTGGGTGTAGTAAGTGGCCGTCAAGGGGGTTGGAATCGCATTGGGGGAGCGGTTGCGCGTCAGCGGCGCCATGACGATGCGGTTCGCCAGGTGCAGGTCACCAGCGGTGACGGGGTCAAATAAAGTAGGCAAAGCTAGCTTTCAAAAACAGACAAGGCACCAGTTTGGCGCAATCGCCATGAACCCGTGCAGGACAGGTTGCTAAATTTATGTCAGCGGCCGTCTAAACCGCCCCTACCTGATCAACCCCTCCGCCCGCATGGCCGCCTGCACCGCAGGGCGCTGCGCCATGTGGGCGCGAAATGCGGCCAGATTGGCAAAGCCTGACAGATCAACCTTGACCAGCGGTGCCCAGCTGCTGACGTTGAACAGGTACACATCGGCCACGCTGAAGCTGTTGCCCACCAGATACGGCTGGCCGGCCAGTTGCTCGTCCACCCATTGAAAGCGGCTGAGCAGTCTTTCGGTCACCATCGGTTTGTAGTCAGCGGGCGTGGCGGGGTTGAACAGTGGCGCAAAGTTTTTGTGCAGTTCGCTGCTGACAAAGTTCAGCCAGCCGTTGACCTGAGCGCGCGCCACGCTGCCGTTGGCGGGCGCCAGGTGTTTGCCCGGCACCTGGTCGGCGATGTACTGCATCAGCGCTGGCGCTTCCATCAGGCGGGTGCCGTCGTCAAGTTCCAGCAGGGGCACATAGCCCAGTGGGTTGATGCTGTAGTAGTCGGTGCCGTCTTCCAGTTTGTGGGTTTTGGTCGGCGCCTTGATGGGTGTGAAAGCCATGCCGGCCTCATGCAGCGTGATGTGAACCGACAACGAGCAGGCACCGGGCGAATAATAAAGCTTCATGAATGTCCTTGAGTGTGTACAACCGTCAACAGTGTACGCAAAGCAGTCATGACGGTGCTGCAGGCCAATAGACCTTGGCATCAATGGCGACATAAGCGACCCGCCTGCGAAAGCATCGCCAGCGGCCCATGCTGTTGTCCTACGGCGCGCTGGCCTGCCTGCTGATGCAGCCCTCGCCTTGCGGCTCTTAGCATCAGGCCATGCTGTTCACACGCATTAATGGGCCACACCATGCACACCGCCAGTATTGACCTTCAGCTTGACTACGAGGTCGCCCAACCGGCGCACTTTTTGTTCAACATCGAGGCTGCCTTTGCCGATGGCCACCGGGTGGTCTCAGAGCGACTGAGCATCACCCCGGCCGTGAAGGTGCGCACCTTTTTTGACGAGCGCAACGGCAACCGCTTTGTGCGGCTTGATGCGCCGCGCGGCCAGCTGTCGGTCAACTACAACGCCAAGGTGGAACTGGTCTCCTGGCCGGTGCCGCTGCACCTGAACGAAGCGCTGGTCACCGACGTGCCCGACGAGGTGCTGCGCTACCTGATGCCCAGCCGCTACTGCGAGTCAGACCTGCTCAGCCGCGTTGCCCAGCAGATGTTTGGCCACCTGCCGCACGGCCTGAGCCGCGTACGCGCTATTGAAAACTGGATCCATGCATCGATCAATTACATCCCCGGTTTCAGCAACGCCACCACCACGGCGCAAGAAGTGTTTGTGCAGCGCGCCGGCGTGTGCCGCGACTTTGCCCATCTGGGCATCACGCTGTGCCGGGCGCTGAACATTGCGGCCCGGCTGGTGGTGGGTTATGTGTATTTTGAAGAGCCACCGCAAGACTTTCATGCCGTGTTTGAGGCCTGGCTGGACCACCAATGGGTCATTTTTGACCCCACCAAAATGGCCCCGATTGACCGGCTGGTGCGCGTAGGCACAGGCCGCGATGCCAAAGACGTGGCCTTTGCCACCATCTTTGGCAACGTGCAAATGCTGCGCAAGGAACTAAAGGTCAACGAAGGCGACCAGCTGACCAACCAGCCCGGCAAAGCTGCCGCGCCCTTGCTGTCGGTGGTGATGCTTTAAACCTAAAAAAGCAGTTGACCGCCGGTAAACAACTCACAGACCGCATGCACACTCGGGCGCATCCAACTGCTTTTTCTAGGTTAAAGCGCAACTCAGGTGGCGTAGCTGCTGTCCAGCCGGTTGAGCTTGCGAATCAGCGACGGCCAGACAAACGCGCCGCCCATGCCGCCGGTTTGCACCCGCAGCGCTTCAGCCACACCGCTAACGATGGCCGGGTTGACATGCGTCAACGCAGCGCCGCCGGCCTGCGCATCAATTTGAATGCGGCAGGTGTTTTCAAACGTGTACATGCTTAAAAACGCATCTGCAATCGACTTGCCCACCACCAGCAGGCCGTGGTTGCGCAGCACCAGAAAGTTGGCCTGGCCCAGGTCTGCCTGCAGACGCGGCTTTTCGTCGTCTTTGAAAGCCACGCCCTCGTAAGCGTGGTAGGCCAGCGAGCCCAGCACAAAGGTTGACTGCTGGCTGACAGGCAGCACGCCCGCCGCCTGTGCACTGACGGCCACACCGGCGCGCGTGTGGGTGTGCAGCACACAGCCAGCATCTGGCCGCGCCTCGTGCACCGCGCTGTGAATCACAAAGCCCGCCGGGTTGACCGGAAAGTCAGACGCAATCACCTTGTTGCAGGCCTGGTCTACCTTGACCAGGCTGGACGCAGTGATCTCGTCAAACATCAGCCCGTACGGGTTGATGAGAAAGTGGTGCGCGTCCCCGCTGACGGACGGCGGCATCTTGGCGCTGATGTGGGTGAACACCAGGTCGCTCCAGCCGTACAGCGCCACCAGCCGGTAGCAGGCCGCCAAGTCGCAGCGCAGTTGCCATTCTTCGGCGCTGACGACTTCTTTGAGTGAGGCAATGTGCATCATCGGTCTCCTTTGTTTTAAACAGTTGCTAACGGTACCGCAGCAGCAGGCCACTGAGCCGCTGGTGTGCGGCACTGGCCCAGTCTACCGGCAGCTGCTGCTTGGCGCGCAGGTAGTGGCTGGTAAACACATCCAGGTAAGCGCCCAGGGTTTGCGCCGCCAGCGCCTCGCCGCCAAGCGCCAGGCACAGCGCCGCCACCTCGGACGTGCAAAAGTGGCTGTCTTGTTGCGAGCGGCGCAGCTTGTAATTTGACAGTTGCTCGCTTTGCACATTCAGCACCGGCAGCTTGTCGAGGTAGGGGCTTTTGCGAAACATCTTGCGCGCCTCCGGCCAGGTCGCGTCCAGCAGCACAAACAGCGGCCGCTTGTTGTTGCCGTTGCTGCTGCTGGCCTGTACCTCGGTCACCACCCGCCCGCCCGGTACAAAGGCCTCGGGAAATACCAGGTAGGGCTGCCACTGCGGGTCAAGCAGCAGCGCCAACAGTGCAGGGTCTACCTCGGTCCGCGCCCAGCCAAAGGCAAAGGTGTCAGCCACCACATCGGCCACCAGCCAGCCGGTGTTGCTGGGCTTGAGCGCCTCAATATCAGCCATGATCAGGCACATACCCGCCCGCACCGGCACGCAGGGCCGCAGCGCACACAGGCAGTGGCTGACGACCAGGCGGCAACCCGCACAACGCTCAGCCCTGGCGCCACCCCGCGCCAAAAATGGCTTGCTGCTGCGCGCCAGCCGCGCACTGCGCAAGCGGCTGACAGCGTGCGGCGCTGCGGGGGTTGGGGCTTGTGTCAAAAAGGGGCGCTTTTTATTTGGACGCGCTTGTGTCAGGCATGCGCAGCATCACGCAGTGCATTGCTGGCCCACTGATTCAGGCTCTGGCCTTTGACCTGCGCAGCCACCAGAGCCGCCCCATGCACCTCAGGCGGTACGCGCAGCATTAGCTTGCCGCTGGCGGGCTTTTGCGGATTGCGCCCTGCTTTTTCGCACGTAGCAAGGTAGTCGGTCACAGCTTCTTCAAAAGCCGCGCGGAGTTCGGCCACGTTGTCCGCATGAAAGCCCACAATGTCAGCGATACCCGCGATATGACCCACAAAGCAGGCGTCGTCATCGCTGTAACTGATTTGGGCTGCGTAGCCTTTGAATTGCATCGTGTTCATAGTGTTTGATCTTTCAATTTATCTCGGTGCTGGGCAGTCGGTCTGCTCCATCAAGGTTTGATGCCCGCTTGCTCCAAAAACCGACGCGCATCTAGGGAAGGTCTGCACAACCCCCGCCACAGCGAGAGTTGAAAGATAAAAGTTCACCCGATGAAACACGAAGTGCGTTGTCACCGAATTTCAGAGCTTTCTGGCTCTGATTTGAAGCCTTTTCAGGCTTCGGATGAGCA
>JBKCGU010000005.1:0-2843 GCA_046303055.1 Polaromonas sp.
CGGTTGTATCGGAACAAACCAGTGGGTCATCTGAAATATTGGTGAAGCATCACGGCCAAGCGACCGCAGCCGTTTTGGTGAATGCGCAGGCTGATGCGCGCGGATGCCAGATCGCAACTGGTTCGTCGGATGGCGGTAACGCGGCAGGCTGAGGATGCTCGGTCTGCGCCAGTGAGGTCATTAAGCCTGAGATCAGTACAGGCCACCAAATTGATTTCCTAAACGTGAGTTCAGGCACAAGCCCGCAGAGTTCGTACCTCTTGCGGGCTTTTTGCTTTGAGGGGTGTCGGCTGGAGTTTGTAGCCTTGGAGTGGCGCAGACCGTAAGTACATCAGGGGTAGTATCCCTGCGGCCCAGCCTGCACCCGTGAAAGCGAGAGAGTGAGTTCATGGTTGCGGCGCACTAGGCTAGTAGATCTGAACGTGCGCTGTAAAGACGCTGGGGACCGCAAGGCCGGCGAATCTACTTTATTAATAATTGTTTCCCCCAGGCGCAAGCCTTGGGTTCATGCCCACCGATTTAAACCGGTGGGCTTTTTTATTTGTGAGGGTCTATGCCGAACAAAAAGCAGACGCCCAAGGGCAAAGCCGCGCCGAAATCGCCGGTAACTGCCAAAACCCCCAAGAAACCGGCCAAAGCGCCAGTTAAGGCCGCAAAGGCTTGGGTGAAGCCAAAGGCAGCGCAACCAGCAAAGAAGGCGGCAGCAGTCAAGGTTGAAGCGCCGACCGAGCCATTGACCGGCTGGGACTTGTTTAAAAGCGAACTCCCAAGCAGTTGGGACGGCTTTCTGTCTGAGATTGCAAGCGGCAGTCACATGGCTGCTTTTTGCAAGGCCCGAGACATCAACTACACGACGATGCTGAAGTTTGCTCACTCCGAGCCATCGAAAAGTGAGATGTACGCGCGCGCAAGGGAAGACCGAGCCGACATTTTGGCCGACGAGATTGTGGCCATCAGCGATGAAGCCGAGCTCAAGGCGACCTGGAGGGGCGAGGAAATGGTGCTTGGGCTTGACGCCGCCAGCGTGAGCCGAAACAAGCTGCGCGTTGATGCGCGCAAATGGGCAGCCTCAAAACTCAAGCCTCGCACCTATGGAGAAAAACTTGAACTGGCTGGAACTGTCAACCACCAATCTATTGGCGATGAAGAACTGCTAAAGCGCTTGGGAGGTTTTGGCATTGCCGTGTCTGCCATCATGCCGCGCGCCGCCGAGGATGACGATGCTTGATTTAGCCGCGCTTACCGGCGACCAGCGCACTGAGCTGGCGGGACTGCTGGACGAAGTTGACCGACGCAGACGCATGCGGATGTTGCACACCATCTTTCCGGACAAAGGGAAGCACCGACGCGAATTGTACCCAAAGCATTTGGAGTTCTTCGCGTCACTCGCGCCGGCCGCAGTTGGCACACCGCCGCATGAACGGTCCAAAGCAGCCAAAGCCAGCGAGCGGGTGTTCATGGCTGGCAACCGAGTTGGCAAGACCGTGGCCGCAGGCACTGAAATTAGCTATCACCTGACCGGCGAGTATCCGCACTGGTGGGAAGGCCACCGCTTTGACCACCCAATCCGAGCGCTGGCATCAGGTGACACGCACGAAACGACCCGCGACATCATCCAGCTCAAAATGTTGGGCGCAACGACTGACCGCCCCGAGAACTATGGGACTGGCCTGATTCCAGGCGAGCGGATTATCGGCGTGGTGCCAAGGCCGCACGTCAAGGGTGCCGTCGAAAAGATTGTCGTCAAGCACATTTCAGGCGGTGAATCAGAGCTGTGGCTGCGCAGCTATGTGCAAGGCCGAGAGATTTTCCAAGGCTTTGAACTGGACTTGTTCTGGGCGGACGAGGAATGCCCGCAGGACGTGTACGAGGAAGCGCTTGTTCGCTTGATGACGCGCAGCGGTTTGAGCATCCTCACATTCACACCGCTCAACGGTTTGACGCCGCTGGTTCAAGAACTGACAAAGCCGGTGGAGGCTTTCACTGACGAAGAAGACCATGACGGCCTCAAGCGCATGGCCGCCGCCGACCGGCTGGTGGTTCAGTGTGGATGGGAGGACGTACCGCACTTATCGACTGAGGCCAAAGCCAAGCTGCTTGCCAAGCTCATGCCGCACCAGCGCGCAGCACGGACAAAAGGCACGCCAGCATTGGGATCTGGCGCTATTTATCCGGTGCCTGAAGACGAAATCGTGGTGGATGACTTTGCCCTGCCAGATTTTTGGAAAAAAGCGTATGGCTTTGACGTTGGCTGGAACCGAACGGCCGCGATCTGGGGCGCGATCAACCCAGACACCGATGTGCTTTACCTGTTCAGCGAGCATTACCGAGGGCAAGCAGAGCCCTCTGTGCATGCCGCAGCCATCAAGGCGCGCGGCGACTGGATTGCCGGCGCGATCGACCCAGCATCCAGAGGCCGCAGCCAAAAAGACGGCGAGCAACTGTTTCAAAGCTATTCAGACCTTGGATTGAACATCAACAACGCCGATAACGGCGTCGAATCCGGCCTTTATGACGTGTGGGAGCGCATGAGCACCGGGCGGCTAAAGGTTTTCAAGTCCTGCCGCAACTGGCTTGACGAATACCGCATTTACCGCCGCGACGAAAAGGGGCGAATCGTCAAAGAGCGCGATCACTTGATGGACGCAACCAGATACCTAGTCAAAACAGGCGTCGGCCTTGCCAGCACAAAGCCGCGCGCGCATAGCAATAACAAACGAACGACGTGGAGAACGATATGACCAAAACCCTTTTAGGCCCACGTGGCACACCGATGGTCGAGCTAGGCGGTGAACGAGCCTGGCGCAAGTTCACAAAGGGCGACATTGTGGCCAGCCTGCAAT
>JBKCGU010000006.1:0-11776 GCA_046303055.1 Polaromonas sp.
TGGCTAGACATGATCCGCGAACACATAGCAGGCAACCTGACGATAGTGCCCGACGACTTTGAATATTCCCCCTTCGCACAAGAAGGCGGCATGGGCCGCGTGTACCAGCTGTTTGGCGCGGAACTGCCCAAGGTGCTTGAGGCTATGAATCGGGAGTTGGCGGCGTGAGTACCCTTGATGAATTGACGGTTCCGAAGATTGAGCAAACTGGGCCATTGGCCGCCGATGAGTTTGTCTATGTCGATATCAGCAGCGTGGACAACAAGACAAAGCGCATAGTTGATCCAAAGCGGTTGCTGGTCACGGAAGCACCCAGTCGCGCGCGCCAACGCCTTCGCGCAGGTGATGTTCTTGTTTCTATGACGCGACCGAATTTGAACGCTGTTGCCATGGTGCCGCCCGAGTTGAACGGCGCTATTGGTTCGACTGGCTTCCACGTTCTGCGCGCTAAAGATGATGTCGACCCGCGCTGGCTATTCAACGCTGTTCAATCTCGCGACTTCGTTCAGACGATGGAAGATTTTGTTCAAGGAGCGCTTTATCCAGCAGTGCGACCAAAGGACATTCGCGGCTATGAATTGCACGCACCGCCTTTGGCGGAACAGCGCCGCGTTTTGGACGAAATCGAAAAGCAGTTCTCCCGCCTCGACCGAGCCGTCGCCAACCTCCTGCGCGTCAAGGCCAACCTCAAACGCTACAAAGCCTCCGTCCTCAAAGACGCCGTAGAAGGCCGCCTCGTCCCCACAGAAGCAGAACTAGCCCGCCGCGAGGGCCGCAGCTTCGAAACCGGCGAGCAGCTTTTGCAGCGGATCGAAGGCGAGCAACGAAGGGCTTGGAAGGGAAAAGGCCCTTTCAAATCCTTAACGCCACTGATTACATCGCCTTCGCCTGATTTGCCGCCTGGTTGGATATGGGCAACTGCAAACCAGATTTGTGGACAAATTACTGATGGCGAGCATATTCAGCCCCGGTATCAGGAGGTCGGCCAGCCGATGCTGACGGCTAAGAACGTTCGAGATGGCTATGTCACATTTGACAACGCAGGTCTTATTGCAGAAGTCGATTTTCAGAATTGCTTAAAACGTTGCGCCCCAATTGAAGGGGACATCCTAATTGTTAGTGTTGGGGCTACCACGGGTAGATCTGCGATCGTCGGGCCGGCGAAACCTTTCGCACTTGTCAGAAGCGTGCTTCTTCTGAAACCTTTGATCCCTTCGCGTTACTTGCTTAGCGTTATTCAGTCTTCTACGTGTCAAACGTACATTCAGCGTGCGTCTGGTTCTACTGCTCAGGCTCATTTGTATATAAAAGATACACGAACATTACCAATACCGATTCCCCCACTCGCAGAGCAAGAGCGAATTGTTGCTGAAGTTGATCGCCGCCTTTCCCTCGTTCAAGGCGTGGAGTTGGCGGTCGATGCGGATCTAAAACGCGCGCAGGGGCTTAGGCAGTCTGTGCTGTCAAAGTCATTTATGGTTTTATGAAATGAGTCAATCCCTGCCATCGCATTTCATCGATCTTGTGCGCGATGCCCTGCTCAAATCGTTTTGGCGCAAACCGACGTTGCGCCAGTTTTTGTCCCGCCATCGTGTCAAAGATGCTTTTCTTGCAACTTGGACAGCAGAAGAAACAAAACGAGAGATTCTCGAGCGCCTTTTCCCGAAGTTGGAGAAAACCGACGAGGGTCGACTTGTTATCAGGCAAATAGCTGTATCTCTCTCAGAGCAAATTGCCTTCCCCGATTTGATGGGTTGGGAAGATGAAGCGTTGAAGCTCAAGAATGCAAAGGAGTCAGTTGCAACCTTGAAAAAATATGTGGATAGGGTTCAGAACGACGAGAAAAAGGAACGCGATCGGCAATTAAAACGTCAGGTTGCTCAAAATGAGCGGCAGCAACAAATTTCGAAGGCTGCAACGCTTGAGTCTTTGGCGTCTGACTTAACTGGCCTTGTACCTCTTCAGGGTACACAAGACGGCGGATATAAGTTTCAAGATTGGTTTTACAGGCTTTCGGACTTTTTCGAAATTGAATGTCGCAGGCCCTACACAACAGGCGGGCGGCAGATTGATGGAACTATCACCATCGAGGGTACAACTTATCTCGTGGAACTGAAGTTCACAGCCTCACAATCTGATGCGACTGATATCGATAGCTTGCTCGCCAAGTTGGGGAATGTTGCCGATAACACAATGGGCCTAATGGTGTCGATGAGCGGGTACAGCGCCGTCGCAATCACACAAGCGTCCGGTAAAAAGACGCCGCTGATTCTTTTGGACGCATCACACGTCATGGTGTTGTTTTACAGCGGATGGAAACTGGGTGAGCTGATTGCCCGTCTGCGTCGACATGTCTCGCAGACTGGTGAGGCAATTCTAGAGGTGGGTCGCCTACAGTAGTGATGACCTATTTGGCTTGCCATTCACTGCGGAGTGTCAGGCTCAAGCATTTCGTGAAGCTCAATAATCTTTAAGGAGGCAATTTGCAAACACTTCAACATCCAGTCCGTATTGATGCCAGCACACAGGCGATATTTCAACCTTCGTCCTCGCTCACTAGGAATGCCTGCACACCCACTGGGTCGTTCTTTTTAAGCTTTTCCCCTGCGGTCTTCCTTCATGCTTATGTTCTGCTAGGGGAGAGCCCTCAGCGATTTGGCTCTGATTTGTCTCTGTACCTTGCGACAGTAAACACTTTTTTCGCTAAGAGCGCGACCGTGCAAACGGGATTCGTGTCACTTGTTGGGATTTCGCAAACAGATACTAAGAAGCGCCTGTCAGAAGATCTGGGTGTTGCTTTATCTTCGCTCTTTATGGCAGAAGCTTTTGGCGTAACTTGGGACACCATTGCTCAAATACCTCAGAACAGCAAGCTCAGCAAAAAAAGACCAGATTTTGAGTGTTTTGATACTGCGGGCAATCGGCATTTGTTCGAGGCTAAAGGTACAACGGCACTTGCTGGTGTGGATGGCGCTTTAACCAAAGCAATCGCACAAGTCAAGAAGTACCCTGAAGCGGCTAATACAAAGCTGGCAATAGTCTCGTTCCTTTCCACAGACGATAGGCTTTTCCCAAGCCAAACCTTCGTTGTGGACCCTCCGACGCTTCCAGATAACATCCCTCCAACTAAGCGTGTTGCGCAACTTCTACACGGAGAAAAAATCCTTCAGTTTGCTGGTCTTCCTCAGACCGCTGCGGCTTACATGAAGGCTCTATCTGTCAAACTGAGAGCGGAGTCTGCGGCCAATGGCCAGGTAGCGCTAGTAGATAAGGGGCCAGCCCTTTCAACAAAGTTGAATCAAGAAATCGAGCAGAGCGGCTTGCAAATTCGTCAGATTGGCAACACACAGTTTGTCGGCAGAAGCATCTTTGATGGTCTGGGAGTTCGTATTTTTGTCGGCGCGACGCGACGGCAATTGGACGCCTTAGCCTTGCTTGCTGATATGCCCACCGGAGCTACTTACTCGCTGCCTGAAGGCGATGACTTTCACAGCTTCTTTGCAGATGGGACATGCTTGCTCATTGAGCGGGGTTAGTTGTCTTCGACGCGTAAGGTGGGATGTAGCCGATGATTCCTTTCTCTCTCCGAATTTTCGTCGCCGACGGCGACCCCGACGGCCTGCGCATCGTCGACAAGTCCAACTGGATCGGCAAGGCGCTGGTGTTTCCGCGTGCGCTGCTGCCGCAGGTCAAAGCCCGGCCCGAGCTGGCGCAGACCGGGGTGTACCTGCTGCTGGGGCCGCGCCCGGACGGTGAGGGCGACATGCTCTACGTGGGCGAAGGCGACCCTATCCGCCCCCGGCTGGAGAGCCACTATGCGCAAAAGGATTTCTGGACCCGCGCCATAGGTTTCACCACCACCACGGCCGGGCAGCTCAACAAGGCCCACGTGCAGTTTCTGGAGTCGCGCCTCATCGCCCTGGCCCGCGCCGCCAAGCGCATGCCACTGGACAACGCCAACCAGCCCGCCGAGCCGTCCCTGAGCGAGGCTGACCGCGCCGACATGGCAGTCTTTTTGGGCCACATGCTGGGCATGCTGCCGGTGCTGGGCGTGCATGCGTTTGAGCAGGCGACCAAGGTGCAGGCGCCAATGGCACCTGTGCTGACCTGCAAGGGCAAGGGGGTAGCGGCCACGGGCTACGAAGCAAGTCAGGGCTTTGTGGTCAAGGTGGGCTCGCAGGCGGTGGTGGAGTCAGTGCCTTCCATGCAGCAGCACGTGCGCGGCATGTACGACCTGCGGCAGGAACTGATTGCAAACGGTGTCTTGGCGTTGGAAGGTATGGGCTACCGCTTCTCTCAGGACTATCCCTTTAGCTCTCCCAGTACCGCCGCGGCGGTGATTCTGGGGCGTAGCGCCAACGGGCGGATCGAGTGGAAAGACACCATGGGCCGGACGCTGAAGGAGTTGCAGGCGGCGGAGGCGGGCGTTTGACTCAGCTCGTAATGGTCGAGCCAGTAGCTGGTTTGGGAAAATCGACCTCAGATTTCAATTAACTCCTAGACACCCAATTAAAAGGGTCTGACCGACTGCCCGTTCGACCAGTTTCATTTGTTCATGGGCCCCTTTGTCTGGCGCGAAGTCTTGAGAAACTCGACTCATTCGCGCTAGAGCGCTGACACATCTACGCCAATCCCCAGCTGTCATGCAGCACCCTTCGACTCTGGCTAGCCGGTGAATCGGCAGTCGGCTATTTGAGGTTGTTGCCTTGCGCAGCCATTGCCTGTTCCTGCTTGGCGTGGTTGGCCATGTACTCGGCGTGTTGAGCCTCGGTGCGTTTGGTACCCAGACTGGTGAGATGCTCGCGCAGCTTGTCGGCGGGCATGTCGGCGCCATAGGATGGTGTACCCGGTTGCTGCCGCCACGACTCGTGCAGGCTGCCGTCGTCCACGGCGTCAAAGCCCAGTTCCTGAACCAATGCCATGACTTTCAGCTTGGCCGCTGCATCGTCGCTGGCCACCGGCAGTGAGATGCGGCCGGGCGTACCGGCGGGCAGGCCCTTGTTTTGGAGGTGGTCGGCGTAGATGTTGTTGAATACCTTCACCACCGGGCGGCCCAGGTGCTGCTGCACCCATTCGCTTTCTGTAAGGTCACCAGTTTCCAGCTCCAGCATCTGGCCGTCGCGCAGCATGGGGTAGTAGTTGCTCGTGTCGATGACCGGTACGTCGGCCGCCACGCCCGCGAACAGGTCTTTGGGCAGGTTGGGGATGTTTTTGAGCGGAATGGTGACCACGATGATGTCGCCGTGGCGGGCCGCTTCTTGGGCCGTAACCGGCTTGGCACCGGTTTTTTGGGCAACGTCTTTCAGCGTTTCAGGCCCGCGCGAGTTGGCAATGTAAACCGAGTGCCCGAGGCTGACGAGCCGCACAGCAAGGGCGCTGCCGATGTGGCCGGCCCCGATGATTCCAATGTTCATAAAGTCCTTAGATGTAAAGGTTTGCACGGCGACAGGCGGTGAGCGACAACTTGTAGAACAGTAATCGACAGCTCAGCCAGTTTGCCGGCCAGAGAGGGCGCAGTAGAAGGGCGGCGCCAGGGCGTTGATTTCGTAAATGGCGTTTTGACTGTAGCCCGATTGCAAACAGGCAGCTGTAGGACCAAGCGACCAATTTGCAGGTCGAAATAATAGGGGGCAGATTCCACTTGATTCACAAATGCTATCAATACAGAAGCTGCTAGCGCCCGTATTCATTGGTCTAGAGGCCAAAATGCTAGGTAAAAACAGGCAGAAAGGCGGCTTTTGCAGCCGCTGAACGGCGAATCGCATTTACAGGCCTCTAAAAAGCCAAAAACAGTTCATTTTTACCCATCAAAAGTGCCTGTAAGTCAATAAATACGGGCGCAAGCAGCTCCTGTAAACATAGCAAGAAGCCACATGCCGCAATGGGTAGAAATGGCGAGCCGTTGGTACAGATGTTTGAACGGGTCATTTCAAAGACTTTGGCGCGGCACGATGCTGCCAGTGCGCGGAGCTTGCAAAACTTTATATAAAGCGCAATAATTCCCTCTCAAAGTGAACTTATGCGTCCTATAGATAGTAATTTTTCGTTGTCTGGGTTTGAGGCTGCGTCCCGCGCGCGCTTGGCCACAGTACTGCGTGCCACGCATGGCACGGTCACGCCCGAGTCTGCCGCTGCGGCGCTGGCCGATACGCGGCCGGCTGCATCCAAACAATTGGCACGCTGGGCGGAGCAGGGTTGGCTGCAGCGGGTGCGGCGCGGCATTTATGTACCTGTGCTGCTGGAGAGTGAGCGTGCTGACTCCGCGCCAGAAGACGCGTGGCTGATCGCCGACACAGCATTTGCGCCTTGCTTTATTGCGGGCTGGAGCGCGGTTGAGCACTGGTCGCTGACAGAGCAGGTGTTTCGCAGCCTATGCGTCGCCACTTCACGCCGCCCCCGGCATCGTGAGCAAACGATTGGCGGCACCGTGTTTGTGCTGCATTCCGTTCAAGAGGCTCACTTCTTTGGCCTGAAGGCCGTCTGGCGCGGGGCTGCTCGTGTGCAGGTGTCTGACCCGACGCGCACGGTGGTTGATTTGTTGGCCGCACCCGCATGGGGCGGGGGCATTCGCACGGTGGTGGACGTGCTGCAGACCTACTTGAAGTCTGAACACCGCAATCTGCCGCTTCTGGTGGACTACGCTGCCCGCCTGGGCAATGGCGCTGTCTTCAAGAGGATGGGCTACTTGCTTCAACAGCATGCGCCCGAGGCTACGGAGGACATTACGGCGTGTTCTGCCCGGTTGACAGCGGGCTATACCAAGCTGGACCCGGCCTTGCCATCGGCGCGGTTAGTTACGGCATGGGGGCTATGGTTGCCTGCGGGCTGGTAGTAATAGGGGTAGCAAAAATGATTCAAAAACAAGAACTACTGGATTTGGCGAAGGACTTTGGCCTGCAACCCAATGTGGTCGAAAAGGACTACCTTTTGGGCTGGCTGCTGGCGGGCATTGGCGAGCACCCGGCCACGCGCGATACCTGGGTTTTCAAGGGCGGTACCTGCCTGAAGAAGTGTTTCTTTGAGACCTACCGGTTTTCAGAGGATCTGGACTTCACGCTGACCAACCCGGCGCATTTGGACGAAGCTTTTTTGCACAAGCTGTTTCAAGAAGTTGGCGACTGGGTGTACGAGCAGACTGGTTTGGTCTTGCCGCCCGAGGCGCGTAAATTTGAGGTTTATACCAATCCGCGCGGTGGCACATCGGCAGAGGGGCGTGTGGGCTACCGCGGGCCTCTTGCACGTGCCGGTGATGCGCCCCGCATCAAGCTCGACCTTACCGATCATGAGCGCCTGGTGCTGCCCATTGACCGTCGCAGTGTGCACCACCCTTACAGTGACCTGCCGCAGCAAGGCATTCATGTCTCGACCTACTGCTTTGAAGAAGTCTTTGCAGAGAAAGTGCGTGCGCTGGCCGAGCGTTTGCGGCCCAGGGATTTGTATGACGTGGTGCACCTGTACCGGCGCAAAGAGTTGAGCCCTGATTTGCCGCAGTTGATGCACGCGTTGCGTGAAAAGTGTGAATTCAAAAAGATTGGCGTGCCGGATTTTGCAGGCATCCAGGCGTCGCCGTTGATTGCCGAGCTGCAGGTTTCTTGGGGTCAGATGCTGGCACACCAATTGCCCGAGCTGCCGCCGTTTGACGGCTTCTGGGCTGAGTTGCCGGATGTGTTCGATTGGCTGCACAGCAAGGTCGAGCAACCGGTCTTGGCCGGGTTTGCAATGGGCGCCGACACCGACACCAGTTGGCGCATGCCCGCCATGGCCAGCTCTTGGCGTAGCCTGGGCATAGGCGCGCCGATGGAGGTGATTCGCTTTGCCGCTGCCAACCGTTTGTGCATTCAGCTCGACTACCGCAAAGTTAGCGGTGAGCGGACGCAGCCGGTGATCGAGCCATACTCTCTGCGGCGAACGCGTGATGGCAATTACCTGCTGTACGGCGTGAAGGCTGATACCGGTGAGAATCGCTCATACCGGGTAGACCAAATTTCGGGTGCTACGGTGACGCAACGCCCCTTTACCGCGCGGTACGTGGTTGAGTTGACTGAAACGGGCATACAACCCGTTCCGAGTGTGGCGCGCACGGTGACTGCAACACGAGATGTGTTTCGTGCGCCAAAGCCATTTGCTGCCAAAGTAAAGAGCGGCATGGGTGGCGGGCCAAAGTACACGTTTCGATGCATGGCCTGTGGTAAGACCTTTACCCGCAGCACATACGACGGCGTATTGAATGAGCACAAGAACAAACAGGGCTACCCATGCTTTGGCCGGGTTGGCGCATTTGTGAAAACGCAGTATTGAATGCGCTGTGCTGCTCAAGTTGAAGGCCGAGCTGTGCAAAAACAATCAGGGTCAGATTCCATTGATTCACGGATGCTATCAATTCAGAAGCTTCTTGCGCTCGTATTCATTGGTCTAGAGGCCAAAATGATAGGTAAAAACAGGCAAAAAATAGCTTTTTACAGCCGTTGATCGGTGCAAATTGCCTTTGCGGGCCTGTAGAAAACCAAAAACAGGTCGTTTTTACCCATAAAAATTGACTGAAAGCCAATAACCACGGGCGTAAGCAGCTCCTGTAAACATAGCAAGCAGCTTACCGCATTCAAGACTTTTGAACTGCTTTGCAGACAAGAATGGAGCCCGATCCAGCATTTTCGCGTTCATTTTTTATGAACATTGGGTCGCAGGGGCGTTGGCTTTGGCACTTGCAGCAAACGGGGCGCGAATGCCTGCCACCGCAGATGACGGTTTTACAGACATACGAAGCGCAGCCTTGCGGCTGGCTTGAGGCTGGCTTGAGTCTGGCTACTCAGGGTTGGGTTGCTGGACACGCCGGGCGCGGCACACTCGGGCGCATTCAACTGCTTTTTCTAGGTTCAATCAAAATTTGCAAAGCAGGCAGGAATCAATTACATTCTGTATTCGCAATTCAAGAATATAGAATTAAATGCAACTCAAGCCCCAAGATTTTGTAGTAGCCCTCAAGCTGGTAGCTTGGGGCAATCAGCGCTGGACATACGCGCAGCTGGCCCAAGAGCTGGGCCTGAGCGCGTCTGAGGCGCATGGAGCGGTCAAACGGGGGTTGCAGGCCGGGTTGTTGTTGCAAAACCGGGCGACGCTGCCGCAGCCCACGGCGGGTGCCCCAGTCTCGGCGCTTGGCGTGCAAGAGCCAGCGGGCATTTACCGGGTCACACGCAAGAGGGTGCGCCGCCATGCGCAGCCCCTAGATGACGTAGCTGCCACTACTGACAACCCAGTGCGTCCACACGCGCACAACCTGGCCGAGTTTGCCTTGCATGGTGCTAAATACGCCTTTCCCGGCGAACGTTTGCCGCTGGCGGTGGGCGTGCCCACCAGCCACAGCGCGCCCGTCTTTGCGGGTGTTTTTGCGCCAGGTAGCACAGACTTTGTCTGGCCGCACCCCAATGGCACAGTGCGCGGCGTGGGGGTCAAGCCCCTGCATCCGTCCGTGCCCTTTGCGGCCATGCAAGACGCGAAGCTCTACGACCTGTTGGCCCTGTTCGACGCTCTGCGTGTGGGCAAGGCGCGCGAGCGTGGCATGGCGCTGGAGCAGCTACAGGCGTTGATTGACCCGGATGCACCCAGGCCAGTAAAAGGGGCATTGCATGGCTAACCCAAACATGGCCCTATTGGTAGCCATTGCACAGGCCATGGGCCCAGTGTGCGATCAATTGGTGTTTGTGGGTGGCTGTGCCACTGGCTTGTTGGTGGACGATGCAGGGCTGATGGACGTGCGCCCCACGGAGGATGTGGATGCCATCGTCGAAGTGGCTTCCTTGGCGGGCTACCACCGCTTGACAGATCAGCTGATGCAGCGTGGATTCAAATTCGAAGCCTTCAAAGACCGGGGGCAAAATGACGTGTATCTGAGTCATGACCTGGAAGACATCTTGACGGTCATCGAGGGGCGGTCAACAGTGGCGTCGGAGGTGAACGCAGCCAGCGCAGAGGTGCGTTGGCACGTGGGGCGTTCGGTGGCAGCGTTGCTTGATATGCCTGCTTTCCACAACGCGCTGCCGGGCATACTGAGCGAGCCGGAGCGGGAGCAAACCGTCAAGGCACGGTTGAACCAAATTGCACTATTGAAAGAAATATGAACTCAGCCACCATCGTCCAGAAACTCTGGAACTACTGCAACGTGCTGCGCGACGATGGCATGAGCTATGGCGACTATGTGGAGCAGCTCACGTACCTGCTGTTTCTCAAAATGGCGGACGAGCGCAGTAAGCCGCCGTTTAACCTGGCTGGTGAGTCCCCCAGCCCGATATTGAAGGGCTATGACTGGCCTTCACTGCTGGCCAAAGACGGTGACGAGCTGTTTGACCACTACCGCCACACGCTTGAAAAGCTGGGGGCTGAAAAGGGCACCATCGGCCTGATTTTTGCCAAGGCTTTGAACAAGTTTCAAGACCCGGCCAAGCTGCGCCGCCTGGTGGTGGACTTGATTGATGGTGAAAACTGGTCAGCCATGGGTGCAGATGTGAAGGGCGATGCCTACGAGGGCTTGCTTGAGAAAAACGCGCAAGACACCAAGAGCGGGGCGGGGCAGTACTTCACGCCACGCCCGCTCATCCAGGCCATGGTGGACTGCATTGCGCCCAAGCCGGGCGAAACCGTGTGCGACCCGGCTTGTGGCACCGGCGGCTTTTTGTTTGCCGCGCACAACCATGTGGCTGACCACAACCCCAACCTGACGCGCGAACAAAAAAAGCACCTGAAAGAAAAAGCTTTTGTGGGCTACGAGCTGGTGCAAAGCACCGCCCGCCTGGCCGCCATGAACATGATGCTGCACGGCATTGGCAGCGATAAATCAGTACCGATTGTGGTGGCTGATGCACTGGCCGCGGACCCGGGCGAGCGCTTTGATGTGGTGCTGGCCAACCCGCCGTTTGGCAAGAAAAGCAGCACGATGATTACCGGCGCTGAAGGCAAGGTCACGACCGAAAAAGACGTGATTGAGCGTGACGACTTTTGGGCGACGACGTCGAACAAGCAGCTCAACTTTGTGCAGCACATCAAAACGCTGCTCAAACAACATGGCCGCGCAGCGGTGGTGCTGCCTGACAACGTGCTGTTTGAGGGCGGCGCAGGCGAGACCATTCGTAAAAAGCTGCTGCACGAGTGCGATGTGCACACGATTCTGCGGTTGCCCACTGGGCTTTTTTATGCGCAGGGCGTCAAGGCCAATGTGGTGTTTTTTGAGCGCAAGCCAGCCAGTGAGACACCGTGGACCAAAAAGCTGTGGATTTACGACCTGCGTACCAACCAGCACTTCACCCTTAAAACCAACCCGCTGCGGCGCGAGCACCTGGACGAGTTCGTCAAACTTTACAACCCGGCCAATCGGCATGACCGCAAGGCGACCTGGTCAGCCGAGTCGCCTGAAGGCCGCTGGCGCGCCTATGACTACGCTGACCTGATAGCGCGGGACAAGGCCAGCCTGGACATTTTTTGGCTGAAAGACGACAGCCTGGCCGACAGCGACAACCTGCCGCCGCCAGACGTGATTGCGCAAGAAATTGTGGACGACCTGGAGGCGGCGCTGGAGCAGTTTCGGCTGATTGCGGGCGATCTTGTGGTTGATTCTGCGCTCTAGATCAATGGATACGGGCGCAAGCAGCTATAAATTTAATAGTATTGAATGCTGTTGAATAGCCGCCTGGCCTCTGGCATGGGCAGCGCTAGCGGTACTGCGGTTTGCGTTTGGTCAAAAAGGCGTCGATACCTTCACCGCCATTGGCATGGTGCAGGTTCTGCA
>JBKCGU010000007.1:0-29038 GCA_046303055.1 Polaromonas sp.
TTTCAGTTGACTACAGTTTGTAGCCAACTGACTGCCTTCGTTTTTCAGGCGAACTTTGAGCACGCTCCAGTACTTGCGCGCCCGCGTGTAGTCGGGCTGATCGGTCAGCACCGCCACAACGTCGACCACCGAAAACCACCACTTCTCGGCTTCCGCATCCCACTCGTTGCGAATCAGCTGCGACTCAAACAGTTTGACTTTGCTGTCTGCATCGCTCATGCCATCACCTCTTGCGGCTTCGGAAAGCTCAGCAGCAAATCGCGGTAATGCGCGTATTGCTTCTGGCGGAGTTCGATTTCGCGGGGCAGGCCTTCGGAGAGGGAGTTGGTCAGCGCGTCGAACTTGTCGAGGATGGTGGCAATACGGATTTGCTCTACCAAGGCAGGGACGGGTATTTTTAAACCTTCCAATTTACCAACGGCCAAACCAGGTTGTGCTGACTGTGATGCATATTGATTGAGATTCATCAGCGTAAGCATATGAAAAGCCCAGTCAACATTTACATCTTCACTCACAGTCACAACAACGGCATGCTCGGTGGCGTAAAAATCACCTTTCATCCGTTGAACGTTCCCACAAAGAGCGCCTTGTCTACCAACTAACAAATACTCGCCCGAGTGGCTTTTTTCCTTTACATAGCCCCGAACTCCATTGCCACCAAAACACGGATATATGAAACCATCGTTGGCAATATCCGAGATTTTGCTAGCAGAAATATGCTGCCCCGCTCGCATTGCCATAACTTCACCCAACGTCTTCCACTCCACCTCACCATCTTCAAAACTCAACAACTGATCACGATAGTAGTTGTATTGTTTTTTGCGGGTAGTCAGCTCGGTAGTCAGCTCGGTGGTCAGCTCGGTGAAGGCGTCCAGAATGCGGACGATTTCAGCTTGGATTTCAAGTGATTTTTTGGGGTTTTCTGGGCAGGGGATCGGGATTTTGAAATCCTTTACCTTTGCGTCGGAAATTGCGGGATACGCAGATCCACTTTGATTTTCTTCAACGTATGTTTTGAAATCACTGGAGGCCATCCAATGAAGAATCCATTTCGGCAATACTTCATCGCGTTTGGCGCGTAAAACACAGTAGCCCGTACTCGCAAGCTCACCCGAATACTCATCATCAATTAAGCAATAGCGTTGTTGGGCCGGGCGCGTTGTGGCAAAAATCACATCATCTTTTTCAACTAGTTTTTGGGCTCTACTTGGTGCATTGTTGGCCTGAATTTCCGTCGTCTCGATAATTGCTTTTGTTTCGATGTGTACGGATGTGAGGTCAATATAACGATAGCCACGCTCAGCATCACGCCACTTGATGTTGCTTGTTGGCAATGTGACTTCCCCAAGTGTTTTCCACTCCACCCCAACCCCATCCAGCAGCTTGTCCATGAAATCCAAGCTGGTCATGTTTTCTGCCCCGCTTTTGTAGCCAGTTGTTTGAGCGTGTGGTCAAAATCGCTTTGCAGTTGCCGCATCTCGCGGGCGCGGTAGGTTTCAAATTCTTTTTCAGCTTTTTCAATGGCTTGCTGCTTTGAAATGCTGCCTTTGTTCGTGAGCAATTCACGGCGATTACCCTGTAGCTGGCGGTCAAGCTCCGCAATCCACTGCGCCATCGTCATGGTGTGTTCTTCTAGGGCTTGCAGCTCGGCAAAATCTAGGAATTGCGATACCAGCAAGTTGAGAACGGTGAGCTCTTTTTCTGTGAGGTAGTTTTTGGCAATGCCCACGTCGGTTTTGGTGATGTAGTCACCTTTGAAGTTGGTCATGCCAACCATGGGTTTTGCGCTATCTACCCGCGTATAAATTACTTCCGCAGCGGTGTGCTTGTGGGCGGCGTAGTGCATTTTGTTTTGTACGGCGGCAAAAAACTCCTGCGTTATGCTGGATTTGGGGTCGTAATCAATCGCGGTGGCATAAATATCTGTAACCTGCTGGTAAAGGTTTCTTTCACTGGTTCGAATATCGCGAATGCGCTGCAACAGCTCGCGAAAATAGCGCCCGCCGCCGTTTTTGAGGCGCTCGTCATCCAGGGTAAATCCCTTGCGAATGTATTCATTCAGCCGTTTGCTTGCCCATTGGCGAAATTGTGTGCCGCGCAGTGACTTGACGCGGTAGCCGACCGAAATAATGACATCAAGGTTGTAAAACTCTATTTGTCGTTCAACTTCACGCCCGCCCTCGGTTTGAACTGTTGCAAATTTTGCAACAGTTGCTGATGGCCCCAGCTCACCCTCATCAAACACATTTTTTATATGGCGCGAAATGGTGGACTTGTCGCGCGCAAACAGCTCTGCCATTTGGTCTAGCGACAGCCATGCGGTTTCTTCGTCAAAGTGTGTGTTGACGGTTATTTGTCCGTCTGCAGTGGTAAAAACAATCAGCTGTTTGGTTTTATTGTTCATGCCAGCTCCCCGCCCTCAATTTCCGCCACGCTGGTCTGATATGTTTTGCCGTGGACTGGGGCTAATTTCAGTTGGTTAGTCACACTAACCAACTGGCTACCCTCAGCAATCAGTTTGATTTTGTCCTGCGATTCGGTCATTGGTTAGCCCCTTCGCCTTCGATCTCGGCCACGATGGCGTCAATGTCTTGGCGCAGTTGGTCAATCTTGGCGACGGTGGTTTTCAGCTCGGCGTTGAGCTGGGCAATGTCCACCACTTCGCGGGTGTCTTTGGCCTGCAGGTAGCTGCTGACCGACAGGTTGTAGTCGTTGGCGGCAATGTCGGCATGGCTGACCGAGCGGGCGAAGTGGTCCACGTTGGCCTTGCTGTCGAACACGGCCATGATTTGGTCGATGTGCGTATCCAGCAGCGTGTTGGTGTTGGTGTCTTTCTTGAACAGTGCGCTGGCGTCGATGAACTGGGTGGTGGTGTCAACCTTGTGTTTGGACAGCACCAAAATCGTCACGGCAATGGTGGTGCCGTAAAACAGGTTGGGCGCCAATGAGATGACGGTTTCCACATGGTTGTTGTCCACCAGGTATTGGCGAATTTTTTGCTCCGCACCGCCTCGGTAAAAAATGCCCGGAAAGCAAACAATGGCGGCGCGGCCTTTGCTGGACAAGTAGCTGAGCGCGTGCAGCACAAAGGCAAAGTCGGCCTTGCTCTTGGGGGCCAGAACGCCTGCGGGGGCAAAGCGGTCGTCGTTGATGAGGGTGGGGTCGTCGCTGCCGATCCACTTCACCGAATACGGCGGGTTGGAGACGATGGCGTCAAACGGTTTGTCATCGGCAAAGTGCGGGTCAATCAGCGTGTCGCCCAGCTGGATGTTGAACTTGTCGTAGTTGACGTTGTGCAAGAACATGTTCATGCGCGCCAGGTTGTAGGTGGTGTGGTTGAGCTCTTGCCCCAAAAACCGTCTTGAATCAAATGCTGGTCAAAGTGTTTTTTGGCTTGCAGCAGCAACGAACCCGAGCCGCAGGCTGGGTCGTAAATTTTATTGACGCTGGTTTGTTTGTGCATGGCCAGCTGGGCAATGAGCTTGGACACATGCTGGGGCGTGAAAAATTCGCCGCCCGACTTGCCCGCGTTGGCGGCGTAGTTGGAAATCAGGAATTCGTAGGCGTCGCCGAACAGGTCGATTTGGCTGTTTTCAAAGTCGCCGAAGTCCAGATCGGCGACGCCTTTCAGCACTTTTCTCAATCGGTCGTTTTTGTCTTTGACGGTGTTGCCGAGCTTGTTGTTGGTGGTGTCGAAGTCGGCAAACAGGCCGCGAATGTCGCGCTCAGAGGGGTAGCCCAGTGCGGAGTTTTCAATGGATTGAAAAATGGCCGCCAAATCGGTGTTCAGGCTTTCGTTGCCGTTGGCGCTGGCGACGACGCGGGCAAACAGCTGGCTGGGGTAAATGAAGTAGCCCTTGGTTTTGATGGCGTCGTCTCGAATGTCTGGCGTGATGACCACGTCGGACAGCACGGCGTAATCGATGCTGTCGTCACCGCCTTCGATGTAGGCCGCAAAGTTTTCGCTGATGAAGCGGTAGAACAAGGTGCCCAGCACGTATTGCTTGAAGTCCCAGCCATCGACGGCACCCCGGACGTCGTTGGCGATTTTCCAGATTTGGCTTTGCAAAGCGGCGCGCTGCTGAATACTCGTCATGCTGAAACCTTGTTGTTTTTTGGGGTGAATTGGGGGGCGTTGGGTTGGGCTGTTGGGTCCGGTCATTCGTCGATGGTGCTGACGGCCACAGCCTCTCGAAATCAAACGAAAGTACGGATACGGACAGCAAATCCTACCGGGCGGGCACAATTGTTGCATAGGGTTGGGGCATCACAAGCCTGCATATGGGGGTCCGTTTGGGTGCTTGCTCTGGGCCAGTTGCCCGAGGTTTTTCGAGATTTGTCGCCATGACCCGTTTTGGGCGAGACCAGGCGCCGCCCGCAGGTAGTGCGCCGGGCGCCTGGGTGGTGCGGGGCCTTGTGCAGTGCCCGCTGGGCATGGCCCACGAGACAATGCTGTTGTTATGCACAGCATGGGGTTTCCCACTGCGTTGCTTAGGGGGAACGGCATTAGCGTCTACCCTTAGGCCGTCACCTTCAGAGCAGCAAACGCAACAAGATGTGATACACCCGTGGCTGTGTTTTTTAACCGCTGGGAACTTGTAGACGTGCTGCTGCACGCCGTACTGGAGCGCAGCGGCACTGGATGAGCGCATGTTTTGTGCCAAACTGGCCTCTAGCCGCCGAATTTATTGGCCTGTATGCTATTTTTTTTGTAGTGTCATCAACCTGGAGCAACTATGTCTTTGAAACTGATCAACCGCCGCACAGCGGTCGTTTTGGCCGCTGCACTGGCCACCCTGGCCCCCGGCCTGGCTTTGGCGCAGGCCAAACTCAAGGTCGCGGGGATTTACACCGTACCCTTTGAGCAACAGTGGGCCGGGCGCCTGCACACGGCGCTCAAAGCCGCAGAGGCGCGCGGCGAGATTGAATACAAGGCCAGCGAGAACGTGAGCAACGCCGACTATGAACGCGTCATGCGCGAGTACGCCACGGGGGGCAACACCCTCATCGTGGGCGAAGCCTTTGCCGTGGAAGCCGCTGCCCGCAAGGTGGCCAAGGACTTTCCCAAGGTCTCGTTTTTGATGGGGTCGAGCGGCAAGCCTGCTGCGCCGAATTTCAGTGTGTTTGACAACTACATTCAGGAGCCCGCCTACCTGAGCGGCCTGATTGCCGGCGGCATGAGCAAGAGCAACAAGATTGGCCTGGTCGGGGGCTTCCCCATCCCCGAGGTCAACCGCCTGATGAACGCCTTCATGGCCGGTGCCAAAGAAACCAACCCCAAGGTGGAGTTCAGTGTCAGCTTCATCAACAGCTGGTTTGACCCACCCAAGGCCAAGGAGGCCGCCTTTGCCATGATCGACAAGGGCGCTGATGTGCTGTATGCCGAACGCTTTGGCGTGAGCGATGCGGCCAAGGAGAAGGGCAAGTTGGCCATCGGCAACGTCATCAACACCCAGGCACAGTACCCCGACACCGTGGTGGTCTCCGCGCTGTGGCACTTTGAGCCCTCGGCTGACCGTGCCATCAAGCTCGCCAAGGAGGGTAAATTCACCGCCGAAGACTACGGCCCGTATTCGATGATGAAGCACAAGGGCTCCTCATTGGCACCGCTGGGCACCTTTGAGAAAAAGGTGCCCGCCGCGATCGTTGCCAAGGTCAAGGCGCGCGAAAAAGACATTCTGGACGGCAAGTTCACCGTCAAAGTGGACGACGGCCAGCCCAAATCCACGGCCAAGTAAGTCTGCCCCCCGCTGCCCACAACGCGCCCTGATGACCGATACGGCTCTCAAGCTCGCCGGCATCACCAAGCGCTTTGGGACGCTGGTGGCGAATGACCACATCTCGCTGCAACTTCAGGCTGGCGAGGTGCTGGCGCTGCTGGGCGAAAACGGGGCGGGCAAGTCCACACTGGTCTCGATTTTGTTTGGCCATTACACCGCTGACGAGGGCGAGATTGAGGTGTTTGGCCGGGCGCTACCCCCCGGCGACCCCAAGGCAGCGCTGGCGGCCGGCATTGGCATGGTGCACCAGCACTTCACTCTGGCCGACAATTTAAGCGTGCTGGACAACGTGATGCTGGGTTCGGAGCCCCTGTGGCTGCCGTTCACCCGCCGAGGCGCTGCACGCAACAAACTGCTGGCCGTGGCGCAGCAGTTTGGCCTCACCGTCGACCCCGGTTCGTTGGTGGGCAGCTTGTCAGTGGGCGAGCGCCAGCGGGTGGAAATCTTGAAGGCGCTGTACCGCGGCGCCCGCATTCTGATTCTGGACGAACCCACCGCCGTGCTGACACCACAGGAAAGCGAGGCGCTGTTTGCCGTTCTTGGGCAGATGGTGGCGCAGGGCCTGTCCATTATCTTCATCAGCCACAAGCTCGGCGAAGTGCTGCGCGTCTCGGATCGGGTGGCCGTGCTGCGCGGGGGCAAGCTGGTGGCACAGGCCAATGCGCAGGACACCACACAGGCCCAGTTGGCGCAGTGGATGGTGGGGCATGCGGTAGCCCCGCCACAGCGTCACCCGTCCAGCCAGGTGGGTTCGTGCGTGTGCCTGATGGAAGGCGTGAGCACAAGCCCGGGGCGCGAGCGGCTCAGCGGCGTATCGCTGCAATTGAACAGTGGCGAGATCGTCGCCATTGCAGGGGTCTCGGGCAACGGGCAGGTAGCGCTGGCCGAACTGCTGAGCGGCACGCAGCATGCGGTGGCCGGACGCGTGACCTTGATGGGCCAGCCCTTGCCGGCGCATCCGTCCGAGTGGGTCGCGCTGGGTGTGGCCCGCATTCCCGAAGACCGCCATGCCGTGGGCGTGGTGGGCGACTTGCCGGTGTGGGAGAACGCCGTGTCCGAGCGCCTGCGCAGCCCGGCCTTCTCGCGTTGGGGCTGGGTCAAGCGCAGCGCGGCCCAGGCCTATGCGCGGCGCGTGATGGATCAATTCGACGTGCGCGGCGGCGGGCCGCTGGTAGCGGCGCGCGCCCTTTCGGGCGGCAACATGCAAAAACTGATTTTGGGGCGCGCCCTGCTGCACCCCGCACACAACGCAGCCAAGCCCGGTGCCACCACCCCGAAGCTGATCATTGCGCACCAGCCCACCTGGGGGCTGGACATAGGCGCCGTAGCCTATGTGCAGGCGCAACTGCTGGCCGCGCG
The DNA here is from genome assembly GCA_046303055.1 of Polaromonas sp. Classification (GTDB taxonomy): domain Bacteria; phylum Pseudomonadota; class Gammaproteobacteria; order Burkholderiales; family Burkholderiaceae_C; genus Polaromonas. Next base: position 7,140 of record JBKCGU010000007.1, read on the forward strand.
CGATGCGGGGGCGGCGGTGCTGGTGATTTCTGACGATCTGGATGAGGTGCTCACCCTGGGCGACCGCGTCGCGGTCATGCACGCCGGGCACCTGACCGAGGCCCGACCCGCCGGGGGCTGGAGCCGCGAAACCATCGGCCTGGCGATGGCGGGCATCGACAAAAGCGCATCAACGCAGGCCTTGGCATGAGGCTGGAAAAGCGCACCCACCACGCCAGCCTGGCGCTCGCGCTGGCACCCATTGGGGCCGTGGCCTTCACCCTGCTGATCAGCGCCTTGCTGGTGTTGTGGGCGGGTGCGCCCGTTGGCAAGACCTACAGCCTGCTGCTGCAAGGCGGATTTGGCTCGGTGTTTGCCTTGAGCGAAACGCTGACGCGCGCCATCCCCCTGATGCTGACCGGGCTGGCGGCCACGGTAGCGTTCAAGTCGCGCTTGTTCAACATTGGTGCAGAAGGACAGCTCTACATGGGCGCGTTGGCCGCCGTGGCGGTGGGTGGGCTGCATGGCGGCACTGGTCTGGCGCTGCACCCGGCGGCCTTGTTTGTTTTGATGATGCTCGCCGCAGCGCTGGCCGGCGCCCTGCTGTTGCTGGGGCCTGCGCTGATGAAGGCCAAACTCGGTGTAGATGAGGTGGTGACCACCTTGCTGCTGAACTTCATCGTGTTGCTGCTGGTGTCACTCATGCTGGATGGCTCCATGAAAGACCCCACCGCCATGGGCTGGCCCCAGAGCGTGGCGCTGATGCCCGAACTGGAGTTGTCCAAGCTGGTCGCGCAAACCCGGGTGCACACCGGCCTGCTGTGGGCCGGCGCCCTGTCATTGGGGCTGTGGGCGCTCATGAAATACACGGTGCTGGGGTTTGACATTCGGGCGGTGGGTGCCAACGCCCGCGCGGCGGCCTTTGCCGGCGTGTCGGTCCCCCGCACAGTGGTGCTGGTAGCCATGCTGTCGGGCGCACTGGCGGGGCTGGCCGGGGCCATTGAGGTGGCGGGGCGCACCAGCTACCTCACACTGGACATGTCACCCGGCTATGGCTACACCGGCATCGTGATTGCCATGCTGGCCGGTTTGCACCCGCTGGGCGTGATGGCAGCCAGTGTGTTGGTGGCCGGCGTACTGGTGGGAGCTGACAGCATGAGCCGCGCGGTGGGTGTGCCCACTTTCATTGCCGATGTGATCGTAGCGACCTCGCTGATTTCGGTGCTGGTCGCCACGCTGCTCACGCAATACCGGGTCAAATTCAAATGAGTGAATTGTTCGACATCCTTGCCAACCCCTCGTTTTGGGTGGCCGTGTTGCGCATTGCCACGCCCCTGATTCTGGGCACGCTGGGGGTGCTGCTGTGCGAACGCGCCGGGGTTCTGAACCTGGGCATCGAAGGCATCATGGTGGCGGGCGCCTTTACCGGCTGGCTGGCGGTTTATCTCGGACTCCCGCTGTGGGCGGGTGTAGGGGTGGCCGCGCTCACCGGGGCGACTTTGGGTTTGCTCCACGCCTTTTTGACGGTGGGGCTGGCACTCTCACAGCACGTATCAGGCCTGGGTATCACGCTCTTGGCCACCGCCTTGAGCTACTACGGCTACCGCGTGAGTTTTCCCAAGGTCACCACGCCACCCACCATCACACCCTTTGCCGAGATGGACTGGCTGGGCCTGCCGATCCTGGCGCAACAAACCCCGCTCACGCTGCTGGCACTTCTGCTGGTGCCGTTGATAGGCTACCTGCTGTACCGCACGCCGGTGGGTCTGGCTGTGCGCATGTTGGGCGAGAACCCGCAGGCGGCTGAAGGTCAGGGCGTGTCGGTGGTGGCCACGCGCACCGGGGCAATTGTGGCGGGCTCTGCGCTGATGGGCATGGCGGGTTCTTTTTTGACACTGTCGGCCTTCAACGCTTTCTTTTTCAACATGGTCAACGGGCGGGGCTGGATCTGCGTAGCGCTCATTGTGTTTGCCTCGTGGCGGCCCGGCAAGGCCTTGCTGGGCGCCTTGCTGTTTGCATTTTTTGATGCATTGCAACTGCGATTGCAGCAGTCGGGGACGGCCGTACTGCCCTACCAGCTCTACCTGATGCTGCCCTACCTGCTGTCCATTGCGGCGCTGGTGCTGGTGGCGCGCAAGGCAAGCTACCCGCAAGCGCTGATGAAACCCTATCGCAAGGGGGAGCGGTGAGCCAGGGCAAGAATATGAACAATATAAAGACCTCCAGCCGCCGAGCTGATTGCCTGAACCGCTCCATTTTTTATAGCGTACAACGCCAACAACACCATGCTTGACCTGCTGATTTACAACGCCACCCTGCCCGACGGGCGCACCGACATGTCCATTGCCGTGCGCGACGGCAAGATCATGGAAATCACTGCCGGGCTCATCACTCAGGCAAACGAGGTGCTCGACGCGCGGGGCTTTCTGGTCAGCCCGCCGTTTGTGGACGCCCACTTTCACATGGACGCCACCCTGAGCTACGGCCTGCCGCGCGTCAACCAGAGCGGCACGCTGCTGGAAGGCATTGCCCTGTGGGGCGAGCTGAAACCGCTGCTGACCCAGGAGGCGCTGATCGAGCGCGCCCTGCACTACTGTGACTGGGCCGTGGCCAAAGGCTTGCTGGCCATTCGCACCCATGTGGACGTGTGCGACCCGCGCCTGCTGGCCGTGGAGGCGCTGCTGGAAGTCAAGCGCCGCGTGGCACCCTATCTGCATCTGGAGCTGGTGGCTTTTCCCCAAGACGGTGTGTTGCGTGGGCCGCTGGGGCCAGAGCAACACATGGACAACCTGAAACGCGCACTCAACATGGGCGTGGATGTGGTGGGCGGTATTCCGCATTTTGAGCGCACTGATGAGCAAGGCAGCTTGAGCGTCAGGCTGCTGTGCGAACTGGCGGCTGAGCAAGGCAAACGCGTAGACATGCACTGTGACGAGTCCGACGACCCGCTCTCGCGCCACGTGGAGACCCTGGCGTTCGAAACCCGGCGCCTGGGCTTGCACGGTCGCGTAACCGGCTCGCATCTCACCTCCATGCACAGCATGGACAACTACTACGTGAGCAAGCTGATGCCGCTCATGGCCGAGGCGCAGTTGCACGTCATTTCCAACCCGCTCATCAACATCACGCTACAGGGCCGCCATGACAGCTACCCCAAGCGCCGCGGCATGACGCGCGTGCCCGAGTTGCTGGCCGCCGGCATCAATGTGGCGTTTGGTCACGACTGCGTGATGGACCCCTGGTATTGCCTGGGCAGTGCTGACATGCTGGAGGTTGCCCACATGGGTCTGCACGTGGCGCAAATGACGAGCCAGGCGGCCATGCGCCAATGCTTTGACGCCGTAACGGCAAACCCGGCGAAGATTTTGGGGCTGCAGAACTATGGCCTACAGGCCGGTTGCCACGCCGACTTTGTATGGCTACAGGCACACGACCCGGTCGAGGCCCTGCGCCTGCGCGCCACGCGGCTCAAGGTGTTCCGGCGCGGCCGGCTGTTGGCGCAAGCGCCAGCGGCCGTCAGCGAGTTGCGCCTACCGGGGCGCCCCGGGTACACCGCGCTGATGGGCTCAGCGCCTGAAGCAGCCGGACTTTGATACCGGCGCGCAACGCCGTTTTCGATGCGCACGCGCTCACCGGTGCGGGTGTCGTCGATGCTCGCTTGTGAGCAGTGCCTTTGCTGCAAACTGCAAACTGCAAACTGCAAACTCCAAGCGCCAACCCTTGCGATGATGGCCTTCCTAAAGGAGACTGCAATCAAGCCACAGGTTTTGCAATGTTCTGATCAGTTCAGGAATTGCTCCACCCTGGCATTGAACTTTTGAGGATTCTCCATAAACATGAAATGGGAGCCACCCTCGTTCGCTTCGAAGATTTCATGCTGACCATTCGGTATCTGTTCTGCCTGCCAGACCACGCATGCCCATGGAACGAAGCTTGCCCTGCCGCCGATGCAAAGGGCCGGCACCGTGATCCGTGCCATCACATCACGCCAGTCATTGTGAACATGATCGATGACCAGCTCGGCCGCCTTGTCACGCGGAAATTTGAAATTGAGTGCGACTGATTTCTCGACAATGTCCTTTGGGCATTCGGGGGTGAACATGCCCGAGACGAAGCCGGTCGTCACTGCGCCATCTGCATCGGCGGCAAGCGCCACAGCGGTACTGAAGGCGGCCTCTGGCGTAAAAATGGCACCGGCCTGAACCAATTCCTCTGGCGAAAGTGTTGGGTTGTTGGAGAGGTAGGCAGGCTCATCGACAAAGACGAATTTCGAGATCCGGCTGGCACCGTAGAGATCGTAAAGCCCCCAAAGTACCGAACAACCCATCGAATGCCCCATCAGGATGCAATTGTGAAGATCAAGACCTTCGATGAATTCTTTGACATCCTTCGAAAGGCGATAAATCCGATAGCCATGCCCCGGCTTTTCGGACTCGCCATGACCCCGCATATCCAGCGCCAGGACGCGGTATTGTTTTGAAAAATGGTTGATCTGGTGATGCCATTGATCCGCCGTTTGCGACCACCCCGGGATCATGACAAAGGGCTGGCCTTTGCCAGCCTCCAGGTAACTGAGCTTTACCCCGTCGCTGGTGGTGAAGGTCTTCCTGACTGCATCGATATCAAACATGATGTACTCCTTTGAACCTGCCTCTGTTTTCCGTACCGCTAAACCTTACCATTAACGAATACGAAATTCAACCGCATGAGCCCCTATCTGCCAGGTGTTTTGGGCGATCTGACCCCGTTGAAATCTGCAGATTGAGCGCTCACAGCGGTAAAGATTGGGATGAAAATCAACATGTACCGCGACCGTCGTTTCGATTCGCTCAACTCTGTCTCCTAAAACTGATTTTTACCCATCCGCTAAGGAGTACCTTTTTCGGGGGCAAGGTCACGTCAACGTGAGCCGCTATCATTCGGGCATGCTTGAACAAAGAATTGAACAGCACTTTATTGACAGCGCTGACTTGAAATACCAGTCGGCACAAGTGTTATCCAAACCCATCGCCGCAGCCGTTCAGGCCATTTTGGCCAGTGTCACCAGCGGCGGCAAGGTGCTGGCTTGTGGCAACGGCGGTTCTGCCGCCGATGCACAGCACTTTGCAGCCGAGTTTGTAGGGCGATACGAACGCGAGCGGCCCGAGCTGGCCGCCATTGCGCTGACGACTGACAGCTCCATCCTGACAGCCATTGCCAACGACTACGACTTCAACGTCATTTTCTCCAAACAGGTGCGCGCCTTTGGCGGCGCTGGTGATGTGCTGCTGGCGCTCAGCACCAGCGGCAACTCTGGCAATGTCCTGGCCGCGATTGAAGCGGCGCATGAGCGCGACATGACCGTGGTGGCCCTGACCGGCCGAAGCGGCGGAAAAATCACCCACGCCCTGCGTGAAACCGATGTTCATATCTGTGTGCCGCATGAACGTACTGCGCGCATTCAGGAAGTTCATCTTCTTGTGCTGCACTGTATTTGTGACGGTGTGGATGTCCAGCTACTTGGCGATCAGGAGCCCTCCTTATGAGACGTGTTTTGTTCAACCCACTGGTTTTGTCTTTTTGCGCAGCGGCTTTGCTGCTGACTTCTCTCACCGCCTGCGTGCCGCTGCTCATTGGCGGCGCAGCGGCTAGCGGCACCCTGATTGCAACAGACCGCCGCACCTCGGGTGCGCAGCTTGAAGACGAAAGCATTGAACTGCGTGGCGCCAGCCGTATCCGCAGCAATCTAGGAGAACGCGGCCACGTCAACCTGACCAGCTACAACCGCCAGGTCTTGCTGACGGGCGAGGTGCCAACAGTCCAGGACAAACAACTGGTCGAGCAGCTTGTTTCACGTGTCGAAAACGTCGTCTCAGTGGTCAATGAACTGGTCGTCGCCGCCAATTCCAGCCTGGCCCAGCGCTCGTCAGACATACTGATCAGCGGCCGCGTGAAGGCACAACTGATTGACGCGCCGGATTTGTTTTCAAACGCGTTCAAGGTGGTGACAGAGCGGGGCACCACTTACCTGATGGGCCGCGTGACGCAGCGCGAAGCAGACCGCGCGACCCAACTGGTTCGCTCGACTTCAGGGGTTCAAAAAGTGATCCGGATTTTTGACATCATCAGCGAAGATGAATTGGCCCGCCTGCTGCCCACGCCAGCCAAGCCGCAACCTGCCGGCGCGACGCCTGCGGCCAAGTGATCAATGTTTCGGCAGGCCGCCCTTGAAAAAATGAGCCCCTCTGGGGCCATGCGCCAAGCGGCATGAGGCAGTGCGGGCGTACTATTTCAGGCGTTTGATCAGGCTGGACGTGTCCCAGCGCTGGCCGCCCATAGCTTGTACGTCTGCATAAAACTGGTCAACCAGTGCTGTCACCGGCAGACGTGCGCCATTGCGCTTGGCTTCGTCCAGCACCAGGCCCAGGTCTTTGCGCATCCAGTCCACCGCAAAACCAAAATCAAATTTGTCGGCCACCATGGTCTTGCCGCGGTTGTCGAGTTGCCAGCTTTGCGCTGCGCCTTTACCAATGACATCGAGCACCTGATTCACATCCAGCCCTGCCTTTTGACCAAAAGCCACGGCCTCACTCAAGCCCTGCACCAGTCCGGCAATACAAATCTGGTTGACCATCTTGGTCAGCTGGCCCGCGCCGCTCGCACCCATCAGGGTAAAGGCTTTTGAAAACGCCATACCGACCGGTTTGACGGCCTCAAATGCGTCGCCATCACCACCGCACATCACCGTCAGCGCACCATTTTGTGCACCTGCCTGGCCGCCAGAAACGGGGGCATCCACAAAGTGAAGGCCCCTGCTTTTAGCAGCGGCATACAGTTCGCGGGCGACATCAGCAGACGCTGTGGTGTGGTCGACAAAAATAGCGCCTGGCTTCATGCCTGCCAGCGCGCCGTCGGCACCCAGCACCACACTGCGCAAGTCGGCATCGTTGCCAACGCAGCAAAACACCACGTCAACATCCTTGGCGGCGGCTTTTGGCGTCAGGCCGTGCGTGCTACCCGCGAACTCGGCACAGAACGCCGCAGATTTGGCGGCTGTGCGGTTGTAAACGCCAACCTGGTGGCCGGCAGCTGCCAGATGGCCAGCCATGGGGTAGCCCATCACGCCCAAGCCTAAAAAAGCGACTTTTTGCGGACTTGTGGATTCATAGGTTCTGGCATTGATAGATGACATATGGAGCTTTCGTTTATGGAGGTTTACAAGCCGGACTGAAGCGGCCAAAGATCGGGTTAAACAATCGCAAAGTTTTCGGTGCCCGCCGCCAGATCAATCGACTTGACACGCTTGGAACTGAGCTTGATCTGTAGCCGTAAGTCGTTCACTGAATCGGCATTGCGCAGGGCCTCTTCATACGTGATGGCGTTGTTTTCGAGGGCGTCACCCTTGGAGATCAGGTCAGAGATCAGGGGGGTGTTCAGCATCACCCCGACCACGGCTGTCCGTCCCTTGTTGTCTTGCTTTGGAAGCAGACGTTGGGAGATCATGCCCTTGAGGTTCAACGACAGGTCTGTCAGCAACTGCGCCCGGCGTTCTTCCGGGAAGAAATTGATGATGCGGTCGAGCGCCTGATTGGCGCTGTTGGCGTGCAGGGTACACCTGCACAGGTGTCCGGTTTCTGCAAAGGCAATCGCGTGTTCCATCGTTTCACGGTCGCGCACCTGAACCATCAGGATCACACCAGGGGCCTGCTTGTCATTCATGATGGCGCGTGTCAGAGCCGGCGTATGCCCCGCATTGACAAGCAGGGGGCGCCGAACTGGCTTTGCCAGGCCGCAGGCGTAGCGCCCCCTCGGGGGCTGGGATCTACACGCAGTAAGCGACCGTGGCGGCGACATCTTCAGCCCGGGAAGTTTTCGGGAATTTTGGCTTTGCCACGCGCCTCGCCAACCGAAATAATGTTTCGCTTGACCAGCTCCGTCAGGTTTTGATCCAGCGTTTGCATGCCCACGCTATTGCCGGTTTGAATGGAGGAATACATCTGCGCGACCTTGGCTTCGCGAATCAAGTTACGAATCGCGCTGGTGCCCAACATGATCTCGTGCGCTGCCACACGGCCCTGACCATCTTTGGTTTTGCACAGGGTTTGCGAGATCACCGCTTGCAACGATTCAGACAGCATCGAGCGGATCATTTCCCTTTCTTCTCCGGGAAACACGTCAATGATTCGGTCAATGGTTTTAGCCGCACTGGAAGTATGTAGCGTGGCGAAGACAAGGTGGCCGGTTTCTGCCGCCGACATGGCCAGTCGAATGGTTTCCAAGTCGCGCATCTCGCCGACCAGAATCGCGTCCGGGTCTTCGCGCAGGGCCGACTTCAGCGCGGCGTTAAAGCTCAGGGTGTGCGGGCCCACTTCGCGCTGGTTGATCACGCATTTTTTGGACTCGTGCACAAACTCGATCGGGTCTTCAACGGTCAGAATGTGGCCGTACTCGTTTTCATTGAGGTAGTCGACCATGGCAGCCAGCGTGGTGGACTTGCCCGAGCCGGTCGGGCCGGTCACCAAAACCATGCCACGCGGCTTCATGGCCAGGTCACCAAAAATCTTGGGGGCATTGAGCTGCTCAAGTGACAAAATTTTGGAAGGAATCGTCCGCAACACTGCGCCTGCACCGCGGTTTTGGTTAAAGGCATTGACGCGAAAGCGTGAGAGACCGTCAATCTCAAACGAAAAGTCGATTTCTAAAAACTCTTCATAGTTCTTGCGCTGGGTGTCGTTCATGATCTCATAGACCATGGCATGCACCTGCTTGTGGTCTAGCGGCTCGACGTTGATGCGCCGCACATCGCCATGCACGCGGATCATGGGCGGCAGGCCTGCGGACAAGTGCAAGTCAGATGCCTTGTTTTTGACGCTGAAGGCCAGCAGCTGGGTAATGTCCATCCCGGAAGTCCTTAAAACAATGGCCGACGAACAAAGCAGTTTACAGTTGGATTATGACCATGATTGCGAGCCGACTGAGCACCGTAAGGGACCGACTATCTGCTGCCTGCAAGGCCGCAGGCCGTGACCCGGCATCCGTGCGGTTGCTGGCCGTCTCAAAAACTTTTGGAGACGATGCGGTCGCGCAAGCCATTGCAGCCGGTCAATTGGCTTTTGGTGAAAACTACATCGCCGAAGGTGTTCAAAAGATCATCGCCTTGCGCCATTACCCACGTCTTGAGTGGCACTGTATTGGCCCCGTGCAAAGTAACAAGACGCGCCTGGTGGCGGAGCATTTTGACTGGGTGCAGTCAGTGGACCGCCTGAAGATCGCCCAGCGCCTGAGCGAGCAGCGCCCGGCACATCTCGCACCGTTGCAAATCTGCCTGCAGGTCAATGTGGACGGCGGGCTGAACAAATCAGGCGTTGCGCCTGATGCGCTGATGGCGCTGGCAGAGGCGGTTATCGAGCTGCCTCATTTAAGGCTGCGCGGTCTGATGACCATACCCGAGCCAGCTATTGATTTCGAAGCTGCTTGCGCAGTCCACTCAAGGGCTAGAGCCCTATTTGATGGGTTAAATCAATCCAACATCAGACACAACCCACGTTTTAGTCCCTTGGACACCTTGTCGATCGGCATGTCGGCTGATATTGAGGCGGCCATTGCAGCAGGCAGCACCCTGGTGCGTGTCGGGACGGCTATTTTTGGGCAGCGGTAGTCAAATCAAACTACTTTTCATAGATGCTTTAATCCTCTAGCCCAATAAATACCTGGGCTTGCAGCTATTAAATAAGTAGCGCATCAATTGACCTCAGTTTGCGCTTTTTGCATCCGTTCGCTTTTCCAGTAAACGTCATCGCCACCATTCATCCTGTTGAGAACACGCGACAGCACAAACAGCAAATCACTCAAACGGTTCAGGTACTGGCGTGGTGCATCTTTCAGCGCCTCAGCCGAGCCGAGCGCCACCACGGCCCGCTCAGCCCGGCGGGCCACCGTGCGACAGACATGGGCTAGACAAGCGGCTCTTGAACCCGCAGGCAAGATGAACTCAGCCAGCCGCGGCAAGGCAGCGTTGTATTGTTCAAGTGCCGCATCGAGTTGCGCAACGGCTTCAGGTTTGAGTAATTCGTAACCCGGAATACTCAACTCCCCTCCGAGGTTAAACAGCTGGTGTTGCACTTCAACCAATAGGTTACGAACGTCGCCAGGCATGTCCTCGCACAGCAATACGCCGATGCTGGAGTTGAGTTCGTCCACATCACCCATAGCATGGACGCGCAGACTGTCCTTGCTGACGCGGGTGTTGTCGCCCAGCCCGGTGGTGCCGTTGTCACCGGTGCGGGTAGCAATTTGTGTAAGTCGGTTGGCCATAATGCCTTTGGGTTGGCTGAAATAAACACGGGGCCGAAGCCCCGACTGACAGACAGGACTTTATCAGACCGTTTTCAGGTTGGCAGGGTGCATCAATGACTGGTTTTGCGCTGCTTCTGAATCGTTCCATAATGTTGCTTGGACGGTTTTGACTCGGACAAACCGTCTTGAAAACACGCATTTTTTGAATGCTATTTCTGGAGCCCTCATGAACGCACCGTTACCTGCCAACCTGCTGCCAGAAATCGCCCAGCGCGAAACGCCTGCGGCTTTCATTGATGCCTTGAAGACGCGCTTTGCAGATCGCTGCTCGACCGCCATGGTGGTACGTGAGCAGCATGGTCGGGACGAGTCATCGTTTGCAGCGCCGCCGCCATCAGCCGTGGTGTTCGCTGAAAGTACATCGGACGTGTCGGATGCCGTCAGACTGGCCAGTCAATTCAATGTCCCCGTGATTGCGTTTGGTGTCGGCACCTCGCTGGAAGGCCATTTGCTGGCCGTGCAAGGCGGCATCAGCATTGACGTGAGCCGGATGAACAAGGTGCTGCACATCAACGCCGAAGATTTGACCGTAACGGTGCAACCCGGCGTCACGCGCAAACAGCTGAACGAAGCGGTCAAAAGCACGGGCCTGTTCTTTCCCATCGACCCTGGCGCTGACGCAACGCTGGGCGGCATGAGTGCCACGCGCGCCAGCGGCACCAATGCCGTGCGCTACGGCACCATGCGTGAAAACGTGCTGGCTCTTGAAGTGGTGACGGCCAGCGGCGACGTGATGCGTACCGGCACGCGGGCCAAAAAATCTTCTGCAGGCTATGACCTGACGCGCCTGATGGTGGGCAGCGAAGGCACGCTGGGCGTGATCACGGAAGTAACCGTCAAGTTGTACCCGCTGCCCGAGGCCATCAGCGCTGCGGTGTGCTCCTTCCCGAGCATCGAGGCAGCGGTGCGCACCACGATTGAAGTGATTCAAATGGGCATTCCAATTGCCCGGGTAGAACTGATTGACCACAACACGGTACGCATGGTCAACAAGCATTCAAAACTTGAGCTGCCCGAAGAGCCGATGTTGCTGATGGAGTTTCATGGCTCACCTGCCAGCGTCAAAGAGCAGGCCGAGCTGGTGCAAGAGCTGAGCCAGGGCCATGGTGGCGGTTCTTTTGAATGGGCCAGTACACCTGAAGAACGCACACGGCTGTGGACAGCGCGGCACAACGCCTACTTTGCCGCCATTCAGTCGCGGCCCGGTTGCCGCGCCATTTCAACCGACACCTGTGTGCCGATTTCACGCCTGGCCGACTGCCTGCTGGACTCGATTGCCGAGGTGGATGCTACCGACATTCCGTACTTCCTGGTCGGCCATGTGGGTGACGGCAACTTTCACTTTGGCTACCTGATTGACCCGAATATTCCTGAAGAGCGCCGCATTGCTGAAGAGCTGAACCACAAACTGGTGAGCCGTGCTCTGGCCCTTGAAGGCACCTGCACCGGCGAACACGGTGTCGGCCTGCACAAGATGGATTTTCTGGTCACCGAGGCAGGCGACGGGGCTGTCAACATGATGCGCACCATCAAGCGGGCGCTGGACCCGCAAAACATCATGAACCCGGGGAAAATATTCACGCTATAAATACAGGAGCTGCTCAGCCATTCATCTGGCAGGCTACCGGCTTATCTGACACCCAAAAGAGCCTGGCAATCTTCACGGATGCTCAACATCGGGCGTATCGCCAATTTTCAAGCCATTCAAACACCTGTCCATCCTCCGGCTCATTGAACAGCTCGCGGCAGTAGCCGTTAAAACGTTTGGCCGTCACTGTTCACTGCGGCAATGACCTGGCCCAGCCTGAGCGAGATTTTGTTGTGCGCCAGGCGGTCATCAAGACCGGCTTGGACTGCTTGCGGGTCCCGCGAGGTTTTCACCGTCACGGGCAGTCAAGGGCGTGAGAACCCGCATGAACAGGTGCATACGCTCGCGCTACCCGGGTACGCGCGCCATCACATGAGCGACAGCCGCAGTAAGTTTTTTGGCATAGGGCACATGCAAAAACTCGTTGGGCCCGTGGGCATTGCTTTTGGGGCCCAGCACGCCGCAAACCATCATCTGCGCTTTCGGAAAGCCTTTGCTCAGCATGTTCATCAGCGGAATGGTGCCGCCTTGACCGATGGTGCCGCAAGGCGCGCCGAAGAAGTTTTGTGAGGCGTCGTTCAGCGCATTGTCAAACCAGTCAGCCGTGCTGGGCGCGTTCCAGCCGGTTGCGCCACCGCCGCCTTCAAAGGTGACTTTGGCGTTGTAAGGTGCGTTGTCTTCCAGCAGTTTTTTGAGCTCTCGAACCGCTAAAGACGCATCGACCAGGGGCGGAAAGCGCAGCGACAACTTGAATGCGGTGTAGGGCCGCAGCACGTTGCCCGCGTCCTTCAGGGCCGGAAAGCCTTCCGCACCTGTGACGCTGAGCGTGGGCCGCCACGTGCGGTTGAGCAGCGCTTCGACCGGGTCGGTCGTCATCGGCAGCGTGAAGGCGCTCGAGCCTTCGCAGTCGTAGTGCGCCCACGGAAAGCGCTTGTAGAGCTCGTCGCCCAGCGTGGCTGTAGTGGCTTTGGCCTGGGCCAGGCGATCAGCGGGAATGGCGCAGTGAAAGCTTTGCGGCAACAGCCGGCCGGTGGCGCTGTCTTCCAGCCTGTCCAGCACGTGGCGCATGATGCGAAAGCTCGACGGCACCACACCACTGGCGTCGCCTGAATGCACGCCTTCGTCCAGCACCTCGACCTTCAACACACCGCCGCCCATACCGCGCAAGCTGGTGGTCAACCACAGCTGGTCATAGTTGCCCGCGCCAGAATCCAGACACACCACCAAGGCCACGTCGCCCAGGCGTTTGCGCAGCGCGTCAACGTACGGCAGCAAATCGTAAGAGCCGCTTTCCTCGCAGGTTTCAATCAGGCCCACGATGCGCGGGTGCGGCACGTTTTGCGCCTTCAGGGCTTGCACCGCCGCAATGCTGGCGTACACGGCATAGCCGTCGTCTGCACCGCCGCGTCCGTAAAGCTTGCCATCTTGATACTTGGGTGTCCAGGGGCCCAGATCACTGCGCCAGCCGGTAAATTCGGGTTGTTTGTCGAGGTGGCCGTACATCAACACGGTTTGCGTTGAATCAGCACGCGTGGCGGGGATTTCAAAAAACAACACCGGCGTGCGGCCCTCCAGCCGAACGACCTCCAAGGTGAGTCCTTCAACCTTTTGCGCTTCAACCCATGCGGCGGCATTGCGCATCACCGTGTCGATATGGCCGTGCGCCTTCCAGTCGGCGTCAAAGCCAGGTGATTTGGCGGGGATGGCGATGTAATCGCTGATCTGCTTGACGATGTCGCTGTCCCACTGGGCGCTGACCTGGCTCAAGGCCTGCGCGGCATTCAAAACATCAGCGGGGATTTCTTTGTGTAGGGGTGCGTTCATGTCGGCTCCTGAATAGCTGGGTACTGTGCCATCGCCTCGCCCAAACGAATGGCACGCGTTGGCTCCCATACCGGGTTGAAGGCCAGTGATGTCTGGGGAAACAACATCACCACAGTTGAGCCTAACAAAAATCGGCCCATCTCGTCACCCTGCTTTAATTCAACCTGCTGGTCAGCATAGTTCCAGGTTTTGACGCTTGGCAGGCGCGGCGGGTTGACCACCCCATGCCACACGGTCGCCATGCTGCCAACAATGGTGGCGCCAACCAGCACCAACACAAACGGACCCCGATCAGATTCAAACACGCACAGCACTCGCTCATTGCGCGCAAACAGACCTGGCACACCACGCGCTGTGGTCGGGTTGACAGAAAACAAATCACCCGGCACATAAATCATCTGCAGCAGGCGTCCATCACACGGCATGTGGATGCGGTGGTAGTCCTTGGGGCTCAGGTAAAGCGTGGCAAAGCTGCCATCCCTGAACTGCTCTGCCAGTGCTGCGTCGCCGCCCACCAGCGCGGTGGTCGAATAGCGGTGGCCCTTGGCCTGAAAAATCTGGTCGCCCGAAATGGGGCCAAACTGGCTGATCGCGCCATCCACCGGGCAAATCAGGTCGGCAGCAGCCAGCGGCCGTGCATCGGGCTTGAGCGGGCGGGTGAAAAAATCATTGAAGCTGGCGTAGCTGGCGATGTCGCTGTTGAGTGCCTCGTCCATGTTGACCTGGTACTTGGCCACAAACCAGCGAATGGTCTCAAGCGTGACCCAGCCGCGCTCGCCTCTTGCGACCCAGCCGGAAAATACGTTGATCGCGTGGTTGGGGGTCAGGTATTGGGGAAGTACAGCTAAGCGAGGGTGCATCAACTCATTTTATGGGGTCGCCGGGCATGGGTGCGGTTTTACATTCCCAAAAAATGCGCGCCGTGCAGGTACTGCAAATCTGCAGGTCCAGCTTGGGGAAGATGGTGGCAATCGCCACCTGCTTGTCGGGGAACTGATGCTCTGGCCCCAGCAAGCGCGTAAAACCTGTGGTTTGCCACATCGCAATCACCTCCGGGCGCGGCCTGTGAAAGTACAAATCGCCACCCATGGCCCGGCGGGCGTTCAGTTCCTGCTCCCATAGCTCGGCGCCCGCCAGGTCGATAAAGTTCATGCTCTTGCCCATCACCAGCAAGTGTTTTTGCGGGTTGGCAACGTGGCGCAAAGCGTGCAATTTATCTGCCACGTGCTGGGTGGCACCAAAATAGACCTCGCCTTCCATGCGCAGCAACTTGAGCTGCGGGCATTCAGGCAGGGCAGATGAGTTGTTGTCAAGAACCACGAACTTCCGATTCACGTCTGGTGTGTCAAAGCCCATGCTGCGCATCGCAGGCTTTGAGGTACGGTACAAAAACGTCATCAGCGACAACAACGTGCCCAACAAAATGGCCATCTCCAGGCGGATCGTCAGGGTGGCAATCAACGTGGTCAGCGCGACGGCAAACTCGGTCCGACTCAGGTGAACAAGTTCGCGCCAGCGCGGCGCATCAAATAAAAACACCGACACCAACAGCAGCAAGGCCGCCAACGCCGCCATCGGGATTTGGCCCAGCAGCGCGCTGCTGACGGCTACCAATGCCAAAACCAGCACCGCAGAAAAAACCGCTGCCAGCGGCGTGCGCGCACCGGCCTGTAAATTGGGCATAGAGCGGTTCATGGAGCCGCACGATACATAGCACGAGAAAAACCCGCCCACGATATTGGACAGCCCTTGACCTCGAAACTCGCGGTTTGCGTCAATGCGCTGACCCGATTTGGCAGCGACTGCCTTGGCGATCGATATGGCCTGACCGAGCGCCACAATCGTCAGTGCAAAAGCCAGCCCGAGCAGCTCTGACACTGAGGCCCAGCTGATCTGTGGCAACACAAACTGTGGCCAGGGCGTCGCGATGTTGCCGATGGTGCGCACCGTCATGCCGGTGCCCGCTGCCAGCGCTGTGGCCGCCGCCAGACCGATCAGCATGAAAGGCCAGCCGGGCCGGAAAAACCGCACGCCCAATGCCGCCAGCGCAGTCGTTGCACCCACCCACAATGAAGCCTTGTCCATCTGCCCTGACTGGGCGACCACATGCATCAACACGCTTGACGCGCCGCGTTCTTTGGCGGGTGGCAAGCCCAAAAAGTCAGGAAGCGCGTAGACCGCTATCAGCACCGCAGCGCCCGATGTAAACCCAAAAAGCGCGGCTGGCGAAACAAAGTTGGCCAGACTGCCCAGGCGCAGCGCACCAATCAAAAACTGCATCACGCCCACCATCAGCGTCACAGCCAGCGCCAATTGAATATAAGCCGGGCTAAAAGCCAAGGCCAGCGGGGACAACATGGCAAACAAGGCCAGTGAATTGGCATTGGTTGGCCCCGACATCACGTGCCAGCTGGAGCCAAACAGCGCTGCAATGATGCAAGGGATCACCGCGGTGTACAGCCCATACTGCGGCGGCAAACCGGCCAGCGTCGCAAACGCAATGCCCTGGGGCAACACCAGCACGGCACCCAGCAAGCCAGCCAGCGCATCGGCGCGCAGAGTGGAGGGCGAGACGCTTTGCGTCCAGTCACCAAAGAGGCGCTGCCAGATCGAGATATTGTGTTTGGTGGACGCGCCTTGCATAGACCGAGCTTAACGCGCGTCAGGCATCAATTTAGACCAGCCCCGACATGCGCAGTGCCAGCCCGACACCAGCCGACACCGCAATCACCCGGATCACGCCCCACTTCAAGCGCCACAAGGCCAGCGCAGCGCATAGCGCGATCGCCAGCGCCACCCCGTCAGGCGGCCCATTGGAGCCACTGGGGTAAGCCACGGCAGCCACAAAAAACAAGGCCAGATTGGCGATCACACCCACCACGGCTGCCGTGACCGCGGCCAGTGGCGCTGTCAGCTTGAGGTTGCCACGGGTTGACTCTACGTAGGGCCCACCCGCCAAAATAAAAATGAACGATGGCAAAAACGTGAACCAGGTCGCCACGCAAGCGGCCAGCGCAGCGCCGATAAACGGCATGCCCGGGCCAAGCACCTCGTTGCCCCAGCCCGCCACAAAGCCCACAAACGCCACGATGATGATCAGCGGGCCGGGCGTGGTTTCACCCAGCGCCAGGCCGTCCATCATTTGCGCCGTGGTCAGCCACTGATAATGCTCCACCGCCGCCTGGTTAACGTAAGGCAGTACGGCATATGCACCGCCAAAAGTCAGCAACGCCGCCTTGGTAAAAAACCAGCCGATTTGGGTCAACGTGCCTTGCCAGCCATGGTTTAAAAACAGCAGTGCCATAGGCAGCAGCCACAGCGCAGCACCGGCCAGCAGCACAAGTGCCAGCCGTGACAGCCTGAACATCGCATGCGGTGGTGTTGGCGTGTCGTCATCAATCAGTGCCGCCTGATGCACGCCCAGACCCTTGGCGGCATGACCACTGCCTGTGCCCAAGGCGCCGG
The DNA here is from genome assembly GCA_046303055.1 of Polaromonas sp. Lineage (GTDB taxonomy): Bacteria > Pseudomonadota > Gammaproteobacteria > Burkholderiales > Burkholderiaceae_C > Polaromonas. Next base: position 24,331 of record JBKCGU010000007.1, read on the forward strand.
GCGCCACCCGCGAGACCACCACACCGATCAACATCGCGGTCAGCACCACCAGCGGGAAAGGCAGCTTGAACCACCAGATGGCGACAAAACTCATCGCTGCCAGCGCCCACGCAGCAGGCGACACCCTTGGATGGCCCAAGGACTTGCTTGCAATTCGGTGCAGGGCATGCAGCACAATCGCCGCCACCGCAGGCTTGATGCCGTAAAAAACACCCGCAACGATGGGCTGCTGCCCAAAGGCCATGTAGACCCAGCTCAGCGCGATCAGCAGCACCAGCGACGGCAACACGAACAGCACACCCGCCACCACGCCGCCCCAAGTGCGATGCATCAGCCAGCCGAGGTAGGTGGCCAGTTGCTGCGCCTCGGGGCCAGGCAGCACCATGCAAAAGTTCAGCGCGTGCAAAAAGCGTTTTTCAGATATCCAGCGGCGCTTTTCCACCAGCTCGCGGTGCATGATGGCAATTTGCCCGGCGGGGCCGCCAAAGCTGATGAAACCCAGTTGCAGCCAAAAGCGCAGCGCTTCGCTGAAAGGTACCTGCGGCGGCAGCTGTGTCTTCATGATTTGCCTTTTGCAATTTTGGGTAATTGGGTGCGACGCCACTCAACAATATTCTGCATGTTGTCTACCCCCTCCTCGCCACCTTCAAAGCCACCTGCCAAGGCACGCGCATTCAAGCCTGCGCTGCGCAAAAGAAGTGCCGCATCCATGCTGACATGATGGCCATACACGCAGTACGTCACGATTACCTGAGCTGAGTTTGCAGCGAGCAGTGCAGTTGCAAAAGCAGGCAGGTCGTCGGCGCTACAGCGCAGGGCACCGACCAGCATTTGTGGGCTGGCATCAAAGCGCGCCGGGGGCCGTACATCGAGAAGCAACGGCGCATCGACATGGCCTAGTCGGTTGCCAAGTTCTTGCGGTGAAATGAATAAAGAAGCGTTGATACGGGTGTCCATGACGTACTCCAAACGAGTTGCCAGCGCTTGGACGGGACACCGTCTATCTATAAAGACTCGGGAGGCTGTGTTCCCGATGGCTGGATATTAGCACCTGCAACATTTACTTTTAAAGCTTCATTTGCGCGAGCCACATGGCTAAATAAAAGAGCTTAAAGGTAATGCGCTTTTGATCTTAATGAAGTGTGGTAATGCTGGCAGGCGATGGCACAGGACTTGTTAAACAAGGCTCAAAAAAACAATTTAAAAAATCATCATTGATCGATGCCTTGGTCAGCTTGCGCCTTTGTACTAATCCAAACAACTCATCGACTGCTGAGTAAGGAAAAAACTGTACGTTCAGACTTTGAAAATCTGGTTTGTTTGCTTCGCGCAAAACTTTTTCTCTATCTTCATCAGGCGCAGCAATCACCCATCGCGTCAAAATATGGGGGGCATGCGATTGAAGGTTTTTCATGCGCGTCAAACCACTGGTCACGCCTGTACTGTGTTCAATCTCGATAACTGCTGGCATGAAATGGCTGTTGCGAAACCAGATGCAGTCAATTTGCAATGCCGCTTGTACGGCCTCGCTATAAGCCATCAACAGCTTCTCGTCGTCTAGCCGCACCACAACGCCATCAAGCTCGCCTATTTTGCGATCGCCGTACTTGAAGCCTTTGTCGTTGCGGGCCACCCAGGTACGGTAACCAAGCTGCTGACCAATCAGAATAAGCGCAACCTGCACTTGTAGATGTCTGCGTGCCACATCCAAGTCCATTTTGGTTGATACCTGCGCGCCCATAGTCAGCGCCTCATAAACGACCGAGTTGGATGGCAGCTCGGAGATAACAATGTCTGATTTGTTCTGCTTTACCTTGCCAATCTCATGGGGCTGATCGGGCAACCACATCAAGTGTTTGTGACCGCGCTTGATTTCACTTGAAGAATTAACGATCTCGATACGACCAGGCAAACACCAATAAAACTCTGGCGTATGTGCAAGCAATGCTTCTAAAGCAGAACGTGTGTTGTAACTTGCGCCTAAAAGACGGTCAAAATTTACAGGAACACCTTTTTCAATACCATTAGCCACACGCCACAGCATTTGCGTAGAAATCGTTGCCCGTGTAGCTGCGCTTACCTTTTGCCCCTTGGCAGGGTCATAGCGCTCGATCGTGATGGGGCCTTCAGGCAGTACGGCGCTGACGACCCGCACTTTCGTCCCAGAGCGCTCGCTGATGTATTCGTACCACCTTTGTTTCGATAGTTTGCCCACTGCTTTGACCAGGTTTTCCGCTGTCAACTTCACGTGTGTGCTCCTCTAAAAATCGCTTGATTGTTTGCGCTAATCCTTGAGCTGCAAGAAATGGCACACCATTTCCAATAGTCTTGAATTTGTTTGTCAAAGTCATCTTTGGCGGCAAACAAAACTCTTTCGGCAGGGACTGTATGGCCAGTGCTTCCGCAACAGAGATTCGACGTGCCTTTGTTGGATGAATGTGAACCTCGTTGTTTCCATATGCCGCAGTAGGAGAGTAACGATGACGATGAAGTCGCTTATAAGATTTTTTACTGACATCACCTTCCAGCAGCATCTCAAACTTGGCCAAACCAGCACGCGGTTGAAAATGGTCGAGTTGGTTTGGATGTTTTTCAACCTCGTTAAGCTTGAACCAATAAGACACCGTTAAGTCTTCTGGGTAACCAATGGGGAATTTACTCTTTACGTCAGCCTCGCCATCAGTGCTTGGCCATTCGTAGTTTTTGAAAGCGCTACGCCCTGGATACTTCAACAGTTTTTCCCAATCGAACAAATCAGTTAGCGATTTTTCGTCAGCGCTTTGTTGTATCAAGGCCGTTCGCTTCACACCAAATAAAATAATTCGATCACGGTCTTGAGCTGCCCCGTACTCAATTGAATTGATCAGTCGATTAGTGATCACGTAACCCGCTTTGTGCAGTTGGCTTTTAAGCTCTTCAAAGAAAGCGCGATGCCTGACGGTCCGCCAGAGACCTTTGACATTTTCAAACATGAAAAATGTCGGTTCAATCGCACAAATCAGATCTACATAGGACTTTGATAATCGGCCATTGTCACCGTCGCGCCCTTTGTTTTTTCCACCAACAGAAAAGTCTGGGCAGGGCGGTCCACCAATAAAACCCAATGGCGCGCCACTGGATCGTACTTGTTCTGCGAGGGCAGAAATTTCTTTTAAGCCGTCTGGAGTTAGAAGGCTGTCTATGTCATCGACTACATAGCCACATCTGGGCTCAGGGATTTGCATTTGCTGACGCGCGTACCGATACGCCTCTACAAACGGCTCATGTATTTCATTAACAAGCGCTACGTCAAATCCATTTTTTTCAAAGCCAAGATCTAAAAATCCAGCCCCAGAAAAAAACGAGAAGATGACAGGTTTTTGTATCGTCACTGATGACCTCTGTCTTTGTTTGTTAATCAATCGAAAACTGTTTATTTTTACAGTATCTACCCGCTGAATTTGGTTGTCAACTACGTTCGCTGAAACTTGAACACCGCCCGACTGGCCAGCGCATTCGGCCAAAAACGAACCTCTTGGCCGTCTTGCAGGCCGAACTGGTCGATGATGTCAAGCTGGTTTTTGATGGCCAGCGCTTCAAAGTCCTGTAGCGTGCCGACCCGAATGTTGGGGGTGTCGTACCACTGGTAAGGCAGCACTTTGGTCACCGGCATCCGGCCGCGCAGCACAGCCAGGCGGTTGGGCCAATGGCCGAAGTTCGGAAACACGACGATACCGATGCGCCCGACGCGGGCGGTCTCGCGCAGCATGACTTCAGCATTTCTCAGGTGCTGCAGCGTGTCGATTTGCAGCACCACATCAAACGAGGCGTCGCCAAACACAGCCAGACCTTCGTCCAGGTTGAGCTGAATCACATTCACGCCGCGCGCCACACAAGCCTGCACATTGGCGTCGTTGATTTCAACGCCGTAGCCTGAGCAGCCGCGCTCCTTGATCAAATAAGCCAGCAACTCGCCGGTGCCGCAGCCCAGGTCCAACACGCGCGAGCCCTGCGGCACGAGGCGGGCGATCGACAGCAGGTCTTGTGAGGGTTCAGCTGTCATACCGCCACCCGGCTCTGAAAATACGACCGCACGACGCCCATGTAGCGCGGGTCTTCGAGCAAAAACGCGTCATGCCCGTGGGGCGCATCAATTTCGGCGTAGCTCACGTCGATCTGGTTGTCCAGCAGCGCCTTGACGATTTCGCGGCTTCGGGCAGGGGCAAAGCGCCAGTCGGTGGTGAAGCTGACCAGCAAAAATTGGGCTGTGACATGCTTTAAAGCGGCGCTTAAATCGCCGCCACTTGCAGCGGCAGGGTCAAAGTAATCGAGTGCGCGAGTGATCAGTAAATACGTGTTCGCATCAAAGTATTCGCTGAACTTGTCGCCCTGGTAACGCAAATAGCTTTCGATTTGAAACTCAACATCCTGTGTTGAAAACCTGTAGCCGCTAGGATGCGCTTTAGAAATCTCTCTGAGCTGCCGGCCAAACTTGTCATTCATCACGTCATCACTTAAATAAGTGATGTGGCCAATCATCCGGGCAATGCGCAGGCCGCGTTTGGGTAACACACCGTGCTCGGCATAGTGGCCTTCACAAAAGTCCGGGTCGGTCACGATGGCGCGGCGGGCAACTTCGTTAAAGGCAAGGTTCTCAGCGGTTAAGTTGGGCGCGCTGGCCACCACCACCGCATGGCGCACACGGTCCGGGTATTGCAGTGTCCAGCTC
>JBKCGU010000008.1:0-46002 GCA_046303055.1 Polaromonas sp.
AGGTCGGGTACTGGCAGTCCAGTCTCTACCCGCTTGATCGCAGCCATGATCAGGCTGTCACTGAATCTGGATTTCTTCATGTAGAACTTCTTTCTCAGAAAATTCTACTTCTCGGGACTTTGGTTTATCGGGGGGATTACCCAGCAGCGATGAAGTCTTTGCGCGCCTGAGGGGCGTAGGACTTGAGGTTGGCCTTGTTCATGTTTTTATAGGAAAGATATGGCTGCAGCCACCGTGGATTGTGCGGGAGCAGCTATCAAATTAGGAGTTCATGGTGGCTGGTTATTACAGGCCACTAAGCACAACTAAAGTCGGCCAACCAGGCAATTTGACCAAGGTGTTGGGCCTTGGTGAAGTAACGACGGTCCGCTGTAACCAACACCGCACCAGGAATGGAAAGTGCCACTGCGTGGTAGAGCGTGTCAAACAGGTGATGGTCAAGTTGACGAGCCAGTTCAATGGCTCGGCCGTAGGCCACAGTGGGAGATGCCCAAGTGATGTTGAGTTGGGCCAAATCATCAATGTATTGCTGTGCCCGATCTGGCTTGAGGCGTGACACCACTGCCGCCACTTCCGCCAAAAAATGCGGTGGCTGATAAAAGTCCAAGGTGCCGCGAGTGCTGGCTTTCAGAATCTCTAATGCAGGATCAATATCGTCTTCACGCAGTGCCCAGTCGCCTTCAGCAAACCATTTGACGGCGACGCTGGCATCGACCACACAAATCATGGACGACCTTCTTCGCGAGCCGACCTGAACTCAGCCTCCGAAAATCGAGTGGCATTGATTCGATTGGCCAAAATGCGGTCTACAGCACTGCAATGCTGCTTGCGGCGCTGTTCGCGCTCCACTGCATCGCGCATCAAATCTGCAATGACGGCGCTTTTGTTCTGGCCTTCAAAGACCGTGTTGAACGCATTCTTGATGTCTTCAGGGACGCTGAAATTGACGGTAGACATAGTGAACCCTCGGTTGTTGAAAATTTCAACAACATTGTGATGTGTAAATCTGGATCCGTCAAATTGGCCCGAATGAATAAAGCCCTGATCCGTTGCGGCAAGCCACAAGTTCACGGAGCTTTTGTCCATTTTTGACGCGTTATGTATTGCTTATTGATACTAGCGCAATGAAAGTGGCGCATCGGCGCGTGGCTTTACTGCAGCCGTGCAAGTTGTCCGGAGCGAATTGCCGCCAGTAGCTCCGCCTTGAGTTTGTCCACGCAGGCTTCCACATCAGCTTCGGTTTCCAAATAATTCTTGGTAGAAAAGTCTGCCACCCGGAACACTCGGGTCGTTTTAGCCACTGCCACCGGCACATTTGACTGACCAGTTTGCAGCGGCTTATCAGTGTCGCCAGGCATTGCCACCTGGTGCGGCGGTTTTACTGAAGCGGATTCGATCAGGCCCACAGCATCGTCCATTGCATCGCCGCCCTGGCCTTGTAGATACAAGATCTGCGCAATGCTGATTTGACTGGAAATGCGAGTTTTAATGTCTTGCAGCGCCCGCAAAGCCTTGTTACTAAGGTCTGAGGAAGCGGAAGATGCATTGAGCTTTGCCTGGACTTCGGCAATTTTGCCGTCGATAGACTGAATCGCCCCGGGTTTCATGGAGGCCCGTTGGGTTAAGTCAGACCGAGATGACGGCCTGACTGGCTAATCGCCGATAGTCATTTTCCTCAGCTTCGGCGGGGGGAATGTAACCGATGGGCTCCAGCAGTCGGTGGTGGTTAAACCAGGACACCCATTCAAGCGTGGCCAGCTCCAGTGATTCCTTGGTCTTCCAGGGTGCCCGGCGGTGAATCAATTCAGTCTTGTACAGCCCATTGATGGTCTCGGCCAATGCGTTGTCGTAGCTGTCGCCTTTACTGCCCACCGACGGCTCGATGCCCGCCTCGGCCAGACGTTCGCTGTACCGAATGGACACGTATTGCGACCCCCTGTCGCTTTGGTGAATCAAGGCATCGCAACGCTCGGGTTGCCGGTCATACAAGGCTTGCTCCAATGCATCGAGCACAAAAGCGGTCATATCGCCAATGGTCGTACGCACCACCTTGCCACGGCGCACACCGCGCAAGCCCAAGCTTCGCATCAACCGCTCGACCGTGCAGCGTGCTACCGCCATGCCTTCCCGGTTCATCTGTTTCCAGACCTTATCGGCACCGTAGACCCGCATATTGGCCTGCCAGAATCTTTGGATCTCAGGCTTGAGGGTGTCGTCCGTCTTGGCGCGTGCACAGCGCAAATCCGGGTTGCGCTGCTGGGCGGCATGGCGCCGGTAGCCCGACGGGGCAATCTGCAAGACCTTGCAGATTGGCTCGACCCCGAAACCGCCATTTTCGTGATCGCCACCTACAACCTATAGGCGAAGGTGCCCCATGCTGATTTGCTTCCACTGCAACCGGGTAACGTTCGCCTAGTACAGGCCCGTTGCCACTGAAAACTGTGGCATGTCAGCCAAGTGCGGCGGCAACTCTGCCTAACCTATCGCCGATTAAGTCATTGCATGAAAGTAGTCAATAAACTACAATCGCACTAATGGTCGAAATAAAACAAACAGAGACATTCAAGAAGTGGCGAACCCGACTCAAAGACCAACAGGTGCGCGCCTTGATCGCGTCTCGCCTGGATCGTCTGGCCTTTGGTCATGTGGGGGATGCTGAGCCAGTAGGGCACGGTATTAGCGAATTACGCATTCACCATGAACCTGGGTACCGCATCTACTTCCAGAAAAGGGGCGGCAAGATCATTGTGTTGCTGTGTGGCGGTGACAAAAGCACGCAAGCAAAAGACATCAAGACTGCAAAGCAATTAGCTGAAGAATGGAGTGAATGAAATGGCTGAAAAACTGACTACTTATGATCCCGCCGAAGACCTGAGTTCTGACAAAGCGATGGCGACCTTCATGGCGGAAGCGCTCCAGACGAACGATGCTGCATATGTCGCGCACGCGTTGGGCGTCGTCGCACGTGCCAAGGGTATGGCTCACATTGCAGGACAAACAGGGCTTTCCCGCGAGCAGCTTTACCGGTCTTTCAGCGAGAACGGTAACCCCACCCTCAAGACAACGCTGGCTGTCATGAAAGCACTGGGCATTGAGTTAACCGTCACAATTCCAACAACCGCTTAACTGCCTGCCAACCCATCGGGCCGCCCGGTAATGAAATTCATCCGCACCCGCCACGCCAGCAGATACCTCGTAGCGGCATTTGTAGCCTTCCTCAAGGCAGAAGTGGCCAAGTGGATACAACTGGTGCGCGACACCAAGCTGCAAATCGAGCAATAGCAGGCGTAAGCCGGTAGCTACAATCGCCGTGGCTGCCCTGCACAAGGTAGCCACGGCGATAAGCCTCTTGCCATTCTTACTGGGTTCTACACCATGACTATTGCACCGACCACCAAGCGCCTGTTTGTATTGCTAGCCTGTCTTTGCGCATCAGCCTGCACCGCGGTGGGTGGCTCGGTAGTGGGTGGCGACAGCACCGTGACGGATGCGACAGCCAAGCAGATCTCGGGCGATGTACCTTTGCCGCCAGGCGCGGTCATCAAGCAACAGGACACGCTGGTCATGAGTGCTGCCAGCACTTGGCTGGGGCGCATCAGCTTGAACGTGTCGGGTGAGCCGCAGGCGGTGTTTACCTACTTTAAAGATGGTATGCCCGCCTCGGGCTGGACGCTGACATCAAGCTCTTTTTCAAAAACCAGCTTGCTGACCTTTACCAAGGGCGATCGGGTCGCCAACATTCAAATGCAGGGCACCAGCTTTGGCGGTAATGATGTGCTGATCACCGTGGCACCTGCTGCCCGGCCTGCACCGCCCCGCCCTTAACCCGCCCGTGCCCCGCCCTTGACCCGCCCGGCGGGCGACGAGACGCCCCTATGTGAGAAGGTTTTGCAAGGCTTCAGGTTGACCAGTCTTTAAACCCGTATTCAACAGCTTTTGGCGCTTTGGGCAAGCCGAGCGCCGCGTTTGGGTCACGCGCCGTTGATGAAGGCGACAACCAAGACTTGGCAACGCACAATACAGCCATGCCGCAACCCGCTGCCCCAAGTTCACTGCCAATCGTCTTGCTGACAGGCTTCGATGCCTTTGGTGGCGACGCTGTCAACCCCAGTTGGCTGGCAGCAAAAGCCCTGCATGATGATGTGCTGCACGGCCACCGCTGCGTGGCTGCGCAGTTGCCCACCACTTTTGCGGGCTCAGAGGGTGTCCTTTTGAAGCTGCTGCGCACCCACAAACCGGCGCTGGTCATATGCCTGGGTCTTGCGGCCGGCCGGCCTGCCTTCTCGCTGGAGCGCATCGCCATCAATGTGGATGATGCAAGAATTGCGGACAACGCTGGCGCGCAGCCAGTGGATGTGCCGGTGGCTATGCGCGGTCCTGCCGCTTATTTCAGCAGCCTGCCCATCAAGGCCATGCAGCAGTCGCTGATGACGGCCGGCATCGCCGCCGAGGTGTCGCAAACAGCGGGCACCTTTGTCTGTAACCATGTGTTTTATCTGCTGATGCACGCCTTGAAAAGGCAGGCAAACCGCAGCACGCGCGGCGGGTTTGTGCACCTGCCGTATTTGCCGGGGCAGGGCCTGCCCTGCATGCCACTGCAAGACATGGTGCGCGGACTGCGCCTGGCTGTAGCGTGCGCATTGGTCACTGAACAAGACGCGGTGATTGGCGCAGGCGCACTGAACTGAGGCGCTTGTTTACGGGTCTTGGTTTTCAGGGGGCACGGTGTTCATCAAGCGCCACATCAGCCACATGCCAATCAGCGCATTGGCCAGCGCAAACCCGCCCACCAGCAGCGTGCCCAGGGTGTTGAGCGTGCGGTTTTGGACAATCCACGCCAGCGCATACGACAGCACATTCAAGGCCAGCATGAACCAGAACAAGGGATTGCGTGGTTGATATAAACGCAGCAGTTTCATGCTGCGAATGCTAACCGCACCGGTAAAGGGTGCGCGCAGCCTGCCATCCACCGAAAGCTGACTCAGTCAATAACGGCTGGCAAATCAATAACGGCTGGCTGACGTGGTAGATGTGCTGTCAGCGGCTTTTGCCGGGTAGCCTGCTGACTGTTGACGCGCGCATGCCTTTAGCTCAGCGCCACGGCTTGTCTCTATGCACCAGGCGGTGGCGGCGCGCTGATTGGCCCGGCTTATCTCACGCGCCTGAGCTTTTTCGACCTGACCCTGCGACACCAGCATCATGGCGACCAGCTGGCAAACGATCACCAGACCGCCTGCTATCAGGAGCAGGGCTCTGCCAGACGCGTGGTCAATTCTGCGAAGGCGATCTGAGAACATGGCGGATGCTCCTCAATGGCAGTGGTTGTCTGCCTTGATGCTAGTCCGCAGTTTTTACAATGGATTCAGCAGATGCCGAACGTGTGTGTAGGATGAAGGCAAATTTGCCTCAAGTGCCAGGGGGCGATATCAAGCCTTCGGCAGCGTCACCCCAATTTGGCCCTGGTACTTGCCGCCCCGGTCTTTGTACGACACCTCGCAGACGTCGTCTTTGTCGCTTTCAAAAAACAGCACCTGCGCGCAGCCTTCGCCGGCATAAATTCTGGCGGGTAGAGGCGTGGTGTTTGAAAACTCCAGCGTCACATAGCCCTCCCATTCCGGCTCAAAGGGGGTTACGTTGACGATGATGCCGCAGCGCGCGTAGGTGCTTTTGCCCAGGCAGATGGTCAGCACATTGCGTGGGATGCGAAAGTATTCCAGCGTACGAGCCAGCGCAAAACTGTTGGGTGGGATGATGCAGCTGTCGCCCGAGAAATCAACAAAGCTTTTTTCATCGAAGTTTTTCGGGTCCACCACGGTGCTGTGGATGTTGGTAAACACCTTGAACTCTGGCGCGCAGCGGATGTCGTAGCCGTAGCTTGAGGTGCCGTAGCTGATGATTTTCTTGCCGTCTGCCTGACGGATCTGCCCCGGCTCGAACGGCTCGATCATGCCAGTGGTTTCAGCCATGCGGCGTATCCATTTGTCGCTTTTGATGCTCATTGTGAAATTCCTTGATAAGACACAATTGTAGGCATGGCGCCCGTGCTCAAAACGCTGCTTGGGCCCACACTTTAAAGCTGCCCAGCACGTTTTTGGCAAACAGCTGTTCCACACTCAGCAAGCGGTCACACACCCCTTGGTCATGGCCAAATTTGCAGAAGGCCTGCAGCGTGGCGCGGTTGATCTGCCCGCCCGCGTCTTGTCCAATGCCGTAGGGAAAGAAATCTGCGCCAAAGACGGCCTCCAGGCGGCCGGTATGGTCGGCCAGCCAGGGCAGGGGCGCATGGGATGCTGTGATGCCTGACAGCCGCGCCATCGATTGCGTTGTGGCCTGCATGAAGGCCTTGTACACATTCATGGCCACCCAGGGGTTTGCGTCCAGCGCGGCGGTTTTAATCACCTGTGTCCAGGTGTCGAATTCTGATTTGACATAGCACTTGAGCGCTTCGGGCGTGCTGGCCATGGCTTCCTGGCCGTACTTGTTCAGTTGCTGCTTGTCGTCAGGGTCTTGTGCCAGCTTGACCGGCTCGGTGTTGATGCGCGCCACGATGGCGGGCGGTGTGCCAGCGGGCGCGGCATCAATCCGCTTGGGTGACCGCTTGGGTGACGTCACCGCCATTGCGCGACCCATGACTTTAAGCAACTTCAGGGGATTTGAAGCCTTTGCAGGCAATTCATTGCCGTCAAAGGCTTGGAAAAGTCTTTTTCGAACCGCTTTGGCACATGTTTTAGGCCTTTAGGCCAATCGGGACATGCGCGATTAGCTACAGAAAAACTAGCATCTGACTGGTACCACCAACAGGAATCGAACCTGTATCTAGCGCTTAGGAGGCACTCGTTCTATCCGTTGAACTATGGCGGCTGGCAGATGCAGATTGTAAGGGCTGACTATTTCGACAACAGTCGCATCGCCTCTTCCAGCCCCTTGATGGTCAGCGGGTACATGCGCTGGTTGACCAGTTGCTGGATAACGCTGATCGATTGACGGTATTGCCACACGCCCTGGGGTTCAGGGTTGATCCATGCGAATTTTGGGAAGGCGTTGGTCAGGCGCTGCATCCATTGAGCACCCGCTTCTTCGTTGTTGTATTCCACGCTGCCACCGGGCTGCAAAATTTCATACGGGCTCATGGTGGCGTCGCCAACAAAAATCAGTTTGTAGTCTTTGTTGTACTTGCGAATGATGTCCCAGGTGGCAAACTTTTCACTGAATCGGCGGCGGTTGTTCTTCCACATGAAGTCATACACGCAGTTGTGAAAGTAATAAAACTCCAGGTGTTTGAACTCGGTTTTAACGGCTGAAAACATTTCTTCTACCCGGCCAATGTGTTCGTCCATGGTGCCGCCCACGTCCATCAGCAGCAACACCTTCACATTGTTGTGCCGCTCGGGAATCATCTTGATGTCCAGCCAGCCTGCATTGGCGGCCGTCGAATGAATGGTGTCGGGCAAGTCCAGCTCTTCAACATGACCCAGCCGTGCAAACTTGCGCAGGCGGCGCAGCGCGACTTTGATGTTGCGGGTGCCCAGTTCTTGCGTGTCGTCGTAGTCCTTGTAAGCGCGCTGGTCCCATACCTTCACCGCGCTTTTGTTGCGGCTTTTCTCCTGGCCAATGCGTATACCTTGCGGGTTATAGCCGTTCGCCCCAAATGGGGAGGTACCGCCGGTACCAATCATTTTGCTGCCGCCTTCGTGGCGTTCTTTTTGCTCTTCAAAACGTTTTTTGAGGGTTTCCATGAGCTCGTCCCAGCCCATTTTTTCAATCTTGGCTTTGTCCTCGGGGCTCAGTTCCAGCTCCAGGTTTTTACGCAGCCATTCCAGGGGTATGTCCTTGGTGAAGTCAGCCAGCATCTCCACCCCCTTGAAGTAGGCGGCAAAGGCACGGTCAAACTTGTCGTAGTGCTTTTCGTCCTTGACCAGGATGGTGCGGCTCAGATAGTAAAAGTCGTCTATTTTGTAGGCGCCTTCACCGACCTCGCCGTCTGAAGCCGCCGCGCTGTTGGGCCCCACCACACCCGCCTGCAAGGCTTCCAGCAACATCAGGTATTCCTTGGGCGACACGGGCAGCTTGGCCGAACGCAGGGTGTAGAAAAAGTCAATCAGCATGGCGAAATGTCCATCAGATGTCAGTTGCGTGGCTTGTCCAGTTGGTAAAGCAGTTGCGCCTTGGCCTCAGGCCATTCCCCGGCGCGCATGCTGTACATGACGGTGTCGCGAATGGTCCCGTCGCGGCGCATGGCATGGCCTCTGATCACGCCGTCTTTTTGCGCGCCCAGGCGTTCAATGGCCTGCTGCGACGCAAAGTTGAAATTGTCAGTCCGCCAGCCCACCACATTGCAGCCCAGCGTTTCGAAAGCATGCGTCATCAGCAACAGTTTGCAGGTGCTGTTGATGTGGGTTCGCTGGCATCGCGCCGCATACCAGGTGTAGCCAATCTCGACCCGTTTGACGGCCGGCAAAATATCGTGATAGCTGCTGGAACCCAGCACTTGGCCGCTTGTAGCATCCAGTACTGCAAAGGCAAAACGGTTGTCTGTTTGAAGCGCAGTGTCAATATAGGCTCGTACCTCATGCGGTTCGGGCACCGACGTGACACGCAGTTTCCACAATTGCCCGTCGCTGGCTGCCGCCCGCAGGCCGTCCTCATGTTCAAGACTTAAGGGCTGCAAGCGTATGTTGCGCGCCTGCAAGGTGACGGGTTCAACAAACGCCATCCTCAGCCTTCTTCCGCTTCTTTCGCTTTTTTTGCTTTTTTTGCTTTTTTTGCCAAGTGGGTCGCTCGCACGCGCCGCGCCACCTGCACGCCCAAGCCACCGCCCAGGCCCGCCAGGCCAATGGCGACCAGACTGCTGTTGCTGTAGCCTGGGTCAAAAATGTTTAGCCCCAGCAGTTTGCCCAGCCAGAACCCCATCAATGCGCCACCAACAAAGCCGATGGCATCGGTCAGGCCTTCGGCAAGCATCGATTTTTGATTCATGGTTTTTTGATTCTTTATCGGTTGTTACGCTGCATGAACACCAGCTTTTCAAACAGTGTCACGTCCTGCTCGTTTTTAAGCAAAGCACCCACCAGCGGCGGCACGGTCACCTTGTCGTCCTTGCTTTGCAGGGCTTCGAGTGGAATGTCTTCGGCCACCAACAGTTTGAGCCAGTCCAGCAGTTCGCTGGTCGATGGTTTTTTCTTCAGGCCGGGCAGGTTGCGCACGTCATAAAAAGTTTTCATCGCGGCTGCCAGCAGCTCTTTTTTCAAGCCCGGGAAATGCACGTCCACAATTTGCCGCATGGTGTCCGCATCGGGGAACTTGATGTAGTGAAAAAAGCAGCGCCTCAAGAATGCGTCCGGCAGCTCTTTTTCGTTGTTTGAGGTAATGAACACCAGTGGCCGGTGCCTGGCCTTGATGAGTTCACGCGTTTCGTACACATAGAACTCCATGCGGTCGATTTCGCGCAGCAAGTCATTTGGGAACTCAATGTCAGCCTTGTCGATTTCATCGATCAACAACGCCACCGGTGTCTTTGACGTGAAGGCTTGCCACAACACCCCTTTGACAATGTAGTTATGGATGTCTTTAACCTTCTCGCCACCGTCAAGCGTTGATAGCTGCGAGTCTCTCAGGCGTGACACGGCATCATATTCATAGAGGCCCTGTTGCGCCTTGGTGGTCGACTTGATGTGCCATTGCAACAGCTGCATGCCCATGGCCTGAGCCACTTCTTCTGCCAGCATGGTTTTGCCTGTGCCGGGTTCACCCTTGACGAGCAATGGTTTTTTAAGGGTAGCGGCAGCGTTGACGGCGAGCATCAGGTCCTGCGTGGCGACGTAGTTCTTGGAGCCTTGAAATTTCATGAGTCGTTCAGTGTTGGTGACGGGGGCAACTAACTTATAGGGATTTTCTGGCAATTGTTCGAGCGGGCGTTTGGGCGTGTATCGCCCAGATATAATCGTGGATTGGTTTTACATAAAACTTTTCCACCTGGCTTCTCTTCTAATTGTGCGCGAAAAATGAATAAGCTGTTAATCAAGATTTTTGCCTTGGTTGTCTCGTCAGTGACGATTTCTGCTCTGGCTCAAGACATCAAGGGCGATGCCAAGGCAGGCGAGTCCAAAAACGCCATGTGCGTGGGTTGCCACGGTATCAAGGGCTACCAGGCAAGCTTTCCTGAAGTCTACAAAGTCCCGATGATTTCAGGACAATCTGCCAAATACATTGTTTCGTCTCTCAACGCGTACAAAAAAGGCGAGCGTAAGCACCCGAGCATGCGCGGCATTGCTGAAACGTTGTCCGACCAGGACATGGCTGACCTGGCCGCGTATTACAGCACCAGCGGCGTGGTCGCGGGAGCTCAGCAACTGGCTGACAAGCCATCGAAAGAGCCTAGCGAGAAAGTACAGGCACTGCTTGCCAAGGCCAATTGCTCGTCTTGCCATGGCAGTAACTTCAGCAAGCCAATTGACCCGTCGTATCCCAAGTTGGCAGGACAGCACGCAGACTATCTGCTGGTCGCTTTGAAGTCTTACAAAGTTGAAAACAACGCCAAGGTGGGTCGTGGCAACGCAATCATGGCGGGCATGGCCAAGCAGTACACCAATGCTGAATTAAAAGTGATCGCCAGTTATTTGTCCTCACTCAATGGCGAACTGAAAACCGTGTCGCAGAGCCAATTCCGATAGGCTGAACATCCCAATCAAAAAAACCGCTGGAAACAGCGGTTTTTTTACGCCTGTACTGAATCAATCCCTCGTTGCCTGGCGCTGAACGCAGTCTATGTAAGCCGCACCGTCAGGCGGGCGGCCTGCGCGCTGGCTTTCCCACACCATTTGGCCCAGGCAATCCATTGCTTCATGGTGGGCGTCGTGCAGTGAGTCGCGCTTGGCTGTCAAAAGCTCAACGGCCTGCCGAATGCCGCGCGGCTGGTCAATGGAGCATTGCTCGCTGATTGACAGGTGCATCGACAAGTGCAAAAAAGGGTTGGTTTTACCGCCTTCAAGGTCGTACATTTTTTCAAGTGCAGCGTCGGCATCTGCAACATCGGCGTGGTATTCGGGGTGTTCCTCCAGCCACTGACTGGCCAGGGTTTCAATGGCCTCCATCGGTTGACCGGCTCGGGTTTTTGCATAAACAGCGCAAAAAAAACGCCGGACATCGGCTTGGGAAGGCGTGAACATGCTTGAAGCGTATCACGCGTTGCAAGCGGCTTTGGCTTCACCAAGAACACCCAGATGCGCGTCCTGAAAATCTGATTTCCACGCCATTGCCCACGCCACCCGCGAGCGTGGGCTATTATTTCCTCGAACCTCAAACAGGCCAGAGGTAGAAATTGCGCTGATGGGCCGTGGTGCTGTCCATCAGTGTTGCTGGAGATTGACAAGCATGATCAACAAAATTGCCCGCTCAGTCGCGGACGCATTGGCGGATGTGAAAGACGGCGCAACGGTTTTGATTGGCGGCTTCGGTACGGCGGGTATTCCTGACGAGCTGATCGACGGACTGATTGCTCAGGGCGCCAAGGACCTGACAGTGGTGAACAACAACGCTGGCAACGCGGATGCGGGGCTCGCGGCGCTGCTCAAGGCGGGGCGTGTGCGCAAAATCATTTGCAGCTTTCCGCGCCAGGCCGACAGCTATGTGTTTGATGGCCTGTACCGCGCTGGCAAGCTTGAACTGGAACTGGTGCCGCAAGGCAATCTGGCCGAGCGCATACGTGCTGCTGGCGCGGGCATTGGTGCTTTCTTTTCACCTACAGGTTACGGCACCGAGCTGGCTAAAAACGCCGATGGCAGCCTGAAGGAAACGCGCGAAATCAAGGGCAAACATTACGTTCTTGAATTCCCCATTCATGCCGATGTAGCGCTCATCAAGGCCGAGCAGGGCGACCGCTGGGGCAACCTGACCTACCGCAAGGCAGCGCGTAACTTTGGCCCCATCATGGCTACCGCTGCCCAAAAAACCGTCGCCACCGTGCATGAGGTGGTGGAACTGGGCGCGCTAAACCCCGAGCACATTGTGACGCCCGGCATTTTCGTACACGCTATCGTCAAAAGAAGCCAGTGCTGCGAAAAACGGGCTGACCCCACGCGCCCGCATTGTCGGTATGGCTACTGCCGGCGTTGCACCACGCATCATGGGCATTGGCCCTGCACAACGCGCTGGTGCTGTTTAAGCCGGCACCAGTGACCTGAAAACCTGTTTTCAAGCCATTTTTACCCACCTGATCGACCTCAAGCCCAATAAAGGCTTGTGTATGCAGCTATGAATTAAAGAGCGCTTCGCGCCTGCCCAGAGCCGCTGAAAAGTAAAACCCAACGGCCAGCACGAGCAGCCCGCCGGCGGCCACCACGGTGGCCGAGCCGACGCGGTCTATCAGCTTGGCGGCAAAAAGCACACCGACTGACTGGCCTAAAAACAGCGACGCAGCAAACAGTGACACCGCCGTGCCGCGTGCCGTCGGGGCCATTTGGGCGGCGTTGGCCTGCAGTGTGTTGTGCAGCATGAAAAACCCAAAACCACCTATCAGGCAGGCCGGCAGGGCCAGCACCCAATAAGGGGTGAAAGCCACCACCAGCGCGGCCGCCCCGACCACGCCAGCGCCGAGTTTGGTCAGGCCGGCTTGCCCCAGACGGGTGATGAGATGCCGTGCCGTGGCCATGTAGGCCACGCCGCCCAGGCCAAACAGGGCCACGATCGTTCCGGCGCTGGTCAATGACAGCCCCAGCGCATTGTGCAGATGCGATGCCCACACCGCCAGCACGCCAAACCCGGTGGCACCTTCAAAAAAAGCCACCGCCAGCACCACCCGTGACCACGGCCCGGTGATGATGGTCAGGGCCTGTGCCACAAAGCCTGGCCGCGTGACGAGATCATCGAGCGCCGGTTCGGCTGTGGCGGCGGCCAGCTGCTGCTGGCTGCGCCAGTTGGTGTACAGCAAGGCGCCTACCACTGTGAACAACACAGCCGTAAAACCAAACGCCCAGCGCCAGCCCAGCGTGTCGGTCAGCAATCCGCCCAGCAACTGGCCACCGACAATGCCCAGGGTGCTGCCCAAGCCTATCCGGGCCAGCGTTTCCTGCAACTGGTCTTGCGGGGCAATGTCGCCCACCCAGGCCATGGTCAACGGAATGATGGCTGCCGCACCGAGCGCTACCATCATCCTGGCCACCACCAGCATGCCTAAAGAGCTGGCAAACACCGCCACCACACTGCCCACACTGCAGGCCAGCGTGGCATAGGTCACGATACGGAACTTGCCCAGCCGGTCGCCCATTGGCCCGTAAAAGAGCTGCGCTGCGCCGTACACCATGGCAAACACCGACACCACCTTGGCGGCCTGGCCCAGGGTGACTGAAAAGACCTGTGCCAGCTCGGGCAGCATGGCGTCACAAATGCGCTGCACCACCATGCTGGAAAAAGTGGCAAACGACAGCAGCAAAATTGATTGGCGATGGGCGCGGGTCAGTGGTGAAGGCAGGGTTACGGGTGCTGTGTTCATCAATCTTGTTACCATTCGTTATTTTTCAGTTAAACAAGACAGGACGGACCATCATGATCGAGTTATTGTCAAACCCTCAAATCTGGATTGCGTTTGCGACCCTGACCCTGCTGGAACTGGTGCTGGGTATCGACAACATCATTTTCATCTCGATCCTGGTAGACAAGCTGCCCAAGGCCCAACAGGAGCTGGCTCGCAAAATTGGTTTGTTCATGGCCATGTTCATGCGTATTGGCCTGCTGTTTATCCTGTCGTGGATTGTGGGGCTAACTGAACCTTTCTTCACGGCGTTCGGCAAAGCCATTTCCGGCCGCGACCTGATCCTGATTTTCGGTGGCCTGTTTCTGATCTGGAAAAGCACGGGCGAAATTCACCAGTCACTCGAAGGGGTAGAGGCGCACACGTCCAGCGCCGTCAAGGCCACATTTGGCGCCGTCATTGTGCAGATCATGGTGGTGGACATGGTGTTCTCGCTGGATTCCATCATCACCGCCGTGGGCATGGTCGATGAGCTGGCCGTCATGATTGCTGCGGTCATTGTGTCGGTGGGCCTGATGATGCTGTTTGCGTCCGCCATTGGCCGTTTTGTGTCTACCCACCCGACCATCAAAATGCTGGCGCTGGCTTTCTTGGTGGTCGTGGGCGTGGTACTTGTGGCGGAGGGTTTTGGCCACAAGGTGCCCAAGGGCTATGTGTACTTTGCCATGGCGTTTTCACTCGGGGTGGAACTGCTCAATATCTGGATGCGCAAACGCTCGGCCAAACCGGTGCATTTGCGTGATGCCTACCGGCCGGCAGACGACGACAAATGACGGCATAAGCGCCGGTCTCGACACAGCACTTTCGCTGGGCATGCAGCGCCTGAAGCTGGCCGTGCCGCAAATCCTGCCGCTACAGGGCCGCTTGGTGCCCGTTGCCGAGCTGTACACCGCCGTGGGCCAGAACAACTGATCTTGTTTTTTGAATTTGTGCCGCCATTTAGGCGTCATTGGTCGGTGTTTCGATCCAAACAAGCAAAGGCAATCATGCTGAATCATTTACTGCACCCCTTCCGTCTCATTCTTGCCTGCCTGGCGTTTGCAATCGCTGCCTTGGCGGTGAACGCCCCGGTGCTAGCCCAGGCCGAGCCAACCATGAACCAGATTTACCAGGCAGCCCAGTCTGGCAAACTGGATCAGGCTCAAACCATGGTGCAACAGGTGTTGATCTTGCACCCCAACAGTGCCAAGGCGCACTATGTACAAGCGGAGCTGTTTGCCCGCCAAGGCTTGGGGCAAAAGGGCCGTGAGGCGCTGGCGACGGCCGACAAGCTGGCCCCCGGCCTGCCATTTGCCAAGCCTGAGGCAGTCAATGCACTGCGCACGCAGCTGTCGGCTGCACCGGGCGCTGCCGCGACCACCAAACAGACCTTTGGCATGGATACGCCCGCCACGGCCACGTCGTCTTTCTCACCTGCCTTGCTGTTGATTTTGGGTGCCGGCGTGGTGGGTCTGGTGGTGTGGCTGATTCGCCGCAAACCTGCAGCGCCCGTCGACTACAGCGCGCCAGCCGGTATGGCGGCAGCAACAAGTGCTGGCAGCGGCGGCATAGGCAGCGGCCTGAATGGCCCGCAAGCGTTTGGCTCTGGTGTGGCGCCTGCCTATGCTCAGCCCGGCTATGGCCAACAACCCGCTGGCACCGGCATGGGTGGCAGGGTGATGGGTGGCCTGGCCACTGGCCTGGCTGTAGGCGCAGGCGTGATGGCAGCGCAGGCCATTGGCAAAAACCTGATGGGCAATGACGAACGCAGCTCAAACAACGGCGCCGGGCATTTGAACGACAACGCTGGCAATCGGCTGGAGCCCTTGCCAGGAAACGCCGACATGGGTGGCCAGAACTTCGGCATGAACGACAGCGCGGGCTGGGACGATGCGGGCAGTGCCGATGTGGGCGGTGGTGACTGGGACAGCTAAAAGCCGCGTTTTCGGCGTATTTTAGTGGGTCAAATAGGGTTGTAGCTCAACAATTAAAAGGGTGAGTTGCTATTTATTCGGTAGCGTTTAAAAATGCGGCGGCAAGTCATCACGCAGGCTGCGGGCAGCACCCAAGCCGCCGTCGGTAGACGGTAGCCTCAGCTCTGCCACCTCGCGCAGCAGCAGGCCAATTTGCTGTTGCTGCTGCACAATGATTTGCTCGAGCTGTTCAACCAGGTCTTCGGTGTAGGTCGCCTTAATTTCCAGCTGGGTCAGGCGCTGGTCAATGGCTGGGTCGTTCTGCATGGCTGTATTTGACCTGAAAATTCAGTCACCCAGATCAACGGTCTGCCTCAAGCGCAGACCATCGGGTGCCACGTAGTCGGCTATCACCCAAGCCCTGTTGGTGCCGCTTTGTGCAGCTTTTAGCCACCTAAACATGAAGCCGATTGACGCCGCATCGACAGCTGCAAACGGCTCGTCCAAAAGCGTCAGCGCCGCACCTGAGGCAAACGCGGCCGCGATAAAAACCTTGCGTTTGGATCCGGTTGACAGCATGTAAAGCTGTTTGTGGAGATGCTCACCCAGGCCCAGGCCCGCCACTGCTTCAGCCAGAATGCCGTCATCAAAATGAGCATGTCGACGCTGCTGCCATTCAAAATAGTCAGGCACGCTCATTTGGTCAAACACATCGCTACGCGGATCAGCCCAAAAGACCTGGGTGTTGTCATTGACGAGCTGAGTGTGCAGGTCAATCCCGTTGATCTGCAACTGCCCACTATGCGCCGGCAGTACGCCCGCCAGCAGCTTGAGAAGTGTGCTTTTGCCGCGCCCGTCGCCACCTTTGACCAGTGTGATGCCAGGCAGGATATCGGCTGAAAAATCAGTGATCAGTTGTTGGGTTGGCCAACTGAAGTTCAGCTTGCTGACGTGCAGTATGGGCGTGCTTTGCAGTGGGTTCATGCCGCTATTGGACACCAGGTTTCAGCGCTGTTTTAAAACCACCGGCAAGCAGCGATGTGTTCCATTTATTCAGAACCAGACCAGACCACAACCAAAGCCTGTGCAGGCAGCTCTGACAGCAGCAGCACCTGGCCTGCTTTCAATACCCGGTCAGGTTTTAACCCGGACCCTTGCTCGGCTTGCCGACGTTGCCAGCGCACCGTCAACTCACGCCCAAGCGGTCGCAAAGTGACTTCAAACGACGGCCAGTCGGCTGGCACGCAGGGGCTTAAGGACAGCTGGCCTTTGTGTACGTTGAGTCCCAGCAGACTCTCCAGTGCCGCGCGGTACAGCCAGGCCGCTGAGCCGGTGTACCAGCTCCAGCCGCCACGCCCGCAATAGGGGGCGGCGCCGTAGATGTCGCCGGCCGTGACGTAGGGTTCCAGCTCGTACAGAGGCCCGCGGCTGGCATGCTGGCTGCGGTGGGCAGGGCTGATGGCTTTAAAACTGTCCCATGCGGCCTGTGCATCGCCCGTCTGGGCTTGCGCCATCATGGCCCAAACGGCGGCATGGTTGTACTGGCCGCCGTTTTCACGCACGCCGGGCGGGTAAGCCTGAATGTAGCCGGGGTTGTTGACTGACTTTTCAAACGGCGGTGCCAGCAGGTGGAGCAAACCTGTATCGTTATCTATCAGTTGCTGCGTCATCGACTGCATGGCGCTTTGCATGAAAGGCTCGCTGGAGACACCTGACAGCACTGACCAGGCCTGCGCAATCAAATCGATCTTGCATTCGTCATTGCTGGACGAGCCCAGCGGCGCGCTGTTGTCAAAAAATGCGCGTCTGAACCACTCACCGTCCCAGCCATGGGTGTGCAGTGCCTGTATCCAGCCTTGCCTGGCATTGAGCCAGGTATCTGCCCTGAGGCTGTCGCCGCGGGCCCTGGCCAGCGGTGCAAAGCTTTGCGTCACGTTGCACAAGAACCAGCCCAGCCACACCGACTCGCCCTTGCCTTCATGGCCGACGCGGTTCATGCCGTCGTTCCAGTCACCTGTGCCCATCAACGGCAGGCCGTGCGTGCCAGTCGCCAGGCTGCGGTCAATGGCGCGGGCGCAGTGCTCGTACACCGATGCCCGTGTGTCGCTGACATCGGGCGCGTTATAGGCGTCCTCGGCGCCGTCGGGAATGGCTGCGCCCTGTAAAAAGGCCACCGACTCATCGAGCAGCCCTGCATCGCCGGTCACGTTCACATAATGTGCGCATGCAAAAGGCAGCCACAGCAAGTCGTCGCTGAAATGGGTGCGCACGCCTTCACCGCCGGGAGCGTGCCACCAGTGTTGTACGTCGCCCTCAAGAAACTGGCGTGATGCGTTCAGCACAATCTGCTCGCGCAGGCGCTCGGGTGCGACCATGGCAAAGGCCATGCTGTCCTGCAACTGGTCCCGAAAGCCAAACGCACCGCCGGCTTGATAAAAACCGGCCTTGGACCACAGGCGCGAGGTGAGGGTCTGGTACAGCAGCCACCGGTTGACCAGCGCGTCAAACAGTGGATCAGGCGTGCTGACCTGAATCCGCCCCAGCAGGTCATCCCAGAAGGCCCGGGAGTTCTGGAGCGCTTGCGGCACGTCTTTGTGAAGCCATGTTGCGGCCAGTTGCTCTGCCTCGGCGGCATCAGGGGCGTGCCCCAAAATGAATGTGAAGCTGACAACCCCACCGGGCGCCAGCTTGAAGCTGCTGGCCGCTGCACCGCACGCGTCCAGCCCACCGCCACTGCGTTGGCCCAGAGTGGTGGGCCAGATCAGCTGGCCCGACGAGTCAAAAAATTCGCTGCGATCACAGGTCCACTGCACCGTGCCCGGCAGGCCCGCGAGCGCCAAAAACGCTGTGCTGCCCCCAAAGCCCGCGCGGCTTTGGCGTTGCTGGGCCAGCACGGCGGGCGTGTCAGGTGGGTTCCACGTCAGCACCGTGCGGCGCTCAATCGGGCTGGCACCCATTTGCCATTCGGCCATCGCCAGGGCCCGCAAGGCTCTGTGCTGCTTGCCGTTGTTGCGCAGTTGCACATGCACCAGCTTGACCGCTTCTTGGCGAGCAACAAAAAATGTTGTCTGCACCTCAAGCTGGTCATGCGTGCTTTCAAAAACGCTGTAGCCCTGACCGTGGCGTACACGGTGCTTTGACGATGCGCCGCCGATCGGGTTGCTGGGCGGGCTGTGCTGGTGACCGGGGGTCAAGCGCAAAAACTGGCTGGTCTCCATGTCTTGCAGCAGGTAATGCTCATGTGTTGGGTCTTGTACCGGGTCATTGCTCCACGGGGTGACCTGGTGCTGGCGGCTGTTGGTGGCCCAGGTGTAACCGCTGCCAGTCTCAGACACCTGAAAGCCAAACGATGGGTTGGCAATCACGTTCACCCAGGGGCGCGGTGGCCGCTGTGTGGGGCTGATGTCGAACTGAAACTCGCCAGTGGTGTTGTCGAATTTGCCAACTGGCGTCGTGATGCTGCCTGGCGCGGGCAGTGCCTGCCGCAGGGTCAGCTCAGCTGCTTTGGGTTTGCCCGCCTTGCGCTCTTGATGCCACGACGTTTTGAGGGCTGTCACTTGCGTTTCAATGGGTCTGCCGTCAGCAATCAACACCACCCGCGCCATGGCCAAGAGTGCGGCCTTTTCAGACGGCGACACCTCATGCTCACGCAGCAGATGAAAGCCCGCCGCAGTTGCAGGCGGAAAGCTGTGCTGTACCTTATGGTTCAGGCGGTCGCGTTGGGCCACGATGTCATGCTGCAAAGGCGACAAATAAGAGTTGTCCTCACTGTTGAGCACCACCACATCGGTAGCCAGTGCGCCAAAGCTCCACCAGGGCTGCGCACGCAGCAGCGAATGAATCAACCCCAGGCCTTCGGCGGAATGGATGTGTACCAGCAAGATGGGTTTGTCGCCCGAAATGCCAAGCCGCCACAGATGCTTTTGGTCGATGAGCGTGCTGTTCGTCTTGTTGCTTGGCATTGAACTCATGTTCGGCCGTGGGCTGCTGTACATCAGCGTGGTCGCCAGGTCTTGCAGGGCTGCGTTTTCTTCGGCATCAATGCCCAGGTCACGCAGGCGTACCTGAGCCAGCGTTGCTGCCATCCGGGCCGCGCGTTCCAGGTGCATGGGCTGCAGGTATTTGTCAATGCGGCCTGCCAGCTCGGCGGGGTCTACCGCAGCCGTGGTGGCAAAGCTGAGCCGGGCCACGCCGCCCGCTGCGATGCGCACCTTCACGCGCAGGCAGGCCACCGGGTCAAGCCCATTGACGGGGCTGGCGTCTGTATCGCTTGCCCAGGCTTGTGCTGTGGCGGGTTGGCTGCGGCTGCGGTTACGACCCAAAAAGGCGCGGCGGTCTGTGATGCAGTCCAGCGACACGATGTCTGCATCGGCTTCGGCCAAAAAATGCGCCGCTGACACCTGTGGGTCGCCCTGCAATCGGGGGCGGCGGCTCAAGAGCAATGCACGCCAGGGCGCGTGCCAGGTGGTGTCTATAAAAAGGTTTGAAAACGCAGGGTGGGCCTCGTCGGCGCTGGCCTCGGCCAACACCACTTCAAAGCAGGACACCACCTCGTAAGTGACAGCTACATCCAGCAAATTGGTGATGACGATGGTGCGCAGCTCGGTGTCGTCTTCTGGGCTGACGAGCACGGTGGTGGTTGCCTTGAGCTGATGGGACGCTGCATCGAACTGAACTCGGTCTGCCATAAAGCAGCAGTTGTAGCGCCACTGTGGGTGTGGGGCCGGGCGCGCAGTGACGGAATAGGCCTGAACCTCGCTGCCCGTGCGCAGGTAAATAAAACTGCCGTACGCATCGCGCAGCAAGTCGTCGCGCCAGCGGCTGATGTTGATGCGCGTATTGCCTTGCTGCCAGCGACTGACACCTGCGCCGTTGGGCCGCAACGCCACGCTGTAACGGCCGTTCGACAGCAGGTGTGTGGGCTGCCACTGCGGTGCTTGCGGGTTGATGGCGCGCGACTGAAACGCGCTGTTGGAGGCATTGTCAGTCGATGCAGGCGTTCTGCGCGGGTTGGCGCTGCTGACGATTTGCCGGGGGCAACGCTCGTGGAGCAAGGTGTCGTAGGCCGCCACCAGCGGCGTTTGTGCAAACCAGCGCTGCGGTGCCCGGCTGCACAGCACATTGCACAGTGCGACCAGCGTCATGCCCTGATGGTGGGCCATATAGTTTTTAACGACGCTGAATCTCTCAAGGTGGGGCTGGCGTGCCTCGGTAAAGTCAATCGCGTCCATGAAACCGTACTCGCCGCGCGCGTTCAGCAGTTCCATCCGGCGCAAGTTGGCAATCGCGGGCTTCGGGCTCAGCATGGTGGCCAGTAGCGTGGCGTAGGGGGCCACTACTTTGTCGCTGGCGGGCGTGCGGCGCAGCGCCAGGCGCGGTACACCGAATGGTGAATATTGGTAGGCCAGCGAATGGTCTTGTGCAAAGTAGGCCGATTCAGACACCCCCCAGGGCAGGGCCTGTGCAGCGCCAAAAATCTGCTGTTCCATCACGCCGGCCAGGCTGGACGAATGCAAAAGCCCCTGATCGGGCTCGTGCATCACCAGAGAGGGCATCAGGTATTCAAACATCGACCCAGACCAGGACTTCAGCCCCGGCGTGACACCGCTGGACAAAAATGCGCGGCCCAGGGCCATCCAGTGGCGGCGCGGTACGTCGCCCTTGGCAATGGCGACAAAGCTGGCCAGCCGCGACTCTGACGCCAGCAAGTCGTAGTAGCTGGCGTCGAGTGTGTGGTCATCGACGCGCAGGCCAATATGAAACAGGTGACGCTTGGGGTTGTACAGGCTGCGAAAGTTCATGCCCATGCAAAGGCGCATGCATTGCGCGGCGATGTGCTCGAGCTGCTGCTTTTCGAAGGCGTGGGTGTCGGCCTTGCGTGCCAGACTGTTGCAAGCACTGCTGACTGCCAGCAAGTGGCCCGCCATATTGCCGCTGTCAACGGTGGACACATAGGCGGGCTGCAGCACTTCCAGCGTTTCGGTCTGGTACCAGTTGTACAAATGCCCGTCATGTTTGGCCATGCGCTCCACGGTGCCCAGCGTTGCCAGCAGGCGGTTGATCACTTCTGCCGTGCTGATCCAGCCAAAATGGCGTGCGCAGCACACTGCCAGCAGGTACAGACCAATGTTGGTGGGCGACGTGCGGTGCGCCAGCGTGGGCTGCGAATCGACTTGCAGGTTGTCGGGCGGCAGGTGGTTGTCTTGCGGGCTGATGCAGTGCTCAAAAAAGCGCCAGGTGTCGCTCGCAATGACCGTCAAATAGGCGCGCTCTTCAGCGTTAAGCCGCTGGGTTTTGGGCTGCCTGGCTGGCAGGCTTACCCACCAGGCGAAGACCGGTGCCAGTGCCCACAGCGTAAACAGAGCCACAGCTTCGGGGTAAGGGCTGTACAGCAGCGCCAGCACGGCCAGCACGATGCAGGCCAACGATGTCGCGGCCTGTTGCCTTACAAAGGTGTCCAGTGTGTACCTGGCGGCAGACTGCGCTTGCGCAGCAGTCGTCCACTGCAGCAAATGCTTGCGGCTGATGGTCAGGCGCCAAAGCGCGCGGGCAATGGCATCCGACTGCAAAACGGCTTTGTGAACCAGCTGGGTAAATTGCCATGCCGCCGCGCCAAACGAGCGCCACAGCACAGCCATACCCACATGAAAGAAATGCCGCAGCACAATGCCGCGCCGGGTAGGCACAAGCCCTGCCAGCGCACCCAGCAGTGGCCCAGCCAAAAAAGCGGCCAGCACCAAGGCTACTGCTTTTGATAAGGCCATGGCATCGGTAAAGACAAGCCATACCAGCAAGGCCAAAGACGCTGGCACCAGCAGCGAGCGGCGCAAGTTGTCAAACATCTTCCACAGGCCCAGGCTGTCAATGCCATATTTTTTGGCGTGCAGCATCAGCGGCAGCAACTGCCAGTCGCCACGTGCCCAGCGGTGCTGGCGCGAGTCGTCCACGCCTGCGTGGTGTGGATGGTCTTCGATCAGGACCACATCACTCACGTAAGCGCAGCGGCTGATACTGCCTTCGAGCAGGTCATGGCTGAGCACCGACTCGTCGGCAAAGCGGCCGTCCAGAACGGCATGCAGTGCTTTGACATTCAGCAGCCCCTTGCCGGTAAACGAGCCCAGTCCAAACAGGTCCTGGTACACATCAGATGTGCCGTTGCTGTACGGGTCAAGGCCGCACTGGCCAGCAAACATGACCTGAAACGGCGAGCATTCGGCGGCTTGCGGTAGCGGCGTGACCACGCGCGGCTGCAAAATGCCGTAGCCACCGGTCACGCGTCTGCTGTTGGCGTCAATGTGCGGCGTGTTCAGTGGGTGCGCCGCAATGGCCACCAGCTCGCGCAGTGCGGTGGGCGGCAGGCCGGTGTCGCTGACGAGTGTCACGATGTGTTGGATGCCGCTTGCCAGGTGCATGCCGTTGGCAAGATAAAACGTGCTGTCAAACGCGCTGTTGTTGGGCGTGCCGGGGATGTCCGCTGTAGCAATCAATCGCACCAGCGCTTCTAGCTTGCCGCGCTTGCGCTCCCAGCCGATCCATTTGCCTTCGGTGCTGCACCATGTGCGCCCGCGGTGAATCACCAAAAAGCGCGCTGCCTGACCGTCGGCTGATGGGTGGGCGGCATTCAGTTGGGCCACTTGCGCCAGCGCTTCTTTCAACAAGGCGTTGTCAGTCGGCATGCTGGCCTGGTCGGCGTCTGCCCAGTCAGACAGCAGCGCAAACTGGGCGTTGACCTCCAGACTCGCCAGCCAGTGCAGCTGCAGCCGCTCGGCTAAAGCTTTGATGGACGCCACGGATGTCAGCATGCATGGCATCACCACCAGCACCCGGTGCTCGGGCGGAATGCCGCTGGCAAAGTTCAGCCGGGACATGGGTTTGATGCGGGTTGACTCTGCAATCACGCGGTGAATGACGGCCGCGACGGCTTCAGATGCAGGCCAGGCCATCAGGGCCAAAGCCACCCACTGCATCCAGTCCCAGTCAGCCCAATCATTTAGCGGCCTGTTGACCAGGATCAGCAGCGTGACGGTGCCCAGCAGCAAGGCCAGCAGGTAAAGCCGCAGGCGCCATGCAGGCTTGAGCGTGACGTTCAGACGCAAGCTTTTGCCTGCCGCCGGTTTGTGCAGCGTCAAACTTTCAAGCAGCGCCGCATGCCCTGGCCCTATCAGGTGGTAAGCCGCCGTGGCTTCGCTGCCTTTGCTAAAAATGTGAGTCCGGCTCACGACTGCCCTGGCCACCGCCAGCTCGGTTTGCCCGCTGTCTCGTGCCACTTTTTCCATCGCCTGCGTGATTTGCTGGCGCGTTCCTTCGCTGTCCAGCACGAAGCCGGGAAGCTGCCGAAGCACCTGCAGCGCGCTGCTGACGGGTTCAATCAACTCGCGCCAGTCAACCTGACCGATCAGGCGCAGGCTGTTGATGATGTTACTGATGGTCAGGTTGGAGGACACCTGCAAGGTCTGGCTCTCCGCAATGAGCGTCGGCCCATCGGCACAGTGCAGGTTGATCCAGTACACCAGCATGGCAGATGTATCGGTTGGCTGGTCAGGTATGCGCTGCCACAACTGGGTTAAAAACCCCCGCTCCAAGCCTCTGGCACGCATGCCAGCCAGCAGGTCATTCAACTCGTTTTCGGCCAAAGCCCCCTTGGCGTCCCATACAGCGTGAGCTGCTTCACGCGCGGCCTTGCCTTCGGCAATGTGGTCGGCCACCCGACGCAGGTTTTCAAGCAGCACCACCCGCAGCGTGGTCGGCAGTGCCCAAAGCTCGCCCAGGCTGAGCTGATTGACCTCCTGATAGGCATGCAAAAAGGCGGTAAAAAGCGCTGGGTCCAGCACACTGTCGGTATGCGCCACATAAGCCCAGGCAATGCCATACACACGCGGCAAGCCTTCCAGCGGTTTGTCGGTCAGCTTAGGCAGGTCCGCATAGTAGCGGCGCGGTACGCCTTCATGGATTTGCTGCAACTGCGCTTCCACCAGATGAAAGTTGTCCAGCAGCCATTCAGCCGCAGGCGTCACGTACTGGCCGCTTAGCGAGATGGTGGCGATGTAGTCATAAGACTGGCGTAGCGCTGCAATGTTGCCCGGTACGCGTGGAAAAAACGACAGGCTTTCGCCCCAGCTTTTGCTGGTGCGCACCGTTTGCGCCTGTGCCAGGCTGCGGCCGTGTTCTTCAAAGCGCTGCGTGCCAAACAGTTCGGCACGAATCAGGGGCTCTGGCCGCTCTGCGTTGCTGGTGAGTATTGCTCTGGCGTAAGGGCTGAGGCTGTCCAGCCGGTCGAGTGCTGTGGTTTTCACATCCTCAAACGATGCCAGTCACCGCCAACAGCACCACAGCAAACACCGCCGCTGTCACCATGCGGCTGAAAACGACCGAGTGCGCCAGCTCTAGCGCTGCATGCAGACTAAAAAACCGGCTGCGCTTGCTCGCGCAGTTGCTCATGTGCGAGGCCAGGGCTGCATTGTCGGTGGACACAAAGTCAGTGCGGGGGTCAATGAATACCGCTGGGGTTGTCAAGGTCGTCATGGTCTGCTCCGGATAAGTCGAGGGCGGCAACGTCGCGCCGGCCTCTTGGGCAACAGAGATCAAGCGGTTCGGCCTTCAATCGATCCTACGCAACACCCCCCGGTTTTCACATCAGCCGCCACCGCTCTTGGTGTAGGACTGGGGCTTGGTGACGAGCGATAAAGGTTTTTTAATCTCGAAATTGCTATTTTTTCAGGAGCTGCTAGCCCATGTATCCATTAGCCTAGAGCCACTTTTGATGCCTGAAAACGATGCTTTTCAGGGTGTGGAACGGAGTTTTGGTTGTAGCGCGGGCTTTCTCGGGCTTGAAAAGCTGTTTCTGACCCTTTTTCAGATATCTTTTTGGCCTCTAGGCCAATGGATATGTGCGCGGGGGGCTATTATTTATATAGCATTGGTGCACCATTCAGACAATCTTCAATTTGACGTACTTTAAATTTCATACTTACTCTGGCATACTGGATCGATAGCTTATGAAGGTAAGACATGGAAACCCTGGACATCACATTGGCTGAGCGTGGCCAGATCGTCATCCCGAAGGAAGCGCGTGATGCGCTGGGCCTCAAACCCGGCAGTAAGCTGCAACTGCGCATTGAAGATGGTCGATTGCTGATTGAAAAAAAAGTCCAACTCGACCTGAGCCGCTGGGTGGGTAAGGCGGTCGATGACGGCTTGACCACTGAGCAGGCCTTGTCTGAAATGCGCGGCCGGGACGTGCCGTGGAAGGCCGCCCAAGCGGCGCGCAAATGAAAACAGCCGTTGATTCAAGCGTACTGTTTGACATTGTCAAAGGCGCACCCGGTGCGCAAGCAGCGCAAACCGCGCTCGTTGCAGCTTTGGCGCACGGCAGTCTGTGCGTGTGTGCCGTTGTCGTGGCTGAACTGGGGCGCTACTTTGCCGACGAACAAGACCTGAAAGATTTTTTGGCAGCGTGCCAGATAGACCATGACCCGCTGTCAATCGACGCTGCGCTCGAGGCCGCGCGCATTATGC
This sequence comes from Polaromonas sp., assembly GCA_046303055.1. Lineage (GTDB taxonomy): Bacteria > Pseudomonadota > Gammaproteobacteria > Burkholderiales > Burkholderiaceae_C > Polaromonas. The sequence continues at coordinate 25,933 of JBKCGU010000008.1, forward strand.
GCGGCTATGCGCGGAACAAAGGGCCGCGCGAACTTGTCGCACCTGATTTTTTAATCGGTGCGCACGCTATCAAGCAGGCTGATGCGCTGCTGACGACGGACGCCGGGTTTTATCGGCATTACTTTGATGGGTTGAAGGTGGTGGGGCCGTAGGTTGATGGCGGTGGATTTTCTTACCCATACGCTGTTCAAATTTGCGCGAAACCTCTGGGTTTTACCTGCTGGGTGATTTTGCGTGAAGGCCGATGATGTAGCGCATGAACGATGACGTGATTTCAAAGACGAATTCAATTTTCACTTCTACAACTGCATCATCATGTTTGAATAAACGGCTGCAAACTACACAGCAAACTCACCCGGTATTCCGCAACCCAGCCGCAATCCCGTTGATCGAAATATGAATCCCGCGCTGCACGCGTTCGTCGGCCTGCCCTGCGCGGTAGCGGCGCACCAGCTCTACTTGCAAATGGTGCAGGGGGTCGATGTAGGGAAAACGGTGGCGGATGGAGCGTTGTAGCGAGGCGTTGTCTGCCAGCAGGTGCTTTTCACCGGTGATCAGTGCCAGAGCGCTCACGGTGCGGTGCCATTCGGCTTCGATGGCGCTGAAAATCTTTTTGCGAAGTTTGACATCCGTCACGAGTTCTGAATAGCGCGATGCGAGGGCCAGGTCACTTTTGGCGAGCACCATGTCCATATTGCTTAAAAGCGTCCTGAAAAACGGCCATTCCTTGACCATTTTTTGCAGCAAGGCGGTGGCTTCCTTGCGTTTGGCGGGTGTGCCGCCTTCGGCCAGCATGCTGTCAACCGCCGAGCCAAAACCGTACCAGCCGGGCAGCGTCAGGCGGCACTGACCCCAGCTAAAGCCCCAGGGAATGGCGCGCAGGTCTTCAATTTTTTGACTGGGTTTTCGCGATGCCGGGCGTGAGCCAATGTTGAGTTCTGCGATTTCCCGTATCGGTGTGGCGCTGAAAAAATACTCGGTGAATCCGGGTGTGTCGTACACCAGCGCGCGGTAGGCGGTCATGCTGCTCGATGACAAGGTGGCAGCTGCCTGCAAGAACGCTTTCGTGGCTGGCTTGGTGGGTTGCAGCAGCGTGGCCTCCAGCGTGGCGGCCACCAGGGTTTCGAGATTGCGTCGGCCGATTTCGGGGTTGGCGTATTTGGAGCCAATCACTTCGCCTTGCTCGGTCAGGCGGATTTGGCCGCGCACCGTGCCGGGTGGCTGCGCCAGAATCGCCTGATAGCTGGGGCCGCCGCCACGGCCAACGGTGCCGCCTCGACCGTGGAACATGCGCAACTGAATATTGAAAGAGTTAGCGAGTTCCTCAAACAACGCCACCAGTGCAATCTCGGCCTGGTACAGCTCCCAGTTGCTGGTAAAAATGCCGCCATCCTTGTTGCTGTCTGAATAGCCGAGCATGATGTCCTGTTCGGCCCCGCTGCGTTTGACGAACTGCGCCATGCCGGGCAGGGCATAGAACTCGCGCATGATGGGCTCTGCATTGCGCAGGTCTTCAATCGTTTCAAACAGCGGTACGACGATGAGATCACAGCTTGCGCTGTCTTCCAGAATGCCGTGCATCAGCCCGACTTCTTTTTGCAGCAACAGTACTTCGAGCAAGTCGCTCACCGTTTCGGTATGGCTGATGATGTAATGCCGTATTGCTTCTTTGCCGAAGCGGGCTCGTGCTGTGCGTGCCGCTTCAAAAATGGCGAGCTCGGCCCGCGCATGGGCTGAGTACGCGGCCCCGACCACACGAAGTGGCCGCGCGTCGTTCAACAAGCGCATCAGCAGTTCGCGTTTGGCGGCTTCATCAAGTGCGGCGTATGTGGGCGCTATGCGCGCCTTGGCCAGCAGTTCAGCCACCACCTCTTCGTGCTTGTCAGAGCTTTGGCGCAAGTCAACCGTTGCCAGATGAAAACCAAACACATCGACCGCGCGAATCAGCGGGTGCAGGCGCTGGGCAACCAGTGCTTCACCGTGATTTGCTTTTAACGAGGCTGCAATCGTGCGCAAATCGGCTAAAAACTCTTCAGACCTGGTGTAGGCGTTTTGCGGGGCCACGGCGTGTCGCGCAGCGTCGCCACCTGTCAGAGCTTTCAATGTGGCCGCCAGGCGCGCATATATGCCTGTCAGCGCACGGCGATACGGCTCGTCTTGCCGATGTTCGTTGGTGTCGGGTGAGTTGTTGCTGAGGGCCTGCATGGCCGGGCTGATGTCTACCAGCATGGCTGACAGCGATAGCTCGCCGCCTAAAAAATGCACCTCTGTCAGGTAGTGGCGCAGCGCGACTTCGGCCTGGCGGCTCAGTGCGTAGTTGAGGGTGTCGGCGCTCACATTCGGGTTGCCGTCGCGGTCGCCGCCTATCCATTGGCCCATGCGCAAAAAACTGTGTACGGGCAGGTGACCAAGTTCACGCTCCAGGTTGGCATACAGCTTGGGGATTTCGCGCAAAAAAGTCGCTTCGTAGTAGCTCAAAGCGTTTTCAATTTCATCGGCCACTGTCAGCTTGGTAAAGCGCAGCAGGCGCGTTTGCCACAGCTGCATGACACGGGCACGCAGTTGCGCTTCATTGGCCGCCAGCTCGCGTGGGGTCAGCGCGTCTTTGGCCGCAAGTGCCGGGCTGATGGCACTGGTCGCCAAGGCCATGGCCTTGATGTCGTCGCGCGCTGTCAGTAGTTGCGCAATGTTGCGCTCGGCATCCAGAATGCTTTTGCGTTGTACTTCTGTCGGGTGGGCGGTGAGAACCGGGGAAACAAAGCTGTTTGCCAGCGCGTGGACAATGGTTTTGGGTGCAATGCCCGCCCAGCGCAGCCGGGCCAGCGCCACGTCAATGCTGCCCTCTTGCGTATCACCCGCCCGTTCGTGAATCGTGCGGCGGCGAATGTGGTGTCGGTCTTCGGCCAGATTGGCCAGGTGGCTGAAGTAGGTGAACGCGCGAATCACGCTGACAGTCTGGTCGCCTGACAAGCCCTTGAGCAGCTTTTTCAGTGCCTTGTCAGACTCAACATCGGCGTCTCGCCTGAACGCAACCGACAGCTTGCGCACCTGTTCAATCAGATCGTAGGCGGCAGCGCCTTCCTGCTCCCGAATCACGTCACCCAAAATGCGGCCCAGTAGCCGAATGTCCTCTGCCAGTGGGCGCTCGCTATTTTTATGGGCTATTTTGGCGGCTCTTTGGGTCATGGGTTTTGGGCTCTTGTGAGGTCGGCTTGCATGCTAGCATTGTAATTCTGCACATGACTATAAACAGGTTACGAGGCGACAGACATGCAAGCGACGGACGACACAGCAGCACATTCAGCACATTTAGCAGCGACAACAACAGTTAAAAAAGTGGTGATAGCTACCCGCGAAAGCCGGCTGGCGCTGTGGCAGGCCGAGCATGTCAAAGCGCTGCTTGAAACGCGGCTTGGCTGGCAGGTTGAGCTGCTGGGCATGACGACGATGGGTGACCAGATATTGGACCGGTCGCTCAGCAAAGTTGGCGGCAAGGGCCTGTTTGTCAAAGAGCTTGAAGTCGCCTTGCAAGAAGGCCGTGCCGACATTGCCGTGCATTCGCTCAAAGACGTGCCGATGGACTTGCCAGAAGGCTTTGCCCTGGCTTGCGTGATGACGCGCGAAGACCCGCACGATGCCTTTGTGTCGAACAGCTATGCATCGCTTGCCGATTTGCCGCTGGGTGCCGTCGTTGGAACGTCCAGTCTGCGCCGCCTGGTGCTGCTGAAAAGCCTGCGACCGGACCTCAACATCGAACCGCTGCGCGGCAACCTGGACACGCGCTTGCGCAAGCTCGATGAAGGCCAGTATGACGCGATTGTGCTGGCGGCAGCGGGTTTAAAGCGGCTTGAAATGCCTGAGCGCATTCGCGCCAGCTTTGCGACGACCGACATGCTGCCCGCCGCAGGGCAGGGCGCTTTGGGCATTGAGGTGTGTGCTGACCGGGCGGACTTGCTGGAAGGCTTGAAAACTCTGGCCGACATGCCGACATGGCTGGCCGTGACCGCTGAGCGCACCGTATCGCGCGCCATGGGCGGCAGTTGCTCGATGCCGCTGGCGGCTTTTACCCGTGGGCCGGCCTCTGGCGGGGACAAGGGCATGCTGCTACAAGCGGCCTGGGGTGACCCCGCCAGTATTGAGCTCGGGGCCATCACGCCATTGGTGCATGCGCAAAAGACGGCTGTGGTGAACACCTTTGACGACGCTCAAGCGCTGGGCGAGGCGGTGGCTGCGCAACTTCGAGCGGGTGGGGCGGTCTGGGCGGCTAACCTGGCGCCCTGATGGCAACGTCAGGAAGCGTGGTGAGCAGAGTCATCGTCACGCGGCCTGCGCATGATGCACTGGCTTGGGTCTCCCGGCTGCAGCAAAGCGGGTTCAAAGCGCAGGCCTTGCCGCTCATTGAGATTGCGGCAGTCTCACATCCGGCAGACAGTGCAGCGCTGCAGCAGGCCTGGAAAAAATTGAACGACCTGACTGCCTGCATGTTTGTCAGTGGCAACGCCGTCGAGCACTTTTTCGGCGCCTTTCAGGTTTCAAAAACGGCTTTTGATCCATCCACAGGTACGCAAGCAGCTATTCAAAAAATAGCACAAGAGCTTTCTGCCGATGTGCGTTTTCTGGCGCCTGGCCCGGGCACGGCTGCCGCGTTGCGGGCCGCAGGCGTACCCGCGAACCAGATCGACGCGCCCGCACCCGACGCAGCGCAGTTTGACTCTGAAAGCTTGTGGCAAGTAGTCGGCCAGCGCGACTGGCAGGATGGCCGGGTATTGATCGTGCGCGGCAAGGGTGAGGCGTCTGAAGGTGGGGGCGCTACGGGCCGCGACTGGCTGGCGCAGCAGTGGCGCGCTGCAGGCAGCACGGTAGAGATAGTCAGCAGCTACGAGCGCCGTGCGCCGCAACTGACCAGCATGCAAATAGATGTGGCCAAAGCCGCCAGCCAAGACCGATCGGTCTGGCTGTTCAGCAGTTCTGAAGCCGTGGCCAACCTGACGCAGCAAGCTGGCTTGAGGGACGTTGATTGGCAAAGCGCACGGGCTATCGCTACCCATCCCCGCATTCAGGCTGCCGCCCTTCAAGCAGGCTGGGGTGTTGTGAAGCCGTCACGCCCAGCCTTGCCTGACATTGTGCAGGCGCTTGCCTCGATAGAATCGACGTCACCATGAGTGACCACCCTACAGAAAGATTAGCAACACTGACGCACGCCGAACCCGCAACGCAAGCGACCGGCTTTACAGTGCCTAAAAAGCTGGCCTACGCGGTACTGGCTGTGGGCGCAGCAGCCTTGCTGGTCAGCGGTTTGCTGTGGCAAAAGTTGGCCAACATCCAGGAAGAGCTGGCCAGGCGCAGCCTGGATGCGGGCGCGCAAGCGATTGAAGCCCGGACCTTGGCCAAGGCGGCACAAGACAGCACGCGCGACCTTGCCGCCCGCCTGACCTTGCAGGAAAACCGCATCAGTGAAGTGAGTTTGCAGCGCGCGCAGCTAGAAGAGCTGATGCAAAGTTTGTCACGCTCGCGCGATGAAAATCTGGTGGTGGACATTGAGTCAGCCTTGCGGCTGGCCCAGCAGCAAGCCCAGCTGACAGGCAGCCCGGTGCCGCTGCTGACCGCGCTGGCATCGGCCCAGCAGCGTTTGCAACGGGCCGCGCAACCACGCTTGAGCCCTTTGATGCGCGCCATTGCCAAAGATTCCGACCTCATCAAGGCCGCCAGCCTGACCGATGTCCCTGCCCTGATGATCAAGATTGACGAGCTGAGCCGCATGGCCGATGAACTGCCCGTGGCCAACGGCGTTCCCCATGCCGCGTCTGTGAATGCAGCAGCCCAGTCCGCGGCAGTGCCTGTCAAACCTGCGGAGGGCCAAGGCAGCCCGGCATGGTGGGGTTGGTTTGATATGCAATATGCCAAGACTGCGGTTCGTCGTGTTCTCAATGCTCTGCACGAAGAAGGTCGCAAGCTGCTGCGCGTCAGCCGCATTGAGCAGCCCGAGGCGGCACTGATGTCCCCAGAGCAGTCGTTTTTCTTGCGTGAAAACCTCAAGCTGCGCCTGCTGAACGCGCGTTTGGGTCTGCTGGCCCGGCAGACCGACGCAGCGCGCGCTGACCTGGCCAACGCCGGCACCTGGCTGGGCAAGTATTTTGACCCCACATCGCGCAAAACCCAGGCCGCGGTGCAACTGCTTCAGCAAGTCCAAAACCAGCTGAAAACCAGCGAGCTGCCGCGCCTGGACGACACCATGGCAGCGCTGGCGACAGCGGCGGCTGGTCGCTAACCGGGGCCTGACATGCGCGCTGCTTTCTGGCTTCTGGCCCTCTTTGTGATTGCGGTTGCGACCGCTTTGTTTGCGGGCAACAACCAGGCCGTGGTGAGTGTTTTCTGGCCGCCCCATCGGCTGGATGTGTCGTTCAACCTGGCCATTTTTTTGCTGGCTGGCTTTTTTACCGTTCTTTATTTGGCGCTGCGCGCGCTGTCAGCTGTTGCCACGCTGCCCAGTGAGGCCAGGGCCTGGCGCGCGCAGCAAAAAGAACGTGCCATGCACGGCGCGCTGATGGATGCGCTGGCGCACCAGTTGGCGGGGCGTTACATCCGCGCGACCAAATCGGCACAAAACGCCATTGCGCAAGAAAAAAGCCTGTCCCAACTGGCTCAGGATACGGGTCAGGTGCCAGGCTACAGCGCCAGCCGGGCCAGCCAGTTGCAATCACTTGCGCACCTGTTGGTGGCTGAAAGCGCACAGGCGCTGCAAAACAAGGCTTTGCGCGACCAGCATTTGCAATCGGCCTTGCAAAGCTCGGCCCCGCGCCATGCGCAGGAAGTACGCGAAGGCGTGCAATTGCGGGCGGCCCGCTGGGCGCTCGACGACAACGACCCCAGCTCTGCACTGGACGCCCTGGCGCAGCTGCCCCAAGGCGCCAGCAGGCGCACACTGGCCCTGCGCATGAAGTTGCGCGCCACCGGGCAACTCCGGCAAACCTTGCAGGCGCTGGAAACCGCGCGCCTGCTGGCCAAGCACCGGGCGTTCTCGTCGGCGGCAGCGCAAAGCATTGTGCGCGGCCTGGGGCTGGAACTGCTCAGCGAAGCGCATGACCCGGCCCAACTTGAGTTGGCCTGGGCAGCGCTTGACGACAACGAGCGCGCCATGCCTGAACTGGTGGTGCACGCCGCTGCGCGCCTGATGGCGCTGCATGGCGACGCAGCGCTGGCGCGTAGCTGGTTGCTGCTGGTGTGGGAGCAAGCCATGCAAACAGGGTCCGTGTTGAGCGACAGCTTGCGCATCAAGCTGATTGGGGTGCTGGAGCCGGGTCTGGATTCACTTGACGCTGCTTGGCTGGCCCGGATTGAAGCCGCGCAGGGTGCCCGCCCGCGAGACGCCAATGTGCAGTATCTTGCCGGCATGGCGGCATTGAGCCGCCAGCTTTGGGGCAAAGCGCGCCAGTGGCTGTCGCTGGCCGTGCTGGGCTTGCAGGACGCTGGCCTGAACCGCAGCGCCTGGCGCGCTCTGGCTGTGCTGGCCGAGCAGCGTGGTGATGCTGCTGCCGCCGCCGAGGCTTACAAGCAGGCGGCGCTGCGCTAGCAGTCTGCTGAAAATGATGGCTCCTGCTGTCCGGTAGCAGTGACGCCGCACGTGACAACAAGTCGATTTGACCTCCAGGCGACTGCGTTTTTAGAGGTGAAAGAGCCCGTTTCTATCAACTCGTCAGTAAATGCTGGTCGCCGTTGCTGATGCCAGACACTCCTGATGGCCGCTAACGCAAGCGTTGGACTGCTCCATCAGCAACATCAAACATCACAACATCACACCCATGAAAAAGCCCGTCACGACAGCTGTCGGACGGGCTTTTGTGGCTGGTGCTGCTAGTTAAGCAGCCGGCTTCTCAAACGGCAGTTCCATCTCACGCAGGTCGCGGCGGGTTTCAACCAGCACCAGTGGACCATCGTTGGACACCACGACAGGCGCGCGCGCGCGAGGCACATGTGCCGGTTTGGCCTCAGCAGCAATCGCCGCCTGTGCCTCTGCTATCTTGCCCGCATCAGAGTTAACCCACTGGAGGCCGGAGCCTTGTGCGACCCGAACCAGGTCTTGCAAGGGCAAGTCATAAGACTGAACCTTGGGCAGGGCGCTGGCAGCGGATGCCAGAGGTGAGGGTGAGGGTGAGGGTGAGGGTGAGGGTGAGGGTGAGGGTGTGCTTTGGACTGGCTGTACTGGCAGGGCCGGCGAAGCGACGGCAGCCGTTGCAACAGCCGAGGAAACTGTAGACGTAGGCGCTACAAATTCAGGAGCTACTGGCCCACGCTTTTGCTGGTCAGCAGCCTCGTTCGTTACCTGATTTTCAGTAAAAGCAACAGCCTCAGCGCCGTTTTCACTGCGCTCAGAATTCTCAGCGCGTTCGCGGCGATCACGGCCGTAACGGTCACGGCTGCGGCGCTCGCGCGGCGGACGTTGTGCATTGGCCTGATCGCCGGTTGTGCCGCCTTCAGCAGGTGCATTGATGTCCATGCTGACGGCTTGATCAGCCGGCGCCTCACCCAATGGCTGGCGATCTTCGCGTGGCGCATCTTGTGAGTCGGTGCGTGACTCTGTGCGTGGCTCACCACGGCGGTCATTGCGGCGACCACGCTCGCCACGCTCACGGCGCGGGGCTTCCTGGCCCGCGTCCGCTGCCCCGCCACCCATTGCCGCAGCCATGGCGGCCTTGTTGGCCAGTGCAATGTCTTGCTCGGTGGCATCGGCCGATGGGCGCGGCTCGTTGCTTCGCTCACCGCGCTCACCGCGTTCACGGCGTGGACGCTCCTGGCGACCGCCTTCGCGCGGTTCACGCGGCTCGCGCGCTGGGCGCGGCTCGCGCGTGTCCTGGCCTTCAACGCGTTGATCACCTCGTTGTTCGCCGCGCTGGTCATTGCGCTGTTCGCTGCGCGGCTCAGCACCCCGCTGATCGGGACCACGTTCACGGCGCTCGTTGCTGCGACCGTCTGCCCGGCCTTCGCCTCGGCCTTCCGAACGGTCACCGCGCTCGCCTCTGGCGCGGCCGCCACGGCGGCCATCACGGCCACCGCGTTCGCCGCGGCTATCACGGGCAGCGTCACGGCGTGCATCGCCTTCACGGTCATCTTTCTTCACATCACCAGCCGGTGCTGCGGTCGGTTTGACAGGCACGTCAGCGCCGCCAAACAAAGCTTTGATCCAGCCGAAAAAACCTTTTTCTGCAGGCGCTGCAGCTTGTGCAGGTGTCGCAGCCGGTGCTGACTTGGCGGTGGGCACATCGGGTTTGGCTGCAGCCTTGACAGGGGCGGCAGGGGCCAGGGGTTCGTGGGCATCTGGCAAGACGCCCTTGATAACGGGCTCCTGCTTGTTGTGCTTTTCCTGGCTGCGACGCGTGACCAGCGTCGGGTCTTCCATTTCTTCGGCCAACTTGTAGCTGGCTTCGATATTGTCCAGGCGCGGGTCGTCGTGCTTCAGGCGTTCCAGGCGGTAGTTCGGCGTCTCCAGCGTTTTGTTCGGCACCAGCAGGACGTTGATGCGCTGCTTCATTTCGATTTTGCTGATCTCTGAGCGTTTTTCATTCAGCAGAAAAGACGCCACATCCACTGGCACCTGGCACAACACCGAGGCCGTGCTGTCTTTGAGTGATTCTTCCTGAATGATCCGCAAGATCTGCAAGGCCGAGCTTTCGGTGTCACGGATATGGCCAGAGCCACCGCAACGCGGGCAGGGGATGGACGCGCCTTCGCTCAGCGTAGGACGCAGGCGCTGCCGGCTCATCTCCATCAGGCCAAACTTGCTGATGGTGCCGAACTGGACTCTGGCGCGGTCTTGGCGCAGTGCATCACGCAGGCGGTTTTCAACATCGCGGCGGTTGCGTGACTCTTCCATGTCAATAAAGTCAATCACCACCAAGCCGCCCAGGTCACGCAGCCGCATCTGGCGGGCCACTTCGTCAGCGGCTTCCAGGTTGGTGCGGGTGGCGGTTTCCTCAATGTCGCCACCCTTGATAGCGCGCGCCGAGTTAACGTCAACGCTGACCAGCGCCTCGGTCTGGTCAATCACGATGGCGCCGCCAGACGGCAACTGCACGGTGCGGGCATAGGCCGATTCGATCTGGTGCTCAATCTGGAAACGGCTAAACAGCGGTGCGTCGTCGCGGTAGCGCTTGACGCGGTGCTCATGCTCGGGCATCACATGCGCCATGAACTGCTTGGCCTGCTCGTACACGTCGTCGGTGTCAAACAAAATGTCGCCGATGTCGCTGTTGAAGTAATCGCGAATCGCACGGATGACCAGGCTGGATTCCTGATAAATCAGGAAGGCGCCCTTGCCGCCCTTGCCGGCGCCTTCAATGGCCGTCCAGAGCTTGATCAGGTAGTTCAGGTCCCACTGCAGTTCCGGGGCGCTGCGGCCAATGCCGGCGGTTCGGGCAATGATGCTGGAGCCCTGTGGGTACTCCAGCTGATCCATGTTTTCTTTCAGCTCGGCCCGGTCTTCGCCCTCGATACGGCGGCTCACGCCACCACCGCGCGGGTTGTTGGGCATCAGCACCACATAGCGGCCGGCCAGCGACACAAAGGTTGTCAGGGCTGCGCCCTTGTTGCCGCGCTCTTCTTTTTCAACCTGAACCATCAGTTCCTGGCCCTCGCGGATCACATCGTTGATGCGTGCCTGGCTGACCGACACGCCCGGTGCGAAGTAGTTGCGCGAGATTTCCTTGAAAGGCAAAAAGCCGTGGCGGTCTTCGCCGTAATCAACAAAACAGGCCTCCAGCGATGGCTCAACCCGGGTCACCACCGCTTTGTAGATGTTTCCTTTGCGCTGTTCACGCCCTTCAATTTCAATTTCGTAGTCGAGGAGTTTTTGTCCGTCAACAATCGCCAAACGGCGCTCTTCTGCCTGGGTGGCATTGATCAGCATGCGTTTCATGTGCGTACTCTTTCATCATCATTTCAACAGCTCAAAATGAGCCAACGATGCCAAAGCAGACGCTGTGCGAACGTGGGGAATTGCCGGAGAGCTTGGTAGCCAACTGGCCGACTGAAAAATCAGTCAGGCAGGAGCTTGAAGCGTAGGCGCGTGGATGGGGTGAGCAGGAGTCAAAATGAACGAAACAAGCTTTGCTACTGTATTGGTAGCTGTTTGTGCACGTGAAACAAGGGCTGCAGGCTGATTCGTGCCTAGAAACGGAGCAAAAAAGCACCGCAGGCAGAAGATGATCAGGTTGTACAGCGTTGTCATTGAAGTGCTATCGGTCAAAAAAGGCTTTTTTCTCACCAAGATCCGCAGGCAGCCCCTGAATGCAAGGAGGCTACCCGCTTGGGTATTCCGTAGTTTGTTTCGCAAAACGTCGACTTGTTTCCCGGTGCCAACCCGCTTTGGCGGTGTCACAGGTGTTTGCATCGACCTTCCAGTGCTGTGTGATCAAGCTTCTCGTGGGCCTTTTCAGGCTGGTTTGATGGGCGTGGACTAAACTCCAAGCGAATCAACAACTTAACGAACACAACGCCAGTGAAATCTATTATAGGGGCAGCTTCAGCCAGCGGGGCGAGTTCAAATCCAGCGGTCACTTTGGTTACCGTGGACGAAGACTATGCAGGGCAACGGCTGGACAATTTTTTGATCCGGCAGCTCAAAGGCGTGCCCAAAACGCATGTTTACCGCATCATTCGCAGCGGTGAAGTGCGCGTCAACAAGGGCCGGGTGCAGGCCGATACCCGTGTGCAAACGGGTGACATTGTGCGTTTGCCGCCCGTCCGCACGTCTGAGCGAGCCGACCAAAAAGCCGTTGCGATTCAAGCGGCGCAAGAAGTGGTGCGCCACGGTGCCATGTCTACCGTCGGCGGATTTGCCCCAGCTGCTGAATTTCCCATACTGTTTGAAGACGACTTTGTACTGGCCATTGACAAACCCGCTGGCGTGGCCGTGCACGGCGGCAGTGGGGTGAGTTTTGGCGTGATTGAGCAATTGCGCATGGCGCGGCTAGAAGCCGACTTTTTAGAGCTGGTGCATCGCCTGGACCGCGAAACCAGCGGTGTTTTGCTGATTGCCAAGCGGCGTATGGCCTTAAAGCTGCTGCAGGAGCAATTCAGGGAGCGCGAAACCGACAAGGTCTATTTGGCGCTGGTCAAAGGTGCCTGGCCGGCTCATCAGCGGGTGATTGACAAGGCGCTGCATAAATACGAAGCACCCAACGGGGAACGGCGGGTCAGGGTTGTTGCCAACGATCACCCGGACGGCATGCGTTCAATCACGCTGGTCAAGGTCAAATCGACTTTTGACAATGGCGCATTTACCTTGCTTGAGGTCACCATCAAAACCGGGCGCACCCACCAGATTCGGGTGCACCTGGCCGATGCAGGCCACCCCATTGCGGGGGATGACAAATACGGCGACTTTGAGCTGAACAAAGCACTGCAAAAACCAAATGCTCACACACCCAGCCTGAAACGCATGTTTTTGCATGCCTGGAGTTTGAAATTCAACCACCCCAAACTGCGAAAAGTGGTGCATCTGCAGGCTGAGTTGCCGCCTGAACTACAGCAGTTTTTACCTCCTTCAATCACCCTGACGCCATGACATCCCGAAACTTCGACCTCATTGCCTTCGACTGGGACGGCACGCTGTTTGATTCCACCCAAATCATCGTGCGCTGTATTCAGGCCGCCGTCAAAGATGTGGGTGGCACCGTGCCGACTGATGAGGCTGCGGGCTATGTGATTGGTCTGGGGCTGATGCAGGCATTGGCCCATGCCGCGCCTGACGTGCCGCACGACAGATACCCGCTGCTCGGCGAACGCTACCGCTACCACTACCAGTTGCATGTGCATGATTTGAGCCTGTTTGACGGCGTGTTGCCGCTGCTGGCCGCGCTGAAGGCACGCGGCCACTTGCTGGTTGTCGCTACCGGCAAGTCGCGCCATGGACTTGACGAGGCTTTGCAAACTGTGCAGCTCAAAGGCGTGTTCGATGCCTCCCGCACCGCCGACAAGACCGCTGGCAAGCCAGACCCGAAGATGCTGCATGAGCTGATGGCTGAGTTGGGTATCAGCCCCAGTCGCACGCTGATGGTGGGCGACACCACACATGACTTGCAAATGGCAGTGAATGCAGGTTGCCAGAGCCTGGGCGTAAGCTATGGCGCGCACTCCCCAGAGGCGTTTGCCGCACTCGGGCCGCTGCACATCGCCCATTCCGTGCCAGACATGCACGACTGGCTGCTTGCAAATGGCTGATAAGGAGGGTTCAAGCATGGGCGATTTGCAGCCGCTTTGCAATTCCAGTGACCTGGCTGAAGGCGGTCGGGCGGTGCCGTTTGATGTGGTCTATGCCGGCCAGACCTGCCGGGCGTTTGCTGTCAGGTTCAAAGGCAGGGCGCACGCTTACCTGAACCGCTGCACCCACGTGGCGATGGAGCTGGACTGGCAGCCCAACCGGGTGTTTGACGCCACTGGCCAGTGGCTGTTATGCGCCAGCCACGGCGCGGCTTATTTGCCCGACAGTGGCCAGTGCGCAGGCGGGCCTTGCCAGGGCGGGCTGGTCAAAATCAATCTTGTCGACGAGGGCGGTGTCGTTTGTTGGCAAACGGCTTACAACCTCAAACCGCTGGCCTTTTGATAAAACCATAAACTAGTGCATGACTGAAAACAATCGCCCAGACCCTGAAAACCAATCTTTTGGCGCTGAAAACGCCTCAAAAAATGGGTCAAATATGCCTAAAGACCAATCATTGCTTGCATCAGCAGCTCCTGAAACAATAGCGTCCAAAAAATCAAAAGGGGACCCGACAGACACGCCGGGCTGGGAGCGCGATACCCTTGAAAAGCTCGCTTTTGCGTCCCTGAACGAGCAAAAGGTCACGCGCCGCTGGAAAGCTTTTGTGCGCATGTCCTGGCTGCTGTTTTTTGTGGTGCTGGTCTGGATGGCCTTGCACCGGGGCACGCCCGCGACCAGTGCCAGCGCGCCGCATACGGCAGTCGTTGAGATCAAAGGCGAAATCGCCGCCGGAGCCGATGCCAGCGCCGAGTTCATCAATGCCGCTCTGAAGGCTGCGTTTGAAGACGAGGGCGCCAAGGCGGTCGTGCTGCTGATCAACTCCCCCGGCGGCAGCCCGGTGCAGGCCGGCATGATGAACGACGAGATTCGCCGCCTGAAGGCCAAACACAAAAAGCCGGTGTACGCCGTGGTGGAAGAAACCTGCGCTTCGGCGGCCTACTACATTGCTGTGGCGGCAGACCAGATTTTTGTCGACAAGGCCAGCATTGTCGGCAGCATTGGCGTGCTGATGGATGGTTTTGGTTTTACCGGGCTGATGGACAAGCTGGGTGTTGAGCGCCGACTGTTGACAGCGGGTGAAAACAAGGGCTTTTTAGATCCTTTCAGCATACAAACTGACAAGCAGCGCGAGTTTGCGTTGGCCATGCTCAACCAGATTCACCAGCAGTTCATCAGCGTTGTCAAAGCCGGGCGCGGCGCACGCCTGAAAGAAACGCCAGAAATGTTCAGCGGCCTGTTCTGGACCGGTCAGCAAGCCATCGAACTGGGTCTGGCCGACAAGCTGGGTACGCTGGAGTTCGTGGCGCGCGAAGTCGTCAAACAGGAAGACATCGTCGACTACACCCGCCGTGACAACGTGGCCGAGCGCCTGGCCAAAAAGTTTGGTGCGGCCATGGGTGAAGGCGCGATCAAGGCCGTCAGGGCCTTGTCCGCGATCCGTTAACAAAACGCTGGTTTGTCTTCGCTTCAGGACATCAGCGTCCGATACAAAAAACCGTTGGCAAACCCAGCGGCGGCACCGGTTTGTCCTGTTTCCACTTGGCCACTGTGGCGCTATTGCTCCATGCATGGCCCAAAGTCAGGCCGCAACTGACGGCCAGCCGTGTATGGCCTTGCAGGGTTTGCAGCAGGGCCTGCAACAAAGCCGCGTTGCGGTAAGGCGTTTCAATGAAAATCTGTGTCTGGCCAGTTTTCAAGGCCATCGCCTCAAGCGCTTTGATGCGCAGACTGCGCTCACCAGCGTCTTGCGGCAGGTAGCCGACAAAGGCAAAGTGTTGACCGTTCAGACCACTGCCGGCAAGTGCGAGCATCAGTGACATGGGGCCTGTCAAGGCGACGACTTCAATGCCCAAATCATGCGCGGCACGCACGACCGACGAGCCAGGGTCAGCAATGGCGGGCATGCCGGCTTCGCTGACCAGACCCATGTGCTGACCTTGCAGGGCCGCCGCCAGCATGGGCCTGGCGTCAAAGTTGCCGCTGTGATCGCCTTTTTTATGCACCTCGCGCGGCAACTCTGTGATGATCAGGGCCTGTACGGGCTGGCTCAGCGGCATCAGCTCGCCAATCCGTTTGAGGTAAGCGCGTGTGCTTTTGGCGTTTTCGCAAATCCAGCAAGGCAGTTGTGCTGCAATCGTCATCGTGGCAAGCGGCATCACGTCAGTCAGCGGCGCCTGTGCTTCACAGCCGAAGTCCAGCGGCGCGGGCACCAGGTAAAGCTTTCCTTTTGGGCTGCTCATGCGGCCTCCTTGGCCGACAGCAGTGCCATGCCCGCTGCCCGGAGCATCTGGCAGGTGCGGATCAGCGGCAGGCCAATCAGGGCCGTGGGGTCGTCGCTGTCGATGGCGTCCAGCAAGGCAATGCCCAAGCCTTCGCTTTTGGCGCTGCCTGCGCAGTCGTAGGGCTTCTCGATGTGAAGGTAGTTTTCAATCTCATCATTTGTGAGATGGCGAAATCTCACCCTCACGGCGGCAAGACTGCATTGCTCGAAACCGGTGTCCAGGCACACCACCGCCACGGCGGTCTGAAACACCACGGTTTGCCCCCGCATGTGGCGCAGTTGCGCGACGGCCTTGTCGTGTGTGCCGGGTTTGCCCAAACTGAGCCCGTTCAAATCAGCCACCTGGTCTGAACCAATCACCACGGCTTGCGGAAATCGAACGGCCACCGCCCAGGCTTTGGCCAATGACAGGCGCTTGGCCATCTCGTGGGGTGCTTCGCCCGGCAACAGGGTTTCGTCCACATCGGGCGCGGCCACTTCAAACGGAATGTGCAGGCGGGCCAACAGTTCACGCCTGTAGGCGGAGGTTGATCCCAAAATCAGCTTGCGGCTTGTGGCGAGGGCGATAGTCATGCGCTGATTCTCTTACACTGCTGACATGACCCGACTGCAAGCCCTGCACAGCCTCAACCTGCAAACCCTGGCAAGCAGCGGTATACCGCTGGTTGAAACGACGCTGCTACAAAACTTGGAGCGGCTTGCACTTGAATCCGTTGAGCTGGCGTCAGACGCGACTGTCAACTGGGAGGCGTCAGCCGAGTTGCGCGCAGGCGCGACCGGCCAAATGGACACGTGGCTGCATCTGCAAGCCAATGCCTCTGTGCCGCTGACCTGTCAGCGTTGTATGGCCGCTGCCCAGACCCCCCTACAGGTGAACCAGTGGTACCGATTCGTGGCCACCGAAGAGATTGCCATGGCGCAAGATGATGCGTCGCAGGAGGATTTACTGGTCATGGCGCCGCATTTTGACCTGTTGGCGCTGCTGGAGGACGAGCTGCTGATGGCGCTGCCGCTGGTACCCATGCACGAAGAATGCCCGGTGTTGCCAGCCTTCAGCGCGGGAGTCATTGATGTGCCTGAAAATGCCCTGGACAAACCGAATCCTTTTGCTGCGCTGGCCCAGTTGAAGAAAAAGTAACCAGCGCAGCCCTTGTCGTGTCTGTTGGGATTTGCTTCCCATGCGGAGTTAACCGCGCTATAATCAAAGGCTTCGCGCGTACAGCAAGCGTGCAATTTACCAACTTTTTACACGTGCAGTGAACATCATCACTGTTCGATCAGGAGCTCATCATGGCTGTTCAACAGAACAAAAAATCACCGTCCAAGCGCGGCATGCACCGCTCACACAATGCCTTGACCGTGCCAGGCATTGCCGTGGAGTCCACCACCGGTGAAACCCATTTGCGTCACCACATCAGTCCTACTGGCTTTTATCGTGGCCGCAAGGTGTTGAAAACCAAATCAGAAGCGTAACTAAACGCTTCAGTAGCGTGCCACGCACACCCGAAGGCCCGCTTTATCTGCGGGCTTTTCTTTTGTTGACATTCGAACCAACGACCCCCATGGTCTCCCCATGATCAGGATAGCTGTCGATGCCATGGGCGGGGATTTTGGCCCGGCGGTCACCGTCCCGGCCAGTCTGGCATTTTTGGAGGGTCATGCCGGTGCTTCCTTGACCCTGGTGGGTCAAACGGAAGCTCTGCAAAAGCACCCGCAATTCGGCCAACTCCAGGCGCATGCAAGATGCCAGATCGTCGCTGCTGCAGAGGTCGTCTCCATGGACGATCCGATTGAAATTGCCCTGCGGCGCAAGAAAAACTCATCCATGCGGGTGGCTATCAATCAGGTCAAAGACGGTGCAGCGCAAGCGGCAGTATCTGCCGGCAACACCGGCGCCCTGATGGCGATTGCCCGCTATGTGCTGAAAACAATGGACGGTATTGATCGGCCCGCCATTGCCACCCAGCTGCCCAATGCCATGGGCGGTGCCACCACGGTACTGGATCTGGGTGCCAACGTCGACTGCACAGAAGACCATTTGCTTCAGTTTGCCGTTATGGGCTCCGCTTTGGTGGCCGCCATTTCCAACAACCCTTCACCGAGCGTAGGGCTTCTCAATATTGGTGAAGAAGCGATAAAAGGTAGTGAACTGATTAAAAAAGCAGGCGAACTGCTTCGATCTGCTGCTAATTCTGGTGATTTGAATTTCTATGGCAATGTTGAGGGTAATGATATTTTCAAAGGGACGACGGATATTGTGGTGTGTGATGGTTTTGTCGGCAATGTCGCACTCAAGACCAGTGAAGGCTTGGCCAGCATGATTAGCAGTTTTATGAAAATAGAGTTTTCTCGCAATATATTCACGAAAATTGCAGCTATCGTTGCTTATCCCGTGCTAACTGCGTTTAAAAAGAGAATGGACCACAGGCGTTACAACGGCGCTGCCTTGTTGGGTTTGCAAGGCCTGGTCTTTAAAAGCCACGGTTCAGCAGATGTGTTTGCCTTCGAGCGTGCGCTCAATCGCGCCTACGATGCGGCCAGCAACAAGCTGCTCGATCGGGTGCGTGAGCGCATTTCACATGCAGCCCCCATACTTGCGGCAGCCTCTGTTGAGCACAAAACGGAACCGGGTCTGCAAGCTTCAAAAGAAGCAGTCGCGTTACATTAGGCGATACCCTTTCGCATCTCTTCACGTTCCTGTTTCTTTGATGGCACCTTATTCACGTATTACCGGGACCGGCAGCTACCTGCCGCCACAGCGCCTGACCAACGCCGATTTGGCAACTCGTCTTGCCGCAACAGGCGTGGAAACGTCCGACCAATGGATTGTGGAGCGCACCGGCATTCATGCCCGCCATTTTGCAGCGCCTGACGTGTCGTGCAGTGACCTGGGATTTGAGGCGGCAAAAAACGCCCTGAAAGCTGCTGGTTTGCAGGCCAGCGACATTGACCTCATCATCGTGGCAACCTCAACGCCAGACATGGTATTTCCTTCAGCCGCATGCATTTTGCAGAGCAAGCTTGGCATTGCCGGTTGCCCGGCTTTTGATATTCAGGCAGTGTGCAGCGGGTTTGTGTACGCCCTGACGGTGGCCGATGCCATGATCAAAAACGGCACAGCCAGCAAGACGCTTGTCATTGGCGCTGAAGTTTTCTCCCGTATCCTTGATTTTTCAGACCGCACCACATGTGTGCTGTTTGGCGACGGCGCAGGTGCCGTGGTGCTGGAAGCCTCAGACACGCCTGGTATTTTGGCCAGCGACTTGCACGCCGACGGCAAACATGTGGACATTTTGTGTGTGCCGGGCAATGTCTCAGGCGGCAAGATCATCGGCGACCCGCTGCTCAAAATGGATGGTCAAGCTGTGTTTAAGTTGGCTGTAGGCGTGCTTGAAAGTGCGGCCCGCACCGCGCTGGCAAAAGCCAACATGACGGATCAAGACATTGATTGGCTGATTCCGCATCAGGCGAATATTCGCATCATGCAAAGCACAGCCAAAAAGCTCAAGCTCCCCCTTGAAAAACTCATCGTGACCGTCGACCAGCACGGCAACACCTCAGCGGCTTCAATTCCTCTGGCGCTGGATGCGTCAGTGCGCAGCGGCAAAATCAAAAAAGGTGACACGCTGATGCTCGAAGGCGTGGGCGGTGGCTTTACCTGGGGCGCAGTACTTCTCAATTATTGAGATGCAATCCCTGACGAAAACGGGTAACCGCAACCGCAACCTGCTTTTTGCGGGTTTGACACTGATCGCCATTGCGGCTTCGGGCTATAAAATCATGTGCCGCGAGCCGGGGTCAGCTTTTGTTCCACCAGCCATCAAGGCGCTGCCATCGCATGGCAAGAATGCTCATGCTGGTCACCCTTTGCGGCTTGAGGCGCAATTTGTTTCCAGCCAGCCTGGACAGGCTGTGCATGCTCCCTCCGTTGTCGAACTCAAGGATGGCAGTTTGCGGGCGGTATGGTTTTCAGGTTCCCGCGAAGGTGCAGGGGATGTCACCATACAAACCGCTGTCATGAACGCTGCCACGGGCCAGTGGGGAATTGAGACAACGCTGTTTGACCGCCAGCAATTGCAGCGTGGTTTGTGGCGCTACGTCAAAAAAATCGGCAACCCGGTCATTGCACGCGCAGCCGATGGCTCGCTGTATTTGTGGATGGTCAATGTGTCCCTCGGCGGATGGGCCGGCAGTGCCATCTCGTGGGCGCGCTCCGTGGATGACGGTGCGACCTGGAGCGCTCCCAGGCGACTTGTGACCTCGCCTTTTTTGAATATCAGCACACTTGTCAAAGCTGCGCCTGTGCCAATGAGTGATGGCTCGGTCGGTTTGCCTGTCTATCACGAGTTCATCACCAAGTTTGCCGAGGTGTTGCACATCAACGCCCAGGGTCGGGTGACTGATAAAACGCGGATTCCCGGGAGTCATTCCAGTTTGCAGCCTGTAGTGTTGGTAGCCAGCCCGGTTCAGGCCGATGCCTATATGCGGGCCGGCCAGGGCGGCCGGGTGGTCATGTCTGCCACGAACGATGCGG
>JBKCGU010000009.1:0-16459 GCA_046303055.1 Polaromonas sp.
GCTACCAAGTCCCGCCGCATTTCTTCAACTGCGAGCGCCGCAATTTGGCTGAACGACTTACGGGCTGGCGCAAGTCCCATTCGCTCCCTAAATCGAGCCTCGTCATACATTTCACTGGCTACTCGCACAGCGTCAGCCAGCACAGTGCGCTTTGTAGTCTGCCTATGCCACTCATTGGCAAAGAGTTTGTAGCGGCACTGCCAAACTCGGCTGTGTGGGCGCTTGTAAAGCACTAGCTCGCCGTCGCGCAGCGTATGAATACGGGCTGCTGCGGTAGCCAGTCCGTTGAATGTCGTTTGAAACGACGCTGTAGGCTGGGGAGTGCTGCTGTGGGCGTGTGCCAGCGAGGGGTAGCTGAGCTGCGTTTGCTTCATACGCTAGCCCGCTGTTGAGCAAACTTAACAAGCTGTAGGCATTGTGCTGACTGTGTGTCAGCAGCGTCGCAAGTCAATGCCCACAAAAAAGTGTGCGACGAGTGTGCTGCGGTGTGCGTAAAAGAAAAAACCGTAGCAACATTGCTGCTGCTACGGTGAATCTTTGGTGGCCTGGACTGGAATCGAACCAGTGACACGCGGATTTTCAATCCTACCCGAACGCCTGCAATAGGACTGCATGGTACAGCAAAACAACGACTTAGACCGACCGAGGCAGCAATAAAGCGGCATTGTCCCGCTATGCCGTTGACACTTGGTTGACGCTAAAAGGGGTACTGTTGGCGGGCGTGAATCACATTGAGAATCTCAATGGCCACCACTGTGTGACGATAGACCAAAATGTAGTTGGGATGGCTCACCAGCTCGTGAGTGCCAGCGATGCGGCCGCGTCGATATTGAACAGGCAAAACGCCCAGGCTGTCGGCATCCTCTATCAGTCGATCAACCAAACGTTGGGCCGCAGTCGGGTTCGACTCAGCAATGAATTCGGTTATGGCTTGCAGGTCTTGAAGAGCGCAATCAAGCCAAACGACGGGGAGCATGCTTCGCTTCTGCGGCTTTAATCACCTGGCCCATGCGTCGTGCCACTTCGTCGGTACTGTAACGAGGTGTACTGGGGTCGTCTGCCAAACGCAATGATGCCTCGACCTTAGACCGAAACCACTGGTCATAGCTATCGGCGGCTTCCTGAGTTTCAAACTCAGAAACGATGGGGGACAGAACGGCATTCATGAAAATATCCTAGCACAAACACCCGAAGACCGTGTTATGCAACGGCTTCGGGTTCGCCCATGCTTTCAGGCGTGATACTGTTGAATGGCATCCAAAACTGAGCCACTTTGAAGAGAATTTGCATCCAAATTTGAGCCGCCCCAATCGCCTATCCTGCTTAATTTTTCAGCAAGGATGGGCAAGGAGTGATCAACGTGGGAACTTTGAGCAAATTACGCAGACTTATCCTTCGCGACAAGGTCTCCGTCCGGCAAGCTAGCCGTCAACTTGGCATCTCTCGCAACACCGCAACCCGGTGGCTTCAAGCGGCAGAGGTGACTATGCCCAGATACCCTAAGCGGCAGCCGCCCCCTGGCGTTCTTGACGCATTCAAGGAACAACTGAGCACGTGGCTCAAAGCCGACAGCTATCGAAACAAGCGAGAGCGCCGCGGCGTTAAAGCTTTGTATGAAGCGCTGCAGGCCATGGGGTACTCGGGCAGCAGCACAACCGTTTACCGTTTCGCCAAGGAGTGGCGCGAGGAGCTAAGCCAGCCCCGGGGTGCAGGCTTTGTGCCCATGCACTTTGAGCTTGGCGAAGCGTTCCAGTTTGATTGGAGCTGCGAGTACCTGGTCATTGGCGGCCTGAGAAGGCGCCTTGAAGTGGCCCACATCAAACTGGCCGCAAGCCGCGCATTCTTGTTGGTGGCCTATTTCACCCAAACCCACGAGATGCTGTTTGATGCACACGCAAGGGGCTTTGCCATCTTTGAAGGTGTGGCAAAGCGTGGCATCTACGACAACATGAGAACGGCTGTCGACAAAGTTGGCCAAGGCAAAGAGCGCACCGTCAACGCCCGCCTTGAAGCGATGACGGGCCACTATCTGTTTGAGCACGAGTTCTGCAACAGAGCCGCCGGTTGGGAGAAAGGCATCGTGGAGAAGAACGTCCAAGACAGGCGTCGGGGCGTTCTGAGAGAAGCGGCCGAGCGGCACTGGGCCAGCTTGGCAGAGCTCAATGAGTGGCTTCAAATCGCATGCAAAACCGCGTGGAGCGAGTTGACCCATCCCCAGTGGCCAGAGCTCACCATTGCCGATGTGTGGCAAGACGAAGCTGCCCGGCTAATGCCATGCCCGAGACCCTTTGACGGCTATGTGGAGCAACCTGTGCGGGTCAGCTCAACGTCTTTGATCACGTTCCAACGCAATCGCTACAGCGTGCCGTGTGAGTGGGTCAATCAGATGGTGAGCTTGCGTGTCTACCCTGCGACTTTGTTGGTCGTGGCCCAAGACGGCAGCCTCGTGAGGCTGACCCGCAGCTTTGAGCGTGACCAGACCATCTACGACTGGCGGCACTACATTGAGCTGATACAGCGCAAGCCCGGAGCACTGCGCAACGGGGCGCCATTCAAAGAGATGCCCGCTTCCTTGCAAGAGCTGCAGCGCCAACTCCTCAAACACACCGGTGGTGACCGCGTGATGGCACAGGTGTTGGGGGCTGTGAACTTACACGGACTTGAGGCAGTATTGGTGGCAACCGAGTTGGCACTGTAGGCTGGGCGCGTGAGCGCTTAGCACATTCTGAACGTACTGGGCAGATTGAAGGAGCCAACCCTTGAGCGGCTGCAAATTGAAACACCGCTGCATCTGAACACACCGGCACAAGCCAACCTTGAGCGCTACGACGCGCTCAGAAACGAGCAGGAGGTTGGATCATGAGCGATGTAATTGATGGACTCAAGTCTTTGAGCTTGCATGGGATGGCCAGTGCTTGGCCAGAGATTCTGGGCACCGCCAGAATGAAGACGCTAGATCACGAGGTGGTGCTGCACCAGCTTATTAAGTCAGAGACGGCGCAGCGGGAAGTTCGCTCGATGGCGTATCAAATGAAAGCTGCCAGGTTCCCCGCGCACCGAGACCTGGTGGGCTTTGAGTTTGGGCAAGCGCATGTGGACGAAGCACTGGTTAAGCAGTTGCATGACTTGCAGTTCATAGACACCGCACAAAACGTGGTGTTTGTGGGCGGCCCTGGCACTGGCAAAACGCACCTTGCAACAAGCCTTGGAATTCAAGCGGTGAGGGCCAAGGGCCAGCGAGTTCGCTTCTTCTCAACGGTGAAATTGGTAAATGCGCTGGAGCTTGAGAAGTCTCAAAGCAAACACGGCCAACTGGCTCACCGTTTGATGTACGTGGACCTGGTTGTTCTTGATGAGATGGGGTACTTGCCCTTTACCCAGTCTGGAGGCGCACTGCTGTTTCATTTGCTGTCCAAGCTTTATGAGAGAACCAGCGTGGTGATCACAACCAACCTGAACTTCTCTGAATGGGCCAATGTGTTTGGTGATGCCAAGATGACCACAGCACTTCTAGATCGATTGACGCATCGCTGTCACATTGTTGAAACTAGCAATGAGAGTTGGCGCTTCAAGCAGTCCCAGGCGAATTCTCAACAGTCAAAGAAATCAAAAGGGAAAGGAGCAAAAAATGCAGAATAGTTAAACTTATCCACAACCGACTAGGCCAAATTATTTAAAAACTGGTGGCTCAATATTGGTTGCAAATAGTGGCTCACTTTGCGTTGCAATTCAACAAATCGACGATACGCTGTATGCGGAGCTGGTTGAACATGGCGACACGCACAAGCGCATGCACCGCCTGTTTGACTATTCGATATCTGCGTTCAGGGACGCGGTAGACAGGGCTGGAATTGCGTTACCAGACGGACAGATGACGCACGTGCTGAGGCACACCTTCGCCAGTCACTTCATGATGAACGGCGGCAACATCCTGACACTGCAACGAATCCTTGGGCACGCAAATCTCACGATGACCATGCGGTATGCCCACCTGGCCCCCGATCATTTGCAGGAAGCAGTCAAGCTAAACCCGCTATCTCGGTTGACACTTCGTTGACAGCCCAAGAAAAAACGGGTTACGCATAACACGTAACCCGTTGATTTCATTACCAATTCTGGTGGCCTGGGGCGGAATCGAACCACCGACACAAGGATTTTCAATCCTCTGCTCTACCGACTGAGCTACCGGGCCAAGCCTCTGATTATATAACAGCCAACGGGCGGCTCAGGTGCCGCGCTTGCCGCGCGTGAGATCCACGCCAAGTTGCTTGAGCTTGCGGTACAGATGGGTGCGTTCCAGGCCGGTTTTTTCAGCGACCCGGGTCATGGAGCCACCTTCTTTGGCCAGGTGAAATTCAAAATACGCTTTCTCAAACTCGTCGCGCGCATCGCGAAGGGGCTTTTCGAGTAAAAAACTCTGGTTTGCCTGTGGGCCCATGTCGACGATGACAGGCGGTGCGCTACCCGTCATGGCGGCTTCAACTGTCGACTCTGACGGGCCGACCTGGACGCCCAAAGGCGGGAGCTTTCGGCTGACAGATTTCGTGAGCCCCTGCTCAACAGCTTTGAGCAGCTTTTGAAGGGTAATGGGCTTTTCAAGAAACGCCATGGCCCCAATTTTGGTGGCTTCAACTGCGGTATCAATGGTGGCGTGACCACTCATCATGATGACGGGCATCGTCAGCAAACCCGTAGCAGACCATTCCTTTAAAAGCGTCACACCGTCGGTGTCAGGCATCCAGATATCAAGCAGCACCAGATCTGGTTTGCTGCGCTGGCGGGCAGCACGTGCTTGTGCGGCGTTTTCAGCCAGCTCTATCTGATGGCCTTCGTCGTTCAGAATTTCCGACAGCAGGTCACGTATGCCCAGTTCATCGTCGACCACCAGAATGTTTGCCATATAGAGTTGTTGCCCTGCCAGTTTGCTTGAATGCTGTCAATCCATTACCGAGAATGATAACGATACTTGGGCGCCTGAGACGACGCCGTTTGTCACACGGTTGGAAATGTCAATCCTTGCACCATGTTCATCCGCAATTTTTTTGACGACCGCCAGACCCAAACCTGTACCTTTGACCTTGGTTGTGACGTATGGCTCAAAGGCGCGCTTGAGAATCCGCTCGGGAAAACCGCTGCCATTGTCCCGAACCATCAGACGCACACGCCCTGATGAGCCAGGGGCTCGTACGTACTCGGTTT
The DNA here is from genome assembly GCA_046303055.1 of Polaromonas sp. GTDB lineage: Bacteria > Pseudomonadota > Gammaproteobacteria > Burkholderiales > Burkholderiaceae_C > Polaromonas. The sequence goes on from JBKCGU010000009.1 coordinate 5,200, forward strand.
TAAGTGTGACGACACCGCCTGTGACACCCTCTTGTGCATCCTGCGCGTTTTGCACAAGGTTATGAATGATCTGGCGCAGTTGCTGGGCATCGCCCCTGATAAGGGGTGCGGCAGCATCCAGTTCGGTGCGCATCGTCTGGTCGGCATGATCACTGGCATAAAGCTGCATCACATCACCGATCAGCACATTCAGGTCAACCGGCTTGAGCTCAGCGGCAGGCAGACGGGCATAGTCACGAAATTCATTGACCAGCCGCTTCATGGCATCGACCTGATCGACGATGGTCTTGACCGACTTGGTCAGCAGCGCCTGCTCTGTTTCGTCCAGCTTGCCGGTCAGCTTCATTTCAAGCCGTTCGGCAGACAGCTGAATGGGGGTGAGCGGATTTTTGATTTCATGAGCCAACCTGCGGGCTACTTCACCCCAGGCCTGGGCGCGCTGGGCCGAGACCATTTCGGACACATCGTCAAACACCAGCAAAAACTCCTGAGCACCGGGCATTTTGGCACCGCGCGCAATCAGGGTGATGGCGTTGTCCGCAGAGCCTGGCATGGCGGTGTGGAGTTCAAACGATTGTTGCCACTGCTCCTGGCCATGAGGCGGGTTGGCATCGCCGAGAAAATCAGCGAATTGCGCATCCACGTCTTTGGCAAACGCATCAAGCCCGGGGACTTCGGACAGCAGCTTGTCGTGATAAGCCGCCATGGGCGCGCGCAAGATACGGGTGGCCCCCGGATTGCTTGACTGAATGCGCCCGTCAGTGTCGAGCACAATCACGCCAGCCGTGAGATTGTCCAGGATGGTTTGCAGATTGGCGCGCGCAGCGTCCACCTGGCTCATGCTTTGCTGGACGGCAGAGCGCGCATCACTGAGCTGTTGGGTCATTTCGGCAAACGAACGCGTCAGGCCGCCCAGCTCGTCCCTGCCTTGCAGCGCAGCCTTGGGGGTCAAGTCGCCCAGCGCCACTTGCCGCACGCCCTCGGCCAGCACCAGCAGCGGCTTGGCCAGCTGGTTGCCTAGCAGAACTGCCAACAGCACGGCGCCAAATATCGCCAGAAACAGACTGAGCGTGAGCGTGCCGATATACATGCGGCGCAAACCGTCTCTGGCCAGGGCGCGCTCCTGATACTCTCGGTTGGCCTCTTGCACGGCAATGGCATTGGCCACCACCGTGGCGGGAATGCCCTGAGTTACCTGCAAAAACCGTCCTTCTGCCAGCAGGCCGAGTTGGGTACTGTTCAGCAGCGCCAGCGCTTGAATCCGGCCCGAAGGTGCCGCTGCATTTGCCCCTGCTGGCCCGCCGGAAGACTCTTCAAGGCCTTCAATCTGGGTCGCCACGCGCTGGGTTCTGGCGTTGCGAAAAAGCGTTGCTGACGGGCGCTCGGGGTTGATCTTGAAACGCGAATCGCCGACGCTGGAAATCACCTGACCGCCTGCCGTCCATAGCACCACATCGCTGGCAGACAACTGGTCGCGCAGCCGCTCCAGCGCGAGAGCCGCCATGCCATCCGGCGTTTCAGACAATTGCGTTGCCGCCTGCCGGGTCTTGTTGGCCAGGTCAAGGGCCATGGCATCCAATGTTGCGCGGCCCAGATTCAGGCCCGCATCCAGAGCGCCTTCCACCTTCACATCAAACCAGCTTTCAATCGAGCGTGAAACAAACTGGTATGACACGCCGTAAATCAGCAAGCCGGGCAACAGGCCCACCATGGCGAAGATGGCCGCCAGTTTAACCAGCAGACGGCTGCCAAAGCGCCCTTGCCGCAAGCGAAGATACAGGCGCAGCACGATCCAGCCGATCACCAGCAACAGCAGCCCAGCCACGGCAATGTTGAGCACCAACAGCTGGGCGTAATTGCGCTCGTAAAGCTCGCGGTTGCCGGTGGCCTGCGTCAGCAGGAACAAAAGCACCAGACAGAGCGCCAGCACAGTGCCGGCCCCCACGCCCACCATCCAGCGAAAGGCCGGGCTGCTCTTGGGCACATCCGCACCCCCTTTGCGGCCCGCCTCTTTCGTCTTGACCTCACCGGAATTCACTTGTCGGCCTCTTTGTTCAGAGGTACTGCAGTTTTGGTTTTATCTGACAAAACACGCGCAGCACCAAGCTGGAGGCGCTCTGTCCGCTGTGCTGAGATGGTCCAGTCTTTCTGGCCCACCACACCAATCTGAAAAGGCCGTGGCAATTGGGACAGGTCCAGGGTATAGCGGAAGTCCAGTTTGTAGGTGGCATCTGGTTCCAGGTCGGCGTTGTCTGCCACGCGCCAGCGCGACAGGCGCTGCACAGCTGACAGGGCGTCCGTCAGGCTGTCGTAGTTCTGGTTAAGTGTGGCCCTGAGGCCGCCTGCCCCCTGCACGACACCGTTGACGATATTGACCCGCCAGACACGCGTCAAGGGCTGATACGCCAACCTGATGGTGCGCGCGGCACTGGCCACGCGCCGATCCGTCCAGTACCAGCGGCTTTGGTAAATATCCGCTTCGACCACAAAAAACATGGCGATGCCCTTGACCAGCGCATCTTCAACCGGCATGGTCAGCTCAAAACGCACGTTAGCCGACAGGTAAACGCCATCCTCGGCGCGCTCCACTTTCAATTGGCCAATGTCAGCCGCCTGGGCGTTTGGGCTGAGCTCCAGCATGCCCAGGCAAAGCATCACAGCGCCCAGGAAACGTCTGAAAATCATCGAGGCAAAACATGCCATACGCAGCAAAGACCAGTATGCCGGCAAACGCATCGCAGCCTCAAGCAGTTTGCTTTTTAATGAGGGCGTAATAAAAACCGTCGTGTTCACCCAACAAATTGTCCGGGAAGACCGCGCCAGATGCGCCGTTTTTGGGCATTAAATGGCCCGGCGAGGGCATTAACAAGGCGTCAGTGTGGCGCGCAAGAAACGTTTGCACCTGCGCATCGCCCTCAGCCCTGAATACGGAGCAGGTGCAGTAGACCATGGCACCGCCCGGTTTAAGCAGCGGCCACAGCCTTTGCATCAACTGCGCCTGAAGACTGGCCAGTTGCGCAATGTCGGTTGGGCGGCGCAGCCAGCGCACATCAGGATGGCGACGCACGATGCCCGATGCGGTGCAGGGCGCATCCAGCAAAATTCCGTCGAAAAGCACGCCGTCCCACCACCGGTCGGGCTGGGCTGCATCGCCAACGGCAATCTGGGCATGCAGGCCCAGGCGCGTCAGGTTTTGGTCGATGCGCTCGCAGCGGCGTGCATCTATGTCCAGGGCGGTCACCTTGCAGTCGGCCAGTTCGAGCAGGTGCGCGGTTTTGCCGCCGGGGGCAGCGCAGGCGTCAAGAATGCTCAGGACCTGGCCCGGCGCCAAGGCCTTCATCAGCAAGGGCGCCGCCATTTGCGCCGCAGCATCCTGCACTGAGAAATGACCTTCTGCGTAGCCGGGTAATGACGGCACCGCTACCGCATGCGCCAGCACCACACCCTGATCGCCCACCGCAGCCGCTTCAATATTCATAGCTGCCAGCGCTTGAATATATTGGTCTACAGACGTTTTTTGTCTATTTATTCTCAGCGTTAACGGCGCTTTGGTGTTGTTGGCACGCAAAATGGCTTGCCAATGCTCGGGGTGGTCTTTGCGCAGGCGGTCTATCCACCACTGGGGGTGGTTCCACACGGCCTGCGGGTTGGCATCGGTCTTGGCCACCAGCGCATCACGCTCCCGCAAAAAACGCCGCAGGCAACCGTTGATGAATCTGGCCTGGTGGGTGGTCGCCTCGCTGCGCTTGGCCGCTTCGACAGCTTGGTCGACCAGCGTGAAGTCTGTATAGGATGGCGTCCAATTTTCCGACGGGCCGCCCCCGGGCAAATCAGCCCCCTCGCGAGGCAGCGCAGCACGCGCAGCGGCAAACGTGGGAGCTTCTTCTTCTCGCCATATCAAGGCGAGAGCCACGCACAGCAAGGCATCGGCCTCAGGCGGTGGTGGCCTTTTGGCCAGCTGTTGGCGTAGCGCCTCGGCCCGACCCAGCCAGCGCAAGGCGTGAAAACCCAGCGCCTGCACGCCTGGGCGCAAACGTGCATCCACGTCCAGCAAAGCGGCGGTCATGGACTGGCCATCGCGCACCGCCAGCAGCAAGCCGCTGGCGCCTTGAAGCTGCCGCCACAGCGGAACTTGCGCCGTTGCCAAAGGGGAGGCTGGTGCGTCGGATGAAGGGTTTTTTTGCATGCAAAAGAGTTGAAAGCCGTCAAACACGGCGTCGCACTTGTTTCAGACTGTTTTCACGCTGTCTTCAAGCATGAAATAGTACTTTTTACCAGCAAGTACAAGGGAAAGCAGCTATTTATTTGGTAGCCGAAGAATAGGTCGGTCACCGGTTCGAGTGTGCCAGTTTAATCAATGGCTGCGCAGACCCGCATCACTTCGGCACCATAAGCCTGGAGCTTTTTAACGCCCATGCCGGCAATCCCTTGCAGGTCGCGCACGGACTGCGGGGCGCGCTCGGCGATGGCGCGCAGCGTGGCGTCGTGAAAAATCACAAATGCAGGCAGGTTGTGCTCTCTGGCCACTTCAGCGCGCCAGGCTTTGAGCCTGGCCAATCGTTCCAATGCGCCGGCGTTGAGTGCCGCCTCGGCAATGCCTTTGGCCGATGTTTTGGTGACTTTTTTAGCCCGGCTTGATTTTTCAGAGCCGGTTTGTTCACGCAGCATCACGCTGGTCTGACCTTTGAGGACCTGGCGCGCATCGGGCAGCAACTGTAGTGTGCTGTACGCCTCGGCATCAACAAAGACCATGTTTTTGGCAATCAGCTGGCGCAACACCGCGCGCCATTGTGCTTCAGCGAGGTCGCGTCCAATGCCGAAAGTAGACAGCTTGTCATGGCTGTACTGCAAGACCTTTTCAGTCGCCTTGCCGCGCAAAATGTCCATCAAATGCCCCGCGCCAAAGCTGATGCCACTGGCCTGCTGAACGCGGTAAATACAGCTCAGGACCTTGCGGGCTGCGTCGGTCGCGTCCCATACGGCAGGCGGCTGCAAACAGTTGTCGCAGTTATTGCAACGCGCCCCCACGCTTTTGACTTCGTGTAATTCGCTGCCCCCCGAGGGGGCCTTTTTCCCTCGGGACAGCCCGTCGGAAAAAGGCTTATCTTTAGCCTCAACATATTTTTCGTCGAAATAGGCAAGCAGGCTGACCCGCCTGCAAGCCGTACCCTCGGCCAGGTTGAGCAACGCATCGAGCTTGCCGCGCATCACGGCCTTGAACTCTTCGCTGGCGGCCTCGCTGGTATCAATCATGCGGCGCTGGTTGACCACATCGTTCAGGCCATAGGTCATCCAGGCATTGGCGGGCAGCCCGTCGCGCCCCGCCCTGCCCGTTTCCTGGTAGTAGCCTTCGATGTTTTTGGGCATGTCCAGGTGTGCCACAAAGCGCACATCGGGCTTGTCAATTCCCATGCCAAAGGCAATCGTGGCCACCATCACCATACCGTCGTCACGCAAAAACCTGTCTTGGCGCTGTTGCCGCAGCGCCGAATCAAGCCCCGCGTGGTAGGCCATGGCGTTGATGCCTGCACCAGTCAGCGTGTCGGCAATTTCTTCAACCCGCTTGCGTGACTGGCAGTACACGATGCCTGCTTCGCCTGCGTGTTCAGTTTGAATAAAACGAAGCAGTTGCCTTGTGGCGTCGGTTTTTTCAACAATGCTGTAGCGAATGTTCGGGCGGTCAAAGCTGGACACAAATTGCGCCGCATCTTCAAGCTGCAGGCGCTCCACCATGTCTTGCCGCGTCAGCGCATCGGCGGTAGCGGTGAGCGCCATACGCGGCACATTGGGAAACATCTCGTGCAGCAGGCTCAAACTTCGATATTCGGGCCGAAAGTCGTGGCCCCACTGGCTGACGCAGTGTGCCTCGTCAATCGCAAACAGGCTCAATTTGCCGCGCTGGTTCAGGCCGCGCAACAAGTCTTTCATGCGTGGCGTATTGATGCGCTCGGGCGCTGCATACAGCAGGGTCAACTCCGCGCTTTTCAACTGCTTTTCAATGGCACTGGCTTCATCAAAGCTCTGCGTCGAGTTCAAAAACGCAGCCGACACGCCCGCCTCGCGCAGCGCACCGACCTGGTCGTGCATCAGCGCAATCAAAGGCGAGATAACAACGGTGACACCGTGCCCCGCGTTTTGCCGCGCAATGGCCGGAATCTGGTAGCACAGGGACTTGCCGCCGCCGGTGGGCATCAGCACCAGCGCATCGCCACCGCCGACCACATGGTCAACGATGGCCGCCTGCGGTCCGCGAAAGTCAGCATAGCCAAAGACCTCGCCCAGAATATCCAGCGGTGAGGGTTGATGGGTGGCTTGATGGACGGTTTGAGTCAATTCAGATCAATTTATTTGCTATTAAAAAAGGAGCTCATAGCCCATGCAATCATTGGCTTGAGGGTATATTTGAAAGGTAAAATCGGCTGTTTTTGCGCGTGCGAACCCGCACCGGCGCAAAAACCATCCGCAAGCCTACATTTGCTCCCATGGAAGCCCCTCAAACCGCCAGCCCGACACGGTCGAGCGCTTGAAATGCTCGTCCAGCTCGCCTTCAAAACCATGCACGACATGCTGCACGTTGGTAAAGCCTGCCGCCTCCAGCGCTTTGCCAGCCGCCAGCGTGCGTTGGCCAGACCGACACAGCAGCAGCAGCGGCTGGTGTTTGCCCGTCGCTTCCCTGGCCACCGTTTGAGCAAACCTGTCTGCATCAGGCTGCAGATCAGGATATTCGTACCAGGGCACATTCACCACGCCTGGCGGGCGGCCCACATACAAAGACTCAATTTCCATGCGCACATCGACAAACAGTGCTTCGGGGTGTGCATGCAGCCAGGCGTAGGCTTCTTTGGGTTGTAGGTTTTTCATGGCTTTGTAAACTTAAGCTCATATTGTCATGGAAAGTGTCAGGTCAACAGGCGTTTACGGTGCCTCCGTCTAAAATGAAACGATGAAACCCATCACCTACACCCGTGGTCAGCAGCTGCCTGCCATTCTTGAGCAACGCATCGCTGTTTTGGATGGCGCGATGGGCACGATGATTCAGCGGTTCAAGCTGAGCGAGGCGCAGTACCGGGGTGAGCGGTTTAAAAACTTTCCCAAAGACATCAAGGGCAACAACGAGTTGCTCAGCCTGACGCGACCCGATGTGATTGCCGATATTCATGAAGGCTATCTGGCTGCGGGTGCGGACATGGTTGAAACCAACACCTTTGGCGCAACCACCGTGGCTCAGGCCGACTATGACATGGCCGAGCTGGCGGTAGAAATGAACTACGAATCGGCCCGCATTGCGCGCGCGGCTTGTGACAAGTTCTCAACGCCTGACAAACCACGTTTTGTGGTGGGCGCACTCGGCCCCACGCCCAAAACCGCAAGTATCAGCCCCGACGTGAACGACCCTGGCGCGCGCAACACCAGTTTTGAGGAGCTGCGCAAGGCCTATTACGAGCAAACCGAAGCGCTGGTCAAAGGCGGCAGCGATGTGCTGCTGGTGGAAACCATTTTTGACACGCTCAACGCCAAGGCGGCGCTGTTCGCGATTGACGAGTACTTTGACGACTCGGGCGAGCGTTTGCCCCTCATCATCAGCGGCACGGTCACGGATGCATCGGGCCGCATCTTGAGCGGCCAGACCGTCACCGCCTTCTGGCACAGCGTGCGCCACGCCCGGCCACTGGCTGTGGGCCTGAACTGCGCGCTTGGTGCGGCGCTGATGCGCCCCTACATACAAGAGCTCGCGCGGGTAGCGGGCGACACCTTTATCAGCTGCTACCCCAACGCCGGCTTGCCCAACCCGATGAGCGATACCGGCTTTGATGAAACGCCGGATGTGACGTCACGGCTGCTGCATGAGTTTGCAGCCGAAGGCTTGGTCAATATTGTGGGCGGCTGCTGCGGCACCACGCCGGACCACATTGCTGCGATTGCGCAGGCTGTTGGGCCGGTAGCCCGGCGGCAGTTGAGCAGCGGATATTTTTACAAAGAAGCGGCCTGACAGGTTCTTTTCAAACAGGGTGTTTCAGGATTTGGGTGTCTGTGCTGCTTCAAGTGACTGAGCTGAGATAAAATTGAGGCGTCCCAAGGAGCGTTGCAGCGAAACCATCGTTTCGTGAGGCTTGGGTCACGTATGCTTGCAGTAGCAAGCCCGCTTAAACGACGCTCACCCAATCGATTTGAGGTGAGTGACATGCTAACTATCAGCACCGCGCCCGTTGCCCCGATGAAACTGTCTGGCTTGGAGCCAGTGAGCATTGACACGGGCAATCTGTTTGTCAATATTGGCGAACGTACCAACGTGACAGGCTCCAAGGCATTTGCCCGCATGATTTTGAATGGCGACTTTGAGGCCGCGCTGGCCGTGGCACGCCAGCAGGTTGAAAGCGGTGCGCAGATCATCGACATCAATATGGACGAAGCCATGCTGGACAGCCAGGCGGCCATGGTGCGGTTTTTGAACCTGATAGCCAGCGAACCTGACATAGCCCGTGTACCCATCATGATCGACAGTTCCAAATGGAGCGTGATCGAGGCCGGCTTGCGCTGCATTCAGGGCAAGGGCATTGTCAATTCCATCTCGATGAAAGAGGGTCTTGAGCCTTTCAAACAGCAAGCCAAGCTGCTCAAGCGCTATGGCGCTGCGGCAGTGGTGATGGCGTTTGACGAAAAAGGCCAAGCCGACACCTATGAGCGCAAGGTCGAAATTTGCGAACGCGCCTACCGGGTGCTGGTCGATGAGCTCGACTTTGCGCCAGAAGACATCATTTTTGATCCGAACATTTTTGCGATCGCCACGGGTATTGAGGAGCACAACAACTACGCGGTCGACTTCATCAACGCGACGCGCTGGATCAAAGCCAACCTGCCCGGCGCCAAAGTGTCAGGCGGTGTCAGCAATGTGTCGTTCAGCTTTCGCGGCAATGACCCGGTGCGTGAAGCGATTCACACCGTTTTTCTGTACCACGCCATCAAGGCGGGCATGGACATGGGCATTGTGAATGCGGGCATGGTAGGCGTGTATGACGACCTGGAACCAACACTGAAAGAGCGCGTCGAAGACGTGGTGCTGAACCGCAGGCCGGACGCAGGTGAACGCCTGGTGGAAGTAGCCGAGACCGCCAAAAGCGGCGCGAAAGACGACAGCAAGCGCAATGAGTGGCGCCATCTTGAAGTACGCGCCCGGCTGTCACATGCGCTGGTGCACGGCATGAACGAGTTCATCACCGAAGACACCGAAGAAATGTGGAAGCTCATTGAAGCCGAAGGTGGCCGGCCGCTGCACGTGATTGAGGGCCCGTTGATGGTCGGCATGAATGTCGTCGGCGACCTGTTTGGCCAGGGCAAGATGTTTTTGCCGCAGGTGGTGAAAAGCGCCCGGGTGATGAAGCAGGCCGTGGCGCATTTGCTGCCCTATATCGAGGCCGAAAAGCTACTGCTCGAAGCCGCAGGCGGCGACGTCAAGACCAAAGGAAAAATCATCATCGCCACCGTCAAGGGCGACGTGCACGACATTGGCAAAAACATCGTCACCGTGGTGCTTCAGTGCAATAACTTTGAAGTGGTGAACATGGGCGTGATGGTGCCTTGCCACGAGATTTTGGCGCGTGCCAAGGTTGAGGGCGCAGACATTGTGGGCTTGAGCGGCCTGATCACCCCCAGTCTGGAAGAAATGCAATATGTGGCCGCCGAAATGCAAAAGGACGACCACTTTCGCATTCGCAAAATACCGCTGCTGATTGGCGGCGCCACCTGCTCGCGGGTGCACACGGCCGTCAAAATTGCGCCTCACTACGAAGGCCCGGTGGTCTATGTGCCAGATGCATCGCGCAGCGTGAGCGTGGCGCAAAGCCTGCTGTCAGACCATGCCGCCAAATACATTGAAGAGCTGAACAGCGATTACGACAAGGTTCGCGAGCAGCACGCCAACAAAAAACAGACACCGATGTGGACGCTGGCCAAGGCCAGAGCCAACCCAACGCCGATGGACTGGTCAGGCTACACACCGCCTGCGCCCAAGTTCATTGGCCGGCGGGTATTCAAGAACTTTGACCTGAGCGAGCTTGCCAAATTTATTGACTGGGGCCCATTTTTTCAGACCTGGGACCTGGCTGGGCCGTTCCCGGCAATTTTGAAAGATGAGGTGGTGGGCACGGAAGCGGTGCGGGTTTTTGCTGACGCCAAACGCATGCTGAACCGCCTGATTGAGGGCCGCTGGTTAACGGCCAGCGGCGTGATTGGCCTGTACCCTGCCAACAGCGTGGGGGACGATATTGAAATTTATACGGACGAAACGCGCAGCGAAGTGGCCTTGACCTGGCACGGCCTGCGCCAGCAGACGGAAAAAACCGCCGTTGATGGCGTGATGCGGCCCAGCCGCTGCCTGTCAGACTTTGTGGCACCAAAAATACTTACTCCTGAATTAATAGCTGCTCGTTCAATGATTCATTGGCCTACAGGCCAAAAGGGCATTCATAACCAGGCCGGAACGGGACAAATCGCCGATTACATCGGTGTTTTTGCTGTCACAGCAGGCCTGGGTGCTGAAAAGAAGGAGAAGTACTTTCAGGACGACAACGATGACTATTCGTCCATCATGCTCAAGGCGCTTGCAGACCGCCTGGCCGAGGCCTTTGCCGAGTGCCTGCACCAGCGGGTGCGGCAGGATCTATGGGGTTACGCGCCTGATGAAGCGCTGGAAGTGACCGACCTCATTGGCGAGACATACCAGGGGATTCGCCCCGCGCCCGGTTACCCGGCCTGCCCTGACCACAGCGTTAAAAAAGACATGTTTGCGTTGCTCGGTGCTGCAGACATTGGCATGGCGCTCACCGAGAGCCTGGCCATGACACCGGCTGCCAGCGTCAGCGGCTTCATGCTGAGCCATCCTGACAGCAGCTACTTCAACGTCGGCAAAATTGGCGATGACCAGCTGCACGACCTGGCCAAGCGGCGCGGCGAAAAAGCAGAAGACCTCAGCCGCTTGCTGGCTCCCAATTTGTAGCGCGCATTCACCGGCGCTTTACAAAACGATACCGGCCTTGAACGCGCTTTTACCAAGGGCGGTGTTCTTTTTTAGGGGGCTGGGCGTTAAACCTAAAAATCCATTCGCAGCCTAGCCCGTCACCTGCGCCGAACACGGCTGGTGCTGCACCCGCGGCAGCGCCTACGCCAGCACCTATGGTGGCGGTGGCGGCCACCATCCTCGGTGCGATTGGTGGCGGTTTTGCGGGTAACGAAGTAGAAAAGCGCATGAAAAAAGAAACCGTGT
>JBKCGU010000010.1:0-3072 GCA_046303055.1 Polaromonas sp.
GGCCACATAGGGCGTCAAACCGTTGTCGATGCACCACTCGTAAAGCGCCCGTATCAGATACGGACGGGTAGAAGTGGACTCAAGCGTGAGGGACATTTATTTGCGCATCACTTTTTCTGAAGGCGTCAACGCTTCAATATAAGCTGGACGCGAAAAAATACGTTCAGCATATTTCAGCAGCGGCGCAGCATTTTTCGACAGGTCAATGCCGTAATAGTCCAGACGCCACAGCAGCGGCGCAATGGCCACGTCAAGCATTGAAAAGCTGTCTCCCAGCATGAACTTGTTTTTCAGGAAGATGGGCGCAAGCTGCGTCAGTCGGTCTTTGATGTGCGAACGAGCTTTTTCAAGCGCCTTCTCATTGCCTTTGGCGGCACGGGACTCCAGCGTGCTGACATGTACAAAAAGCTCTTTTTCAAAGTTCAACAAAAACAAACGCACACGGGCTCGGTCAACCGGATCGCCGGGCATGAGCTGCGGGTGCGGAAAGCGCTCGTCAATATATTCGTTAATGATGTTCGATTCATACAAAATCAGATCACGCTCAACCAGAATCGGCACCTGGCCGTAGGGGTTCATGACATTGATGTCTTCGGGCTTGTTGTACAGGTCGACATCACGAATCTCAAAGTCCATGCCTTTTTCAAACAGCACAAACCGGCAGCGATGTGAGTAGGGGCAGGTTGTGCCTGAATAAAGGACCATCATGATTCGGAACTCCTAAATGCAAAGGAGTGGACACATGACAAGCGCCCACTCCAGAAGATGCCAGAACCTGCGATTCTGGCGAGAAAACTTACTTGACGTCTTTCCAGAACGCTGCGTTCAAACGCCAGGCAACGAAAGTGAATATCAGGAGAAACATCAAAACCCAAACGCCAATTTGTACGCGGTTATTTTGCGATGGCTCAGACATCCATTGCAAAAATCCCACCAGATCACCCATGGACTGGTCAAACTGCAGAGGGGTCATGGTACCGGGCGTAACCTGGTCCCAGCCTTTTAAGACAGAGACCTTATGACCATGCTGCATAACCTCAGCGTAGACAGGCTTACGTTCACCCTGCATTTCCCAAAGCACATGGGGCATGGCGGAATTGGGATAAGCGAGGTTGTTCCAGCCTGTGGGCTTGGTGTCGTCGCGGTAGTAGGTGCGAAGGTAGGTATACAGATAGTCTGCACCGCTTCCCTGTCCAGCGGCAGATCGCGAACGGGCTACCAGCGACAGATCCGGCGGGACAACACCAAACCAGTCTTTAGCATTTTTGACGTCCATCGACACTTTCATGGTTTCGCCAATTTTGTCGGTGGACAGCAGCAAGTTGTCTTTGATCTGCTGGTCGGTCAGGCCAATATCTTTCAGCCGGTTAAAACGCACATAGCCGGCCGCATGACAGTTTTGGCAGTGGTTAACAAATATTTTGGCACCGTTTTGCAGGGCCACCATGTCGGTGGTTTTGTTGGGAGCCTTATCCCAAGCAATACCGCCGGCAGCAGCATAAGCGGCCGTGGTCAGAGAAATCGACCCAGCGAGAACCAGCAAGAAACGAAGGACTTTTTTCATAACTCGATGTGCCTTAATGACCAGCAAAAACAATACGATCTGGAACTTGCTTGAATTCGCCAAGCCGACTCCACCATGGCATCAACAAGAAGAAACCGAAATAGCCCAGCGTGAACAGTTGCGAGACGCGCTCTGCCAAATCCTGACCCGCAATAACGCCCCATACGCCTGGCGGCTTGATGCCAAGGTAGCCAAGAACGAAAAACATGAAGATGAATGTCGCGTACAAGTATTTGTTCCATGTCGGACGATACCGAATGGATTTAACTTCACTGTAGTCGAGCCAGGGCAGTGCAAAAAGGATCATCACGGAAGCTCCCATGACAACCACACCCCAGAACTTGGCATCAAAAAACCACATCGCTGCTGTCGTGGCAAGTGCAGCGCCCACAATAACAATTTTGAACAAGCCCGCCATTTTGACCCGGGTCACGATCAGGCCAGCGCCTGCCAGTGTGCACGCTATCATGACGTACATCATTTCGTCAGTGACGGCTCGCAGCATGGAATAAAAAGGCGTGAAGTACCAGACAGGCGCAATGTGCGCTGGCGTTTTCAGCGGGTCGGCTGGTATGAAGTTGTTGTATTCCAGAAAGTAACCGCCCATTTCTGGTGCCAAAAACACGATGGCAGTGAACACCAGCAAAAACACGCTGACTGCAAAAATGTCGTGCACGGTGTAGTAAGGGTGAAATGGAATCCCGTCCAAAGGGTGACCCTTGGCATCTTTCGGCGCATCAGGAGCCTTGATCTCAACGCCATCCGGATTGTTGGAGCCAACTTCATGCAGCGCAATGATGTGAGCAGCCACCAGTCCCAGCAGCACCAGCGGCACAGCAATCACGTGGAAGGCAAAAAACCGGTTCAATGTGGCATCGCCCACAACATAGTCACCACGAATCAGCAGCGCCAAGTCGGGGCCGATAAAAGGAATGGCAGCAAACAAGTTAACGATCACCTGAGCGCCCCAGTAGCTCATCTGGCCCCAAGGCAGCAAATAACCCATGAAGGCTTCAGCCATCAGGCAAAGGAAAATTGCGCAACCAAAAACCCAGATCAATTCACGCGGTTTGCGGTAGCTGCCATAAATCAGGCCGCGGAACATGTGCAGATAGACGACGACAAAAAAAGCCGAAGCGCCTGTGGAGTGCATGTAACGAATCAACCAGCCCCAGGGCACGTCGCGCATGATGTACTCGACTGAGGCAAATGCCAATGCAGCGTCTGGTTTGTAATGCATTGTCAAAAAGATGCCAGTGACGATTTGAATCACCAGCACCAACATGGACAAAGCGCCAAAAACGTACCAGATATTGAAGTTTTTGGGTGCGTAATACTCGCCAAGATGCTCGTTGTACAACTTGCTGGCAGGAAAACGGTTGTCCAGCCAGTTCAGGGCTTTTTCGCCTATCGGGGCGTTGGGAGAGACTTCTTTGAATTCGGCAGCCATAAGTTGTCCTGTACGGATAAGGGTTTTAGCGATTGCTTAAATCAGGTCCATTAGTCAG
>JBKCGU010000011.1:0-4867 GCA_046303055.1 Polaromonas sp.
CCTGCGTCAACCGGCCTTGCCCCCATCCCTCATAAGCTTCTAAAAATCTCATCTTGCGGTTCTCCTGCATGTAGCGGGCCCGGCTTATGGGGGTGTCTTGCATCCCTTCTCCATAAACCGGACAGATTACTTGCTAAAAACAGGACAAATCATTTACTGCTGACAACAGGCTTGCAGGACTTGCTCTGATGAGGCTTTACACGCTATAATCCGGCCTTCACGACCAAATGGGCGGGTTCACACCGCCCATTTTTTTTGGGCGTTTGTTTTTAGTGTTTCACGATTTACAGGCATTTTTCGATATTTAAATGGCATCAACCAGCACGCAGGACACCATCGCGCAGACCGTCACCGGGCTCGGCTACGACCTGGTGGATGTAGAGCGCACCAAAGGCGGCCTGCTGCGGGTGACGATTGATTTGCCGTATGTGGCTGGCACTGAACTGTTCATCAACGCCGAAGATTGCGAAAAAGTCACGCGGCAGCTGGTGTTTGTGCTGGAAGTTGAAGGCGCTGTTTATTCCCGGCTTGAGGTCAGCTCGCCGGGTATTGACAGGCCCTTGAAAACTGAAAAAGATTTCGAGCGTTTTGTGGGCGAATTGATTGACCTCACCCTGAAAGCGCCTGTGGGTGTGGCGGCTGCGGGGTCAAGCGTGTCGGCCAACCAGAAAAAATTTCGCGGCACGCTTGAAAAAGCTGATGCCGCTGGCTGGCAAGTGGTCTGGAGCGATGAGCCCGAGGTCAAGCCTGGCCAAAAGGTCAGTAAAAAAAGAATTCCCGCGCCCTTGCAGGCGCTGGGTTTCACGCTCGATGAAATTGCCACGGCGCGGCTCGCCCCGGTGGTGGACTTCAAGGGGCGTAAACCCAAAACGCCGCCGCAAGCTGCAGCGGACCTACCGATTAAACCGATGATGACGTCTAACCCTGAGATTGAAAGGCCTGTGAAATGAACCGCGAAATGTTGATGTTGGTGGATGCCATCTCGCGCGAAAAAAATGTCGAGCGTGACGTTGTTTTCGGTGCTGTTGAGCTGGCCCTGGCGCAAGCGACTAAAAAGATTTACCCGGGCGAAGTCGACATTCGCGTGGCGGTTGACCGCGACAGCGGCAACTACGAAAGCTTTCGCCGCTGGCTGGTCGTGCCCGACGAGGCTGGGTTGCAAAATCCGGAAGCCGAAGAGTTGCTGACCGATGCGCGCGATGAAATCGCCGACATCGAAGAGGGCGACTACATCGAAAAGCCGATTGAAAGCATGCCGATTGGCCGGATTGGCGCCATGGCGGCCAAGCAGGTGATCCTGCAAAAAATCCGCGATGCCGAACGTGAAATGCTGCTAAACGATTTCATGAGCCGGGGCGACAAGATTTTTGTGGGCACGGTCAAGCGCATGGACAAGGGCGACGTGATTGTCGAGTCTGGCCGTGTTGAAGGCCGCCTGCGCCGCAGCGACATGATTCCAAAAGAAAACCTGCGCCCGGGTGACCGCGTGCGCGCCATGATCATGGAAGTCGACAACACCTTGCGTGGTGCGCCCATCATTTTGTCGCGTTCGGCACCTGAATACATGATTGAGCTGTTCCGCTCGGAAGTGCCTGAAATCGAACAAGGCCTGCTGGAGATCAAGTCTTGCGCCCGTGACCCCGGCTCACGCGCCAAGATTGCCGTGTTGTCGCATGACAAACGCGTGGACCCGATTGGCACCTGCGTGGGTGTGCGCGGTACTCGCGTCAATGGCGTGACCAACGAACTGGCCGGCGAGCGTGTTGACATCGTGCTGTGGTCTGAAGACCCGGCCCAGTTTGTGATTGGTGCCCTGGCACCGGCCAACGTGTCGTCCATCGTGGTGGACGAAGAGCGGCACGCCATGGATGTGGTCGTGGACGAAGAAAACCTGGCGATTTCGATTGGCCGTGGCGGTCAAAACGTGCGTCTGGCGGCTGAACTCACGGGCTGGAAAATCAACATCATGACGGCCGACGAATCAGCCGTCAAACAGGCTTCCGAGACCGACACCAGCCGCAAGCTGTTCATGGACAAGCTGGACGTGGACGAAGAAATTGCCGACATCCTGATCGCCGAAGGCTTCACCAGCCTGGAAGAAGTGGCCTATGTGCCGCTGCAGGAAATGCTGGAGATCGAATCGTTCGACGAAGACACCGTCAATGAATTGCGTACCCGCGCCAAAGATGCCTTGCTGACAATGGAAATTGCCAAGGAAGAAGACGTCGATGGCGTGTCCCAGAACCTGCGCGATGTACAAGGCACCACCGCTGAGCTGATCGGCAAGCTCAACGCAGCAGGCGTTCATACCCGTGATGACCTGGCCGATCTGGCCACAGATGAATTGACCGACATTACCGGGCAGTCGCCGGAGGAAGCGACCGCATTGATCACGACAGCGCGTGCGCACTGGTTCCTCGATGCCGAAGTGGCCGAGGCTGACAAGCCACCCGTCGCGCAAGAGCAATGATCATGGAGGCCTCAAGGAAAAACACATATGTCAAGTACCACTACCGTTGCGCAATTCGCCGCTGAACTCAATAAATCCACGACCACCCTGATCGAGCAACTGGCCAGCGCTGGCGTGGTCAAAAGCAGCGCCAGTGACGCCCTGTCGGAGTCGGACAAGCAAAAATTGCTCGGATTTTTGCAGGCCAGCCACGGCACGGCCTCGACCGAGCGCAAAAAAATCACCTTGGTGAAAAAATCAACCAGCGAAATCAAGCAGGCCGATGCCACCGGCAAAGCCCGCACGATTCAGGTTGAAGTGCGCAAAAAACGCACCTTTATCAAACGCGAAGACAGTGCAGACACACCCACCGAAGAAATTCCTGCGGCGGCCACCGATGCGCAAAATTCTGCGCTGGTTGACGCCGAACTGGCGCGGCGCGAAGACGAAGCCAACCGCCATGCCGAACTGCTTCGCAGGCAGGAAGCTGATTTGCTTGAAAAGCGCCGCCTGCGCGAAGAGCAGGATGCCAAACAGGCCGAGCAGGAACGCCTGGACGCAGAAAAAATTGCAGAAGCGGTAGCGCGTGCAGCGCAGGTGTTTGAAAAAGCCAAGCCCGCATCCAGCAAAAAAGCCAAAGAAAAAGACGCAGCCCCTGCGGCTGAAGTTGCTGCGCCCCAGCCCTCTGAAGAACAAACTGCCGCCCAGGCCCAGGCCGCGGCTGCGCTTGCTGCTGCCAAGGCCAAAGCCACCGCCGAGTTCCAGGCGGATGCCGCCAAGTCGCTTGAACTGCAAGACCGGCGCAAAAAGGCAGAGGCAGAAGCCGCCAGCATTCGTGCCATGATGAACGCGCCCAAGCGTGTTCTGGTGCCGCATGTGGACCCGAAAGCCGCCATCAAAGGCACGCTGCACAAACCGGCTGCCGGCTCTGTTGCCGCCAAAACGGGCACCACATCGCCTGGCGCGGCTGGCAAAAAAGAAATCAAATCCGAAAACCTGTCATCCACCTGGAAGGACGAAGTTGCCAAAAAGAAAGCGCTGCCGACCCGTGGCGCGCCTTCTGCACCCGGACGCAGCAATTCTCGTCCAGGGGCTCGTGGCGGTAGCCGCCGTGGTCACGACCGCGATGCGCGTCCTGAATCGAGCTTTGTGGCGCCTACCGAGTTCAAGGTGCTGGAAGTTCATGTGCCAGAAACCATCACGGTGGGCGAACTCGCTCACAAGATGAGCGTCAAGTCCAATGAGGTGATCAAGCACCTCATGAAGCTCGGCCAGATGGTCACCATCAACCAGCCGCTGGACCAGGACACCGCCATGATTGTGGTCGAGGAAATGGGCCACACGGCGGTGACGGCGGCGCTGGACGACCCGGAAGCCTTCACTGACGATGACGTGCAAGGCCAGATGGCCGAGGCGTTGCCACGCGCACCGGTCGTCACGGTCATGGGCCACGTTGACCACGGCAAGACCTCGCTGCTGGATTACATTCGTCGCGCCAAAGTCGCGTCTGGCGAAGCGGGTGGCATTACCCAGCACATCGGTGCTTACCACGTTGAAACTCCGCGCGGCATGGTGTCGTTTCTCGACACGCCGGGCCACGAGGCGTTTACCGCCATGCGTGCCCGTGGTGCGCAGGCAACCGACATCGTGATTTTGGTGGTGGCGGCGGACGACGGTGTGATGCCGCAAACCCGCGAAGCCATCAAACACGCAAAAGCTGCGGGCGTGCCCATCGTCGTGGCCATCAACAAGATCGACAAACCCGGCATCAATCTGGAGCGCGTCAAGGGTGAGCTGGTGACTGAAGAAGTCATCCCTGAAGAGTTTGGCGGCGATGTGCCTTTCGTGGGCGTGTCCGCCCACACTGGCGAAGGCATTGATGCGCTGCTCGAGCAGGTCTTGCTGCAGGCTGAGGTTCTGGAGCTGCGCGCCCCGGTTGAAGCATTGGCCAAAGGTCTGGTCATTGAAGCGCGTCTGGACAAAGGCCGGGGTTCGGTGGCAACCGTGCTGGTGCAGTCCGGCACCCTCAAGGCCGGCGATGTGGTGCTGGCTGGGTCAACCTATGGCCGCGTTCGCGCCATGCTGGACGAGAACGGCAACACCATCAAAACCGCCGGTCCTTCCATCCCGGTTGAAATCCAGGGTTTGACCGAAGTGCCGCAAGCCGGCAATGACTTCATCGTCATGCTGGACGAACGCCGCGCGCGCGAGATTTCGACCTACCGGGCAGGCAAGTTCCGCAACACCAAACTGGCCAAGCAGCAAGCTGCCAAGCTGGACAACATGTTTGCCGATATCTCCCAAGGCGCAGTCAAGCTGGTACCGATCATCATCAAGGCCGACGTGCAGGGCTCACAAGAAGCCCTGGCCCAGTCGCTGCTCAAACTGTCCACCGACGAGGTCAAGGTTCAACTGGTG
>JBKCGU010000012.1:0-9591 GCA_046303055.1 Polaromonas sp.
AATGCAAGGACTAGCAGCTCCCGATTTTATAGCGCCTTCAAAACTGGGGACTGACCAGCTTGCGCGTGTACGGGTGCTCGGGTGAATCGAGGATCTGCGCCAGCGGTCCGGCTTCGAGCACGACCCCGTCTTTGAGCACCAGCACCTGATGCGCCATGGCGCGAATCACATCCACGTCGTGGGTGATCAGCAAATAACTCAAACCGCGTTCGCGTTGCAGGCGCTGCAGCAGCTGCAAAATCTGCTTTTGAATCGTCACATCAAGCGCGCTGGTCGGCTCGTCGAGAACCAGCAACTGCGGCTCGACCATCAGCGCCCGGGCAATCGCGATCCGCTGGCGCTGACCGCCTGAAAACTCGTGCGGGTAACGCTGCAGCAAGCCGGGGAACTGCGCCTCGGTCATGCCAACTTCTTGCAGCGCCTGCAAAACGCGTTGTTGGGTTTCTACGGCTTTGATATTGGGTTGATGCACCGCCAAGCCCTCACCCACAATCTGCTCAATCGTCATGCGGGGCGACAGCGACGAAAACGGGTCTTGAAACACCACCTGCACGGCTTTGCGAATGGCTTTGTTGTTGGCGGCTTTGTTGCGACCACCCTCATCCCATTTCATGCCGGCCATGTTCAAGTCACCTTTGGACGGGTGCAAACCCAGTGCCGCCAGCGCCAGGCTGGACTTGCCCGAGCCTGACTCGCCAATCACGCCCAGCGTCTGCCCAGCCGGAATGCTAAAACTCGCGCCCTGCACCGCCACAAACTCGCCCGTTTTAAACCAGCCGTTGAAGCCCGGCAGGCTGACCGGGTAGCTGACGCGCAGGTTGTTAGCTTGCATCACCGCTGGCAGATCGGCATTGGCAGGCGGCTCCTGCACATCGCGCGTTGGCTTGCTGTCCATCAGCTTCTTGGTATAGGCGTGCTGCGGGTTGGCAAACACGTCTTTAACGGAACCCTGCTCCACAATCACGCCGTTCTCCATTACCGCAATGCGGTCGGCAAAGCGGCGCACCAGGTTCAGGTCGTGCGTGATCATCAGCACCGCCATGCCGTTTTTGCGTTGCAGCTCGCCCAGCAAATCCAGAATTTGGGTGCGTACCGTCACATCCAGTGCAGTGGTTGGCTCATCGGCCAGCAGCAACTTGGGGCGACATGCCAGCGCCATTGCAATCATGGCGCGCTGGCGCTGCCCGCCCGACAACTGGTGCGGAAAGCACGTGGCGCGCCGCTCCGGCTCGGTGATACCGGTATCTGCTAGTAATTTAATAGCTGCTTGCGCCCGTATTGATTGGGCCAGGCCTTGTTTTAATGCCAATATTTCTTCAATCTGGTTGCCAATCGTGAACAGTGGGTTCAGCGCCGTCATCGGCTCCTGAAAAATCATGGCAATGTCTTGGCCGCGTATGCCACGCAGCAGCCGCTCGGGCATGCCCAAAAGTTCAACCTCGCCTTTGGGAGACTGAAAGACCGCTGTGCCGCTGACCTCAGCGTTTTGTACCAGGCGCAGCAAGCCGAGCGCGGTGATGGTTTTGCCAGAGCCTGATTCGCCGACCAGCGCCAGCTTTTCACCGGGCGCAATCGTTAAGTCGATGCCGTGGACGACCTCTTTGCCTGCGAATGAAATGCGCAGGTCTTTTACTGTGAGCAGAGGCGAATTCATAAGTCAGCCTTGCGCGGGTCCAGCGCATCGCGCAGCGCGTCACCCATAAACGTCAGCAACAGCAGCGTGATGACCAGCACGGCAAAGGTAGACAGCGATATCCACCACGCATCAATATTCGCCTTGCCCTGGCTTAGCAGCTCACCCAGCGAGGGCGTACCTGGCGGCACACCCAAGCCCAGGAAGTCAAGAGACGTCAACGCCAAAATCGCCGCGCTCATGCGAAACGGCAAAAACGTGACCACCGGCGTCATGCTGTTGGGCAAAATGTGCCGCCACATGATGTGCAGGTTGCTCACGCCCAGTGCCCGCGCGGCGCGCACGTAGTCGAGCTGGCGGTTGCGCAAAAACTCGGCGCGCACGTAGTCAGACAAACCCATCCAGCCGAACAAACTGAGCAAAAACAGCAGCAGCGCCACGCTGGGCGCAAACACGGCGCTAAAAATGATCAAGAGATACAGCTCGGGCATGGAGCCCCAAATTTCGATAAACCGCTGCGCGACCAGGTCGGTCTTGCCGCCCGCGTAGCCCTGAATCGCCCCGGTGATCACCCCCACCACCACGCCGATCAAGGTGAGCGCCAGGCCAAACAGCACACTGAGCCTGAAGCCATAAATCAGCTGCGCCAGCAGGTCGCGGCCCCGGTCATCGGTGCCCAGCAGGTTGTCGCGTGAGGGGGCCGACGGGTTCGGCGACTTGGCAAAGTAATTGATGGTTTTGGGGCCGTAAGGGTTGGGCGGGTAAACCGCCCAGTTGGGCGCAGTCGTCAGCTTGTCTTTGATGAAGGGGTCCAGGTAATCAGCGGGCGTGGCAAAGTCACCGTCAAAGGTTTTTTCTGAATAGTCTTTGGCGATTGGAAAGTACAGATGGCCTTTGTAGCTCACCACCAGCGGCTTGTCGTTTGACAGCACATCAGCCAACAGGCTGAGCACCACCAGCGTTGAAAAAACAAGCAGGCTCCAAAAGCCGAGCTTGTTCTTTTTAAAGCGCAGCCAGGCGCGTTTGGACGGCGAAAGTGAGGGTGTGGCCATTAATCGAACTTCACGCGTGGATCGACCAGCACATAACAAAGGTCACTGATCAACTTTGTCACCAGCCCAATCAGGGTGAACAAATACAACGTGCCCAGCACCACCGGGTAGTCGCGCCGAATCACGCTTTCGTAGCTCAGCAAGCCCAGCCCGTCGAGCGAAAACAGCGTTTCAATCAGCAGCGACCCGGTAAAAAACGCGCCCACAAATGCGGCCGGGAAACCCGTGATGATGGGAATCAGCGCATTGCGAAACACGTGTTTGTAAAGCACCTGCTTTTCGCTCAATCCCTTGGCGCGTGCCGTCAGCACATACTGCTTGCGTATTTCTTCGAGAAACGAGTTTTTCGTCAGCACCGCCGTGACTGCAAAACTGCCCAGCACCATGGCAATGATGGGCAGCGTGATGTGCCACAGGTAGTCGGTGATTTTTGCGCCCCAGCTCAGCGTTTCCCAGTTGGGTGAGGTCAGCCCGCGCAGCGGAAACCACTGCAATTGCCCACCAAACACCACCAGCAGCGCCACACCCAACACAAACCCGGGAATGGCATAACCGACCAGCACCAGCAAACTGGTGATGACGTCAAACCGCGACCCGGCCCGCACCGCCTTGGCAACCCCTAGCGGCACGGCGATCAGATAACTGATGAGAAACGTCCACAGCCCCAGGCTGATGGAGACCGGCAGCTTTTCCTTGACGAGTTGCCAGACGTCCTTGTTTTGATAAAAGCTCTTGCCCAGGTCAAAGCGCACAAACTGGCCCAGCATTTGCCAAAAGCGCTCATGCACCGGCTTGTCAAAGCCGTACAGCACCTTGATTTCTTCAATCCGTTTGGCATCCACCCCCTGCCTGCCCCGGTAGCCCGCGCCTGTCGCGGCGGCGCTTTCACCCCCCGAGTCACGGCCCTGCAACTGCGCCACCATTTGCTCGACCGGGCCGCCGGGCACAAACTGCACCATCGCGAACGTCAGCAGTAACACGCCGAACAACGTCGGAATCATCAGCAGCAGGCGTTTGAGGATGTAGCTGGCCATGTTATTTGTTCTTCGCAGACGGCCACCAGGTGCTCATCGCCCACATGCCGGCGTCGTAGTAAGGCGGAATCACAGCAGGCAGCACAAATTGCCCCGGCCGGTAGCCAATCAAAAACGCGTCGCCGTAATACTGCGGTACCGAGTAGTGGCCGTGCGTCAACACCCGGTCCAGTGCGCGGGTGGCGGCTGACAGCTCGGGCCGGGTCGTGGCCGTCACTATTTTTTGCAGCAGCGCATCGACTGCCGGGTCTGCAATACCCCAGACATTTGATGAGCCGGGTGTTTTCGCCGCCTCTGAACCAAAGCGCTCCATCAACTCGCCGCCCGGGGATGTCGAGCCAGGCAGGCGGGTGGTGGTCACTTCAAAGTCAAACGCATCCATTTTTTGCTTGGCCAGCGAAAAGTCCACCACACGGTAGGTCAGCGTGATGCCCAGCTTTTCAAGCGCCTTTTGAAACGGCCCGACGACCCGAATCAGTGAGGGCTGGTCGTTCAAGAACTCCATCGTGAAAGCCTCGCCCTTGGCATTGCGCAAAGCGCCATCCTTGTATTCCCAGCCAGCGTCTTTGAGAAGCGCCTGGGCCCTGCGCAGGTTTTCTCGCAAGCTGCCGGGCGGTGCGGTACTCGCGCCCACCGGTACCGGGCCAAAAACTTCGGGCTTGAGCTTGTCCTTCAGCGGCTCCAGCAGCGCCAGCTCATCGGGCTTGGGCAGGCCTTCGGCATGAAACTCGCTGTTCGGAAAATAGCCGTTCACGCGCTTGTAAATGCCGTAAAAAAGCTGTCGGTTCATCCATTCAAAGTCCAGTGCCAGGCCAATCGCCTGCCTGACACGAACGTCCTGAAACTTGGGCTTGCGCAGGTTAAACACATAGCCCTGAAAATCGCCCGGGTTGCGGTTTTCAAACGCACGCTTGACCAGCTCGCCCGAGGTGAACTGCTTGCCGGTGTATTGCCGCGCCCAGTTGCGCGAAATGAACTCACGCATGAAGTCGTATTCACCAGCTTTGATCCCTTCAAAGCGCGAGGTTTCGTCCAGGTAAATCTTGAAGGTAATGCGGTCAAAGTTGAACTGCCCCTTGCGTGTGGGCAAGTCCGCCGCCCAGTAATTGGCATCGCGCACATAGGTGATGTCGCGGCCCATTTTGTTGTTGGGCAGTTTGTACGGGCCCGAGCCTATCGGGATGTCGGCCACGATTTTGTCGAACGGTTTTCCTGCCCCCCACTTGGCGCTGAACACCGGCATGCCGCCCACCACCAGGGGCAGCTCGGGGTTGGGCGTTGCAAAGTCAAAGCGCACCACCCGATCGCTGACCACCACCACGCCTTTGACCTCCGCATAAATCGTGCGGAACTGCGGCGCAGCCAGCTTGCTGACGAGCTGGGTAAAGGAGTGCAGCACGTCAGCGGCCAGCACCGGCGAGCCGTCATGAAATTTGGCTTTGGGGTTGAGCCTGAAGGTGGCCGACAGCTTGTCGGGCGCGACGTCCACATCCTCAGCCAACAGGCCGTAGGCTGTGGTGGGTTCTTCTGAATTGCCCACCAGCAGACTTTCCACCATCAGCGCGCTCACGCCATAGGGCGCTGTGCCGCGCAGGGTAAACGGATTGAACTTGTCAAAGTTCGTCGGGCGTGTGGGCGGCACCATGCGGATCTCGCCGCCCTTGGGCGCGACCGGGTTGACGTAGCTGAAATGACTAAAGCCCGGTGCGTATTTGATGTCGCCAAACTGGCCGTAGGCGTGCGCCGCCCAGGTGCTGGCAGAACCCATCAAACAAGCCATCGACATCAGGAAAACCAGAACCAAGCGCATGTCACAATTCTGCAAGATTTTTCACAAGGAATACGTCATGGGTTTTTTAAATGGCAAAAAATTATTGATCACCGGTGTGCTGAGCAACCGCTCGATTGCCTACGGCATCGCCAAGGCCTGCAAAGCGCAGGGTGCAGAGTTGGCCTTTGCCTATGTGGGTGAGCGCTTCAAGGCGCGCATCACCGAGTTTGCTGCCGACTTTGACTCGACCCTGATCTTTGACTGCGACGTCGGCAGCGACGAACAAATTACCCAGCTGTTTGCCGACCTGTCCCAAGTCTGGCCCACGTTTGACGGCTTTGTACACAGCATTGGCTTTGCGCCGAAAGAAGCCATCGCGGGCGACTTTCTGGAAGGCTTGTCGCGCGAGGGTTTCAAAATCGCGCACGACATCAGCGCCTACAGCTTTCCGGCCATGGCCAAGGCGGCCCTGCCCTACCTGAATGACAAATCAGCCCTGCTGACACTGACCTACCTGGGTGCATTGCGCGCGCTGCCCAACTACAACACCATGGGCCTGGCCAAGGCCAGCCTGGAGGCATCGGTGCGCTACACGGCAGAATCACTCGGCCCCAAAGGCATACGCGCCAATGGCATCAGCGCCGGGCCGATCAAGACGCTGGCCGCCAGCGGCATTGCAGGTTTCAGCAAAATATTAGGCGCAGTGGCAGCCGCAGCGCCGATGCGCCGCAACGTGACGATTGAAGAAGTCGGCAACGTGGCGGCGTTTTTGATGAGCGACTTGGCCAGCGGCGTGACGGCTGAGATCACCTACGTGGACGGCGGCTTCAGCCAAGTGGTGGGCGGGATTGCAGACCCGCTGGCAGCCGCCTGAGGCTCTGAAAATCATTTAAAAAGTGGCTTTTGTTTATGAAATCAGCCTACAAGCCAATCAAAACAAGGGCTAGATGCTATGCAAAACATAGCATATCGGCGCTTTTGATCGCTGTCTTTGGCAGCCTCAGCACCCCCACAGCAATGGCTGCTGACGCTAAACCGCCGCTGATGCTGGCCAATGTGTATCACCCCGGCGTGGCTTTGGCCGACTACTGGGTGAGTGAAAAATACGATGGCGTGCGCGGTTTTTGGGATGGGCAAAAGCTGCTCACCCGAGGCGGCCAAACCATCAACCCGCCGGCCTGGTTTACCGCCAACTGGCCAGCCACGCCGATGGACGGCGAGTTGTGGGCCGGGCGTGGGCAGTTTCAAAAAGCCGCGTCTACGGTGCGTCAGCAAAGCCCTGACGACGCGGCCTGGCGCGGCATGCGCTTCATGGTGTTTGACCTGCCGGCCGAGCCTGGCCCGTTTACGCAACGCCTGTCCGCGCTCAACAGCATGGTCGGCAAACTGGCCGTGCCCTGGGTGCAAGCTGTGCCGCAAAGCAAAGTCGCCAGCCATGCGGCACTGCAAAGCCAGCTCAAGCAAATCACCCAAGCTGGCGCTGAAGGCCTGATGCTGCACCGGGGCAGCGCCTTGTACAAAGGCGTGCGCAATGACGATTTGCTCAAAGTCAAAACCCATGACGATGCCGAGGCCAAAGTTGTCGGGCACATTCCCGGCAAAGGCAAACACGCAGACCAGCTCGGTGCGCTGCTGCTTGAAATACCTGGCGCAGACGGCCAGCCAGCCAAGCGGTTCAAGCTGGGGACAGGCTTGACCGACGCGCAGCGGCAAAACCCGCCGGCCATTGGCAGCCAGGTCACCTACCGCTACCGGGGCTTGACGGACAGCGGCCTTCCCCGTTTTGCGAGTTTCATGCGCTTGCGTGAAGACTGACGCGCAAGCTCTTTGCTATGTATTCAGGAGCTTATCGCCCATATTTTAATTGGGCTGCAGCCCGTTTTTTAAGGTAAAAACAGATGATGTCAGTCCCCAATGCCTTTTCCAGCAGTTACGCACAGGCACGCCTCAAGTTTCTGGACGCTGCGGCCAAGGCAGGCGTGGCGGTTCAGTCACACGCACACCCGCTGAAGGGCCGTGACGGTGAAGATTTAGCGATGGACGTGGCGCGTGACGGCCCCGCCGATGCGCACAACCTGTTGATCGTCAGCAGCGCCTGCCACGGGGTGGAAGGCTATTGCGGCAGCGGTGTGCAGGTGCATGCGCTACACGACTCCGAGTGGCTTGAAAAAGCACGCGCGTCAGGCACGGCGGTGCTGTACATCCACGCACTGAACCCCTACGGCTTTTCGCACATTCGCCGCACCACCCATGAAAACGTGGACCTGAACCGCAATTTTCAAGACTTTAGCCAGCCGCTACCCGACAACGCCGCCTACCGTGCGCTGCACGCGCTGGTCTTGCCTGAGCAATGGCCGCCTGACGCCGCCAACCAGGCGGCAGTGGCGGACTTTATTGCCAAAAATGGCGAAGCTGCTTTTCAGTCCGCCATCACCCAGGGCCAGCACGCGTTTGCTGACGGCCTGTTCTACGGCGGCAACAGCGCCACCTGGAGCAACCAGACCCTGCGCGGCGTGCTGCGCCAGCATGCTGGGGAGGCCAAACACGTCGCATGGATAGACCTGCACACAGGCCTAGGCGCCAGTGGCCATGGCGAGCGTATTTGGGCGGGCAAAGACGATGCGGTGGCAATTGCACGCGCACGCGACTGGTGGGGTGGTGGCAAAAACGGCAACCCGGCCACGCCCATCACCTCGATCTACGACGGCTCATCCACCTCCGCGTTTTTAACCGGCCTGATGTGGCACGCGATCAGCCAGGAAGCGCCCCAAGCCGACTACACCGGCATCGCCATGGAATACGGCACGGTGCCCGTGCTGGACGTGATCACAGCCCTGCGCGCCGAGCACTGGCTGAACAACCACCCGCAAGCACCTGCAGAGCTGGCCCAGCAGATCAAGGCGCAAATGATGACCGCCTTTTATACAGACACGGACCTGTGGCGCGGCCAGATCATCAGCCAGGCGCGGCAGGCGATGTTTCAGGCGGTGGATGGGCTGACGCGCGCCGAAACGCAAGATTGATCCTTCTTTGACCCCGCAAAGGGTGCTCGCCTCCTTGTCCGTTTGCCAGCGGCATCACCCCTTCAATAGCCAGCCGCGCCGACCCACCTCCACACCTCCATGCGCAAGCCGCAGTCGCCGCGCTTTGGGCCACCGAGTAAAAACACGACGGGCAGGCCTGGCGGCTTCTTCGACATTCACAACGGGGCCACGGGCACCTAAAAATATTTGATCGATATCAATAGAACTGTCATTTTTTTGACTTGTAGGCGTGGCACGATAGACAAAACAACAAAGGCTTCGCCATAATCCCGGCTGAAAGCTGTTGCAGGAAACATCCAGCATCAAACATGCAAGCAGACGGCCACGCACGGAACGTCCACTGGAGAAACGCACTCATGAACGAAATTAAAAAAGCGCGCAGACTGATCGAAGCCAACCCAGAGTCTGGTGCCGCCAAGATACTGGCCAAGCTGGTCCGCGCTCTTGAATCTGACGAAAAGTTTGCACTCGCTGATTTGTATGACTTGAGCTACGAAGACTTTGACATTGCCATCGGCATCCTGAAGGAGTGGCGACTGGACCGCTACTACGCCAGCAAAGCCAAGCTGCATGACCTGTCAACGCAAATGGCCAGCATGGTTCGCAACTGAAACGACGGCAAGCCCCTTTGGGGCCAGGGCCGACTTGGGGCTGGCGCTTAAACTCAAAGCATGCCATTTACCCAACTGGGCCTTGCGCCCGCGCTTTTGCCATTGCTGTTGCGCGCCCTGCATGACAAGGGCTACACAGAGCCCACCCCCATCCAATCCATGGCAGTACCGGCCCTGCTGTCAGGGCGCGATGTGCTGGCGTCGGCACAAACCGGTTCAGGCAAAACAGCCGCCTTTGCCCTGCCGCTGCTGCAGCGAATCCACGATTTACCAAGCCGCGCTGGCCGCACCACGTCTGCGCTGGTCTTGGTGCCCACGCGCGAGCTGGCCGCGCAGGCAGGTGAAGCGCTGGTGAGCTTTGGCAAATACCTGCCGCAGCCCATCAAGGTGGCGGTGGTGTTTGGCGGCGTGTCCATCAACCCGCAAATGATGCACTTGCGCGGCGG
>JBKCGU010000013.1:0-25940 GCA_046303055.1 Polaromonas sp.
GTGCTCGCGTGTCTGGGGCATCGGGCCGTCTGCGGCTGAACACACCAAAATGGCGCCGTCCATCTGGGCTGCGCCGGTGATCATGTTTTTAACGTAGTCGGCGTGGCCTGGGCAATCTACGTGGGCGTAGTGGCGGTTGGCGGTCTCGTACTCAACGTGGGCGGTGTTGATGGTGATGCCGCGTGCTTTTTCTTCTGGGGCTGCGTCAATCTGGTCGTAGCCTTTGGCTTCGCCGCCAAACTTGGCCGCCAGAACAGTGGTGATTGCTGCGGTCAAGGTGGTCTTGCCGTGGTCGACGTGGCCGATCGTGCCGACGTTGACGTGCGGTTTGGTCCGCTCAAATTTGCCTTTTGCCATTTTCCAAACTCCAGAAATTTATAGAGAGTTAAACATCAAATAACCGATGCAACACGGCGACGCGCTGCTTTAAAACTGGTGCCCATTCCGGGAATCGGACCCGGGACCTCTCCCTTACCAAGGGAGTGCTCTGCCACTGAGCCAAATGGGCCAAATTCTTCTCAAAACCGCTTCGAAATTCTTGCACTTCGACCGCACCTTCAACTACACGACACCTTCAGTCCACCCCACACCGGGTGGAGCGGGAGACGGGAATCGAACCCGCGTCATTAGCTTGGAAGGCTAGGGTTCTACCATTGAACTACTCCCGCATATTTCCGCGCACTTCTACGTGCCCCGCGCAGCATTGCCATTTCCGCAGCGTTGCCGTTTCACTTGAAATCAACTTATTGGTGGATGAGGCTGGATTCGAACCAGCGTACGCGTTAGCGAGCAGATTTACAGTCTGCCTCCTTTAGCCACTCGGACACCCATCCATTCAAGGGAACCACGGATTATGCCATGGTTTTATGGCTTTGGGACAGCCATCGACCTGCCCTCAGGGGCAGGGATGTGCTTGCCGCCATGCCCGCGCCGCAGAAAAATGCCCACAACCAATAAACGGCAGGGGCGGACGCAATGCCGACAAGGGCGAAGGATGATTGGCCAGCAATATCTTGTGACGGCCAGCGTCGATCAGGTCACGTTTGCCTTGGGCATGCGCGCCCCAGAGCATAAAAACGACGTTTTTCTGATGCGCAGACACGTGCCGGATGACCGCATCTGTCAGTTGCTCCCAGCCGCGCTTGGCGTGGCTGGCTGGCCGGCCTTCTTCCACCGTCATGCAGGTGTTGAGCAGCAGTACCCCGTTTTCAGCCCACTTGACCAGACTTCCGCCTGGCACCGGAAAAGCAGGCGGCGGCGTGCCCAGGTCGCGCTGGATTTCCTTGAAGATATTGCGCAGCGACGGCGGCAAGGCGAGGCCTGGTGCTACCGAGAACGCCAACCCTTCGGCTTGACCCCGACCATGGTAAGGGTCTTGCCCCAAAATCACCACGCGCACCGATTCAGGCGGCGTCAACGCCAACGCCCGAAGGGGCTGCGGCGGAAAAATCACCGCTTGGCTCTGCAGCCGCTCGCGCAAAAACGCCAGCAGACCAACGCCCGCCTGGCTGGCAAAAAAATCGTCCTTCAGCGTGCGCCAACCGGCAGCGACCGGCCACACCGACGGGTCGACTGACAGCAATTGACTGACATCACTCACGCCTATCTTCCGAAAAGCGCTTCCAGGGCCACGCCCGGGTCTTCGGCCCGCATAAAAGCCTCACCAACCAAAAAAGCATTGACTTTGGCATCGCGCATGCGTTTGACGTCCTCTGCCGTCGAAATGCCGGACTCAGTGACGATGATGCGGCCATCCGGTACTTGGCCCAGCAGCCCCAGGGTCGTGTCCAATGACACCTCAAAGGTTTTGAGGTTGCGGTTGTTGATGCCGATCAGCGGCGTTTTCAGTTTCAAACCGCGTTCAAGCTCCTTGGCGTCATGCACCTCCACCAGAACCGCCATGTCGAGCGACATCGCCATGGCCTCCATGTCCTTCATTTGCGCGTCATCCAGGCAAGCCGCGATCAGCAAAATACAGTCTGCGCCCATCACGCGGGACTCGTAAATCTGGTACGGGTCAACCATGAAATCTTTGCGCAGCGCAGGCAGGCTGCACGAGGCACGGGCCTGCTTGAAATAGTCGATGCTGCCCTGAAAAAAATTCTTATCAGTAAGCACCGACAAACAGGCTGCACCAAACTCAGCATAGCTTTGGGCAATATCGGCCGGAATAAAGTCAGATCGCAGCAAGCCTTTGGATGGGCTGGCCTTTTTGACCTCAGCAATCACGGCTGGCTTGCCAGCAGCGATTTTGCTACGCAGCGCGCCCACAAAGTCGCGTGTCAAAACCCGCGATTGGGCGTCAAGCCGCATGGCGGACAGTGGTTTTTGCTGGATCAAAGCGGCGACCTCGTCGCGCTTGACGGTGATGATTTTTTCAAGAATGTCGGGCATAGAGAGGATTATCGCCGCGCCAGATGCAATAAAAAAGCCCAATGCAGTGGCATCGGGCTTTTGATCCGTCCTGCGGCCTGAGCCGCAAGTCAGTGCTTTAGATCATCAGGCAGGCTTGAGATCCGGGTAACGGACATGCTCGATAAGCTCCAGCGTCTTCTTGTCGGGTCCAGGTGTAACCAGGCTGACCAGCACAACCAATGCAAAGCCAACGGGTACACCAAACACCCCTGCCGAGATAGGCGCTATGCCGTACCAAAGCTCAATTGGCTTGGTGACATCGAACACGCTGCGCAGCCACGCCTGGTTGCTCACCATGTAGTAGCTGGTGATGCCCAAGCCGCCAATCATGCCGGCTGCAGCACCCCATTTGGACGCACGCTTCCAGAAGATGCCGAGCACCAGCACCGGGAAGAACGCCGCCGCTGCAAATGAGAACGCCGCAGACACCAGGAACAAAATGTCCGCCGGTTTTTGCGCCGCCACATAAGCCGCCGCCAGCGCTACCACCAGCAGCAACACTTTGGAGATCGTCACCCGGCGTGAAGTTGGCGCATTGGGGTCGATCATTTTGTAATACACGTCATGCGACAGAGCATTGGCAATCGTCAGCAGCAAGCCGTCTGCGGTTGACAGCGCTGCAGCCAGGCCGCCAGCAGCCACCAAGCCAGAGATCACGTAGGGCAGACCACCGATTTCGGGGGTTGCCAACACCACGATGTCGCCACCGATACGCATCTCACCCAACTGCAAAATACCGTCCTTATTGATGTCAACGACACTGAGCAAGCTCGAATCGACCTTGGCCCACTGCGCAATCCAGGCCGGTAGCTTGGTGAATTCCGTACCCACCAAAACTGTGAATACCTCGTATTTCACCAGTACAGCGAGTGCTGGCGCGGTGAAGTACAGCAGAAAAATGAAAAACAGCGACCACGTAACCGATTCACGCGCCTGCTTGACGCTTGGCGTGGTGTAGTAGCGCATCAGAATGTGCGGCAGCGCAGCAGTACCCACCATCAGACAGAAGATCAGCGCCAGAAAGTTACGGCGCGAGGTGTCATAAGCGGTAACGGCTTTGGCATCACCATTCGGGTCTCCGGCAAACTGCTGCGCGTGCCTTGGCATACCCCCCAGCGGAGCTGTTCGACCTTGCGCGGCAGCCTTGGCGGCTGTGTAAGCCTTGGTCGCCGCGGCGGCATCTTTAGGCAGGGCAGCCAGCGCCTTTTCAGCGGCAGCAATGTCAGCAGCACCCGCATTTGCAGTTTTCAGGTCAGCTACTTTTTTGGTGGCGTCAGCCAGGTCGGCAGCCATTGCAGCGGGCACATCTTTGAGTTTTGCGTCAATGTCGGCAACGCGCTTTTTGTAAATGTCAATGACTTCCAGCTCCTTGGGGTCTTTGAGCAGCACGGCTTCGCGTGCGGTGACCTTTTCAAGCTGATAGCCGTAAATGATCTGTGGAATTGGCACGCTGGTTTGTTTGACCGACAGCCACACCACCGGAATCATGTAGGCAACGATCAAAATGATGTATTGCGCGACTTGCGTCCAGGTGACAGCACGCATACCGCCGAGAAAGGAGCAAACCAGAATGCCGCCCAAGCCGACGAAAATTCCGACGACGAAGTCAAAACCAGTCAAGCGTGAAGTGATCAATCCGACGCCGTAAATTTGCGCAACCACATAGGTAAAGGAGCACAAAATGGCAGCGAACACGCCCAAAAAGCGTACAAAATTACCGCCATAGCGCTCGCCCAAAAAGTCGGGCACAGTGAACTGCCCAAACTTACGCATGAACGGTGCCAAAAACAGCGCGACCAGGCAGTAGCCACCCGTCCAGCCCATGATGAATGCCAAACCGCTGTAACCCGTCAGGTACAGCGTTCCGGCCATGCCGATAAATGATGCGGCTGACATCCAGTCAGCACCGGTTGCCATGCCGTTGTAAACAGCAGGCACACGCCGGCCAGCCACGTAGTATTCATCAGCATCCGTGGTGCGACTCATGATGCCAATACCGGCGTACAAGCCGACCGTGGCCAGCAAGAAGATAAAGCCGATCCAGTTGCGCGGCAAACCCATTTGCTCGGCAATGGCCAGCACGATGACAAATGCGAAAAAGCCGCCCGTGTACCAGGCATAGACTTTATTGAGCTGCTTTTTAAAGTCCGCGCCGGACTGCCCGCCGCCCGATGCGGTGGTTGAAGGTGAGAGTCCCGCCATGATTATTCCTCCACTTCGGCAACGCCGTGTTCAATGTCAAGTTTGTTCATGTATCTGGCATAAAACCCGATGATCACCACGTAAATGATCAGAGAGCCTTGCGCGCCCATCCAGAAGCTGAACGGCCAGCCGAAAAAGTTAAAGCTGAGATCCCGGGCAAAGTAGCTCACCACGAAGGTGACCACAAACCAGATACTCAACAAAACGGCGGTGACATTGAGCGTCTTGCTCCAATATCGTCGGTGATTGTCAGTAATTTGCATCTTCTGTCTCCATTGTTAAAACGCTAGGCCACCAATCCCGTTTCGCGCACCAGCTGGTCCGCGACCTTGGGTTCGAATCCGCGCAAATGCGCAATCACTTTGCGCGCTTCGTCGGGTTCTCTGCGATCCATATGTACCCTGGCAAGCTGATACCAGCCGTAAGGACTCATGGGTTGCAATTCTGTGTTTTTCTTGAGCGTTTCAACAGCTTCATCGAAGCGTTTTTGACGGATGTGCACCAGTGACAGGCCATACCATGCAAGGTCAAGTTTTGGCGCCAGGTCGAGTGCATGTTTGAACATTTCTTCTGCCAGGCTGACGTGTCCGCATTCATTGAGCAGGTAGCCGTAGTTGTACCAAGCATGTGCAGAATCGCCGTCCAGCTCGCACAGGCGCTTCATGTCCTGAAGGGCAGCAATTTTGTCGCCGCGTTGCACCGCCAGTTGCGCACGGCTTGCTAATGCGTAGGCATCGTCAGGATCGGTTTGAAGCATGCTCTCAAACACCTTGCCCGCCGCGTTGCGCTGACCAACAACCAGCCAGGCCATGGCCTTGTACTTGAGCAGCAACCAGCCCAGCTGCTTCATTATTTGCACCCCTGCATGGCAACCGTCACGCAGTGCTCGATTTTGGCCAGCGTGACAGCGATGTACAAAACACCAACCACAAGAAAAGCCACCACAGGCACCTGGTGGTTTGCCACTTGTTTGGGCGCTATCCATCGCGCCGCCGTTACCCAAGGCTTGTTGACAAGCTGAAACAGCTGATAAAAAAGATTGTTGCCCGCTTTGGCACCCGACATCAGCCACAACACGCCCTGCCCTGCCAGTAGCAAAACGGCAATGTAAAGCACCAGCTGAAGTGTGTTGAGGGTAAAAAGCATACGTGGAAAGTTTTAACTACACGCAATGTCTTCAAGCGAACTTACCAAATACTTACTGCCAGCGGACTGTGGGGGCAAAACTAGGGAAACTCCCTGTTCGCGGCCGCTGGCAGTGAAAACCCTAGGCGCTGCTTGCGTTCTCGTTTGTCATCTTGACCAATTGTTCAAGTCGTGATTTAGCAGCGCCCGACGCCAACACACTCCGGGCCATATCAATGCCTTCTTTCATGGTGCCCGCAACGTTGGCTGCATACAGCGCAGCCCCGGCGTTCAAAATCACGATGTCGCGCGCGGGGCCCGCCTCGTTGCCCAAGACGCCGAGCAACATGGCCTTGGACTGTTCGGGCTCGTCAACCCTCAGGGCGCGGCTGCTGGCCATGGTGAAGCCAAAGTCTTCTGGATGAATTTCGTATTCGGTGATTTCGCCATTTTTGAGCTCACCTACCACTGTGGCTGCCCCCAGACTGATCTCGTCCAGCCCGTCTTTGCCGTAAACCACCAGTGCATGCTCCGCACCCAGGCGCTGCAGGGCGCGGATTTGTATACCCACCAGGTCAGAGTGAAACACGCCCATCAAAATGTTCGGCGCGCTGGCCGGGTTGGTCAGTGGCCCCAGGATATTGAAGATGGTGCGCACGCCAAGCTCTTTGCGAATCGGCGCCACGGCCTTCATCGCCGGGTGGTGGCTGGGCGCAAACATGAAGCCGATCCCCACCTCGTCAATACACCGCGCAATCGCCTCGGGCGACAAGTTGATGTTGATGCCCAGCGCCTCCATCACATCGGCGCTGCCAGACTTGCTGCTGACGCTTCTGCCGCCATGCTTGCTGACTTTAGCGCCCGCCGCCGCCGCCACAAACATGGAACACGTCGAAATGTTGAAGGTGTGCGAGCCGTCGCCGCCCGTACCCACAATGTCCACCAGATGCGTTTTGTCCACCACATGAACCTTGGTTGAAAACTCGCGCATCACCTGCGCGGCGGCGGTGATCTCGCCAATGGTTTCCTTTTTGACCCGCAAGCCGGTGATCAGTGCCGCCATCATGACGGGCGACATCTCGCCGCCCATGATCAGGCGCATCAGGTGCAGCATTTCGTCGTGAAAGATCTCGCGGTGTTCAATGGTGCGCTGTAGCGCTTGGCTGGCGGTGATTTTGTGAGAATTTGGCATAAAAGTGCTCCGGAAAAGCCGTTTTTAGGTGTCGAATGAGGCTCTAGTCCAATGAATATACTGGCAAGCTGCTACTGAAATCATAGTGCTTTCATGACTCGGGTCAGACGGAACGGACCAGGAAGTTCTTCAGCATCGCATGACCGTGCTCGGTCAGTATCGATTCAGGGTGAAACTGCACGCCCTCGATTGGCAACGCCCTGTGACGCACGCCCATGATCTCGCCATCGTCGGTCCAGGCTGTGACTTCCAGCGCGTCGGGGCAAGACGCTTTTTCGATCGCCAGAGAGTGGTAGCGGTTAACCGTGAACTGGTGAGGCAAACCGGCAAACACGCCGCGCTGGTTGGTGGTGATGACGCTGGTTTTTCCGTGCATCAGCTCCTGCGCCCGAACGATTTTGCCGCCAAAGGCCGCGCCAATGGACTGGTGGCCCAAGCAAACACCCAGTATGGGCAGCTTGCCGGCAAAGTGCTGGATGGCAGCAACTGAAATGCCCGCTTCAAGCGGCGAGCACGGGCCGGGCGAGATCACCAGGCGGTCTGGCTGCATGGCTGCGATTTGCTCCAGGGTGATGTCGTCGTTACGGAAGACCTCAACATCGGCCCCCAGCTCACCAAAATACTGGACGATGTTGTAGGTGAAGCTGTCGTAGTTGTCGATCATCAGGAGTTTGAGCATATGACCCCCACGCTTGTCCCTAGGTGTACTGCGCTGCCCCCCGAGGGGGCTAGTTTTTCCGGGGGCGGCCCGTCGAAAAATTGCCTGTCCAAAATGACCAGATGACACATCGCGGTTTTCATTCCAATCCCTCCTCAACCAGTTCTGATGCCCTGAGCAGCGCCCTGGCCTTGGCCTCGGTTTCCTTCCATTCCAGCTCGGGCACAGAATCAGCCACCACGCCGGCTGCCGCCTGCACGTACAACACTTGATCCTTGATGATGCCAGTGCGAATGGTGATGGCCACGTCCATGTCGCCTGAATAGCTGAGGTAGCCGCACGCGCCGCCGTAAAGTCCGCGCTTGGTCGGCTCCAGCTGGTCAATCACTTCCATGGCGTGCACCTTTGGCGCGCCGCTCAGCGTGCCCGCAGGAAAGGTCGCTTTGAGCACGTCCATGCCGCTCATGCCGTCCAGCAACGCGCCTTCTACATTGCTGACGATGTGCATCACGTGGCTGTAGCGCTCAACCGCAAAGGCTTCGGTGACTTTGACGCTGCCAATTTTGGCAATCCGGCCAATGTCGTTACGCGCCAGGTCAATCAGCATGACGTGTTCGGCGCGCTCTTTCGGGTCGTTGACGAGTTCTTGCTCGACCGCTTTGTCGGCTTGCGCAGACGAGGCGCGTGGCCGCGTGCCTGCCAGTGGCCGAATCGTCACTTTTTGCCCGCCCCCTTCACTTTCAGACACCAATTCTTGCCGCACCAAAATCTCAGGCGATGCCCCCACCACATGAAAGTCTCCAAAGTGGTAGTAATACATGTAAGGCGATGGGTTCAGAGAGCGAAGTGCGCGGTACAGGCTCAGGGGTGATTCGGTATAGCGCTTTTTAATGCGCTGGCCCACCTGCACCTGCATGAAGTCGCCCGCCTCGATCATGCGCTTGGCTTTTTCAACCGCTGCGATGTAGTCGGCCTTGGCAAAGTCGCGCTCTGCCGGGTAGCCCTGGCTGGGTTTGACCACCGGCGCACTGACCGAATACTTGAGCTGCTCTTTGAGTTCACGCAAACGCTTTTTGGCGTTGGCGTACGCCTCAGGCTGCTGGGGGTCGGCATACACCATCATGTACAGCTTGCCCGACAGGTTATCGATCACCGCCAGTTCTTCGCACTGCAGCAGCAAAATGTCAGGGCAGCCCAGCGTGTCGGGAGGGCATGATTTTTCAAGCTTTTTCTCGATGTAGCGTACCGCGTCGTAGCCAAAATAGCCGGCCAGCCCGCCGCAAAA
This sequence comes from Polaromonas sp., assembly GCA_046303055.1. Classification (GTDB taxonomy): domain Bacteria; phylum Pseudomonadota; class Gammaproteobacteria; order Burkholderiales; family Burkholderiaceae_C; genus Polaromonas. The sequence continues at coordinate 8,878 of JBKCGU010000013.1, forward strand.
GCGCGGCAAGCCGGGGCGCAAAGCCACCTTGAATCGCTTTTGATAGTCGCTGATGAAATCCAGCGGGTTTTGTTGGGATGTTTCAACCACGATGCCATCGGTCACCACTTGCGTCACCGCATCAGCCCCGAAACCCGAGGCACGCACCAGCGTACGGGCGGGCAGGCCAATAAAACTATAGCGGCCAAAACGCTCACCGCCCACCACAGACTCCAGCAAAAAGCTGTATTTGCCCTGGTCTTTGGCAAAGGCCAGTTTCAAGTACAGCGACAGCGGTGTTTCCAGATCAGCAAACGCCTCGACCATCAAGGGAATGCGGTTGTAGCCTTGGGCCGCCAGGCTTTTAAATTCAAGTTCGGTGATCACGATGGAGTCCTTCGCAAGGGAGTCACAGCGGCTTGTGTGTGACCCCGGTTCATTCAATGCGCCTGAAGCCATACCAGGCTGGGCGCGGCTACTCAACTGTTAAAAATTGAGCAGGCTCGCCATAGCCAGGCTCCCCGGTCTGAAAGACCTGGCTGGCTGCTGCGAATGATGCGGCGCGAATGCATGGGCTGAAGTGTATCAAACACAACACTACAGGTCTGCCCCACGCATACCCCATTGCAGCTTTGATGGCGAGCCTTAAGACTCGGGCCATGAAACAGTACGACCGCTCTATTGCGTCAATGACGATGGGGACAACATGGTTTTCATCAAGCATGGCGATGCTGGGCAAGGCGGCGCGGGTTTCAACTGACTTTGCCCGTTAACTCAACGGGCAATGCTATAGTGAAATTTATCTATCTTGATAATCTTTTGAAGCGAGGTCGCTGTGGCAACCGTCAAAAACTGTATTGATCAAAAGTCAGCCAACATCATTTCGCTGACTCCAAACGATTCTGTGTTCGACGCTTTGGAGTTGATGAAAAACAACAAAGTTCGTTCAATCATGATCATCGACGGCGGCGCTTTGAAGGGCATCGTCACACAAGGCGACTGCGCCATCAAAGTGCTGTTGCCTGGCTGGAACGCAAAGCAAACCTTGCTCGGCACCATCATGACGAAAAATCCGGTCACGGTCAGTCTCGCAGATCAGTTGGATACCTGCATGAACACCATGGCATCGCGCAATCTGAGGCACTTACCCGTTGTAGAAGCTGGAAAGGTCATGGGGATGGTGTCGATTGGCGACATTGTCAAAGACATCATCCGCCAGCAGGGCGATCAGATCAAGCAACTGGAAACCTTCATCAAGGGTCACGGGGTTTCTTGACCGCGTGTCGTTTCAGGCGGGTTAATCGCTTCCTGTTAATCGCTTCCTGTTAAGCGCTTCCTGTTAAGCGCTTCCTGTCTGGCAAGCACCCAAGATAGCTTCCAGTGTGTCGATATACCCATCAGCGTCGACCTGTGTAATAGGTATACCGTGGTTGTAGCCATAGGTCACCAACACCACTGGGCAACCGGCAGCACGAGCGGCCAGAGCATCGTTGCTTGAGTCCCCCACCATCAGGGTTTGGCCCGGCAGCGTGCCCAAGGCCTCGCAGGTCTTAAGCACAGGCAGAGCGTCGGGTTTTTTGGTGGCGAACGAATCACCACCAAAAACCTGTCCGAAAAAGCCGTCCAGCCCCTTGAGCCTGAGCAGCTCACGCGCAAAGCCAGCCGGCTTGTTGGTCAGGCAAGCCAGCTTTACACCGGCCTTTTGCAAAGTTTGCAAGCCTTCAACCACGCCTGAATACACCTGCGCATGCTGGCCATTGATGGCGCGGTAATGCTGCTGGTACAACCGCAAGGCATGTTCAATTGTTGCTATCTTTTCAGGAGCTTCTCGCACAAGCATCAATTGGTCTTGCACATGATTTATCACCGAATCAACGAGGTTTTCAGAACCCTTGCCGACCCTTAGCGCCACCACAGACCGGTCAACTGCCGCATACCCCAGATCTCGCAGCATCAAATTGATGGCCACCACAAAATCACCCATGGTGTCGACCATTGTGCCGTCCAGGTCAATGATGGCTGAATCAAGTGTCAAGGCTCAAGCACTCTGGTTTACTTCGCCAGCGCCACACGCATGGCATCAATCACGCCTTTGTAATCCGGCTGGCCAAAAATGGCGCTGCCCGCCACAAAGGTGTCTGCACCTGCGGCGGCTACGCGCGCGATGTTCTCCAGCTTGATACCGCCATCGACCTCCAGCCGGATGTCTTTGCCAGACGCGTTAATGCGTTTGCGGGCATCTTCAATCTTGCGCAGGGCGCTGTCGATGAAGGACTGCCCGCCAAAGCCGGGGTTGACGCTCATGATCAGAATCAGGTCAATGTCATCAATCACCCAGTCAAGCACATCCATGGGTGCAGCGGGGTTGAACACCAGACCGGCCTTGCAGCCTTTGGACTTGATGGCCTGAATGCTGCGGTGCACGTGGCCTGAGGCGTCAGGGTGAAAGCTGATGAGGTCTGCGCCAGCGTCGGCAAAGGCGCTGGCCAGCGCGTCGACCGGCTGCACCATCAGATGCACGTCGATGGGTACGGCGCTACCGTCTGCCTGTTTGGCATGCGGCTTGAGAGCCTGGCAAATCATGGGGCCAAACGTGAGGTTGGGCACGTAATGGTTGTCCATCACGTCAAAGTGAATCCAGTCCGCGCCAGCCGCAATCACGGCTTGGACTTCATCGCCAAGTCGGGCAAAGTCGGCGGACAAAATGGACGGGGCGATGCGGTAAACGGGATTTGATGAGTGCATGGGCAGATTGTCGCAGCATGTCACCCCTGACTCCGGCGGCGTTTAACATAGTCACTGTTCATGGATTTTTGAATATCTGTTCCACTTCAACGTCATGCCGCAAAACCCCAAGTACCAGTTCAGCTGCGCCGTCGTGCCGCAATACGTTCCCCAGCAATCGTCGCCCGACGACAGCATTTATGGTTTTGCCTACACAGTGACCATCACCAACACCGGGCAAATCACCGCGCAATTGATCTCGCGCCATTGGGAGATTGTGGACGCCAATGGCCATATTGAAGAAGTCAGGGGCCTGGGCGTGGTAGGCCACCAGCCGCTGCTCAAACCGGGTGAATCGTTCCAGTACAGCAGTGGCTCACGGCTGCGCACGCCTTCGGGCGCGATGCATGGCACTTACTTTTGCGTCGCTGAAGACGGCGAACGCTTTGAAGCACTGATTCCCATGTTTGTGCTCCAGGCCACTGGCAGCAATGGCAGCAACACACCCACGGGCCGCACGCTTCACTGAGGATGAAGGATCTGCGTTCGCTCCTTCCCGCCCTGGACCCGGACGCCCAACTGGCGGCACGCCACATCTGGCTGATTGCGCTGTTTGACTGGCTGCGCGGCGATGAAAGCGCAGCAGAAGGCACACTTGCGCGGCTGCAGGCCTTCATGGACGCTGTGCGGGCGCAGCCCGAGCTTGAGGTGCGGCTGAAGGCCTGGTGGCAAATGTTGTTCAAAACGGTAGATGTGACCACCCTGCTGGCGGATTTTGGCTTCGCGCCGCGCACCGCTTTTGTCAGTGAGCTGGCCGACCGCCTGCGCCGCAAGATACTGCCGGGCACGCCAGAAACGATTGATGCAGCTGAGCTGTTTCCGCTGGTTGCACCCACACGCTTTGATGCGCAGTGGCTGGCGGCCATACCTGATGCGCAAATGGCGCAGCTGACGGCCTTGCTCTCTAACCATGCGCCAACCGACACACTGGCCTGGCAGCACGCCCTGATGGACGCGCTGACCTACTGCACAGCGCAAATCCGCGCCACCGGCTTTGCGCCCGAGCTGCGCCTGCGGATGGACCGGGGCAACGACGATGACCGTGCGTTTCACCCGCTGTCTTCTGACCTGGCAGAGCTGCGGCTTGTCTTTTTTGACCCCGCACAAGGCCAAGACGAACTCAAAGCGGCCATTGCCAAACTGCGCGCCAGGCTGGAGACCTGCCGCCAGGCGGTGAATGGCGTTTACACCCACTTTGAAGACAACGGCATATCGGTCGGCATGGTGTTCCTGCTGCGGCAACTGCGCGAACGCATCGTGCGGGTGCGCGAGCTACTCGATACGCTGACGTCTGGCCATCCGGCACAAGCCGCTGCCCGGCTGCTGGCGCGCCGCGTCACGATTGGGCTGGGCAGCAAAAGCATCAGCGCATTGATCAGCACCAACTCAACCCTGCTGTCGGCCAAGATGGCCGAACGCAGCGCCGAAACGGGTGAACACTACATCACCCGAGACAAAAACGAATACCGCCAGATGCTGGGCAAGGCCATGGGTGGTGGTGCTGTGACGGCGCTCACCACAGGCCTGAAGTTCGCCATCGTCGGCCTGGGTTTGTCGGCTTTCTGGAGCGGCTTTGGCGCGGGCCTGATGTATGCGGCCAGCTTTATTTTGATCCAGCTGCTGCACCTGACACTGGCCACCAAGCAGCCCGCCATGACAGCCCCGGCCATGGCATCCAAAATCAAGGATATTGGCGTCAAGGACATTGAAGACGGACAGGCTATCGAAGATTTTGTTGACGAAGTCACGCACCTGGTGCGCTCGCAGGTTGCCGCCGTGTTTGGCAATGTGCTGATGGTGGTGCCTTGCGTGCTGCTGGTCAACGTGCTGGTGCTGCTGGCCGCTGGCCGCCCCATGATCAGTGCCAAAGAAGCCCTGCATGTGCTGCACACGCTGACCCTGCTGGGCCCGACGCTGATGTGGGCGGCGTTTACCGGCATGATTTTGTTTGCGTCCAGCCTGATGGCGGGCTGGTTTGAAAACTGGTTTGTACTGCACCGCCTGAGCTCAGCCATCCGCTACAACCCGCGCATTACCGCAGTGCTGGGCCCGGCCCGTGCGGCGCGCTGGTCAAGCTTCATGCGTGAGAACATTTCGGGCTTTGCATCAAACATTTCACTGGGCTTCATGCTCGGCTTGATCCCACCCATCACTGGCTTTTTTGGTCTGGAGCTGGAAGCACGCCACGTCACGCTGTCAGCCGGGCAGCTTGCAGCGGCGGGCGCATCTCTGGGGCTGCAGGCGTTCCAGCAGCCACTGATCTGGTGGTGCATCGCCTCCATTCCGCTGATCGGTGCGCTGAATTTGTCGGTCAGTTTTTACTGTGCGTTTTGGCTGGCGCTGCAAGCCCATAACGTCAGCGGCATTGACCGCGCGCGCATCAGCCGCGCCATCTGGGCCCGCTGGCGCGTCGCGCCTGGCAGCTTTTTTGTGCCGCGATAGTCATCGTTTCTTGGCATGCTGCACAGCGGCGTGGAACGCGGCCAGAACGAGGCCCGCTGGCTGCGCGAAAAGCACTCTGATGAAGCGCTGCTGGCCGAAGTGGCGCGCCAGGCAGCCCAGCGCTTCAAGGGAGATGCAGCTTTCGGGCAGGGCAAAGGCAGGTTTTAACTGGCTGTATCCTTAGCCACCATGACCGAATTTGACCTGATTGCCCGCTACTTCACCCGCCCGGCCAGGCGCGCAGCCTTGGGTGTGGGCGACGACTGCGCACTCATCAACCCAGCACCCGGCATGCAGTTGGCAATATCGAGCGACATGCTGGTCGAAGGTCGTCATTTTTTTAGTAACGTGAGCCCCTACTCACTCGGCCACAAAGCACTGGCAGTCAATTTGAGTGATATGGCGGCTTGTGGTGCCGAACCGGCAGGCTTCACACTCGCGCTGGCTTTGCCGTTCATTGACGAGGTCTGGCTGCAAGAATTCTCACGCGGCCTATGGGCACTGGCAGACCGCCACAGCTGTGAGCTGATCGGCGGTGACACCACGCAGGGCCCACTGAACATCTGCATCACCGTGTTTGGCGAAGTGCCGCGCGGGTGCGCGCTGCTGCGCTCTAGCGCACAGGTGGGGGACGATGTTTACGTCAGCGGCACGCTGGGCGATGCGCGCTTGGCCCTTGAAGCGCTGCAAGGCAAACTTGAACTGCCGCCTGACATGCTGGCGCAGGCCAGGCTGCGGCTGGAACAACCCACGCCTAGAGTTGCGCTGGGCACGGCCCTGCGCGGCATCGCCACGTCAGCCATCGACATCAGCGACGGCCTGGCCGGGGACTTGGGTCACATCCTCAAAGCATCCGGCGTGGGTGCTCAGGTCGACATTGAAGTTGCTATTAAGTTAATAGCTGCTTGCGCATATATTGATTGGCCAAAAGCTCTTTTTGAACGCCAACAGGTGCTCGATATCGTGTTTTCGGGAGGCGACGACTACGAACTGGCCTTCACAGCCCCGCCAGCGGCCAGAGACGCGGTTCAGGCCGCAGCCGTCAGCACACAGACACCGGTCACTCGAATCGGGGTGATCGAAAGCGAGCCGGGCTTGCGCTTGGTGGATGCGCGGGGTCAGCGCATCCCGGCCAGATTCACATCGTTTGACCACTTCACTGGCTGAGAAGCGCAGGACGTTAAAATCAGGGTTTCCCCCTTGAGATTTCCATCCCCATGAGCGCTTTCAACGAAGAACGTGTGCTGTCCGTCCACCATTGGACCGACAAGTTGTTTACCTTCACCACCACACGTGACGAGTCCATGCGTTTTAGCAATGGTCACTTCACCATGATTGGCCTGAAGGTCAATGACAAGCCTCTGCTGCGCGCTTACAGCATTGTCAGCGCCAACTATGAAGACCATCTGGAGTTTTTAAGCATCAAGGTGCCAGACGGCCCTCTCACGTCACGCCTGCAGCACATCCAGGTTGGTGACACCGTCATTGTTGGCAAAAAGCCCACCGGCACGCTGCTGATTGACTACCTGCTGCCCGGCAAACGCTTGTACCTGCTATCGACTGGCACTGGCCTGGCCCCCTTCATGAGCATCATCCGCGACCCTGAAACCTATGCCGCGTTCGAGCAAGTTGTGCTGGTACACGGCGTGCGTGAAAAAGACGAGCTGGCCTACCACGACCTGGTGACCGAGCACTTGCCCCAGCACGAGTTTTTGGGCGAGATGATCGGCAAACAGCTGCTGTACTACCCCACCGTCACGCGCGAGTCCTACCGCACCATGGGCCGCGTCACCGACCTGATGGCCAGCGGCAAGATGTTTGACGACCTGAAACTTTCCGCGCTGGACCCAGCCACTGACCGCGTGATGATTTGCGGCAGCCCCGGCATGCTGAAAGACCTCAAAGCGATGTTGGAACAGCGCCGCTTCAACGAGGGCACGACCTCCAAGCCAGGCGACTTTGTGATTGAACGGGCTTTTGCCGAGAAGTAGAGCCCGGTGTTTGTCAGCAAAGTTGTCCGCTTTTCTAAACGGCCATCGTCACTTTTTCTGGCGACCTCAGATGCGCCCGCGGCAGGCTTAGCCACTGGAAACTGGTAGAAACAAGTGGATTAAAGTGGACTGCATTTAAGCAGAATCACAAAAACCCCCGTAAAAATCAAAACTTACTGGTGCGGCTGGCGGGGATCGAACCCACGACCCTTGGCTTCGGAGGCCAATACTCTATCCACTGAGCTACAGCCGCAATGCTGTGATGTGACATGCCTGACGGCAACTCGGATTCTATCAGTTGGCCCTGTCCTGACCCGCCTGCTGACCCGCCTGCTGACCGGGATTAGAGATGCCACCCCTATAATGCCGTGGTGCGGTTGAAAGCTGATTTAGCCTGCCAAAACTCCCACGATTCGCCACCCGATTTTTTGTTTTTTTGAGGACGCCATGAGCGCAAACGACCACACCACGGCTACCGACAGTCACGACGAGGCTCATAACGGCCCGATCAAAACCCCCAAGCAGTTGCTGGCTGCTGTGTTTTTCTCTTTCGTGATTCCCATCTTCGCCATCATTGGCCTGGTGTATTCCGTCACGTCATCCAAACTGACCGCGCCGGGCGCTGTTGGTACTGAACAAGCCGTGGCCCTGCGGATTCAAAAAGTCGGCTCTGTTGAGATTCGCGATGCCAACCGCGCGCTCAAGTCGGGCGAGGAGGTTTACAAAGCCCAGTGCATGGCTTGTCATGCGGCCGGCGTGGCGGGTTCGCCCAAGTTTGGCGACACAGGCGCTTGGGCGCCACGCATCAAAACCGGTTATGAGGCCTTGCTGAACTCTGCCCTCAAGGGCAAAGGCGCGATGGGCGCACAGGGTGGTGGCGACTACGAGAACACCGAAATTGGACGTGCCGTGGTGTACATGGCGGCAGCGGTGGGCGGCAAATTTGCCATGCCTGCTGCACCCGCAGCGCCTGGTGCGGCCGCAACTGCACCCGTCGCCGCCAAGTAAAGGCTCGGGCATCAAACACACCGGCTTGTCAGCCGGTTTTTTGCATTTTAGGGTTTAAAAATGGCTGCAACCCTTTAATTTATTGGGCTATTAGCTCCTGATTAGATAGCAATCCACATTCGCAACTGGAGCGGCTGACTAGCCTGCACCATGGCACTTCTTGTATTTTTTGCCACTGCCGCAGTCACACAGGTCATTGCGTCCTGGCGTCGCCACGGCACGTACCGTTTCAACCCGTGGGCCGATGGTCTTGCACAGCTCGCGCAGGTCATACACGGCCCATATTGCTTCGCCAAACGCGTTGAGCCGGGCAATGCTGGTGCTGGGCGCGCCGTCTTCGCTCAGGGGTGACACTTCTGGCTTGGCGGTGTCGTCTTCGGTCATGGCCACGACGGCCTCGAGCGCATCGTTGAGCCACTTGGCGGCGTCCTTGTCTTTGGGTGCCGCCCACTCTTCTGGCCAGTACTCCACCACAAACATGAAGCCCAGCGCCCAGACCTGCGCAAAAGCGGGCAGTTCTTCGGCGCTAAAGGTGGCCTGCTCGCTGGGCGCCATCTCGGCAACCGCACCACGAATGTCCATGACTTCGGGGTGATAGCAGCGGTCGTCCTCCAGCGAGTCGACTTCAGAATCGAGCGCCGTGCTCACTTCCAGCCAGCGCTGGTTCCAGAGCGTTAAAAACCGCTCCTTTTGTGCCGCATCTGTAAATGAGCCGTCGTCGGCTTGTGGCGCCTCACCTGCCATCGGCGTGGCCAGCAACGCTGCCAGGACCTCGTCGGCCTCGACCGGCCTGCGCATGCAGATGACGGCAGCCATGAAGCCTTCACAAAACTCCCACTGCGGCGTTTCGTCATACCGGGTGCGAAGGTCGTCAAGAATGGCGTCCAGTTCGTCAAAGGCTTCGATTTCTAGGGGGGCTGTAGTCGTCATGAGGGGGCTTTATAAACGTCAATGAACGTCACCAGACGCTCTTATGATGCAAAGTGTATCGATCGCTTCCTCAAGCTTAGCCGCCTCCTTCAGCAAGAAAGCAAATATGCGCGCCAAAATCCAGATTCTTGATGCCCGACTGCCGGTCCGTTACAGTTTTATGGCCCTGTGCGCTTTTGGCGTGCTGGTGTCTTTGTTTAGCCTGGTTCTTTTCCAGGTCGGCTGGCTGGCGCTGCTGGTTTGCGCTGCGCTGGTCGGGGTGGGCGTGCACGACCTGAAGCAAACCCGCCACGCGATTTTGCGCAACTACCCGGTGATGGGGCACCTGCGGTTTTTGTTTGAATTCATCCGGCCGGAAATCCGCCAATACTTTATTGAAAGTGACTCTGAAGCCGCGCCTTTTTCACGCGCCCAGCGCTCTCTTGTCTACCAGCGCGCCAAGGGCGAGCCCGACAACCAGCCCTTTGGTACCCACCTGGATGTGGGCAAGCAGGGTTATGAGTGGATCAACCATTCGATGTCTCCGACCAAGTTGCCCACGCATGACTTTCGCATCTGGATTGGCGGCACGCCCGACACGTCAGGTTTGTCACCTGCTGCGCCGCAACGGCCCTGTACACAACCGTATCAGGCCAGTGTCTTCAATATCTCGGCCTTGAGCTTTGGCTCGCTGTCAGCCAACGCGATTTTGGCCCTGAACCAGGGCGCGCAAATGGGCGGCTTTGCACATGACACCGGAGAGGGATCGATCTCCACCCACCACCGCGCCAACGGTGGCGACTTGATCTGGGAAATCGGCTCGGGCTACTTTGGCTGCCGCAATGATGACGGCACTTTCAATGCCGAGCGTTTTGCGGCCAATGCACGCGACCCACAGGTCAAGTTGATTGAAATCAAGATGAGTCAGGGCGCCAAACCCGGGCATGGCGGCATTTTGCCGGGGCCCAAAGTGACCGCCGAGATTGCGGCCGCGCGCGGCGTACCCGTTGGCAAGGACTGCATCTCACCGAGCAGCCACAGCGCGTTTGCCACGCCGGTTGAGATGATGCATTTCATTGCCCAACTGCGCCAGCTCTCGGGCGGCAAGCCAGTCGGTTTCAAACTCTGCATCGGCCATCCGTGGGAGTGGTTTGCGATTGTCAAAGCCATGCTGGCGACCCACATCACGCCCGACTTCATTGTGGTTGATGGGGCCGAAGGCGGCACCGGCGCGGCACCGGTCGAGTTCAGCGACCACGTCGGCGCGCCTTTGCAAGAGGGCTTGCAACTGGTGCACAACACGCTGATTGGCGTGAACCTGCGCGGCCAGATATCGATTGGTGCGGCCGGCAAAGTCGTCAGCGCGTTTGACCTGGTGCGCCTGATGGCCCTGGGTGCCGACTGGTGCAATGCGGGGCGCGGTTTCATGATGGCGCTGGGCTGCATTCAGGCCCAAAGCTGCCACACCGGCAAATGCCCTACCGGCGTGACCACGCAAGACCCGCAGCGCCAGCTGGCCCTGGTCGTGCCAGACAAAGCCGAGCGGGTGCGCAACTTTCACCGCAGCACGCTGCACGCCCTGCAAGAGCTGGTGCAGGCTGCCGGGCTGCAGCACCCCAGCGAGTTCAGCGCTCACCATATCGTGCGGCGCGTGTCAGATACCGAAGTCCAGCTCCTGAGCGACCTGATCACGCGCGTGGCGCCGGGAGCGCTGCTGGGCGACTTGGGCAAGCAGCACAAGGTGTTCAAGGACTATTGGCCGCTGGCCGATGAAACCAGTTTCCGGGCGGCAAACCTCAAGGCGGCAACGGCTTGACGGCGTGACGTGCCTGGTTGCAAACCGCATGGCTGATGGCGAGGTTGGCCTGGTGGCTGTTGCCGCCTTCACTGAGCGGCTGAATATGCTCCAGCGTTGCATCAGGCGGCGCCACATGCAAACCGCACACCCAGCACGGCACCTGGCCGTGCAATTGGCGGGCGATGGTGTTGTAGATTTTTAGGCGGGTGTGGGCTAGTTTGCTCATTTCGGATGCGTAAAACTGGTGACCTGTTTAGCAGCGAGCGGTCGGCCTGTATGCCCTGCTTCGTGTCCCCCGACCTTCGGTCTCCTCCTTGACCTACGCAGGACACACAGGCCGACCGCTCTTCGGGTTGAGATCAAGATGCGGCCGCCCTTGCAAGCCTGTCACGCACGCCGTCCCAGTCTGCGGCATCGGGCACCGGCTCTATCCAGATCAGCTTGACGCCTTGCGCATCAAAATCGCGCAGCACAGCAAACAGTTGTTCGGCTGTCGCCAGCGCGTCGTCGGGCATGCGGCGGTACAGCACCTGGCTTGAGCTGATGCGCACCATGCTGCGCGCGTACACCGCAATGTGTGCGGCATCGGCACCCAGCAAGTCGAGTGCGGTTTGAATGGCGTTGGCATCCATCAGGCACACTTGGGCGTTGGGGGCGTAGTGTGATTCAAGCGTGCCGGGGGCGCGCGGAGCTGAGTTGTCACGCACATCGTTGGCGCTTAAAACGGCTTGCCCGCAAGCTGCACTGAGTTGCTCGCGTGTCAGAACGCCGGGGCGCAGCAGCACCGGCTGGCCGCGGGTGCAGTCAACGATGCTGGACTCAATGCCCACCGTGCAAGCCCCGCCGTCGAGCACCATCAATGCAGCGCCAAATTCTTGCCGCACATGCTGGGCGGTGGTCGGGCTGACGCGGCCAAATTTGTTCGCGCTGGGGCCGGCGATGCCTGTCACTCCGAGTTCATGGCAGGCTTTTAAAAATTCCAGTGCCAACGGATGCGCGGGGCAGCGCAGGCCAATGGAGTTTTGGCCGCCCGCAGCGGCAGTGGCCACGCCGGGCTTGCGCGGCAAGATGACTGTCAACGGGCCAGGCCAGAAGGCTTCTATCAAGGCTTTGGCAAACGGCGGCACGCTGCTGGCGTAGTCAAGCACCTGCGCTTGAGTGGCGATATGAACGATCAGCGGATGGTCTGCAGGCCGGCCCTTGGCGGCAAATATCTTGGCGACCGCCGCGTCGTTAGACGCATCTGCACCCAGGCCGTACACCGTCTCGGTCGGGAAAGCGACCAGCTCACCGGCGCGGATGTGGTCTGCGGCTTGGCTGACGGTCAGCGCTGCTGTCATCGGAACCTTCTCAAGCACCCAGCCCCGGCAAACCCAACACATCAGCCGCCTGGCGCGCAACGGCCATCACCGCATCTGCGTCAGCGCCTGTGATGTTCAGGTGCCCCATCTTGCGGCCAGGCCGTGCGTCCAGCTTGCCGTACAAGTGCAAATGCGTGCCGGGCAAGCTGAGGACGGCTTGCCAGTCGGGTGTTCGCGGCTTGCTATCTGAGTCAAACCACACATCCCCCAATAAATTGAGCATGATGGCCGGCGAATGCTGGCGCGGCTGAGGCAGCGGCAAGCCCGCCATGGCGTGCACCTGCAGGTCAAACTGCGACACGTCGCAGGCGTCCATGGTGTAGTGGCCGCTGTTGTGCGGGCGGGGCGCCATTTCGTTGACGATCAGGCCGCCGTGCTCGCTGCCGTCATCGACCATGAAAAACTCAACGCACAACACGCCCACGTAGTTGATGTGATGCGCTATTGATTCAGTAGCTGCCTGCGCACGCTTTGATTGGGCTTCAGGCATATTTGATGGGTAGGCATGGGTGACAGCCAAAATACCATCGACATGCACATTGCGCTGCGGCGCAAAGCTGACAACGCTGCCATCAAAGCCGCGCGCCACGATGACCGAGCATTCGGCCTTGAGCGGCATCCGCTTTTCAAGCACGCACGGGACATTTTTCAAAGCCGCCCAGGCAGCAGCGAGATCAGCTGCGTTTTTAACCCGCATCTGGCCTTTGCCGTCGTAGCCCATGCGGGCGGTTTTTAAAATACCGGGCAACAAACTGGCGGGCACAGCTTGCAGTTGCGCTGGCGTTTCAATCACCGCATAGGGCGCAACGTGGACGCCTGACACACCCGCGCAGGCGGTGAAATGCGCTTTTTCTTCGATGCGGTTTTGCGCCATCGCCACGCATGCCGCGCTGGGCGCAACCGGCAGCGTCATGGCGAGCGTGCGCAATGCCGCAGCGGGCACGTTTTCAAATTCAGTCGTGACGGCATCGCACAAACCGGCAAGTTGCTGTAAGCCCGCCTCGTCGTTGTAGGGCGTTTTGACCTGCTGATGGCTAACCATGCCTGCCGGGCTTTGCGCATCCGGGTCTAACACCACCGTGGCATAGCCCAGGCGCTGCGCGGCATGAACAAACATGCGGCCAAGCTGGCCGCCGCCCATCACACCTAAAGCGGCCGGCCGGCCATGCGTGGAAACGGTTCCGGGGAAAACAGGCTTCATGCTGGGGTTGGCGTGGGCGGCAGGGTCATCGCCCGGGCAGCAGCCGTTTGCTCAGTTCTGAAAGCCTGCAACTTGTGTTGCAGCGCCTGGTCATGCAGCGCCAGCATGCTGACGGCAAACAGCGCCGCATTGGCTGCGCCTGCATTGCCAATGGCAAAGGTGGCCACCGGCACGCCCTTGGGCATTTGCACAATGCTGTGCAACGAATCAACCCCGGCCAAATGCTTGCTGGACACTGGCACTCCCAATATGGGCACAGTGGTTTTGCTGGCCAGCATGCCTGGCAAATGCGCCGCACCGCCAGCGCCGGCAATGATGGCTTGCAGGCCGCGCCCCTGGGCCTCGGTCGCGTAGGCAAACAAATCGTCGGGCATGCGGTGGGCCGACACGACGCGCGCCTCGTGCGGCACGCCAAACTGCTGCAAGATCTGCACCGCGTGCTGCATCGTGTCCCAGTCGCTGGACGAGCCCATGACCACGCCGATGCGTGGGGGATGGGTGTGGTTGGGTGTGGTCATGTAGGCCTTTGGATGATGGCGTATTTTACGTGCGGCGTGCTAACCTTCTGCTTGTTGTAATTCTTGGTTTAAAGCTCTCATGATGGATGTCACCGTAGCCAATTTTGAAGAGGAAGTGATTGCCGCTTCCATGACCACACCGGTGCTGATCGACTTTTGGGCCCCGTGGTGCGGCCCGTGCAAGTCCTTGGGGCCGATTCTGGAGAAGGTTGAAGTCGCCTACGAAGGCCGCTTCAAGCTGGTCAAAATCGATTCTGACCAGGAGCAGCAACTCGGCGCAGCTTTTGGCATTCGCAGCATTCCGACCTGCATTTTGATGGTTGACGGCAAGCCGGTCGATGGCTTTCAGGGCGCGCTGCCCGAGGGCAAGGTCAAAGAGTTTCTGGACAAACATTTACCGCCACCTGAAGAAAAGCCCCCCGAAGAAGAACTGGCGCTGGCTAACGCGACGCCCGAGGAGGCGCTGGTAAAGCTTCAGGCCGACGTGGCCAAGGACCCGGCCAACGAGTCCGCCCGTTTTGAGCTGGTCAAGGCATTGCTGCTGGGCGGCGACACCGATGCGGCCAAAGTGGCGTTTGCGCCGGTGATTGCCCAAACCACGGTGGTACGGCGTTTTGACTCTCTCAAACGCATGATGGACGCTACAGATTTTGTAGCTTCTGGCGCACAATCTAAAACGGGTACAGCCGAATTTGACGCCAAAATAGCGCTCAACAAGCGTGATTTTGACGCCCGGTTTGACAAAGCCCGCTGGCACATGGCCCACCAGCAATGGACGGCAGCCCTTGACGAGCTGCTGGACATCCTGATGCGCGACAAAACCTGGGCCGACGACAAAGCACGCAAAACCTACATCGCCATCCTCGACATCATGGAAGCCCCTAAACCCAAGGTGGCCGACGGGCAAATTCCGCCCGACGACCCGGTCGTGGCAACGTATCGCAGGCGTTTGAGCAGCGTGATTTTGAGTTAACCCGCACCGGCCCATTCACAACAGGAGTTCACCGTGGCAATGATGTATTTGATAGCTGGTTTGGTGCTGTTTTTAGGCGTGCATTCGACCCGCGTGTTTGCCAACGACTGGCGCAACCAGACCCTGGCGCGCATGGGTGAAAAGCCTTTCAAAGGCGTGTATTCACTGCTGTCGCTAGCCGGCTTTGTGCTGCTGGTGTGGGGCTACGGCCAGGCGCGCCAACTGGGCGTGATGCTGTGGAACCCGCCGACCGCCATGCGCCACCTGGCGGCGCTGCTCACACTGGTGTCGTTTGTGTTGCTGGCGGCAACGTATGTGCCGCGCAACCAGATCAAAGCCAAGCTGCACCACCCGATGGTGCTGGGCGTCAAAGTGTGGGCACTGGCCCATTTGCTGGCCAATGGCTCACTGGCCGACACCGTTCTGTTTGGCAGCTTTTTGCTGTGGGCGGTGGTGCTGTTTGCCGCATCGCGCAAGCGCGACCGCCGGGAGCAGACTGTGTACCCCGCCGGCACCGCCAGCATGACCATCGTCACCGTGGTGGCTGGTTTGGCTTTTTGGGCCGCCTTTGCGCTTTGGCTGCACCGGCTGCTGATTGGCGTGTCGCCGTTCGGGGCGATGGGATACGCAGGTTGACAGTTTTTGGGGATTGCCTGGCGCTATTTATTTAATAGCTCCACACCCTTGTTTTTTCAGGGCGAGAGTCCGCTTTTACAATAAAAATAAGCAGTCAAAGTTCACAAACCTGCTTGAAGAAAAAGAAATGAAATCCGGGTCACCACGGTCTGACCCTGATCAATGCACCGATCAACGCACGTTGAAATTCACAACACAAATCGCACGGTGCAATGACTGATTAACGGGCACGTTCATGTGGCCACCGCCGTGGATGACGCGCATTGTGAATGACGGCAAGTACGTGAACCAGAACTTTCTTGACCGTGTGAAAGACGCCATATGGAAATCGTGGCAAGAGTGTGCGGCGCACGCCCGGGATAATTTCTGCGTACAAAAGTGGAACTTGTTCAAGCCGTTTAAGTTGAAGTTCAAAAGCCAACTCAAACTCGGAACCCAGTCCTTCGCTTTGTTCCTCGTACCAATCGAACGCTTCGCCAATCTCCTGAACTGCGCGACCAGCAAACTTCAGGCGGTACGCCATGAGCCGCTTTTCAAATGCGCCTTGACTTGATCCCACGAATAACCGTCCTCTGGGTTTCGCTCAAAGTCGGCCAATCGTTCCGCGAGCTCGGTCTTCAGCTCAGGTGAAGCCTCGATAGCGTTCGGAAAGGCGGCAATGCTTTCCCAAATCACTTCAACGAGTTGAATACGCTCCTGCAGGGGCAGCTCCAAAATGTCGGCAACAGATATTTGGTTCATGCGCTTTAGATTACCGCGAGGCAAGTCTTGTACGTTGGCGTTCGAGATAAACAAGCGACAACGGCAGGACGCCAGGCTTGAGCCGGTAAAAACGCCCAGCGCACCATCGATCTGTAAACGATTTGAGCGTGAACCCATTGGTCCGTGGTGGTGGCTGGTTTGGCTTTTTGGGCTGTCTTTGCGTTCTGGTTGCACCGGGTGCTGATTGGCGTGGCACCGTTTGGGGCCATGGGTTCGTCAGCATGATGTCTTTGACTGACTTTGTATATCAAACTATACAAAATAGCCAAAAAGTATAGTTTCATATACATCAAAAAAAAGACCATTCGTTCAATGTGATAGTATTGCTACTCATTCATCGATAAATGAGTAGTATTATGAGCGTTTTGATTGAAGAGTTAGAGGCTGCGCGCAAAGCCGCTGATTTAAGCCAGGAACAGCTCGCGCTAAGTTCAGGCCTGAGCCGCATGACGGTGCAGCGCACCGAGGCCGGGCAAATTGACCCGCGCTTGTCATCGGTAGCTGCCATGGCCAAAACGCTGGGTATGGACGTGATGCTGGTGCCAACTGCATTACGGCCTGAGCTGGAATCGTTTGTAAGATCCGGCGGCCGATTTTTGGGCCAGCCTGCGGGCAGCGGTGCACCGCTGTCTATTGCACAAACCCTGGCCAAATAGACCAAGACGGAGATCCGCTACCTGCGCATGTCGCTGCACCTGCCC
>JBKCGU010000014.1:0-25484 GCA_046303055.1 Polaromonas sp.
GTGCTCGCGTGTCTGGGGCATCGGGCCGTCTGCGGCTGAACACACCAAAATGGCGCCGTCCATCTGGGCTGCGCCGGTGATCATGTTTTTAACGTAGTCGGCGTGGCCTGGGCAATCTACGTGGGCGTAGTGGCGGTTGGCCGTTTCGTATTCAACGTGGGCGGTGTTGATCGTGATGCCGCGTGCTTTTTCTTCAGGCGCCGCGTCAATCTGGTCGTAGCCTTTGGCTTCGCCGCCGAACTTGGCTGCCAACACTGTGGTGATTGCTGCGGTCAAGGTGGTCTTGCCGTGGTCGACGTGGCCAATCGTGCCGACGTTGACGTGCGGTTTGGTCCGCTCAAATTTGCCTTTTGCCATTTCAAATACTCCAATAAAAAGAACGTGCCCGTGACAGGTTTAATGTTTGCATTTCGTCACTGGTTCCATCGCCACGGGCAGCGTTGGGTGCGAAATCGCAGACAGGAAAATTGACATCCACCCCGAAGCGCCTATCGGCGCCTCCCCTCAAGGGGCGCCGATAGTGGCCTGGCAAAGCCAGATCCACGGCGTCCGCTTGGGAAGACGTCGCGATACTTATCATTACTTCGCCCTTGCGGCCATGATGGCTTCAGACACGTTACGAGGCGCTTCCGAATAGTGCTTGAACTCCATCGTGTAAGTAGCACGGCCTTGCGACATCGAGCGCAGCGTCGTTGAATAGCCAAACATTTCAGACAACGGCACTTCTGCTTTGATCGCTTTGCCGCCACCAACCATGTCTTCCATGCCTTGCACCATGCCGCGACGTGAGGACAAGTCGCCCATCACATTACCGGCATAGTCTTCTGGCGTTTCAACTTCAACCGCCATCATCGGCTCCAGAATCACCGGGCCCGCCTTGCGGCAGCCTTCTTTAAAGCCAAAAATCGCAGCCATTTTGAAGGCCATCTCGTTCGAGTCCACGTCATGGTAGGAACCGAAATGCAGCGTGACTTTGACGTCAACCACCGGGTAGCCCGCCAGCACGCCGGACGTCACGGCTTCATGGATGCCCTTTTCGACTGCAGGAATGTATTCGCGCGGTACGGTTCCGCCCTTGATGTTGTCAATGAACTCGATGCCCTTACCCATTTCGTTCGGCTCAATCTTGAGCACCACGTGGCCATACTGGCCCTTGCCGCCGGACTGACGCACAAACTTGCCTTCAGCGTCTTCGATGGTCTTGCGAATCGTTTCGCGGTAAGCCACTTGCGGCTTGCCGACGTTGGCTTCCACGCCAAACTCACGCTTCATCCGGTCAACAATGATTTCCAGATGCAACTCGCCCATGCCGGCAATCAGGGTTTGACCAGACTCTTCGTCGGTCTTGACGCGGAACGATGGATCTTCTTGGGCCAGGCGCTGAAGTGCAATGCCCATTTTTTCCTGGTCAACCTTGGTTTTAGGCTCAACGGCCTGGGTGATCACAGGCTCAGGAAACACCATGCGCTCCAGCATCACGATGGCATCCGGATCGCACAGGGTTTCGCCCGTGGTCACGTCTTTCAGGCCCACGCAGGCAGCGATGTCGCCAGCGCGGATTTCGCTGACTTCTTCACGGTTGTTCGCGTGCATTTGAACAATACGGCCGATGCGCTCTTTCTTGCCCTTGATGGGGTTGAAAACGCTGTCGCCTTTTTTCAGCACGCCCGAATACACGCGTACGAAAGTGAGCTGGCCCACAAACGGGTCAGTCATCAGCTTGAAAGCCAGTGCAGAAAACTTCTCGCTGTCATCAGCCTTGCGGGTAACAGGCGCCTCGTCTTCGTCCATGCCCTTGACAGGAGGAATATCAATCGGCGACGGCATGAATTCGATCACGGCATCCAGCATGCGCTGAACGCCTTTGTTCTTGAAGGCAGAGCCACAGTACATCGGCTGGATTTCGCTGGCGATGGTGCGCGTACGAATGCCAAGCTTGATTTCAGCTTCGGTCAAATCACCTTCTTCAAGGTACTTGTTCATGAATTCTTCAGATGCTTCGGCCGCGGCTTCAACCATCTTCTCCCGCCACTCTTTGGCTGTCTCAACCAGGTCAGCCGGAATATCGCTGTAGGTAAACAGCATGCCTTGCGAGGCTTCATCCCAGATGATTGCCTTCATCTTCAGCAGGTCAACCACGCCGGTGAAGTTTTCTTCAGCACCAATAGGGATCACCATTGGCACAGGGCTGGCCTTCAGGCGCAGTTTCATCTGGTCAACAACTTTGAAGAAGTTGGCACCGGTACGGTCCATCTTGTTGACAAATGCCAGACGCGGCACTTTGTACTTGTTGGCCTGACGCCAGACAGTCTCGGACTGGGGCTGCACACCGCCCACAGCGCAGTACACCATGCAAGCGCCGTCCAGCACGCGCATCGAGCGCTCGACTTCAATCGTGAAGTCAACGTGGCCAGGGGTGTCAATGATGTTGATGCGGTGCTCAGGCAGGGACTTGTCCATGCCTTTCCAGAAGCAGGTGGTGGCAGCAGAAGTAATCGTGATGCCGCGCTCCTGCTCTTGCTCCATCCAGTCCATGGTGGCTGCGCCGTCATGGACTTCACCAATCTTGTGGTTCACACCGGTATAAAACAAAACACGTTCGGTGGTGGTCGTTTTGCCAGCATCAATGTGGGCAGAAATACCGATATTGCGGTAGTTTTCAATGGGGGTAGCGCGGGACATAGTTAACTTTCAGTTCGACATAACGAACAAAACAAGAGAACAAAAACAGTAACAAACATATTCGAAGTCATGAATTGTGTTTTAAACATGTGACCAAAACATGTTTGCCAGCCAAGCCGCGGCGGCTCGACTGGCCCTCTGAGCAAGCTCGGATCAGAAGCGGAAGTGGCTGAATGCCTTGTTCGCTTCTGCCATGCGGTGAACTTCGTCACGCTTTTTCATGGCGCCGCCACGGCCTTCGGTGGCCTCCATCAACTCATTGGCCAAGCGCAATGACATTGACTTTTCACCGCGCTTCTTAGCGGCCTCTTTCAACCAGCGCATGGCCAAAGCCATACGACGGACAGGGCGAACTTCGACTGGCACCTGGTAGTTGGCACCGCCTACGCGGCGGGACTTCACCTCAACCATGGGCTTGATGTTGCCGATGGCCATGTGGAAGGCCTCAAGCGGGTCTTTGCCTGGGTTCTTTTTCTCGATGAAATCGAGTGCGCCGTAAATAATGCGCTCAGCGACAGCTTTTTTGCCGCCCTGCATGATCACGTTCATGAATTTGGCGAGATCGACATCACCAAATTTCGGATCTGGAAGAATTTCACGTTTAGGGACTTCGCGACGACGTGGCATGTTTTCACCTCTTTGCTTCAGTTGGCATTGCTTTGGGCAACACCGCGAGAGTTATCAAAACCCTCACTTACTCGACCCAAAATCGGGTCACTACGCTGATTTTTCTGCGCCATGCAGAAGAGCAGCACCTTATGTATTTTTGAGAAAGCTTATTTTGCTTTTGGTTTTTTGGCGCCGTACTTGGAGCGCGACTGCTTGCGGTCTTTCACGCCTTGCAAGTCGAGCGAGCCACGAACAATGTGGTAACGCACACCCGGCAAGTCCTTGACACGACCGCCACGAACCAGCACCACGCTGTGTTCCTGCAGGTTGTGGCCTTCGCCGCCGATGTAGGAGATGATTTCAAACCCGTTGGTCAAGCGCACTTTGGCGACTTTACGCAGAGCGGAGTTTGGCTTTTTAGGCGTCGTGGTGTACACACGTGTGCACACACCGCGGCGCTGCGGAGAGTTCTGCATGGCAGGACTCTTCGACTTGATGGTCTCGACCTCACGGCCTTGACGCACTAGCTGGTTGATGGTTGGCATTTAAAAACGTCCCTAAACGTAATGTTGCGTATGTTTAACGTGAAATTCTTCGTTTGTTCTTGGCTTGATTTCTCAATCACGTCGCGGCCAATTGTCGGATTGGCCGCGAAAACGAATCAATCTCTGGAATTCCAGAAAAGCCCACGAGTGTAGCAGTTCCGGGTTTTGGTGGCAAATCAGCTCATTTGATCCACAACCTCAGCGCATCCCAAGCCCGGCCCAGCACGCCGGCTTCCTCAACCGCCTCCAGCGCAACCAGCGGCGCTTCGGCCACCACCGCTGGGTTGTCGCCTGAGGTGATCTTCAAGCTGCCGATAGCCTGGCCTTTGGTAAAGGGGGCGACCAACGGCTCGGGGCGGGCGACCATGGTTTTTAGCTTGGCCGCTGTGCCAGCGGGCACGGCGACCACGATGGCTCTAGGCTGGCCGAGCTTGACGACCGGGCTTTTGCCCTTCCACACGTTCGGGCTGGCCACGACCTGGCCTGCGTCGAACAGCTTGACGGCTTCAAACGCGGTGTAGCCCCAGTTGAGCAGTTTTTGCGATTCATTGGCTCGGGCGCTGTCACTCGCTGTGCCGAGCACGATGGCCAGCAGGCGGCGTGGGCCGGGCGCTCCCGCTGCGCCAAGGTTGGGAAAGTCGCGCTTGGCGGTGGCGATGATGCAGTAGCCTGCGGCCTCGGTGTGGCCGGTTTTCAGGCCGTCAACGCTGGGGTCGCGAAACAGCAGCGTGTTGCGGTTGGTGTCATTGGCGGCGGGCGTGCCGGCGTAGCGGTACTTTTTAATCGCTGAAAAGCCGACGTATTCGGGGAAGTCGCTCATCAGGCGGATGGACAATATGCTCAAGTCCCGCGCGGTGGTGGTGTGGCCTGCTTCAGTTAAACCTTCGGGGTTTTTGTAGCTGGTGTTTTTCATGCCAAGCGCCTTGGCCTGCTCGTTCATCATTTGCACAAAGCGCTCTGCCGTGCCGCCTACGCCTTCGGCCAGCGCCATGGTGGCGTCGTTGCCTGACTGCACGACCATGCCTTTGATGAGGTCTTCGACCGGGACTTGCATTTTCGGGTCAATGAACATGCGCGAGCCGGGCATCTTCCAGGCGCGTTCGCTGACCGGCAGGGTTTGCTTCAAGTCGATTTTTTTGGCCCTGAGCGCGTCAAACACCAAATACTCGGTCATCAGCTTGGTGAGTGACGCCGGTTCTAGCGGCGAGTCGATGTCTTTGGCAGCCAGGATTTGATTGGCGGTCACGTCGATCAGCAGGTACGAACGGGCGGCTATTTCTGGGGCTTGCGGTGCTTGGGCAAAAACGGTACTGGAAACCAAAACAAGCAGGCCAAAAATGACATGAAGAGCGGCTTTGGAGAAACTGAACATGAAGAAATCCGGTGACTAGAAAGTAGTAGAAGACAGGTGGCGCACCACGAGGCTTTTGAGAAGCGGCAATTGTCCATGAAAGAAATGCCCGCCACCGGGTACAACCGTAACCGGAAGTGATTGCGGCCGCGCCCAGCTAAGTACAGCGCTCAGTTCTACCGTGTCGTCAGCCTCCCCATGAATGACAATGGTTTTAGCGTGCTCAGTGGCGTCGATTTGGGCGGCGGCGCTGCGTACAACGCTGGTGCCAACCAGGACGAGTTTGTCAATTTGCCGGGCGACATGGAGCTTGTCAAACGCATGGGTGGTGACGAATGCGCCAAATGAAAACCCCGCCAGGCAAAGCGCGCCCGTGGGTGCGCTATGTGCCGCCACTGCCAGCATGTCGTCCAGCTCGCCTCGACCTTCGTCATGCACCCCCTGCGTGCCGCCAACGCCGCGAAAGTTAAAACGTACCGCCGTCCAGCCGCATTGGGTAAAGGCGCGGGCCAATGTTTGCACCACTTTGTTGTCTAACGTGCCGCCGAACAGCGGGTGCGGGTGGGCGATCAGGGCAACGCCTTTGGGCACTGCGCCGCCGACGGGCGTGTCGATGGCAACTTCAATCGCGCCCGCAGCGCCTTGAACGGTGGATTTTTGGGTCTGGGCATTCATGCGGGTTGTTTTTTGAATTCTAAATGTTGATGGTGCTATTAAATCAGGAGCTGTTAGCCCAATTAAATATTGGCCTGAAGGCCTAAAACATACCTGGATAAGGCCTTCCCCAGTTTCTGGCTATTTTTGCCATTCGGGAAAGCTGTCAGAGCCTAGCGGCCCAAACCGACCGGCGCCAGCAGGCGTTCAACGACCTGACCGTTTTTGAGGTGCGATTCAACGATTTCGTCGATGTCGTGTGCATCCACATAGGTGTACCAAACGGCCTCTGGGTAAACCACGGCTACGGGCCCGGCGGCGCAGCGGTCCAAGCAACCAGCCTTGTTAACGCGGACCTTGCCCGCGCCCGACAGGCCGGCAGCTTTAACCTGCGACTTGCACCGGTCAAAGCCTTCTTGCGCCCGGTGGTTGGCGCAACTGTCATCGCCAGCCTTGCGCTCGTTCAGGCAAAAGAAGATGTGGCGCTCGTAGTATTGCCCGGCGGCAGTCGATGGCGTTTTGGTCAGAGTCATCGCCCGATTTTACTGATCGGGAGCATCCGTGCTTTCAGACAGTCTGGCCAACAAGTAAAGCAGCGCCGCATAAGGCCAAAGCCAGCCCAGCCACTGCACCAAACCGTGAAAACGGATAAACCGCCCCTGCTCCCAGGTTTGCAGCGTTTGGGCAAAGTAAGCGCTTGCGGGCGCCTGATTGAGCAGGCTCAGATGCGCTGCCAAAGCCAGCAAGGCAAACGCTGCTGCACCCCGGCGCGGCAGCGGCAGCAGCAGCAACGCCACCACAGCCGCCAGCCCCAGGCCAACGCGCACAGGGGCATCCAGCCAAGCCCAAGCGTGTTCGGGGCCGTAGCTGAGCACGGCTGACAGCGCCGAGACCGCCACACCCACCACCAGCACGACCAGCAAAAACACAGCCCGCTGGCGCGTCGTGCGAATCACGCCGTAGCCCAGCAGGCAGGGGATCAGTGCGCCGAGCGCCACACACACCAATTCAACCCCCGGCACGAGCGGCTGCAGCTCAATGTCGCGCAGTGGCAGCCAGTCAATGAATGGCGTGTCGGCCAGCGCATCTGCCAGCGCTGTTTCCAGCCGCTCAAGCACCTGACCCAACCCCATCGGCACCGGTGCCGGAAACAGCAGCGCCACTGGCCACAGTAGCAGCAAGGCCAGCGCGCCGCGAGCATCCGGCGCAAACCAGCGCGCCCGAAAGCGGCTCCAGCCGCCCACCACGCCCAGCTTTTCAAGCGCCGATGCGCTACACGCGCCCAGCCAGGTGCCGAACGCGTTCAGCGCCAGGTCAACATTCGACGGAATGCGTGTTGGCAAATAGCTTTGCAGCGTTTCCATACACAGCGACAGCGCAGCACCGACAAAGACCGCTGCCGTTAGCGCCCAGGCGGTGCGGCCGCTGCGCATAAAAGCCAGCGTCAGCAAAAACCCCAGGGGTGCATAGCCCGCCACATTGACCGCCACGTCAAAGCCGACCAAATACTGCGGCCACGGCGCGGTCAAATAAGTCAAGGGCGAGATGCCCTGGTCACGCCAGTCGGCAAACGGGTACAAGCTGGCGTAAACAATCAAACAAACCAAAGCCGAAGCCAGCGGCAGCGCAACCGATTTTTGCAGGTCTGAATCTTTTCGTGAGCTCATCGGCTTCACAGGCAAGCCTGGGCCGTTAAAACGGCTTGACGACCACCAAAATCACCGCCGCCACCAGCAGTAGCACGGGCGCTTCGTTAAACCAGCGAAACCAGACATGGCTGCGCGTGTTTTGATTGGCCAAAAACTGCTTGTACAGGCCGCTGCACATGTGGCCATAACCAATGGCCAGCGCCACCACCACCAGCTTGGCATGCATCCAGCCGCTGCCGCGCCCAATGCCATAACCCAGCCACAGCCACAAACCCAGCCCCACTGCGGGAACCGACAGGATGTGGGTAAATCGGAGCAGCTTTTTGGCCATCAGCATCAGCCGCTGCCGCTCGGACACGCTTTCGGGCCGCACCATCGCCAGGTTGACAAAAATGCGCGGCAGGTAAAACAGGCCCGCAAACCAGCTGGCAACGAAAACAATGTGGAAAGACTTAACCCAGAGCATCCGGGTAGTTTAGCCCCCGCGGTTGCTCACTGCGTGTAGCGCCCTGCCCCCCGAGGGGGCCGCAGCGCCTGCGGCCTGGCAAAGCCAGTTCCGCGGCCGCAGCTTGTAAAAACCCGCAACGCCTTGAAGCGGCCAAAAAAAAGCCCGGTGACTCAGGGTCGCCGGGCGATAAGCCTTTTCGCTGTCACGCGCAAAGGCCCCGCTCAGGGAGGAAAAGCGGGATGCAGCGACTAAGAGAAGCTGCACACCACAATTTTAAGCCCGGATTGTTAAAAACAACAATCAGCTGCGGCAGGCTTTACATAAGGAAAACCATGAGAAATCCACGAGAAAGGAGGCGCTGCCAAATTAATTGTCTGGGTACCGCGAAGCTTTGGCACAATTTGCAGATGACTACTTACGCATCCTTTCCTGCTGGCCGCCCGCGCCGCCTGCGCCGTGACGCTTTTACCCGCAACCTGGTCCGTGAAAACGTGCTGACACCGCACGACCTGATTTACCCGGTGTTTGTGACCGAAGGCAAAGGCCAGCGGGTGCCGATTGCGTCCATGCCTGGCGTGGAGCGCTTGAGCCTGGATTTGCTGCTCCCCGTTGCTGAGGAATGTGTCAAGCTCGGCATCCCGGTGATGGCGCTTTTCCCGGTGATTGATGGCACGCTCAAAACCTATGACGGCGTGGAGGCCACCAACCCCGACGGCCTGGTGCCACGTGTCGTGCGGGAGCTTAAAAAGCATTTCCCCAGCCTGGGCGTGATGACCGACGTGGCGCTGGACCCTTTCACCACCCACGGCCAGGACGGCCTGCCCGATGACAACGGCTACATCATGAACGACGAGACCACCGCCATGCTGGTGCGCCAGGCGCTGTGTCAGGCCGAAGCAGGTGTGGACATTGTGGCGCCGAGTGACATGATGGACGGCAGGATTGGTGCGATACGCAACGCCCTGGAGGCCAACGGCCACATTCACACCCGCATCATGGCCTACAGCGCCAAATACGCATCGGCGTTTTACGGCCCGTTTCGCGACGCGGTGGGCTCGGCAGGCAACCTGGGCAAAGCTGACAAAAAGGTCTACCAGATGGACCCCGGCAACACAGACGAAGCGCTGCGCGAGGTGGCACTCGACATTGCCGAGGGCGCGGACATGGTGATGGTCAAGCCCGGCATGCCCTATCTGGACGTGGTGCGCCGGGTCAAAGACGAATTCAAGGTGCCGACCTTTGCCTACCAGGTCAGCGGCGAATACGCGATGCTCAAAGCCGCCGCACAAAACGGCTGGCTGGACCACGACGCAGTGATGATGGAAAGCCTGCTGGCCTTCAAACGCGCAGGGGCCGATGGTGTGCTGACGTATTTTGCGATCGACGCGGCCAGAAAATTGAAGTGATCTACTACTAAATCAATAGCTGATAACCCTTATTTACATTGGCCTGGAGGCCAAAAGCACCTCTTTAGATGACATCCAAACAGGCCAAAGCCAAGTAACCAGGTTCCCAGCGTGCAAATCATTGAATTCACTGCCGACAGCCTGCGTTTTGTAGACGTGGCGCCTGCCAGGGCGCCGACCGATGGGTTTGTGTGGCTGTTCATGGAGCAGCATGAGTTTGAGGCAGCGCAGCCGATGCTCCAGCAGGCAGCCCAAAACCTGGGCGGCTCGGCGCTGCTGGAACTGCACTGCCAGGACTTGGCCAGCGCGGTGCATCCCTCGCATTACGACTCCACCTCGGTCTACGACCTGATCATCTTCCGGCGGCTGGCCACGCAGCTGGAGACCCAGGCCGAAGACGACCACGAAAAAGCCATCCGCAACTACCACGGCCAGGGCAGCAAGACCAAGCGCCGCGGTGAGCGCTTGCCCACCTTCAACCGCATCAGCTCCAAGGCGGTGGGGTTTGCCGTGTTTGACCGCTTGCTGATCAGCGTGCACGCGCCGGGCTGCTATGCGGCCAAGAGTTTTATCCAGCGCTTTTTGGCCGATGCCAAGTTCACGCTGGATGCGACCCAGATGGACGCGGCCTCGACAAGAAACCGCCTGCCGATCAGCCCAGCCGATCTGGCGCTGCGCATGATCAACACCATGGTCGACAGCTACCTCGATTTGCGCAAGGTGCTGACCAGCCAGCTTGAGCACTGGCAGGCTGACCTGCTCAGGGCCAACGCACGGTTTGACAACTGGGGCGCCCTGATGACGGCGCGCAGCCAGTTGCATATGCTGGAAGATTTGTGCGACGAGCAGCACGACGCGATGCAGGAATGGCTGGACACACTGCGCGAGCAACCATTGGCCTCTTTTATGAAGGACGGCGAAGAGACCCAGCAAAAAGCGCAACTACGGCGCGACCAGCTGGCGGCCAGGGCCCGGGACGTGATGGAGCACATCGCACGGGTCATGCAGCATTCAAGGCGGCTGGAACAATCGGCCGAGACCGCGGTGCAAATTCATTTCAACGCGCAGAGCAACCGCACCAACGACGTGATGCGCACACTGACGGCTGTGACGGCGATTTTTTTGCCGCTGAATTTGATCACCGGCTTTTTTGGCATGAACTTTGAGCACATCCCGGGCTTGCATTCAGCCGCGGCTTTTTGGATCACCGTCAGTTTTATGGTGTTGCTGGTGGTGGTGGTGCTGACCGTGTTTTTGCGCAGGCGCTACATTGCACGCACCGGGCATTGAACCGGCTCGGGCAGCGGTCTTTTGGACTTCGGTATGGATGACAAACCAACCTGGCACCGCCGGACCCCATAGATAAAAAGAATCTTCAGGCGCGTAGCTGACGGGCGCGAAGTCGATGCCAAACGAGTATTCGGCAAAGCTGCCCCACGGGTCCTTGGCATGGTAAAAATAGTTTGAGCCCAGCAGATCGGAGTTCGTGTCTGCATCGCCGCGCCAGGCAACGTGGTGGTCGGGCCGGATCAACACGCAGTTGGCGGCATACCGGGCTTGCAATTCCTCGCTGTGCTGGCTGCCAAAGCGCAGCCCGATAGTCCACCGTCTCAGGCGTCTGGCCGGGCTTGAGCTGCAGCGCAAACATGAACTTCTCAGCACGGCACACAGCGTGCGCGACTCGAAGCACAGCGACAGCATCTGGGCGCGTTGGGAGCGGTGCAATCGGGCGCATAGCGCCGTCACCCAAGAGGCCAAAGCCAGCGAAGCGCAAAACCTGAGTGTTCGTGCGGTCTGTGAGTTGTTGACGAGCGGTCAAGTGCTTTTTTTAGGTTCAATCGCCCGCATCAGGCCGGCAGGGCCGCCACCGAGCATCGCCACGTCTGTTGTCCGGTGAATGGTTTTAGGGTTGGTTGAGGGTGTCAGACTCACGCTTGTCTCCATTTCTATTGTTACCAGAGCAACCGTTGTCTGCTATTTAATCAATAGCTGCTTGTCCTTGTATTTATTGGTCTATCAGCCTATTTGACACTCCAAAAGCTTATCTTCAGGCTTTCCGGGCCATTTCAGGCGGCCAACGCGGCCTCCACGTCTTTGGTCAGGTCTGCGGGCTTGTCGGTCGGTGCGTAGCGCTTGATGACATGACCGTCTTTGCCGACTAAAAACTTGGTGAAATTCCATTTGATGGACTTGCTGCCCAGCAGGCCGGGAGCCTCAGCGCTGAGCCATTTGTAAAGCGGGTGGGCAGCCGGGCCGTTGACATCGATCTTGCCCATCATGGGAAAGCTGACACCGTAGTTGACTTGGCAAAACTCGGCAATTTCACCGTCAGCGCCGGGGTCTTGCGAGCCGAACTGGTTGCACGGAAAGCCCAGCACGGCCAGACCCTTGCCAGCGTAAGTTTTGTGCAGCGCCTCCAACCCGCCAAACTGCGGGGTAAAGCCGCATTTGCTGGCCGTGTTGACGATCAGCAGGGCCCGGCCTTTGAAGTCGCTCAGGGCGATGTCTTTGCCGCTGATGGATTTGGCCTCAAAGTCATAAATGGTCTGGGTCGGCACCTGGCTCATGGGAACTCCTGAAATGAGGGCTGCAATACTAACCCCCGCTTTTATTGTGCGCCAGCGCAGCCAGCAAAGCCGCCAGAACGATCAGGCTGCCACCCCAAAAAATTCTGGGGCTGAAGTCAGACGCGCCCAGCACGGCAGCCGAGACGCTGGCAAACAGGATTTCCGTCAGCATGACCAGCGACGTGGTGCTGGAAGGCAAACGCGCCGCACCGTACTGCAGGGCCATGTTGCTGATGACAAAAGCCAGGCTCAGGCCAGCAAACACGGCCATACCTGAACTTTGCAGGTGAGGCGCCGGCAACATCTGGACGGACAGCCCCAGCACCGCCACGCCAGATGCCAGCACCGCACCGCCTGCAAACATGGCCAGCATGCGCGCACTGCCGGGGGTGTGGTTGAGCTTGCGCAGCAGCGCATTGGTCATGGCAAAACTCAGGCCGCCCATCAGCGCCAACCAGTCGGCACCGCTTTGCGGAAGGGGCCACGGTGAATCCGGTGTTTTCAAAACAATCAGAACACCCGCCATGGCCAGCAGCAAGCGCATCAGCGATCCTTGGGTGGGCCGCTCGCCCAGCATGAGCCACGCCACCAACACCGCCCAGGCGGGCATCAGGTAAAACAGCAGCACCACCCGCACCACATCGCCCACCGTGACGGCCCAGTTAAAACCCACATTGGTCGCGCCCGAAGCCAGCGCCAGCCACCACAGTACCGGGTTGGCCAGCAAAGCTTTGTAGGCATCGAAGCGAAACGCCAGCAGGCCACCGCACACCAGCAGAAATACACCGGCAGTGGCCCACAACGGGTGCAGGCCAGCGGCTTGAAGCTCCCTGAACGGCCACCAGGACACGCCCCAGACGAAGGCGTTGATGACCAGCGCACTGGCAGCTAGCGCATTAGCCCCCACGCTTTTTACTTCGTGTCATACGCTGCCCCCCCCAGGGGGCTCATTTTCTTTGGGGCGGCCCGACAGAAAATGATGGCCGCCGCTATGGATTTGTGCATCAATGAGAGGTGTCGCTGCGTGCAATGCTCAGAAGGTGGTCAACCTGCTCTTTGTGCTTGGTGCAGTTGCTTTTGTGCCAGCGCTGAATCAGGTACATGAAGCCTGCAACCACGACCCCAAAAGCGGTGATGGCGCCGAAGGCCGACAGACCCATGGCGGTGGACAGGCTGTAGCCGGCGCCCAGCGCCAGAATGCAGGCCTGTTCGTTGAAGTTTTGCACCGCAATTGAGCGACCCGCGCCCATCAGGTTGTGACCCCGGTGTTGCAGCAGGGCGTTCATGGGCACCACCAGAAAGCCGCCCAGTCCGCCCAGCAGAATCAGGAACGGGGCCGCCACCCACACGTTGTCAATGAAGTTCATCAAAATGACCAGCAGACCCATGCCAATACCCAAGGGCATGACGCTGGGAGCCTGGTCCAGCCGCATACGCAGCGACGCCAACACCGCCCCGACGGCGGTACCGATGGCAACGACCCCGACAAGCGACGATGCCTGCGTGGTGCTGTAACCCAGGGCAGCAGCGCTCCAGGCCAGCACGATGTAACGCAGGTTGCCCGATACACCCCAGAACAAGGTGGTGGTGGCCAGCGAAATTTGCCCTAGCTTGTCGCGCCACAGCGCTGAATTACAGTTCCAGAAGTCGGGCAACAGCTCAAGCTTGTTGCGCGGCATGGGCCGCATTTCAACCCCGGTGGAGGGAATGCGGGTGTTGAACCAGGCCGCAATGACATATAAAAAGATCAACACGCTGATGGCAGCTTCGGGTGCGGTGTCAATGCTTGTGGAGATGAGCGGAATATCAAATGCCAGCAGCTTGCCTGAAATCGCGTGACCGACAAGCTGCCCACCCAGCAGCACGCCCAAGATAATGGACGCAATCGTCAGCCCTTCAATCCAGCCGTTGGCCTTGACCAGTTGCGACGAGGGCAACAACTCGGTGAGGATGCCGTACTTGGCAGGTGAATAAGCAGCGGCCCCAAGACCCACAATCGCATACGCCATCAGCGGGTGCGTACCGAACAGCATCATGAGGCAGCCGACGACCTTGATGGCGTTGCTGACAAACATGACCTTACCTTTGGGCTGTGCGTCGGCAAAGGCGCCAACAAACGGCGCCAGCACCACATAAAACAGCGCAAACATCGGCACCAGCGCAGCGGGTTGCCATTTGGGCGCTCCGCTTGTCTTGAGCAGTTCCACAGCGGCAACAAACAGCGCGTTGTCTGCCAGTGAGCTGAAAAACTGGGCCGCCATGATGGTGTAAAAACCGCGCTTCATTAAACTTTCGCTATCTCCATATGATGTCGGTTTATAGCATGGGGGGGCTGGATCCTTGTCGCAATACCCCTATCTGGCCCAGTGCAAAAATTCAAGCGGCAATAATAGCGGCATGCCGCGTCCCATCCATGCAACCATCCATACTGCATCTCTTGGTCACAACGTGGCGCGCGCAAGGCTGGCAGCACCCGACGCTAAAGTCTGGGCGATTGTCAAGGCCAACGCCTACGGTCATGGCATTGAGCGCGCTTTCGATGGCCTGAAAAGCGCAGATGGTTTTGCGCTGCTGGATCTGGAGGAAGCCAGACGCCTGCGCGCGCTGGACTGGCGTGGGCCGATTCTTCTCCTCGAAGGCTGCTTCGATGGGCGGGATTTGGAAATCTGTTCGCGCCTTGGCTTATGGCACGTGGTGCATTGCAACGAGCAAATTGACATGCTGGCCGCGCACAAGACAGTACAGCCGCATCGCGTTTTTTTGAAAATGAATTCCGGCATGAACCGCCTGGGCTTGAAACCCGAGCGCTACCGTGCTGCCTGGACACGCCTGAACGCGCTGCCGCAGGTCGATGAGATATCGCTCATGACGCATTTTTCAGATGCTGACACGGCCAAGGGGGTTGCCGCGCAACTGCGCGCCTTTGAAAGTATGACGCACGACTTGCCCGGGGAGCGATCCCTGAGCAACAGCGCAGCGACCCTGTGCCACGGCCAAACCCTCGCCACCAAGTCAGACTGGATACGCCCCGGCGTTGCGGTATACGGCAGCGCGCCAGACTACCCTGTTCACAGCTTTGAGCAATGGGACTTGCGGCCAACGATGACGCTCAGCTCAAAAATCATCGGCGTGCAACACCTGCAAGCTGGCGAGACGGTAGGTTATGGCTCCATCTTTACCGCGGACGGCCCCTTGCGCATTGGCGTGGTGGCCTGCGGCTATGCAGACGGCTACCCGCGCCACTGCTCCACCGGAACGCCCGTGCTGATCGATGGTGTGCGTTGCCGCATGGTGGGCCGGGTCAGCATGGACATGGTCACAGTCGACTTGTCGCCTGTGCCGCTTGCGGGCATGGGCAGCGAGGTGACGCTGTGGGGCCGCGCACCAAATGGTGCGGTGCTGTCCATTGACGAGGTGGCCTATGCGGGCGGCACGGTCAGCTATGAGCTGATGTGCGCGCTGGCGCAGCGTGTGCCTGTGGTGGTTGACTAAGGGCGGATTCAAGGACGAGGTGCAACACGGTTTAACGAGGCGTGAGACACCTCGTGGGGTGTCTTGAAGCCCAGCCGCTTCCTGGGTCGGTGCTTCAATCTGCTTTCGATCATCGTCAACTCCTCATCGGTGACGGTTTAGCAAGACAGATGCTCTTTGACTTCCGCTGCAAAGCCGAGAGCATCAAAACTGCGTTCTGTGACATCCGCGCCATGCGGCCCGATGGTCACGACACTGCATGCCCGCGTACCGTATTCAGGCATGCGAACAAAAACAGCCGACAGCGCGCGTTCCGTGTCCGATGGCAAGCCTGTGTGAGGCAATTCGCAATCAGGGGCGATGATGTCGCTTGACAGCATCCGGAACAGTTCGTTGTGAAAATGCGGCGCGTTGGTGCAGTGCTGCGTGGCCAGTGCCTTTTCAAAATCTTGTTGCAGCCGCACCAGCTTGGGCCAGGGCGTGTTGAAGTCAGCGTTGGACACCGAGCTGATGCCGCTCGGCAGTTCAAAGGCGCGTGAATGGCGGCTTTCAAAGCCCATCAGTTGCTGGCCGTCAAACAAAATGAGGTTAAACGGGTTGTAGACATCCGCCGTGCTTGAGAGTTTTTGCAGATAGGCGGCGGCGCTCATGGCGCCCCGCAAAAAAGTGGTTGTGATGTGCCCGCGCGACGGCGCATCGGCGTTGTGGCGACTTCGATCCCGGTAGTTGGTCAAGGCGGCAAGACGCACGCACCCAGCGCCCGTCACCGGGCTTGTGCTGCCGGCCTTTGCAACACCCAGCCAGGTTCCACCCGCCAACATGTCTTTGCCCGCCAAAATGCGCTCGCCGGGCCAATGCTGCAGGGGCCGGGCCGGACGGGCATAGAACTCGTCGCGGTTGGCTGCAATGATCAAAGGCGTCTTGTGCGCCGGCTGCCAACTCAGGGTGATCAGGCACATGCTGTGGCTGCGTTAGGGCTTTGCCTGCCTGTCAACCGACCAGACGGCCAGGCTTTTGCTGATCTGGCCTGGCGGGCGGAGTTCGATGAGAGGGTCTGCACGTTTTCCTCATTGGTTCTTTAAATGGCGCAGGGAAATGGCTGCAAATGATACGTTCAGTCACTAAAACCCCTGCAATTGCCGTGTTTTAACGCTGTTTCTAGGTACAAACGCTAATTGCATAGGCTCTGGCTAACTGCCTCATAATGTAGGGGTAAAAATTTCCGGGCCATTTTGATGGTTTTGAAGACTTACACGGGTTTGGTGATCGGTCAGTTTCGCGCGCTACAGCGGTACGTTTAAAGATTTGTTGTGCTAACGGGGCCCCATCGCTTTTGTTAATCGTTTTTGACATGTGTTTTAGAGGAGTCCTTTGATGGGCAACAAGCTTTACGTCGGCAACCTGCCGTACTCGGTCCGCGACGAAGACCTGCAACAATCTTTTGGCCAGTTTGGCGCTGTGACCAGCGCCAAAGTCATGATGGAACGTGACACCGGCCGCTCCAAAGGCTTCGGCTTTGTGGAAATGGGCAGCGACGCTGAAGCGCAAGCTGCTATCGCCGGCATGAATGGCCAGCCACTCGGCGGCCGCAGCGTTGTTGTCAATGAAGCTCGTCCAATGGAAGCACGTCCTCCACGTTCAGGTGGCGGCTTTGGCGGCGGCGGTGGCGGTGGCTATGGTGGTGGCGGCGGCGGTGACCGTTCGGGCGGTGGCGGCTACGGTGGTGGCGGCGGTGGCGGTGACCGTTCAGGTGGCGGCGGCTACGGCGGCGGTCGTTCTGGCGGCGGTGGTGGCGACGGCGGGTTCCGTAGCCCCTACGGCGGCGGCGGTGGTGGCGGCCGCTCAGGCGGCGGCGGTGGTGGTGGTGGACGCGGCGGTTACTAAGCCGTTTCAACCCCCGTCAACCTGAACGGCTTCAGGTTGGTACAAAAAGCTTCAAAATGTCGGGCACACCGGATTTTGAGGCTTTTTTAACGCCCAAAACAGGCTCTGGGCCAATCAATAGGTGTACCAGCAGCTCTTGAATTGATAGCTGCCCGTTTTAGTCCGCAGGGGCTTGCCTCGGTTTGCGCGCCCTTCCCGCCAGCGCTTTGTCAAACAGGGCATTGGGTAGCAAGCGCAACAGCTTGGCCACAACGCCCATTTGCCAAGGAATCACCCTGTAGCTGGCACCCGCCACGATGGCGGCGTAGGCTTGGTCCGCAAACGCGTCAGGCGGCATCAAAAACGGCATGCTGTAACTGTTTTTTTGGGTGAGCGGCGTGTCGATATAGCCGGGGCAGATCGTCACCACTTTCACGCCGAGTGGCTTGAGCTCGCCACGCAGGCTTTCGCAGTAAGCAATCAAAGCGGCCTTGCTGGCGCAGTAGGCACCGTGCCCTGGCAGCCCACGTATGCCAGCGACGCTGCCAATGCCCACCAGCACGCCGGAGCCGCGCTGCGTCATGGCGTCAATGAACGGGTGAAAAGTCGCCGCCACGCCGATGCTGTTGGTGGCAAAGGTCTTGACCATCACGTCCAGGTCTTGCCTGATGGCGCTGTCCATGCCGATGCTGATGCCCGCATTGGCAATCACCACATCGGGCAAGCCCTGTCTGGCGATGCAGTCTTGGCCTGCAGCCACGATGCTGTCAAGGTCCGAGACGTCAGCGTGATAAATCTCGAGGCTGCCTGGCCCGATGCTGTTGGATTGAGCCCAGGCTTGAACCTCTTGCACGCGGCGTGCCATCAGAGCCAGCCGATAACCAGACTGGTAAAACCTAAGCGCCAGCGCCTGGCCCAGGCCGCTGGACGCGCCAGTGATCGCGACCAGTGGCGCCTGCGCCGTCATGGCTTGGCAACACTGGCTTTGGGAACCATCAGGCCTTTGACCCGGCCTTTGAGTTCGACAATGCCTGTCACGTTGTTGTAGGCAAAGGTGTCGCCGGAGAACTGGTCCGGACCGCGCGTCAGCACCACAGGCAAATGCGATTTGACCCGTTCTTCATTGACAAAGGCATGCAAAAACTCTCCGCTGAACTCCATGCGCGGTATGAGCTCGCCGTCAACACCCACCACCGGTTCACGCACCACACGGGCATCGCCAAAAAGCTGTACTTCCGAACCGTCTCCGTTGCTGAGCCCTCGCCTGCTGGTGGAGGTGACACGCCGTCCGGCGTCGCTGATGCTCAGGATACGCGGCTGGTCGATCTCCAGCGTGTCGGTGTCCGCATAATGAAGGCCTTCCAGACCTTTGATTTCGCTTCGCAGGGCGCCCGCTTCGTCAAACGATTTGATGGTGAACTTGCGCATGAAGTAATCCACGTCATGGCGCGCAGCTTTGGCGGCTTCGGGTGGGGCAAAAACAGGGGAGTTGCGCACCAGCCAGTAGGTGCTCAGAGCCAGTGCGCCCATCAACACGATGGGCAAATAAATCGACACCCGGTCCCAGACGCGCAGGGCGCTGCGCCAGGGTTCGTAGAGCAGGGCGAGCGCAGGTTTCATGCGGCATCGCCTTGCAGCAATCCTGCGTAGCGCCCGCTGGCGATCAGCAGCACATCACAGAACTCTCGCGCAGCGCCATGACCGCCAACGAGCGCCGTGACGTGATGCGCAATCGCCCGTGCTTCTGCATGCGCATTGGCGGGCGCGCAACTGAAGGCGGCGCGGCGCATCACCGGCAAGTCCGGCCAGTCGTCGCCCATGGCGGCGGCTTGCTGCCAACTTAAACCCAAAGCCTTCAAGGTGATTTCCGCGGCAGGCCGTTTGTCTTCCGTGCCGTAATGCGCATGGGTAATGCCAAGGGCGGTGAGCCGGGTGCGCAGCGCGGGGCTGTCACGCCCGGTGATCACCGCAGGCGTGATGCCTGCTTTTTGCAGCAGTTTGAGGCCGTGGCCGTCAAGCGTGTTGAAACGTTTGAGGGTTTCGCCCTGCTCGGACACATACAGGCCGCCATCGGTCAGTACGCCATCCACATCAAAAAACGCGACCTTGATGCCTTGTGCTTTGAGCAGCAGCTCGGGGGGGAAATTCAAGCTTGGCGAGCGCTGCGCCGGGCCGCCCCTAGCAAGCTCAGCCCCCTCGGGGGGCAGCGCAGTACGCGAAGCGACAAGCGTGGGGGTCATATTCACTAGATGACTTTGGCCCGCATCAAGTCGTTGCTGTTCAGTGCGCCGCACAGCTTGCCAGCCCCGTCGACCACCAGCACGCTGGTGATGCTGTGCTGCTCCATCAGCGCCACAGCCTCCACCGCCAGGGCATCGGCCAGCACGGTACGCGGCCTCGGATGCATCACGTCACGTGCCTGCAGGCTGCGCAGGTCAACGCCTGTTTCAACCAGGCGGCGCAGGTCACCGTCGGTAAAGATGCCCAGAACCCGGCCTTGCGAATCAACAACTGCGGATGCGCCCAGGCCCTTGACGCTCATCTCGCGCATCAAGTCGCTGAAGCTGGCATCCAGCGCTACAGACGGCACGTCGGCGCCACTTCTCATCACGTCGCGCACCAGCGTCAGCAATTTGCGGCCCAATGCACCACCTGGGTGAGAACGTGCAAAGTCCTCTTGTTTGAAGCCGCGCGCATCGAGCAGCGCTACCGCCAGCGCATCGCCCATGGCCAGCTGCGCCGTGGTGCTGGCAGTGGGGGCCAAATTAAGCGGGCAGGCCTCTTGCGCCACACTGCTGTCCAGCGTGACGTGCGCATACCGGGCCAGCGTTGACTGCGCGCCACCTGTGATGGCCACCAGCGGCACCCCTTGACGGCTGAGCACCGGCAGGATCACTGAAAACTCGGCGCTCTCGCCACTGTTGGACACCGCCAGCACCACGTCGTCGCCGGTAATCATGCCCAGGTCGCCATGGCTGGCTTCGCCGGGATGCACAAACATGGCGGCCGTACCGGTAGAAGCCAGCGTGGCGGCAATCTTGCGGCCGATGTGGCCGCTTTTACCCATGCCCATCACTACCACCCGGCCCTGGCACGCCAGCATGATGCGCACGGCTTGCGCAAATTCTGGCCCCACACGCCCGGCCAGGGTGCTGACCGCCGCCGCTTCAATTTCAAAGGTTTTGCGCGCCAGCGATTGCGCCTGTGCAGCGTCAAAAAGGGTCATGTCAAAACTCATCACTGCATTCTATAGAGGCTATCCACACCAGCTGCTGGCTTGCGACAGCCGGCGATTAAACTCAACGCATGAGCGCGCTTGAACTGACACTGCTGTACCTGCTGGCCGCGGTGGTGGGTGTGACGCTTTTTCGCTGGCTCAAGTTGCCGCCCATGCTGGGCTACCTGGCTGTTGGCGTAGCGATTGGTCCGCATGCGCTGGCGCTGTCCAAAAACGCTGATGGTGTGCGCCATCTGGGCGAGTTTGGCGTGGTTTTTTTGATGTTCGTGATCGGACTTGAATTTAACCTGCCCAAGCTGAGGTCGATGCGCCGCCATGTGTTTGGCTTAGGCGCGCTTCAGGTGGTGCTGACGATCATGCTGGCCACGCTGGCCTCGCTGTTATTGACCACACTGGCACCCACGCTGTGGCAGATGCCCTGGCAAACGGCTTTGGCCTTGTCGGGCGCCATGGCCATGAGCAGCACCGCGATTGTGGTCAAGCTGCTGGCCGACCGAATCGAGATGGCGTCCGAACATGGCAAGCGCATCATGGGTGTGCTGCTGTTTCAGGACCTGGCGGTGGTGCCACTGCTGGTGCTGATACCCGCCCTCGGTTCATCGCCCGACAAATTGTTGACGGCGCTGGCCGTGGCAGGCCTGAAAGCTGCCGTTCTGGTGGGGTTGCTGTTGGCTGGCGGCCAGCGCGTGATGCGCTGGTGGCTGACGATTGTGGCCCGACGCAAAAGCGAAGAGCTGTTTGTCTTGAACCTGCTGCTGGTCACGCTGGCTCTGGCCTGGATAACCGAGCTGGCAGGCCTGAGCCTGGCGCTCGGCGCTTTTATTGCTGGCATGCTGATTTCTGAAACCGAGTTCAAGCACCAGGTGGAGACCGACATCCGGCCTTTCCACGACGTGCTGTTGGGCTTGTTTTTCATCAGCATCGGCATGCTGCTGGACTGGCACATCGTGCTGGAGCGCTGGCCCCTCGTGCTGATGTTGGCCACGTTGCCGGTGCTGTTCAAGCTGCTGCTGGTCACAGGGCTGGCGCGGGCACTGGGTGCCACCACCGGCGTGGCGCTGCGCACCGGCCTGTACCTGGCACAAGCCGGTGAATTCGGTTTTGTGCTGTTGACCCTGAGCACTGAAAACCGCCTGGTGCCGCCCGATTTGCTCAACCCCATTTTGGCCAGCATGGTGCTTTCAATGCTGGCCACGCCTTTTATTGTTTTGTACAGCAACCGCATCGTGATGAAGCTGGTTGCCAGTGAATGGCTGCAGCAGTCCCTGCAAATGACCAGCATTGCCCGCAAGTCCATCAACACCAGCAAGCACGTCATCATTTGTGGCTATGGCCGCTGCGGCCAAAACCTGGGCCACATGCTGGAGCAAGAGGGCATCCAGTACATGGCGCTTGACCTGGACCCGGACCGTGTGCGCCAGGCCGCCGCCGCCGGTGATTCGGTGGTGTTTGGCGATGCAGTGCGCCTGCAGGCGCTGATGGCCGCAGGCCTGGCACGCGCCAGCGCCGTGGTAGTGACTTACCTGGACACCGCCAGTGCACTGAAAGTGCTGGCCAACGCGCGTGCCCACGCCCCCACCGTACCCGTGATTGTGCGCACGGTCGATGACCACGACCTGGAAAAATTGCAAGCTGCTGGCGCCACCGAAGTCGTGCCCGAAGCGATTGAAGGCAGCCTGATGCTGGCCAGCCACGCGCTGGCCCTTGTTGGTGTGCCCATGCGCCGCGTTATCCGGGTGGTACAAGACCAGCGCGACAGGCGTTACAACCTGCTGCGCGGCTACTTTCGCGGGGCCGACGACGACACGGCAGATGAACAGGACGAGGAGCGCCTGTCGACCGTCACGTTGCCCCTGGCCGGCAAGTCAGCGGGCATGCCGCTTGAATCGCTGGTGCTGCACCGCTCCGGTGTGCGAGTGGTCAGCCTGCGGCGCAGCGACGGCAAGACGCTGGCGCCTGACGGCGACACGGTGCTTGAAGGCGGCGACACGCTGGTGCTGTCTGGCAAACCCGAGGCCCTGGCGCTGGCTGAAGAAAGCCTGCTGAGCGCACGCAGCACCAAGGCCGGCAAAACCTGAAAGCGTCGCTTTGCGATGAATCGACGACAAATTCTGCAAATGATGGCGCTGCTCAGTGGCCACTGCGCCCTGCCCCTGCTGGCAGCCACACCTGCCCTGGCAGCGCTGCTCCGCGCGGGCGGCTGCGCGCTGGTGATGCGCCACGCACAGACGACTGCGGGGATAGGCGACCCGCCCAACTTCACACTGGACCAGTGCAGCACCCAGCGTCATTTAAGCGACGAAGGCCGCGCCCAGGCTGTGCGCATCGGCCAGTGGTTCAAGGCCAACCAGCTGCAACCACGAAGCGTGCAAACCAGCCCCTGGTGCCGCTGCAAAGATACCGCCGAGCTGGCTTTTGGCCAATACACCGAACTCGGCGCACTGGCGTCCACCTTTGACAACAACCGGGCCAGCCAGCACGCCCAAACCCAGGCCCTGCGCACGCGCCTTGCCGTCATCCCGGCGGGCCAGTTTGAAGTCTGGGTCACGCACCAGGTCAATATCAGCGACTTGACGGGCGAGCCCACCAGCATGGGCGAAGCCCTGATCGTCAACAACCAGGCCAGGGTACTGGGACGAATGGCGTTTACGGTTTGATTGGGGCCGGGCAACTGCTATTGAATAAATAGCTATTAGCCCAAGTATCTATTGGTCTGACGGCACTTTTAACAGGTCAACATTGACTTTTCAGCCTGCAGTCACGCAACCTCAGGCGTGTTGGCCAATAGCGTCTGCCAGCACATTGACGATGCGGTCGATGTGCTCTTTTTCGACAATATAATGCGGGCACACCACCAGGTTTTCACCGGCTGGCCGCACCAGCACGCCGTGGTGATAGCAGGTCATGAAGATATCAAAAGCGCGTTTGCCGGGACTGCCGGCAATCGGTGACAACTCAACCGCACCCGCCAGGCCCAGGGTGCGAATGCCGATGACGTTGGGCAAACCCATCAAGGCGCTGTGCATGGCATCGCCCAGCACTTTGCCCATCTGGCCTGCGCGTTCAAACAGCTTTTCTTGCTTGAACAGTTCAAGCGTGGCGATGGCCGCTGCGCAGGCCACCGGGTGACCGGAGTAGGTGTAGCCATGGAAAAACTCGATCGCATGCTCAGGCGCGTTTGAATTGGCGCCCATCATGGTGTCGTAAATGCGGTCAGAGCAAATCACGCCGCCCAGCGGAATCACGCCGTTGGTCACGCATTTGGCAAAGTTCAGCATGTCGGGCACCACGCCGTAAAAGTCAGCGCCAAAGTTGCAGCCCAGCCGGCCAAAGCCGGTGATCACCTCGTCAAAAATCAACAAAATGCCGTGCTTGTCGCAAATCTCGCGCAGCCGCTTGACATAGCCCTGCGGCGGCAAATACCAGCCTGCGCTGCCAGATATCGGCTCAATGATGATGGCGGCAATGTTGCTGGGGTCGTGCAGCGGCAAGATTCGGTTTTCAAGTTCGGCCAGCAGGTCCTCTGTCCATACCGGCTCTTCACCATGGATGTAGGCATGGCCAGCATGTTCAGGGTGCAGCGGGTCATGGATAAACCGCATGTGATCCACCCGCGGCAGCAACGCCGTGCTGTAAGCCTTGCGGTTGGCCGGTATGCCGCCCACACTCATGCCGCCAAAGCCCACGCCGTGATAGCCGCGCTCCCGACCAATGAACACATTGCGGTGGCCCTCGCCGCGTGCGCGGTGGTAAGCCAGTGCCACCTTGAGCGATGTGTCGGCCGCCTCGCTGCCAGAGTTGCAAAACAGCACCTTGTTCAGGTCGCCCGGCGCCATGGCGGCAATCATGTCGGCGGCCACAAAGGCCTGGTCATTGCTGGCCTGAAAGGCGGTGGCGTAGTCGAGCGTGTCGAGCTGCTTTTTGATGGCTTCGTTAATGGGCTTTCGGTTGTGCCCTGCAGCCACACACCACAAGCTGGAAATTCCATCAATCACCTGCTTGCCGTCATGGGTGGTAAACATCATGCCGTCGGCAGCGACAAACACGCGCGGGTCCTTGGCAAAGCTGCGGTTGGGGGTAAACGGCAACCACTGATGGTCCATGTTGAAGTTTTGGTAAGCCATACAAATCTCCTGTGGGAATGAATCTATTTTGGCACCGAACGACGCGCACTTTGACCTGCGACAATTCCAGCACTATGAAACACGCTTTTATTCTTACGCTGTCTTGCCCGGACCGCATGGGCATTGTCCATGCTGTTTCGGGCTTTTTGATGGAACGCAACGGCAACATCG
Organism: Polaromonas sp.; assembly: GCA_046303055.1. GTDB lineage: Bacteria > Pseudomonadota > Gammaproteobacteria > Burkholderiales > Burkholderiaceae_C > Polaromonas. The sequence continues at coordinate 24,779 of JBKCGU010000014.1, forward strand.
AAGAGGCCGCGCAGTACAACGACCCGGCCACGGGCCTGTTTTTCATGCGGGTGCAGTTTGCGTGTCAGCCATTGGCACCTGACGAACTCAAAACGCAGCTTGCCGCGTTTGCCGAACCGTTTGCCATGGAATGGAAGCTGCATTCCACGCAGGACGCCATGCGTACCGTCATCATGGTCAGCCGCGACGGGCATTGCCTGAACGACCTTTTGTTCCGCTGGAAGTCTGGCCTGCTGCCGATTGACGTGCGTGCCATCATCAGCAACCACCGCGACTTCTACCAACTGGCGGCCAGCTACAACGTGCCGTTTCACCACATCAACGTCAGCACTGACACAAAGGCGCAAGCCGAAGCCAAGCAACTCGAGATCATTGACAGCGAAGGCGCGGAACTCGTCGTGCTGGCGCGCTACATGCAGGTGCTGAGCAATGACCTGTGCAAAAAACTCTCTGGCCGGGCGATTAACATTCATCACAGCATGTTACCCAGCTTCAAGGGTGCCAAACCGTACTACCAGGCGCATGAACGCGGTGTGAAGGTGATCGGCGCCACCGCGCATTACGTGACGGCCGACCTCGACGAAGGCCCGATCATTGAGCAGGACGTGACGCGGGTAGACCACAAGGACACGGTAGAAAACCTGACCGCACGCGGTAAAGACACGGAAAGCCGCGTGCTGGCCCGGGCGGTGAAGTGGCACAGCGA
>JBKCGU010000015.1:0-22476 GCA_046303055.1 Polaromonas sp.
CATGCGCCTGCTGGCCTGCGAAAAGCCGATGACCGCGTTGAACTTGCCGCAAGGTTCGCGCGGCAGGGTGACTGTCAATTCGCAGTTCGGGAGCTGCAAGACATCGCCCGCCCAGACTTGTGTTTCGAGCAGTCCCGAAAGGGTCAGGTTTTCGCCCAGCGAGCCATGGGGCAGGCTGTCATCGAGCGGGCTGACGCCTGCGTCAAGCCTGGCGTTTTGCCAGAACGCATAGTGTTCTGAAGGGTACGCATAAACGGCTTTTTCAAGCCCCCCATGCACCGACAAATCAGCCTGCTCGTCGCCCATCAGTCCGAGCGGCATGACCACGGTGCTGGCCTGTGTGGGCTGCTTGTTGAAAGCCGTCAGAATGCTGCGCTCGCCCATCCTCACGCGCCTGGCCGCTCCCAACTGAACGCCGAGAAGTTTCAAAAGCCCGTCCAGTCCGTCAGTTCCAGCCGATCGTTGCTGCGGCCTGTGAAAAGTACGATCCAAGATGATCGGATGAAAGCCTTTGGGTGTGTCGTGACGGTCATGCCTAAAGTGTGCCCTCAGAATCACCTGGTGGTTTGCGGCATCTGCCCTTGAAAAGGTAAAATGCGGCGATTGTTTGCGAACTCTTTAGATTTTAGGAATTTCAATGACCCAGCCAACCGACCATCCAGCCACAGTTTCCCATGACGCAGCGCCGCAGCCTGATGTGGTGGAGTCCATTGCGCACGCAGCGCCCGTGATTTTGCCGATCGTAGGGGCCGTGCTGATGTTTCTGCTCGCGTTTATTGCGGTTTTTATGGCCTGACAACACGCTCCACGAGCACCCCAAAAGCCCGCATCAGCGGGTTTTTTAACGCCTGATCGTCAACAGGACACCCTAGGCTTTTTGCATAACGCCATGCAAGTTTTGCATAGATTTAGGGGGTACCCGGCCGGTAACTTCCGAGCTAACTCCTAGAATACTTTCAAGACCGTTTTGTGAAGCGCATAAAAGGCACTCGCAGACCGTCAGTTTTGATTGTTAATTTTGGAGTTTCCTGATGAACCATCCCGCGATGCAAGGGCTGACGTTGAACGCGCCCGGCTATGTTAAAAATGCCAAATTGATTGCCTGGGTTGCCGACATGGCCGCCTTGTGCAAACCCGATGCCCTTTACTGGTGCGACGGCAGCGATGCGCAACACCAGCGCCTGTGCCAGCAGCTGGTCGATGCCGGAACCTTTAAAAAACTCAGCCCCACCAAGCGCCCCAACAGCTATCTGGCTTGCAGTGACCCGACCGACGTGGCCCGGGTCGAAGACCGCACCTACATTTGCTCGGCCAAAAAAGAAGACGCCGGCCCGACCAACAACTGGACCGACCCGGCTGAAATGCGCGAAAAATTACAAATCGGCGCTGCCGGGAAGCCAGCACTTTTCGACGGCTGCATGCGAGGCCGCACCATGTATGTGGTGCCTTTCAGCATGGGTCCGCTGGGCTCGCCCATTGCGCACGTTGGCATTGAGCTGTCTGACAGCCCTTATGTTGCCGTCAACATGAAAATCATGACGCGCATGGGCAAGGCGGTGTATGACGTGCTGGGTGTCGATGGCGAATTTGTGCCCTGCGTGCACACCGTGGGCGCACCGCTGGCCGCTGGCGAGCAGGACGTGGCCTGGCCTTGCAACAAAACCAAGTACATCGTGCACTACCCCGAGACGCGCGAGATCTGGTCCTACGGTTCTGGCTACGGCGGCAATGCGCTGCTGGGCAAAAAATGCTTTGCTTTGCGGATTGCGTCGAACATGGGCCGCGCGGCCTCAGGGGGGCCTTCAGGTAACCCGGGCTGGCTGGCCGAGCACATGCTGATTTTGGGCGTGACCACGCCGCAAGGCAAAAAATACCATGTGGCGGCGGCGTTCCCATCGGCCTGTGGCAAAACCAACTTCGCCATGCTGATCCCGCCCGCAGGCTTTGACGGCTGGAAAGTCACCACCATTGGCGACGACATTGCATGGATCAAACCCGCCGCAGATGGCAGGCTGTACGCCATCAACCCGGAAGCCGGTTACTTTGGCGTGGCCCCCGGTACCAACACGCTGACCAACCCGAACTGCATGGCCAGCATTGAACGTGACACGATCTTTACCAACGTTGCCCTGACCGACGACGGCGATGTGTGGTGGGAAGGCATGGGCAACCCTCCTGCCCACGCGATCGACTGGCAGGGCAAAGACTGGACGCCAGCCATTGCCAAAGAAACCGGCGCCAAAGCCGCACACCCGAATGCCCGCTTCACCGTAGCCGCCACCAACAACCCGGCGCTTGATGACGCCTGGGACGACCCCAAAGGTGTGGCGATTGATGCTTTCATGTTTGGTGGCCGCCGCTCAACCACCGTGCCGCTCGTCACCGAAGCACGCAACTGGGTAGAAGGCGTGTACATGGCCGCCACCATGGGCAGCGAGACGACTGCAGCGGCCACCGGTCAGGCTGGCGTGGTGCGCCGCGACCCATTTGCCATGCTGCCTTTTACCGGCTACAACATGAGCGACTACTTCCAGCACTGGCTGGACATGGGCGAAAAGCTCGCCAAGACCGGTGCCACATTGCCCAAAATCTACACCACCAACTGGTTTCGCAAAGGTGACGATGGCAAGTTTGTCTGGCCTGGTTACGGCGAGAACATGCGTGTGCTCAAGTGGATGATCGACCGCATTGAAGGCACTGGCCAGGGCACCGACAACGTGATGGGCGTGACCCCCGGCTACAAAGACCTGACCTGGACCGGCCTGGCGTTCACGGCGCAGCAATTCGACACCGTGACCAGCATCGACAAAGCGGCGTGGACACAAGAGCTGAAGCTGCACACCGAACTGTTCCATCAACTGGCGCACCATTTGCCAAAAGCGCTGACAGACACCAAGACGGCAATTGAAAAACGCTTGGCGGCTTGAGCTTTTTCGTCTCCCATAACAAACCGCGCTTTGGCGCGGTTTTGTGGGGGTCAACGCCAAGTCAAGGCTTTGACGTCGTGCTGTTTAGAGGATCTGCGGCCTGTCGGCACGCATCAAGCCAGGGTCGATCAAATGGGTGCTGATGGCAGCACCGGGCGGGTGGTCGCTGGCGGTACAAAAAACAAACCGTCGTCACGCGCGTCATAGCGTGCGTCTCCTCGCAACTTGGCGCACTGCAAATCGGCCATCACGCGTGCATCGGTTTTGGCCATGGCCCAAAGGCGCTCGTCAGCGCGCCGGGCGGCCAGCTTGCGTGACCAGCCGTCCAGCGACACCTTGATGCTGGCCGCCAAAGCAAGTGACGTGCTGGCGCAGACTGCCAAGGTGGCAAACGCCACCACCCACAAGCCGATCCACAACACCAGCAAATGGCCCTCGGCCATACTGTCCATCACTTGGTAAGCCACCACCATCACGGCAGCCGCAATGGCCGACAACAGCAAGGTGGCCAGGCTGCGTGGGCCAGAAAAGCTGCGCTTGATGGCTTGAGCCGACGCAATCGCTGACTCAACCCGCGCAACGCCGGGGTGCTGGGTGGAATACTCAAGATGGACGAAGCTGGTCATGGTCTTTTTTCTTTCGGCAATGGCCGTTGCAAAACGTGTACAGCCTGATGCTAGGGTTATCACTGATATTGTTCCACTTTATCTTTATGATGTCAGTCATTCATATTGGTGATACTTTAATTTCATGCCAGCAACCGTTACCCCCAAGCCGCCCAACTTTCGCACCTTTGACCTGAACCTGCTGCGCGTGTTTGACGAAGTGATGGCCGAGCGCAGCCTGACACGGGCAGCACGCAACCTGTCACTTACCCAGCCGGCGGTCAGCAACGCACTGCGTCGGCTGCGCGGCACACTGGGCGACGATCTCGTGGTGCGGGTCGGCCAGGGCATGGCCCCAACGCCACGCGCGCTGGCGCTGTGGCCCGCCGTGCGCGAGGCGCTGCGCCTGTTGCAGGCGTCGTTAAGCCCCGGCAGTTTTGACGCCGCTACCGCCAACACCGCGTTCGTGCTGACCATGGCCGATGCCACCGCCGCCGAGCTGATGCCCGGGCTGATCGACATTTTGGAGCGCGAAGCCCCAGGCGTGGCCATCCGCGTGCTGCCGCTCAGCACCCGCGACCCGCGTCGCCTGCTCGACGACGGTGTGGCCGATCTGGCGCTGGGTCACTTCCCGTCGGTGCTGGCCGACCTGGTGGCGCGCGCCCAGACGGGCGATGCCGTGGCCTTTGACCACCAGCGCCTGTATGACGGCCAGTACGTGTGTGTGATGCGCGCCGGCCATCCGCTGGCACGCGAGCCGTTGACGATCGACAGGTTTTGCGCTGCACGTCACATGCTGGTCAGCTTTTCGGGCCGTCCCTATGGGTTTATTGACGAGTCTCTCGCCTCGTTAGGCCGTCAACGCCAGGTGGTGCTGACGGTGAACCAGTTCTTCACCGCGGGCCGGGTGGTGGCCCATTCCAACCTGCTGACGGTGCTGCCCCAGCACTTTGTCAGCGTCACCGGCATCGCCGACCAGCTGGTGCTGCGGCCCCTGCCTTTTGATGTGGCGCCCGTCCACGTAGATGCCGTGTGGCACAGCCGAGTTGGCTCGCAAAGCGCCCACACCTGGCTGCGCAGCGCCGTGCTGCGGGCGGCCAGACAAGCTTTTGCCGCCTGAAGCCACCTGTAAAGTGCTATGAATAGAGCAGCTGCTCGCCCATGCCTGCACTGGCCTGTGGGCGAAGACGCAGCTGTTGCAGCGAAGAGGTGCGTTCTTCCCCCAGGATATCTTGCCTTGTTTCTCAAAGGAAAACGCCTTTGCCGACGCCAGAAGTCAGCATAGGTCGTGGCAGCCGGAGTTCGGGCCGCTAAGGCCACAAACAAGACGGAAGAACCGAATGGGTGTTAACGGTACCCTTGATGGTGCGGCTGGTCCGCAGGAGGATCAGGACTCTTCTGCCTTGCTTGCAGACTCGGTGAGGTGAGCTTGCACCAGACAGGTCTGAAATAGCGCCGCTGCACGGGACGGTGCCGGAGAAGCCCGAAAGGCCGAAACGAAAGTGCAGTCGTACTGAAAGATGTCGGGCTCAATGGCTCGGATGGCACCTTGTTGCACAAAGGGCGCTGCGTAGTGGTCGGGCAAAAATCCCAGATACTTGCCCGACATCAGCAAAGTGGCGACGCCTTCTTGGTCAAACGCAGTGGCGCGCCGCTGTAGCTTGAATTGGTGGCTCAACTCCATGTTGGGGGAGTTGTAGCCCAGGCCTGCAAAATGGTGGGCTCGCAGATCGGACCAGTGTTTAGGCTCACGTGTAGCGCGGAACAAGGGGTGCGAAGCGCCGCAATACAACAGCATTTTTTCGTTGAACAGCGGTGAGCAATTGAGCGCTTGCAGGTTGCGGTGCACAGGCATCACACCGATTTGAAAGCTGCCGTCCATCAATCCCTGAACAATCGCGTTGGATGAGGCGACATGCAGGCACAGTTCAACATCCGGTGCGCGCTGCGAAAAATCGGCAATGGCGATGTGGATATTGGCCTGCGGGTTGCTGACAGTTTTGTCGAACAGGGCCAGATCCAGGCGCCCCCCCATGCGCTGGTGAATATCGTCCAGCCCGGTGCGAAATATGCCCACCGCATCCAACAAGCGCATCGTCTCGTCGTAGACGCGCTGGCCTTCAGCCGTCAGGGAAAAGCCCGCGCGGCCGCGACGGCACAGGCGCAGCCCCAGCCGGATTTCCAGGTCCTTGATGTGGCGGCTGACGGTTGATGTGCCAATGTTCAGCTCCATTTCCGCCGCCGCCATACCGCCGCAATCGGCCACACATTTGAAGACCCGCAGCAGCCGCAGGTCCATATCGCCCAGTTGACCCAGCAAGGCTCTGTGCGGGCTTGTGTTTTCCGCTTTGGCGGTCGGTGTCGATACTTTCATATGTCTGCAAGTAAACCGTGAAATATGTACATTTGTCAAACTTTAGCCGAGTCACACAATTCGCCTTCCCCATTGACTTACTTTTCTTCAGACAAGGCTTGGAACATGAACGCAATGACCGACACCTTCACCCCCGCTGTGCGAACCGATGCCGCCTGGCTGGATGCGCACTGGATGCCCTTTTCGGCCAATCGCAGTTTCAAGGCCGATCCGCGCCTGATCGTAAAAGCCAAGGGCGCGTATTACACCGATTCGAATGGTCGCAGAATTTTTGACGGCCTTTCCGGTTTGTGGTGTTGTGGACTGGGTCATGGGCGCCCCGAGATCACCGAGGCGGTGAGCCGTCAGGTGGCCGAACTCGACTATTCACCGGCATTTCAGTTTGGTCACCCGCTGTCGTTTGAGCTGGCAAACAAGATCAAGAAGCTCACCCCGGATGGACTGGACTATTGTTTTTTCACCAGCTCTGGCAGCGAATGCGCCGACACATCGCTCAAGATGGCACGCGCATACTGGCGCGCCAAAGGGCAGGGCAGCAAGACCCGCCTGATAGGTCGCGAAAAGGGCTACCACGGCGTCAACTTCGGCGGCATTTCTGTGGGCGGTATTGTTGGCAACCGCAAGACATTTGGGGAAGGCCTGGGCGGTACAGCTCACCTGCCTCACACCATGTTGGCCTCGAATGCGTTCTGCCGGGGTGAAGCAGAGTCGGGCGGCGTGGAGTTGGCCAACAGGTTGCTAGACCTGATCGGCTTGCACGACGCCTCCAATATCGCTGCGGTCATCGTGGAGCCGTTCTCCGGTTCTGCGGGCGTCATCATCCCACCCAAGGGTTATCTGAAGCGCCTGCGCGAGATCTGTACCGCGCACAACATATTGCTGATTTTTGACGAGGTTATCACCGGTTTTGGCCGTTCGGGCGCTTTCACGGGTGCTGAAGCTTTCGGCGTGACGCCTGACATTGCCAATTTTGCCAAGCAGATCACCAACGGAGCACAAGCCACGGGGTCGGTGATGGTCAGTCAAGACATCTACCGCACGCTCACCGAAATCGACGCCCCCGACTACCTGTTGGAGTTTGCGCACGGCTACACCTACTCGGCCCACCCAGTGGCTTGCGCGGCGGGCATTGCAGCATTGGACATCTTGGTTCAGGAGGACATGGTCGGCCGGGTCAGATCGCTTGCGCCGTATTTCGAAAACATGGTGCACAGCCTCAAGGGGTCCAAGCATGTGCTGGACATTCGCAACTACGGTCTGGCCGCCGGGTTCACCATTGCCCCCGTACCGGGCGAGCCTGCCAAGCGCCCCTACGAGATCGCCATGGCCTGTTGGAAAAAAGGGTTTTATGTGCGCTACGGTGGCGACACCATCCAACTCGCACCACCGTTTATCAGTGAAAAGGCAGAGATCGACAGCCTGATCAATGCGCTGGGTGAAGCCCTGGCCGAAACCCTTTGACCTTTCTTTAAAGAGGCCACGTTCTATGTCCACACCGCACTTAGCACCCCCCTTAACACCCCTTTTGGCCACCTCATCAACGGCCAGCGCGTGGTCGGCGCAAGCCGCAGCCAACCCGTTTCAACCCCGCAACGGGACAGGCTGAAACCGCCGTTATGTTGGCCGACAAGGCCACGGTCGAAGCGGCGCGCTTTTACACGAAACGAAAAACAATCACCCAGCGCTGACCCGCCGCTGGTACGCGAGAGGGCACGGTGTTTGCCTTCCCGTCCAACCGCTAAATACCGCGCGCCACCACAGCCCGCGTACCACGCCACTCGCGGTCAAGCCGCCAGCGACTTCAGCACCATGTGAGTGATCAAGTCGCTGGCCGCCTCATAGTCGCTATCTTCAAGCGCGGGCTTATTCAAAAACAAGGCAAATTGACTCGACAGATCAGCGTAGGCCTGGGTGCTGGCCCAGATCACAAACATCAGATGGGTGAAATCGACGCGCGCGATCTTTCCCTGCTTGGCCCAACGCTCGAAGCTGCGCACATCCGCGCGCAGTTTGGGCAGCACCTGTTGAATCAGCTTGTCTCCAAACAGCGGGGCCCCACTGATCACCTCCCGTGTGAACACCGCAGAACCAAAAGGGCGCTCTTTGGAAAAGCGCAGTTTGGCGCGCACGTAGCGGCTCACCGCCTTCGCTGGGTCGATGGACCGCGCCATGTCTTCCATGTGCCCGAGCCAAGACGCCAACACATCATCCAGCACCGCAGCGTAAAGCTCTTGTTTGTTGCTGTAGTAGTACAGCATGTTCTGGCGGCTCACGCCCAGGGTCGCAGCGATGGTCTCCAGCGAAGCGCCTTCAAATCCAAATCGCGCGAACTGACGTTCAGCCTCAGCCAAGATGAGGCCTTGTTTTTTGACGCGCGAGACGCTTGGTGAATTCTTGTCACCCTTGACGGCCGGGGCTGTTGAGTCGGCCTGCAGGGGCGACTTTTTGATGGAAGGTCGAGGTAAGGATGGTGCAGACATGTGGCTATTTTCCGGGATATGGTGGAAATTTTCACGGCCCGCGGTTGATGACCGTTGGCTTGTCGGTGAGGGTTTTTACCAGTTAGTAACTTTTTACCATTGAGTAAAAATTTAATCCCGCACCAACTTCCTCTCAACGACGATGAACACACCCGCTTCCAATGCCTGTGGTCTGCACGCAGCGAGACTGAACCTCGCAAACTATGCAACCAACTTTGGCGATGCACACCCCAACCTGACCCGCTCGCAAGCGCTGATTGAAGCCGAGCGCTGTTACTACTGTTTTGACGCACCGTGTCAAACCGCGTGTCCGACTGGCATCGACATTCCCTCATTCATTCATCGCATCGCGCAAGACAACAACCGCGGCGCTGCAAAAGCCATCCTGACCGCCAACCCACTGGGTGGCATGTGCGCGCGGGTTTGTCCGACCGAGGTGTTGTGCGAGCAAGCTTGTGTGCGCAACACCAATGAAGAAAAGCCGGTGGAGATCGGCGCTTTGCAGCGTTATGCAACAGATGCGTATTTTGATAACCCTGGCGAACCGCTGTTCTCGCGCGCGACCTCCAGCGGCTTTCACATCGCTGTGGTCGGCGCTGGACCGGCGGGCCTGGCCTGCGCGCATGGACTCGCGCGACTCGGTCATTCAGTAACGCTTTTTGACGCCAATCCGAAGCTGGGCGGATTGAATGAATACGGCCTGGCCACCTACAAAACGGCGGGCGATTTCGCGCAAAAGGAAATTGCGTGGCTTTTGTCCATTGGCGGCATCACCGTCCACACCAGTCAAGCCCTGGGGCGTGACTTCACGCTCGAGAGTTTGCTCGGCAAGTTTGATGCGGTCTTCCTGGGGCTGGGCTTGCAAGGGGTGAACGCGCTAGGCGTGCCCGCCATCGGGGTATCAGCGGTGCGCGATGCTGTGGAGTTCATCGCCGAGTTGCGCCAAAGTGATCCTGCACAGGTCCCGGTGGGCAATCGTGTGGTGGTCATTGGTGGGGGCATGACAGCGGTCGATGCCGCTGTGCAGGCTCGACTCTTGGGCGCCAAGGAAGTGACCATGGTCTACCGGCGCGGTGTGGAGGCAATGTCGGCTTCAACGGTCGAGCAAGCCTGGGCACAAACCCATGGGGTGACGATTCGTCACTGGGCAGCACCGAAAGCGGTGTTAAGCAACAACGGGCAACTCATTGGCGTGCGCTTTGCCAACACAGCACTGGTGAAAGGCAATTTGGTCGAGGTCGGCGAGGAATTCACTCTCGAAGCCGACATGCTGCTAAAGGCCATTGGTCAGACATACCTAGCGCAGCCGGTGGGCAGCGCCATCGAATTGAAGGCCGGGCGCATCGCGACAGACGGGCATGGCCGCACCAACCACTCAAGGGTCTGGGCCGGTGGTGACTGCCGCTTCGGCGGCAAAGACTTGACGGTGGAGGCCGTAGAGCACGGCAAAGTCGCCGCCGTTTCCATCGATGCAACATTGCGCGCAGGCGCCTGAAAGACACACCATGGCCAACCTCTTTACCAACTTCATTGGCATCAAAAGCCCCAATCCATTTTGGCTCGCCTCAGCGCCACCGACCGACAAAGAGATCAATGTCTGCCGAGCGTTTGAGGCCGGTTGGGGCGGGGTGGTCTGGAAGACCTTGGGTCAAGACCCAGCGGTTGTCAACGTCAACGGGCCGCGCTACTCGACCCTGATGTCTCAAGACAGGCGAGTGATTGGCCTCAACAACATAGAACTCATCACCGATAGGTCGCTGCAAACCAATTTGGATGAAATACGCCGAGTCAAGCGCAATTGGCCTGATCGAGCGCTCGTGGTCTCGTTGATGGTGCCAGTTGATGAGCAGGCCTGGAAAACCATTTTGGCGAAGATCGAAGACGTTGGGGCCGATGGCATAGAGTGCAACTTTGGGTGCCCGCATGGCATGAGCGAACGCGGCATGGGTGCGGCTGTGGGTCAGGTGCCAGAATACATTCAGCAAATCGCCGAATGGTGCAAAAAATACTCCAAACTGCCTGCCATTGTGAAGCTCACGCCCAACATCACCGATGTGCGTTTTCCTGCCAGAGCTGCCAAAGCAGGGGGGGCTGACGCTGTGAGCCTGATCAACACCGTTAACTCCGTCATGGGCGTTGACCTTGAACGCATGGCCATGACACCGAATACGGATGGCTGGGGATCACACGGGGGCTACTGCGGCCCGGCTGTCAAGCCGATTGCGCTGAACATGACCGCCGAGATCGCGCGTGACCCCTTGACCGCAGGATTGCCGATCTCTGGCATCGGCGGTATCACGACCTGGCGCGACGCCGCCGAGTTCATCGCTCTGGGATGCGGCAACGTACAAGTCTGTACCGCCGCCATGGTGTACGGATTCAAGATCGTGCAGGACATGTGCGACGGTCTGTCCAACTTCATGGACCAGCATGGTTACACCAGCATTGAAGATTTCCGGGGCAAAGCAATTCCGACGGTCAAAGACTGGAAATTCCTCAATCTCAACCACATTGAAAAAGCGGTCATAAACCAAGACAGTTGCATCAAATGTGGACGATGCCATGTGGTGTGTGAAGACACCTCACACCAAGCGATTTTTGCCACCAAAAATGGCCAGCGCCATTTCGAAGTAAACGAGGCTGAATGTGTCGGATGCAACCTGTGCGTCTCCATCTGCCCAGTGCCAGACACGCTAACCATGCGTTCATTAAAGCCAGGCGAGGTCGATGTGCGCACTGGCAAAAGTGCCAGCGGTGACTACGCTAACTGGACCACACATCCCAATAATCCTTTGGCCGCTTGAGCAACGGTAACTCGTCGAACATATCAGAACAAAACTTAAAGGGATGCTCTGGTTGTTTCAGTCGCAAACCCATGTCACCTTTAACCACGAAAGGATATCGCAATGAGTCAAGATTTAAGTAATGAGGATCTCCAGCCAACAACTCCTGCACAACGAACTTGGCGTTGGCAAGATTTCACGGCGTTGTGGATTGGCATGGTCGTGTGTGTGCCCACCTACACCATGGCCAGCTCCATGCTGGATCAAGGTTTTTCTTGGCAAATGGCGATCATGCTGGTGCTGATAGCCAACGGTATTGTGTTGGTGCCCATGATCTTGATCGGCAAGGTGGGGCCTAAGCACGGCATTCCATTTCCTGTTCTGGCTCGGGCCTCCTTTGGCGTCAAGGGTGCTAATTTACCGGCCGTGCTGCGCGGGCTGGTGGCTTGCGGTTGGTTTTCAATCAATTGTTACTTTGGCGCCTTGGCATTGCATGGATTCTTGAACTTGCTCGGCGCTAATTTGGCAGGGCCTGCAGACGGTTCCACCATCAGCACATCACAATTCATGTGCTTTTTAGCCTTTTGGTCGGTGCATATTTACTTTATATGGAACGGGGTGGAATCGATACGCAAGCTAGAGGTCGTTGCTGCACCATTGATGGTGTTGGCCTCGGTGGCTTTGGTGGTCTGGGCTTTCATGAATGTGTCCCCAAGCCAGATTTTTAATCTGCCCGCAAAGGTTGTGGAAGGTGGCCCCAAGACTTGGGCTGCCTTGACCGGGCTGGTTGGCTTTTGGGCCACGCTGGCTTTGAATATTCCTGACTTCACCCGCTTTGCCAAATCGCAGAGTGCTCAGATCAAGGGACAGGCCATTGGTTTACCAATCCCCATGGCCTTGTTCTCAATGGTTGGGGTAATTGGATTTTCAGTGTCACAGATTTTGTATGGCAAAGCGCAGCTCTTCCCGGACGCGCTGCTGACGCAAATGGGCACCTTTGCAGCAGGCGTTGGTTTGTTGGTGATTTTGCTGGCCAACCTGACCACCAATGTTGCTGCGAACCTGGTCTCACCTTCTTACGATTTCAGTCAAGTGGCGCCCAAAAAGATCAGCTTCCGAACCGGTGGACTGATCGCTGCAGGTATTGGCTTGGTGTTCATGCCCTGGAAGCTCCTGGCTACATCTGGCGGTTATTTGTTCACCTGGCTTGGCGGTTACGGTACCTTATTGGGCGCGATTGCTGGTATTTTGCTGGTCGACTATTACCTTGTGCGAAAGACAGAGCTGAATGTGCCTGACCTGTACAAGCGCAATGGCGAATACGAATACAGCAATGGCTGGAACCTGAACGCAATCGTTGCATTTGCGTTGGGCGTGGTGCCTTGTCTGCCCGGCTATATGGTTGTCTCGGGCGTCTTAAATGCCGCGAGTGTGGCACCTTTCTGGGTAGACCTTTATAGCTTTGGCTGGTTCTTGAGCTTGTTCTTGGCTGGCGGCTACTATTTCTTGACGACCAAAAAACACTAGGAGATGACTGTCATGGGTTCAAAAACTTCGAGCGTTGTGATTCGCGGCGGCATCGTGGTCAACGCAGACAGAGCTTTTCGTGCCGATGTGCTGTGCCAGTATGGGCGTGTGGTACAGGTGGCTGAGACAGTGTCAAGTGAGGGCGCGCAGGTGATTGATGCGGGTGGGCAGTTGGTGATGCCTGGCGGCATTGATCCTCACACCCACATGCAGTTGCCCTTCATGGGCACCACCACCATGGACGACTTCTACAGTGGCACCGCCGCTGCCTTGGCGGGGGGCACGACAAGCATCATCGATTTCGTGATTCCTGATCCGAAGGAACCCTTGATGGATGCTTATCGAAAGTGGCGCGGCTGGGCTGAAAAAGCGGCCAGCGACTATAGCTTTCATGTCGCCGTAACATGGTGGGATGAGAGCGTCAAAAGGGACATGGGTACGCTCGTCAAAGAAGAAGGTGTGAACAGCTTTAAGCACTTCATGGCCTATAAAAATGCCATCATGTGCGACGATGAAACGCTGGTGAGTAGCTTTAGGCGCTCGCTGGAACTGGGGGCCATGCCTACCGTGCACGCTGAAAATGGCGAACTGGTGTTCTTGTTGCAAGCCGACATGAAGGCGCGCGGCGTGCTCGGGCCCGAAGGTCATCCCTTGTCGCGTCCGCCGGCGGTGGAGGCTGAGGCCGCGCAGCGGGCCATCGCCATCGCCGACGTGCTCAATGTACCTATCTATGTGGTGCATGTCTCCTGCGCCGAGAGCGCCGCCGCCATTGCCAGAGCGCGCGCCAATGGCCAGCGCGTCTATGGCGAAGTGCTGGCCGGGCACTTGACGGTGGACGAAAGCGTTTACAGACACAAAGACTTCGCGGTGGCTGCCGCCCACGTCATGAGTCCGCCGTTTCGCAACAAACTTAACCAAGAGGCACTCTGGCATGGACTGCAAAGCGGGCATTTGCACACAACAGCTACCGATCACTGCACCTTCTGTGCTGAACAAAAAGCCGCTGGCAAAGACGATTTCAGCAAGATTCCAAATGGCTGCGGCGGCGTTGAAGAACGCATGGCCGTGATCTGGGACGAAGGGGTCAACACAGGGCGTCTGACGCCCAGCGAATTTGTTGCAGTCACATCAGCCAACGCTGCCAAGCTGTTCAACATCTACCCACGAAAAGGTTGCGTGGCTCCTGGCGCGGATGCAGACCTGGTGGTGTGGGACCCAGCGGGAACCAAAACCTTGTCGGTCAACACACAAAAGAGTCTGGGCGACTTCAATATTTTCGAGGGTCGCACAGTCACCGGCATTCCAACCCACACGCTGAGCCGTGGCCGCATTGTGTTTGCCTTGGGCGATTTGCGCGCCGTGCGCGGCGCAGGTCAATACGTCAAGCGCCCGCCTTTTGGCCCCCAGTTTGATGCGCTCCAGCGCAAAGCCACCCAACAGGCCCCCCAAGCCGTGCCACGATAGGATCAAACAATGAACCCCAATATCACCAGCAACAAAGGCACATCACCAATCCGAATCAACGGCCAACGCCTGTGGGACTCACTCATGGAACTGGCTAAAATTGGCGCCACACCCAAGGGGGGGGTGTGTCGTTTGGCATTGACCGAGCTTGATAAAAATGGGCGAGACCTGGTGTCGCGCTGGGCGCGTGAAGCCGGCATGACCGTCACCATCGACAAAATTGGCAATGGCTTTTTACGTCGCCCCGGGCGTAACAACGACTTGCCACCAGTGATGACCGGTAGCCACATAGATACTCAACCTACCGGCGGGAAGTTCGATGGCAACTACGGCGTACTGGCTGGCCTGGAAGTCGTGCGCACACTCAATGACCACAATATCGAAACCGAAGCGCCTATTGAGGTCGCCTGGTGGACCAACGAAGAAGGCTCTCGCTTTGTGCCGGTGATGATGGGGTCGGGCGTGTTCGCCAAGGCCTTCACGCTGGAACACGCCTACGCCGCCAAAGACGCCGAAGGCAAGGGCGTGAAAGAAGAGCTTGAGCGCATCGGCTACGTCGGCACCGAGGAACCCGGTGACCACCCCATTGGCAGTTACTTCGAGACCCACATTGAACAAGGCCCCGTGCTGGAAGACCATGACGTCACCATTGGCGTAGTGACCGGTGTGCTCGGAATTCGCTGGTTTGACTGCATTGTCACTGGTATGGAGGCTCACGCGGGTCCAACCCCCATGGGATTGAGAAAAGATGCGCTACAAGCATCTACCCGCATCATGCAAGAAGTCGTATCAAGTGCATTGCGCCACGCGCCGCACGGTCGTGGCACGGTTGGCATGGTGCGCGTCCATCCCAACAGCCGTAACGTCATTCCCGGTGCCGTGACGTTCACTATCGACTTGCGCAACAGCAGCGACACCCTAGTCGATCAAATGGCCGCTGAAGTCAAGGCTTTTGCGCAAGAGGTGTCCCAGCAAACAGGCTGCAGTATTGAGATTGTGCCCACC
The DNA here is from genome assembly GCA_046303055.1 of Polaromonas sp. Classification (GTDB taxonomy): domain Bacteria; phylum Pseudomonadota; class Gammaproteobacteria; order Burkholderiales; family Burkholderiaceae_C; genus Polaromonas. The sequence continues at coordinate 15,166 of JBKCGU010000015.1, forward strand.
TCCAGTTATCCGGCGCAGTCCTTCAGCCCCGACTGCATTAATGCGGTGGAGCGCGCCGCAACAACCCTGGGCTATTCCCACATGCCGGCTGTCAGCGGCGCTGGACACGACGCGGTCTACATGGCCCGTCTGGCGCCCGCTGGCATGATTTTCATCCCCTGCAAAGACGGTATTAGCCACAACGAAATCGAAGACGCCAAGCCCGAGCACATCACCGCAGGCTGCAACGTGCTGCTGCACGCGATGCTGGAAAAAGCCGGCATGGCTCAGTCGTAACAGCGCTGCCGAATCCACGTTTGGGAAAGTCATCTGCTTTTAATGGCTTTGTCGGCGACAAGTTGACTTGACTGACCCAAAATCTTCATCAAAGCATCAGGAATACTTATGAAAATAGGACTACCGAAAGAAATCAAGAATAACGAATATCGCGTGGGTCTCACGCCAGAGGCTGTGTTGGAGTTGACCCAGGCCGGACATCAGGTGGCCGTGGAGCACAGCGCCGGTATGGGAATAGGCTGTAGCGACAACGAATACATTCAGTCAGGTGCATGCATCATGGCGACCGCTGCAGAGATATTTGAATTCGGTGAAATGATTGTGAAGGTGAAAGAGCCGCAGCCTCAGGAGTGCAAGCTACTAAGGCCGGGGCAAATTCTGTTCACCTATTTGCATTTGGCTCCAGATGCCCGGCAAACCGATTTGTTGCTTGCCTCGGGCTGCACAGCAATTGCCTATGAAACAGTGACCGATGCACAAGGCAGACTGCCCCTGCTCGCGCCAATGAGCGAAGTGGCTGGGCGCATGTCCATCCAAGTGGGTGCAGCAGCGCTGCAAAAACCCAATGGCGGTCGCGGCATCTTGCTCGGCGGAGTTCCGGGTACGCCGCCCGCCAACGTCGTGATTTTTGGCGGAGGTGTTGTCGGCACGCACGCGGCGAAAATGGCGGTTGGCATGGGCGCTCGCGTATCAATTGTTGACTCATATATTCCAAGACTGCGTCAATTGGATGATATTTTTGGCGCTGCTGTCAGCACACGTTTTCCGAGCCACACCACAACCCAGGAGTTACTCGCCGATGCAGATCTGGTGATTGGCGCGGCCTTGGTGCCGGGTGCCAACGCACCCAAGCTGGTCAGGCGCAGCGATTTGTCGAATATGAAATCAGGTGCGGTGTTGGTCGATGTGTCCATTGATCAGGGGGGATGCTTTGAGACCTCCAGAGCCACGACACACGATGAGCCCACTTTTGTTGTGGACGGCATCGTGCATTATTGCGTGGCCAATATGCCAGGCGCGGTGGCGCGAACATCGACGTTCGCTCTGAACAACGCGACCATTCCTTATGTGCTCAAACTCGCGCAGTTTGGCTGGAAAGCAGCCTGTCAACAAGACGCCGGGTTGCGCGGAGGGCTCAATGTGCATGCCGGTAAACTTTATTGTCCGCCCGTGGGAACGGCACAAGGCAAACCTAGCTTGCAACCGCTGGACGCTCTTGACTAGTCGCCCCTGAGAAACCCCGTCAATCCAGCGTCCATGCGGGTTACGGGACGGTTTGCGGCATGAATACGGCATTGATTTGCGGCATAAGAGCTTCAAACCTTGCAATGCCATGGCCCTGCGCGAACCCCCCAAACGGCTGATTCAGACCTCTTTGACCAACAGCTGAGCAACATGATCCTAAAAAAAGCAGTTGGCCGCTAGGCGGGCCGCTGTGTCCGCCCACCCGGATGCGTTGCCAGTCTGGCCGGGTCGCGGCCATGCGTGGGGGCTTGGTCGGCAAACGGCCCGCCGCCGAACCTTCACCAGGCAGCAGGAAATGTCATTGGCGTTAGCTGGTGACTAAAACAAAATTGACAAGTAACGCTATTTGGCCCGGCTACCAAGCGCCGCCGCACCCAGGATGAGCACCGCGGCCACGCCGATGCCCCAGGAGAGCAGCCGCCCCGTGGCGAGCAGCAGCAACACAGTCGATGCCAGCGGCGTGATGTAACTCAAAATACCAATTTTTCGCGCGTCGCCATTTTTAAGCGCAGCGTCCCACAAAAAGAATGCCGCGCCCAGCGGGCCCAGGCCCATGACAACGGTCAAAAGCCAGTCTTGGGCGCTGAGTGTTACAGCTGCTTCAAGCAGCGCGTGGCACAGCAGCGACAACGCGCCAGACACCAGCCCAAACAAGCCGATGGCAGCCGTGGGAAAGCCGCGGCCAGTCAGGCTCATGCGCTTGCCCATCAGTGAATAACTGGCCCAGATAAAGGCCGACGCCGCCGCCGCCAGGTAGCCCCCGGCAAAGCCCTTGCTGGCCAGGCCGGCCAGGCCTGAATGCAGTAAGGTGTCACCCAAAATGGCAATGGCCGCGCCGACAAATCCGGTCAAGGCGGCAAGCAGGTGCGTGGCCGACAGGCGGACACCTGGCAAAAACACAGGCGTCATCAACACAATGCCCAGCGGCCACAGGTAATTGACCAAATTTGCCTCTACCGCAGGTGCATGGCGCAGCGCCATAAACAGAAAAAAGTGAAACCCAAACAAGCCGTAAACGCCCAGCGCCAGCGCCGCCCAGCTCACCCGCCACTGCCTGAAAAACGGCCAGGCCGGCACACTGCCGACCAGCAGCGCGATGCCGGTCAATAAAAAAGGCGGAATGTGCGACAGCAGTGTGCCCAGCAACGCCAGCGATGACCACAGGGCGATGGCGGCCAGGGCCAGAGCGGTAGACGGGTGCTTAGAAAACATGTGCGTCATGCGATTCTTGCAAACGAGGCGATCTTAAAGATCCAGATTTGCGCCACGCTGGCGAAGCCACTCTTTTCGCTCGCGGTATTGCGGCAGTACTTTGTCCACCTCATTCCAGAATGCCTCTGAATGGTCGCGGTGGCGCATGTGGCACAGCTCATGCACAACGATATAGTCAATCACCGTCAGCGGAGCCATCAGGCATTTCCAATGAAAGTGCATGGCGCCACTGGGCAAGCAACTGGCCCAGCGGTAGGCCAAATCTTTCACCAGCACTTCGCCCGGATGCACCCCCACTCGGGGAGCAAAGTGACTGACCCGCTGCTGAATACGTACCAGCCCCTTTTCTTTATAGAACTGCTCAAAAGCTGTCTGAGCCTGCTGGCCACCCTGCTCCACCAGCGCGCGCCTTATTTGAAAACGTCCATCTTTAAGCTTAAGCGGCTCAGTCTGATGGTCCACCATAGACAAGCGGTAGCTGCTGCCAAGGTACAAAAACGACTCGCCATTCACCCATTCCCGCACAATACGGGTGGCATTCAAGTCACGCCACTCGGCCAGATTGCGGTAGATCCACATGCGTTTGGAATACACCGTTTCGTCCGCTTGCTCGGGGGTCATGCGCAATGGCGGGCGTACCCGCACCACGCCGTCGCGCTCAATCACAATGTCGGTCGTTTGCCGGTCAGCGCCAGGCAACAACTGGTACTGAATGTCTTGAACCTGACGTACCTGGCCGACTTGTAAAAGTGCGACTTCCATCACGTTCCTTTCGTCAAGCTAGCGGCTATCAGTGCATCATGGCGGTTTTTGGCAAGCTTCATCACTTCTACCGTCACGCGTTCACGGTTAGCTTTAAGTTCATCGATATTCACCTTTGTAACTTCAGTTTTGATAGCCCCACGCACCCGCTTTTGCTTGTCTGCGTTCACCCAAAAGTCCAGGCTGCCGATCGCGTCTTGCAGTAATTCAACCAGCCTCTCCATTAACGCCTTCATGGCTGCCTGGTCAGCTTCGGCTACAGATCCTTGGGCAAAGCCTGCTTGCACAATGTGCGCATAAAACGTCGTCGCTTCACGGCTCATGCCGCTTTCACCTAAAGTGCGGCCCACCAGAGCCTCTGATCGAAGCTCAGCCAGCTTTTCGGCCAGCAAGTCCCATTGGTCATGGTGTTTTTCTATTAGCGCATCCACTTTGGCCGACAGACTTTTAAAAAACGCGGGGTCTTCGTCATGGTGCACCGTGCAGTGCTTGCGAATGGCGTGTTCCATTTCGCTGGCCTTGGCGGCGGCATTCTTGCCCGCGTGCGCTGCCAGCTTCTCCATAAAGTCCGGTGCCAATAACTCCACGGGTTCCACTTTGGGGTTGATGCCCAGGCTGATCAGGTGCGCGTTGATCAGCGCCTTGACCTTTTCGCCCGCGTCGCCCAGGTTCAGGCTGCTGTCTTTGTAGCGCTCCTTGGTGACTGCCAGGATATAACCAAACCGCCGCGCTGGCACCCGGTAGGGCTGGGCTGATGCATGGGGCAACACAATATCCATGCTCAAAAAAAACTTCTTCAGGTACACATCAAAATCGGCGCGCTGCTTCTCGTTCTTGAGTGCGCTAACCGCCGCGTGTACCACCGCAGCGTCTCCCTCCAGGCTGGGGAGATCGCCGTTGACAAACTGTTTGATGTTCTGAACTCCCAGTGCATCGAAGTGCTGAAGCAGTCGCTGGTAGCGCTCTTCCAGCACAGGCAGCTCGGTGCTGATATCTTGCAGACCGCTTTGCAGTTCTTCCAGTTCGTCACTGGCGGCGTAAATGGTCAGTGCCTCGGTCAAGTGGTTCGCCAGGCCTATGTAGTCCACTATGTAGCCACGCTTCTTGCCACGCGACACGCGGTTGGTGCGGGCAATGGCTTGCAACAGTGTGTGTTCACGCAGCTTTTTGTCGATGTACATCACTTGTTCAATGGGGGCATCAAAACCGGTGAGCAACATGTCGCACACAATCAAAAAGGCGATACCGGTGTTGCTGGCATCGGGGTCGTTTGGGTTGAATGCCTTGCAAAAGTTGCTTGTTGCGTTCAGCCGGGCGGCCTCTTTGCGTGCCTGGGTCACAAAGGCGGCTTCGTTGGTTCCGTCCGACGAAATAACCACTGCGGTTTTCAAGAACCTTAGCTTGGCAATCAGCTCCGCATTTGGCGCCGCCTTCAACTCTTCGCTGGTGATGCGTTCCTTCAACGCGGCACGTATACCGTTTTGGTAACGAATGCATGCCAGCTTTGAGTGGCAAACCACCTGTGCCTTGAAACCATTGGGCAAGATGTTGTCCACATAGTGCGCCACCAAATCCTTGGCAATCGCGTTGATGCGGTTTTCGGCTTCCAGCAGGTCACCCGTGGCGCCATACTTTTTCTTGATAGCCAGCAAATCCTCCGCGCTGCGCTCTTTGAACAAATCTTCAAACGCCCCATCGAAAGCATGCTTCTCATTGAGCGCGGTGTCAGCCGTTTTGCCTTCGTACAAGATTTGCAGCGTCACCTCGTCATTCACTGCGTCCATTAGCCGGTAGGTGTCGATGTACTCGCCAAAGCGCTTGTGCGTTTTGCGCCCGCCATGCCGCTCGGTGATCAGAGGCGTGCCGGTAAACGCAATGCGCGTGGCGCTCGGAAAGGCCTCAAACAGGTTGTCGCCCAGGTCTGAGCCCTGCGTGCGATGCGCCTCGTCCACCATCAAAATGATGCGCTCCGACGCATTCACCACCCCAAAGGTCTGGCCAGAGGGCATGGCCAGGTAGGTGCCCAGCGCCTCGGCCACCGTGTTTGTAAGTGTTTCCTTGCGCTCCTGAAACTTGTGAACCATCACCATGTTCACGTCAGAGCTGTCGGCGCCCAACTGGTGGCGCAGTTCGGCGCGGGTTTCAATCACGTTTACCCGCGCACCAATCAGCGTGGCGGTTTCGCCCAGTTGCTCTTCCAGGTCTTGCCGGTCGTTGACCAGCACAATCTTGTAGTCGTTCAGGTCGCTGCTGGCGCGCAGCATGCGGGCCAAAAACACCATGGTCAGCGACTTGCCCGAGCCCTGCGTGTGCCACACCACACCGCTTCGTTCTGCGCTGTTCGCCCCTGTGCGCAAGCGCTGCAAAATTTTGGCCGCCGCCCGGTACTGCTGGTAGCGGCACACCACCTTGATACGCGGGCCGCTGTCGGTGTCCATACAGATGGTGCTGGTGCGCAGTATGTGCAGCAGGTTGTGACGGGTCAGCATGCCCGCTACCAGGCGCTGCTGGGCGTTCATGTCCTCCATGGCGCCGTCGTCCTGCGGGTAGAGCGTCTTCCAGTCGTAAAAGTGTTCTTCGCTGGAGGTGATGGTGCCGTAGTCTGCCTCCAAGCCACAGCTGCGAATCAGCAGCAGGTTGCTGTGGAACAGCCTGGATTCGCCCTCGCGTAAACCAGCGGCGGCTGTCTCGGCGCGCTTGTTCATATAGCGCTGCAGCTGCACAAAAGCTTCGGCCATCGGGTTGGCGCAAGTCTCCGAGCCCTTTTTGCACTCCACCACGCACAGCGGTATGCCGTTCACCAGCAGCACAATGTCGGGGATGATGAACGCCTTCACGCAACCCGGCGTGTCAATGCGGAACTGGTTGATGGCGTGGAACGAGTTGTTCTCAGGATGCGCAAAGTCAATCAGTTGCACTACCGGGTCCGCCTCGCCCGTGGCCTCGTTTACATCCACCTGTGCTTTGAATAGCAGCGCCTGAATGGCCTCGTTGGCTTCCAGCAACGTGCGGTTGGGCTGGCGCAGAAGTTGGCTGCGCAGGTCGTCCAACTGGCGGTTGGCGAGCCATGGCGTGCCGTCGGGCAGAGTGTTGATGCGGCGCACGGCGGTTTCAAACACGCCGGGCAGCAACCATTCGCGGAACGATGCGCGCAGGCTGGCGGCCGGGTCTTGCGGAATGGTGGCACAGCCCTGGTCCACCACTGTCCAGCCCTGGGCGGCGAGTTGCTGCAAGAAGGGGAGCTCGACCTCGCTGTATTCGCTCATGGCTTATTGCCTTGACTGACCATCCACTGGCGGCCTTGGGGCGTGAGACGGTAGCGTTGCTTGCTGCTGCGTGGCATGTCAGGCAGTGTCATTTCAACTAAGCCCGACGCTAGCGCGGGGAGTAAGTAACTTTTGCGGAAGTGCTCTACGTCTTTCAGACCCAGCGCCTGCTGAATCGCCAGGCGTGTTGCCTCGCCTTGCACAGCTCGCAGCACCCGCTGAACTTCCGGGGTGACTTCCGGGGTGACTTCCGGGGTAGGGCGTTTGGCCAGCGGGTGAACCGCCAGCCGCACCACAAAGATCAGGCGTTCTTCATCCGTTTCAAAAACCGGTTGGGGGGAGCCATTGGCAGCCATGACCTTGAGTATTTTGGGTATGCCCGTGGCGCGGCCTTCGGTCAGTTTGAGCTCTTTCAAAAACTCGCCAATGCGCCGGTTGCGGTAGCGCCTGCTCACAGCGCGCCCAGCCCGAAGGTCTTCTAGCCGCACCGACCGGTCTGGCCCCGGGTAGCTCAAAATGGCCAGCTCATCCGGCGTAATGCGTACTTCAA
>JBKCGU010000016.1:0-5233 GCA_046303055.1 Polaromonas sp.
CAGCGGTTTTGCCAACGCTGCGGGGCAGGGCTGCGCCTGACAATGCTGAGAGGGGAGGTATGTCGGACAGTCTCGCGTTCCGGTCCCTCAGCGACGGCTCGAAGCGACCTGGTTCAGTGGCGTGGTGACCCCCAGGTCGTGCTGTATTTCATCTCGTGCGGTTGAATTTCCTATCCGTGGCCAGCACCGGCCCCAGCTCGCGTATCAGCGAAATACCCAAAATATTCACAATAAAAGCATCCGCACCAAATTGCCGGAGCTGCTGCGAAATCAGGTAGGCCAGCACCACACCGATCAAAAACCCCACCAGCGCGGTAATCGGCAGCGCCGTCGCACCGATGTGATACAGATGGCCAGACAAATCACGCCAGGGGCCGTCTTTGGGGCGACGCGCCAGGCGCACGACGTCCAGCAACAGCTGCCCGATCAGGCGCATCAAGGCGCTGATGTGGCCCAGCATGGCCAAGGCTCGAGCGCCCAGCAGTCGTACCGGCTGCCACCCGTCTGCGCGGGGCTTGGCCGCCGGCTGCGCGGCAAACTTTTCAACCGTTTCAATCAGCGTGCGATGCTTGGGCGCAATCGCGACGCTGGCAGGCCACGCCCGGCCCCAGTGCGCCCACAGCAGTTGTGCGCCCAGGTGGTCGAGCTGGGCGATGTCCAAAAGATGCCAGCGTGCGCCCGGCCTGCCTGCGGCCTTCAGTTGCCCCTGAACCGCCTGCCAGGCAGAGCCGCCAGTCAGGCGGGACGCCGTCCATACGCCCAGCACGGTGCAGACCGGGCCTTCAGACCTTTGCTGTTGCTCGATGCGGGGTTCGGACAGGCTCATGGGCTGATGACTTTAAAAAATCATGGTAACTGCGAAACGCTGGCCTCGCGCCCCCAAAACAGCAGCAGAGGCGCTGTCCTACAGGTGCAAAATACAGACCTATGCAAAACACAACTGACGACCAGCTGCTCTTTGACTACATCATCGTGGGGGGCGGCACCGCTGGCTGTCTGTTGGCCAATCGGCTCAGCGCTGACGCGTCCAAAAAAGTGTTGTTGATAGAAGCGGGCAAAAAAGACGACTACCACTGGATTCACATCCCTGTCGGTTACCTGTATTGCATTGGCAACCCGCGCACCGACTGGCTGTACAACACCGAGCCAGAAGTCGGCTTGAATGGCCGAGCCTTGCGCTACCCGCGCGGCAAAACGCTGGGCGGCTCGTCCAGCATCAACGGCATGATTTATATGCGGGGCCAGGCCCACAACTATGACGACTGGGCGCAACTGACAGGTGACATGGCCTGGCGCTGGGACAACAGCTTGCCTTATTTCAAGCTGCATGAGCACCATTACAAGGGCGCCAATGCCTTTCATGGTGCGCTCGGCACGGCGCCTGAGCTGCTGCAAAACAAGGCCAACCCGTACCAAAAGCTGCTGCGCCACCACAAGGCGGGCGGTGAGTGGAAGGTTGACAAGCAGCGCCTGCGCTGGGACGTGCTGGACGCTTTTTCTGAAGCCGCCGTGCAAGCCGGCATACCCGCCACCGACGACTTCAACCGGGGCAGCAACGAGGGCGTGGGTTACTTTGAAGTCAACCAAAAAGACGGCTGGCGCTGGAACACCGCCAAAGCCTTTTTGCGCCCCACCTGCTATGGCCGGCCCAACTTTGAAATGTGGAACAAGGCCCAGGTCTGCAAAGTGATGGTTGAAAAGCAGCCCGATGGCAGCCAGCGCTGCACCGGGGTAGAGGTGTGGACCGGCCTGGAGCGTATTCAGGTCATGGCCACGCGTGATTCAGGTGCCGCTAAAGGCCTGATAGGCGAGGTTGTTTTGTGCGCAGGCGCCATCGGCTCACCACACATTTTGCAACTCTCGGGCATTGGCCCGGGCGCGCTGCTGCAGCAGCACGGCATTGATGTGGTGCAAGACCTGCCCGGTGTCGGTGCCAATTTGCAAGACCATCTGCAAGTCCGCTCGGTGTACAAAATCACCGGGGCTAAAAATTTAACCCTCAACACGCTGGCCAGCAGTACTCTGGGCAAGGCGCGGATTGGTCTGGAATATCTCTTCAAGCGCACCGGCCCCATGAGCATGGCACCGTCGCAGCTCGGTGCCTTTACCCGTTCAGACCCAGGGCAGGCCTACCCCAACATCCAGTACCACGTGCAGCCGCTGTCGCTGGATGCGTTTGGCGAGCCGCTGCACAGCTTTAATGCCTTCACCGCCAGCGTGTGTAACCTGGCCCCCACCAGCCGCGGCACCGTCAACATCAAAAGCCCGCGCTTTGAAGACGCCCCCGCCATCGCCCCCAACTACCTGAGCACGGCTGAAGACAAAAAAGTCGCTGCTGATTCACTGCGCGTGACGCGCCGCATCGTCAGCCAAAGCGCGCTGGCCAAGTACCAGCCCGAAGAGTTCAAGCCAGGCGTGCAGTTTCAAACCGACGACGAACTGGCCAAGCTGGCAGGCGACATTGCCACCACCATTTTTCATCCGGTGGGCACGACCAAAATGGGGCGCGACGATGACGCCATGGCGGTCGTCGATTCGCACCTGCGGGTGCGCGGCATCAGGGGCCTGCGGGTGGTCGATGCCGGGGTGATGCCGCTGATTACCAGCGGCAACACCAACTCACCGACGCTGATGATTGCTGAAAAAGCGGCGGAGTGGATTCAGGCGGGGGTTTGAGGTTTTGGCGACGTGTCAGCGATACCATGCAAATACGCGTTAATAGTCTGCCAGCTCGCCTGTTTGTAGCCGTACATCATCAGATTTATCATGGCTTGCATCAGAACGCCAGATCGTACTCAACCGTCATCGGAGCATGGTCGGAGAACTTCTGCTCTTTGTAAATGTGTTCGGTCTTGGCCAGTGCTGCTATAGCCGGCATGGCCAGGTGGTAGTCAGTCGAGCATAAAACCTACGTTATTCACAATATTCCGCCATTGCTAATCATGTGATCAGCGGCGCAAGATCGTTGCCGCAAGTTACGCGCGAGCTGTATGCACGTACACTATGGCAAGCATCCCGGTTTGGATGCCCACGCCCACGAATAAGACCCATAACGACAACGCGCTATGCTCAATCCCACTGCCCGCAGGAGCCCGTTTGCTACACCTTGAGTGCCTCACGATGCGGGGAGATGACGAGGCTATTCTTTTTAAGCGAGCCTCGGGACGCTACTACACGGGTGAGATCGTAGGTCGACGACTGGCGAGTGAAGTCGCCCAAGCACTTCATACTGCCTCTCCAAGGGCACGAAAGATCTCTGCTGCTGACCCTTTTGGGGGGGACGGTAGGCTCATCGTTTGGCTCATGGATGCCTGGGCCGAACTCAGCCTACCAAAGGTGAAATGGGATGTGACCCTTTGGGACGTTAACGATGTTGGCTTCGACGAGGCAGAAGCGCGCTTGAACGAAGCTTCGGGCCGGAACAAACAAAGTCTCAGCATCAATCTCCACGTTGGTGACGCATTTTCCAAAGCGCTTGAGGCGCGTGAGCAATTTGATGTAGTGATCACCAACCCACCATGGGAGTTGCTCAAGCCGGATAGAAGAGAACTAGAAGTCCTTGGAGCCACAAGTCGCAAGCAATACATTGCCAAAATGCGGTCCTACGACGATTGGCTTTCCGGGCATTTCCCGCTGTCTCAGCCGAGACGAAAGTTCGCTGGTTGGGGCACCAACCTATCAAGAGTGGGCATGGAAGCGGCTCTATCCATCACAAGGGAGGGAGGCATTATTGGCGTAGTTCTCCCAGCAAGCTTCTTAGCCGATGACCAGACGGCGAGGCTCCGCGAGCACCTCTTGACAGAGCATACGGTGCTATCTGCGAGCTACTATCCAGCCGAGGCAAAGCTCTATGAGTCTGCGGATACAGCATCAGTTGCCATGGCTCTGATGGCTGGCGGCCCCCCCGCACAATCATTGACGATTGCGACTCACAGCCTTGTGACAGGCGAACTTGAGTCGTCCGTTATTGCGTTAGAGATGGAAGCTTTAAGCAAGGTTGGCTTTGTTTTGCCAATATCGTTCGGCTCAAAGGCGTTGGCTATCATCAATGAGCTTGCACAGCGGTTCCCGTCTTGGCGAGATCTCGAAACTTCCATGGCTAACGGCCTTTGGGCAGGGCGCGAACTCGATGAAACCCGGATCTCCGAATTCCTGCAATCTGCCACGCATTCCGAGCCGTTGTTCATCAAGGGGCGAATGATTGGACGGTACGCAACGCTTGAGCGCCCACAACTCGCAGTGCGCAAGCCCAACTGGGTTCCTCCTTCATCAACACAGGCTCGACGGATCGCCTGGAGGGATGTCTCAAGGCCGAGCCAGAAGAGGCGAATGATTGCAACCTTGCTCGACCGTGGGCAAGTAGCGGGCAACTCGCTTGGTGTGGCGTATTTCAAGGATCACGCTGAAACTCCCCTCCTCGCGCTGCTTGGGGTCATGAACTCAACTTGCTTTGAGTTCCAGTTGCGCGCGCATTTGGCGACTGGGCATGTGTCCCTTTCCTCTCTGCGCAAAGTTGCGGTCCCGAGCGCTCAGCAGTTGCGCGAAGCCAATGCGCTAGCATCGTTAGTTAAGACGGCGATAGAAGCATCGGATAGTGACGCTATTCGCGTGGATGCATACGTTGCAAGGTTTATCTACGCTATCACTGAGGATGAATACAAGATCATCCTCGACGGGTTCGACACCATGTCACCTGAGCTGCGGCATGCTCACATCACTTGCTATCGCGCGTTGACGACCGAGCCACTTCCGCACCCGGCGGCATCTTCAGAGATCTTTAACACCTCAATGGCCTACGCTCTGTAATGACTGAGAAAGTACAAGAGCCTCTCAAGGCCAAGCGGCAGACAGCGCGCCAAGAACCAAAGTTGGCGCAACTGTTCGGCAACACGACGATCCCGAACCACGTTGCGCCTCGTCTCAGCGAACTTGATATGCGCATGGTCTTCAGTGTCCCAGAAGGCGGCAACTGGAAAGACATTCCAGAGTCCATCCCTTCCAAGCGTCTAGAACAAATCCGAGAGAGCTTCAAGCGAGGCGAAGGTAGCCGTTCGACCTACTACGGGCGGCTGAATCGCGCTGATCCGGCCTACACAATCAGCACTTACTTCAGCAGGCCAGGTAATGGCTGCCACATCCATTACGACCAGAATCGAGTCTTGTCTGCTCGTGAAGCAGCGCGCCTCCAAAGCTTTCCAGACTCTTTCGAGTTTGTCGGCTCGCAAACAGCGGT
>JBKCGU010000017.1:0-41352 GCA_046303055.1 Polaromonas sp.
GCTGTTTCCTGGGCAAAGTCAGCATCCATGATCCGGCTGCGTGATGCGGACTGGTTTTCCGAGCTGATCTGCAGAAAAGAGATGGCAACTTCAAAGCGGCTCTGGGATGCACCAAGGACAGATCGCTCGGAGCTGACAAAGTTGATGGCCGTGTCGATATCGTCAATCACGGTTCTGGTGGCAGCGGCTGCGCCGGTGATGACTGCACGGCCAGTAGCGGCGGTGGTGGTGCCCGTCACTGCCGTGATGCCGGCTGCGGCCGTCATGTCCGTGGTCGTGATGGTGATCTGGCTATCAGCCGTTGTGTTGGCACCGACTTGAAACTCCTGCGCGCCCGCTGCACCGGCCAAAATGGCCCGGCTGTTGAAGGCGGTGGACGCATAAACACGTTGAATCTCTTTGGCGAGCTCGCCGAATTCATTGTCCAGAGAAGTCCGGTCGATGGTTGAATAAGACCCATTAGTAGACTGCACCGCCAGTTCGCGCATGCGCTGCAAGATATCGCTGGTCTTGCCCAGGGCGCTCTCGGCTATTTGCGCCAAAGAAATTCCATCATTGGCGTTACGCACAGCGACGTTCATGCCGCGCACTTGTGAGGTCATACGCTCCGCGATGGACAGGCCGGCCGCGTCATCTTTGGCGCTGTTCACGCGAAGACCCGACGACAAACGCGCCATGGACGTTGAAAGCGAGCTCTGGGTAGCAGCCAAATTGCGCTGCGCCACCAAAGAAGTGAAGTTGGAATAGATCGTTGATGCCATGAATTACACCTTGAGATACAAGTTGACCAGGGCATCTCTGCCCACTCATTGACGTCTGTCTTGACGGCAGAATCGGACAAAAAGAGGTCGGCGCAAATGGTGAGCCATCACACTCTATAAGTCGGCGAGTCATTGCTGGCTCGGTGATTTATTATCGGGAGTCTTTCGCTTGGAGTGAAGGGCCTTGAGTGGCTTCGATCCTTCAAAGTAGACCGCTGAAATCAGTCTTTTGGAAGCACTGGAAAAGTCGGTAAATGGATACGCAACTTGCACTTTTGAGCACCGGATAGGCTGGATTGTTCGGGTTTCTCGGGTTTGAGCGTTGAGCTGGGGTAACTTTGTTAACCCGAGATCGCATCAATTTTGTGCTCTTTGTTTCCTTGCAAAAACTTGCATGACGTGCCAACGCCGCTGACGAGAACACTAAAAAGTTAACAACGTTTTGCTGGCCTGCGTGCCGGGGCTTGGAGCGCCGCGCAGCGATCGTTTGAAGATTCAAGGGATCTGCTGACATGGACGGTAAAAATGCGCCTACGTCCGCCCCGGCAGGGTCAAACAAACAATAGGTCATGTCGAAATTTGAAGGGGTTTTGCCATGACGTCTGTCCATCTTGGAAGGGGTCTTTTATCAACCCGCCACCCAGGAGAATTCATGAATCATTCAAACATCGTCCCCATGACGCTGATCGCCCTTGCCGCACTGACCCTGAGTGCTTGTGATCGTCCAACCGTTGTCACGACACCAGCTGCGGTGTCTGTACCAGGGCCTGCAGGCGCCACTGGCGCTACCGGTGACACAGGCAGCACCGGCGCTACTGGGCAACGTGGTGCTACGGGTGGTGACACCGTGGTTGTGATTCCCAACGCCCCTGCATCGCGTTAATCCGGCGAGCACTGACTCAAAATGCCTGCTTCAGCAGGCGTTTTGCTGTTGCCCGGTCAAGCAGCTACAAAGTCGTTCTCAGCTTCCAGATTTCAGGAAACAGTACCACATCAAGCATCTTGCGCAGGTAGCTAACACCGCCTGTGCCCCCGGTGCCGCGCTTGAAGCCAATCACCCGCTCGACGGTGGTGACGTGGCGAAAGCGCCAGAGCCTGAAGGCGTCTTCCAGGTCGGTCAGTTCTTCGCCTAACTGGTACAGGTCAAAGTGCTGCTTGGGGTTTCGGTAGGCGACCAGCCAGGCTTGTTCGACTTCATCACTTTCAACGTAGCTTTGTGTCCAGTCGCGCTCCAGGTGGCTGGCGGGTATCGCCAATCCGCGCCTTGCCAGCAAGCGCAGCGCTTCATCGTAAAGCGATGGCGCTTTAAAAGCGGCTTGCACCTGCGCCAGCAGGTCAGGCCGGTGCGCGTGGGGCTTGAGCATGGCGGCGTTTTTGTTGCCGAGTGCAAATTCAATACAGCGGTACTGCGCACTTTGAAAGCCACTTGAATTGGCCAGATAGGGCCGGATGGCGCTGTACTCTGGCGGCGTCATGGTGGCTAGCACGTCCCAGGCGTGGACGAGTTGCTCCATGATTTTGCTGACACGTGCGAGTTTTTTGAATGCAGCGCTCAATTCGTCTTTCGCTACATCGGCAATGGCGGCGCGCAGCTCGTGCAGCATGAGCTTCATCCAGAGTTCACTGGTTTGATGCTGGATGATGAAAAGCATCTCGTTATGGTCGGGTGACAGGGGTTGCTGTGCCTTTAGCAGGGCATCGAGGTGCAGATAATCACCATAGGTCATCGACTCGCTGAAGTCGAGCTGTGGCTTTTCGCTGTGCACGATGTCGGCTGGTTTCATCTCAAGTGACCGCGCTTTTCTGATTGAATTCAGGTTTTTTCCATTCACCTGATTCGAGCACCTGACGCAGCTGCTCAACCGCATTCCACACGTCTTCGAAGCGGGTGTACAGCGGGGTAAAGCCAAAGCGCAGGATATCGGCGTTGGTGCCGCCGTCGCCGGCCCTGAAGTCGCCGATCACGCCGCGTGCAATCAGGGCCTGAACAATGGCGTAGGCGCCGGAGTCACCGCCGCCGGGCCGCCCCGAGGTGGTGACAGCCCCCTGGGGGGACAGCGACCCGCAGAGCGGCGGAGTGTGGGGGTTATAGTCTCGGGTTAAACAAACCTGTGAACCGCGCCGGTCGTGCTCGCGCGGTGTGGCCAGACCCATGCAGAAGCCGGCACATCGGGCTTCCACCAACGCGATGAACAAATCGGTCAGTGCCAGTGATTTTTGGCGCAATGCCTTCATGCCGCCAAGCGGCTGGGCCGCCAGCACGCTGTCCAGGCCGCAGTCGAGTGCTGTCATGCTCAAAACAGGTTGCGAGCCGCACAGGTAGCGGTTGATACCGGGTGCAGCCTGATAGCCGGGCGTGAAGGCAAACGGTGCTGCATGGCCCCACCATCCCGCCAGCGGTTGCCACACATCACGCGCTGCATGCTTGGGGTTAACCCACACAAAAGCCGGTGCGCCCGGCCCGCCGTTCAAATATTTGTAGCCGCAACCCACCGCAAAGTCGGCGTCGGCCCCCGTCAGATCTACCGGCACCGCACCCGCGCTGTGGGCCAGGTCCCACACACACAAAATGCCTTTGGCATGAGCTGACGCTGTCACGGCCTGCATGTCGTGCATGGCACCGGTGCGGTAGTTGACATGCGTCAGCATCAGCACGGCTGCGTCAGCCGTCAATGCGGCTTGAATTTCTGGCGCATCGACCAGCAACAGCGTCAGCCCGCGCTCTTTGCACAGGGCTTCGGCGATGTACAAGTCAGTCGGAAAGTTGCTGCGTTCGCTGACCAGCACTTTTCGTTCTGGTGTGTCGATGGCTGCGATGCTGAGTGCCGTTGACAGCACCTTGAACAGATTGACTGACGTGCTGTCGGTGGCCACCACCTCGCCGGGCGCTGCGCCTATCAGTTGTGCAATTTTGTTGCCCAGGCGCTGCGGCATGTCAAACCAGCCCGCACTGTTCCAGGACCGGATCAGGCCCTGGCCCCACTCTTGCGCCACGGCTTTGGCGACCCGGCCAGCAGCGCTGGCTGGCAGCACGCCGAGCGAGTTGCCATCGAGATAAATCACGCCCTCGGGCAGGCTGAACTGCTGGCGTAACTCGCGCAGCGGGTCTTGGGCATCCAGGCTGCGGCAGGCTTGCAGGGTGGTTGTCATGGTCATTGGGTTGAAAGCTCTCGTTGTGCTGCGTAAACAGATGGTCATGAAGGTAGCACTGCTGAAAATGCTGCGGTGTCGGTTATTTCCAACAAGGGCTGAAAATAGTTGCAAGCGGCCATGCGGCACAATTTGTTGGCGTCCCACTCATCGCTCTCCATCGTTTTACATCGTTTCCCTTATTGTTTTAAATCAAGGCTTTTCATGACAACAGCTTCCAAAGTCGCCCTCATCACTGGCGCAGGCTCGGGCATCGGCAAGGCCGTGGCGCTGGCTTTTTTGCATCAAGGCTACAGCGTGGTGCTGGCCGGGCGGCGCGCTGATGCGCTGGAGGCGGTTGTCAAAGAGTCTGCCTCGAGCCATGCTTTGGCAGTCGCTACCGATGTCGGCAATCCGCAATCGGTGGACGCACTGTTCGCCAAAATCAAAGACACCTTTGGCCGCGTTGACGTGGTGTTTAACAACGCAGGCATCAGCGGCATTGGTACGGGCTTTGAAGACATCGCTTTTGACACCTGGCAAAGCGTGGTCAGCACCAATTTCACGGGCTCGTTTTTGTGCGCTCAGGGCGCTTTCAGAATGATGAAAGACCAAAGCCCGCAGGGCGGCCGCATCATCAACAACGGTTCGATTTCCGCCCATGCACCCCGGCCCAATTCTGCACCCTACACATCGACCAAACACGCGATCACTGGCCTGACCAAGTCGATCTCTCTTGATGGCCGCAAGTACAACATTGCCTGCGGTCAAATTGACATTGGCAATGCGCTGACAGAGCTGTCGGCCCGCATGGCCAAAGGCGTGCCGCAGGCCAATGGCGAGATAGCGATTGAGCCGATGATGGACGCCAATGAAGTGGCTGACGCCGTGCTGCACATGGCCAGCCTGCCGCTGTCGACCAACGTGCAGTGCATGACCATCATGGCGACAAAAATGCCGTTTGTGGGTAGAGGGTAGCTCCCACGTTCGCCCACTGCGTGTGGCTCTGTGCACCTTGCAGGCTGCCGCTCGCCAGAGGCATCGCTTGTGTCGCCTGTCCAAACCTGCTCAAGCAGGTTTGGAGCCGCAGGCTCCAGCCCCGGGGGGGGCGCTCCTGCAGCCCGGCAAAGCCGGTTCGGCGGCCCCGGCTTGAAGGAAGTCACTTTCAACTCAATCGAGTTTTCCTAGCAGTAAATACTCCATCAGCGCTGTTTGTACATGCATGCGGTTCTCCGCTTCGTCCCACACCACCGATTGCGGGCCGTCAATCACTTCGGCTGACACTTCTTCGCCGCGATGGGCGGGCAGGCAGTGCATGAACAGGGCATCGGGTTTGGCCGCGCGCATCATGTTTTCGTCGACGCACCAATGGGCAAATGCCTTTTTGCGCGCTTCGTTTTCAGCTTCATAGCCCATGGACGTCCAGACGTCGGTTGTGACCAGGTCTGCGCCCGCACAGGCCTCGTGCGGGTCTTTGAACACCTGATAGCTTTCGGCTGAGCGTACACCCGCCAGCGACTGGTCTACTTCATAGCCGCCCGGTGTGCTCAGGTGCACCTTGAAGCCCAAAATCTCGCTGGCCTGCAGCCAGGTGTTGGCCATGTTGTTGCCGTCGCCAATCCATGCAACGGTTTTGCCCTTGATGCTGCCGCGGTGTTCGATGTAGGTAAAGATGTCGGCCAGAATCTGGCAGGGGTGAAACTCGTTGGTCAGGCCGTTGATGACCGGCACACGCGAATGCTCGGCAAAGCGGTTGATTTTGTCTTGCTCGTAGGTACGAATCATCACCAGGTCTACCATGCGGCTGATGACCTTGGCGCTGTCTTCAATCGGCTCGGCGCGGCCCAACTGACTGCCTTCAGTCGTCAGGTTCACCACCGTGCCGCCGAGCTGGTACATGCCAGCTTCAAAGCTCACGCGGGTGCGGGTGGAGGCCTTTTCAAAAATCATCACCAGCGTGCGGTCTACCAGCGGCTGGTGTTTTTCGTAGGCCTTGAACTTCTTTTTGATCAGCGCTGCACGCTCAAACAAGTACGCATAGTCGGCTGCATCCAGATCGCTGAATTGCAGGTAATGTTTGATCGCTTTATTCATTGATCAGCGATGCAACAGGCACACTGTTACCAAGTGTTTTACCGTGCAAAAACTGTTTGATGACCGGCACCAAGATAGCCACCACCTGGTCGGCTTCAGCCGTGCTCATGATGAGCGGCGGAACCAGGCGAATGACGGTGTCAGCCGTCACGCTGATCAGCAAACCCTCATCGGCGGCCTGCTTGAGCAGCTCGCCGCAAGGCAGCGCCAGCTCAATGCCCAGCATCAGCCCGCGGCCACGGATATTGACCACGCCGGCAAGGCCAGACAACTCGCGCTCCAGCGCAGCCCGCAAATGTCCGCCGGTATGGATCGCATTGGCGATGATGTTGTCGTTTTCCATGATGCGAATCGTCTCCACACCGGCCCGCATCGCCAGCGGGTTGCCGCCAAACGTCGTGCCGTGGTTGCCGGGCTTGAAGATGTGCGCTGCTTTGGGCCCGCACACGACCGCGCCAATCGGCACGCCAGAGCCCAAGCCTTTGGCCAGCGGCATCACGTCGGGCTTGACGCCTGACCACTGGTGCGCAAACCACTTGCCAGTGCGGCCCATGCCGCACTGCACTTCGTCAATCATGAGCAGCCAATCGCGCTCGTCGCACAGCTGGCGAATGTCGCGCATGTATTGGTCGTTCATCGGGTGCACGCCGCCTTCGCCTTGAATGGCTTCAAAAAACACGGCGGTCACGTTGGGGTTGCCCGCAGTGGCTTTTTTAATCGCTTCAATGTCATTCAGAGGCACGCGTATGAAACCTTCAACCAGCGGGCCAAAACCCGCTTGAACTTTGGGGTTGCCGGTGGCGCTCAGGGTGGCAATGCTGCGGCCATGAAAGGCTTTTTCATAGACCACCACTTCCGGGCGTTCAATGCCTTTGTCGTGGCCATATTTGCGCGCCAGCTTCAGCGCGGCTTCGTTCGCTTCCAGGCCGGTGGAGCAGAAAAAGACGTTTTCCAGTCCCGACAGTTCGACCAGCTTGGCCGCCAAGGTTTCTTGCAGCGGCACATGGTAGTAGTTGGAGCAGTGGATGAGCTTGCCGATTTGGTCTTGCAGCGCAGGCACCAGTTGGGGATGGTTGTGACCCAGGGTGTTGACGGCAATGCCGCCCAGCGCGTCAAGGTAGCACTTGCCGTTCACGTCCCACACGTGGCAGCCCTGGCCATGCGACAGTGCAATCGGCAGGCGACCGTAGGTGTTCATCACGTGGGGGGAGGCGGCTTCGATGTGGTGGGGCAGGGCAGCGGTCATGGGGGACTCCGGGCTTTGAATTTGGGCAAAGAAGTCTGGATTCTAGGCTTAGACCTTGCCTGCTTTCGTGACGATGTTGCATCACTGCAATGCGCTGCAGGGCTTGGCCAGACGTGGGGCCTTAGTCTTCTATAAGATACAATCATGGTGCGGTGCAGCATGGCGTTGAACTCAATGCAAGGCACGGCCCCAAAACCACCTCCCAATGATCCTTTCGATGGTTTTACATGGTCTCTAGCTCCGCCAATGAAGTTTTCATTCAGGGCATCACCCGGGATGGCAAAACCTTCCGGCCCAGCGACTGGGCTGACCGCCTTTGCGGCGTGATGAGCCCTTTCAGGCCGGGTGGCCCGCAACCGGGCAGCCACCTGACGTATTCACCCTGGTGCATTCCCACGCTGATCAACGGGGTGCGCTGTGTGGTGGTGAACGCGGAGTTACGTGAAGCCGAGCCGATGGCCTGGGACTTTGTCATCAACTTTGCCAAAGACAATGATTTGCAAATGGCTGAGGCTTGCTTGATACCGGACTTGCCTAAAAATTAACATCTGCAAGCGACAACAAAAAAGCCGTCTTTCGACGGCTTTTTTGTTGTCGCTTGCAGCGCACCCTGCAAAACGGCGGAAAACCTTTTGACGGGTTTTCCGGGCTTTTTGCTTAATTTCTTAAGCGGGTGTTGATGCGGATAAGGCCAGGGCTTTCACCTTGGCTGACAGGCGGGACTTGTCGCGCGATGCCTTGTTTTTATGAAAAATGCCTTTGTCTGCCACGGTGTCGACAATGCTCTGGGCTTTGGCGAAAGCGTCTTTGGCTTTTTCTTTGTCGCCTGCTGCAACGGCTTTTTCGACGTTTTTCACAGCAGTACGGTATTTGGAGCGCAGCGAGGTGTTCGCAGCATTGAGTTTGGCGTCTTGGCGGACGCGTTTGCGGCCTGATGCCAGGCGGGGGTTCTTTTTCTTGGGTTTGGCGGTTGCCATAATTTGATTCCTTAAGGTTCAGACGAGTCTGAAAATGGTTTGCGGATGTTGCAAGCGAAGCCCATGATTATATATCGGCCCCACTGTCGGGCGTTTCGTGTCGCTGCGCCTGCTGTCTGGCAAAGCCAGTGCGGCGTCAGTCCGGCAGGCCCTGTTTGCGAAGCGGCACACGAAAAGCGCAACTGTGCAGACTAAACTTCAACCGTGTCACTTTTCAAATCCGCCTTTACGGTTTCCGCCCTCACACTGGTTTCCCGCATCACCGGGCTGGTACGTGAACTGCTCATTGCCGCCACCTTTGGTGCCAGCGCCATGACGGATGCCTTCAATGTGGCGTTTCGCATCCCCAACCTGTTTCGCCGCCTGTTTGCTGAAGGGGCTTTCAGTCAGGCTTTTGTGCCGGTACTGGCGGCCAGCAAAACCCAAAACGGCGACGAACAGACCAAGCTGCTGATTGACCGGGTGGCCACGCTATTGAGCTGGGCGCTGCTGTTGACGTGTGTGGCGGGTGTCGCTGCTGCACCGTTGCTGGTTTACGCGATGGCCAGTGGACTGAAGCAGGACCCGCGTGGTTTTGACGCCGCGGTGTTCATGACGCGCTGGATGTTTCCGTACATCGGCTTCATGTCGCTGGTGGCGCTGTCGTCGGGGGTGCTCAACACATGGCGGCGCTTTGCGGTGCCTGCAGCTACGCCGGTGCTGCTGAATGTGGCGATGATTGCGGCGGCATGGCTGGGTTCGCCGTGGTTCAAGGCGCGCGGCATTGAGCCGATTTATGCGCTGGCCGCTGGCGTGATGCTCGGTGGCGTGTTGCAACTGGCGGTGCAGGTGCCAGCGCTGCTCAAACTGGGGCTGCTACCCAGAATATCTTTCAACTGGGCGGTGGCCAGGCTGGCCTGGACTGACCCGGCGATCCGTAACATCGCCAAGCTGATGCTGCCTGCGCTGCTGGGTGTCAGCGTGGCGCAAATTTCACTGCTCATTAACACGCAAATCGCTTCGCACCTGACCCCCGGAAGTGTGAGCTGGCTGACCTATGCTGACCGCCTGATGGAGTTCCCCACCGCCATGCTGGGTGTCGCGATTGGCGTTGTGCTGATGCCCCAACTGGCCGCGGCCAAGGCGGCCAACGATGCTGAAAAATACTCCAACATGCTCGACTGGGGCCTGCGCATTGTGGTGCTGATGGGTTTGCCGTGTGCTGTGGCGCTGCTGACATTTGCCCAGCCGCTGGTGGCCACGCTGTATCACTATGGCGCTTTTACCGATAAAGACGTGGCGCAGACCACAACGGCCCTGATGGGCTATGGCGCGGGTTTGATAGGCCTGGTCGCCATCAAGGTGTTGGCACCCGGCTTTTACGCCAGCCAGGACATCAAAACACCCGTGCGAATCGCCATCGTGGTGCTGGTCATCACGCAGCTTCTGAACATGGTGTTTGTGCCGTATTTGCAGCATGCCGGGCTGGCACTGGCCATTGGTGTTGGCGCGCTGATCAATGCGCTGTGGCTGCTGGTGGGGCTGATCAGGCGCGGCAGCTACAGGCCTGCGCCGGGCTGGGTTGTGTTTGCCCTGCAGGTGATGGCTGCCAGCGCCCTGCTGGCGGTGTTTTTGCTATGGGCCGCCAGTGCCGTCAGCTGGACTGGCCTGAAAGGCGCCTATTTGCAACGAATTGGGCTGCTAGCCGCCGTTATATCTGCGGGAGCAGCTATTTATTTTGTAGCGCTTCGGATCTCTGGCCTGAAACTCCGTCAGTTGATGCGGCGTTAAAAATGTCGGCATGACGTGACGCGCAATTTGTGGGAAAGTAGTGCCATGCAATTAAATCTGGATGTGCCTTCCCCCCTGCAATACTTTGCCAGCTTGGTGCAAAGCGACGCGCATTTCCCGCTGCTTGAGGCCGCCATCAGTCTGGCGCAGGATGAATACCCCGACCTGGACGTCCAGCACATCCTCAGCGATGTTGACCAGCTTCAGGCGCGGCTCAAACGCCGCTTGCCAGCCGATGCCTCAGCCCTTCAAAAGCTGCGGCTGCTGAGCCAGTTCTTTTTTCGTGATCTGGGTTTTGGCGGCAATGTCAACAACTACTACGACCCCGACAACAGCTACCTGAACGTGGTGCTGAAAACCCGGCGCGGTATCCCCATCAGTCTGGCCGTGCTGTGGCTTGAACTGGCCAACGGCCTGGGCCTGAATGCAACTGGCGTGGCTTTCCCGGGGCACTTCATGGTCAAGGTCAGTCTGCCCAAGGGCCAGGTGGTGATTGACCCTTTCACCGGTCAGTCGCTCAGCCGTGAAGAGCTGTCCGAGCGGCTGGAGCCGTTTCGTCAGCGCAGTCTGCTGGATGCGACGAACCTGGCGGGCGACAGCCACGACACACCGATCGGCCTTTACCTGCAGTCAGCGCCGCCGCGCGACATCATCAGCCGCATGCTGCGCAACCTGAAAGAGATTCATAAAACACAAGAAGACTGGCCGCGCATGGTGGCCGTGGCTGACCGGCTGATCGTGCTGCACCCTGACGCCTGGCCCGAGTACCGCGACCGTGGCCTGGCCTGGGCCGTGCAGGGGCAGGCCGAGCGGGCGGTTCCTGACCTGGAAAAGTATCTGGCCCATGCCGGTGATGCGGCTGACCTGGACATGGTGGCCCGAAGGGTGGCGCTGCTGCGACAGCAGACGCAGTAGGCCGGTGGGCGCTTTGAAACGGCGCGACTCAGTTCGCAGCGCGTTTTAAAAACTCCGGAATCTGCAAGCCATCAGGCGAATTGACATTGCGCGTCATTGCTGGCTTGCCGGTAGTCACCACTGGCGCAGAACCGAGCCGGGCCGAGCCCAATACCGACAAACGCCCACCGTGAACGATGGATTCTTGCGCGGGCATCAGGCTGTTGGGCAGCGAGGAGCCCAGACGGTTGGGTGCGGTGTTCCGGGCAGTGGGTTTGACGACAGAAGCCAGTACCGATTTGACGGCGCTTTGCTGGATGGCGTTGATGGCTGAAACGGGTTGGGATGGCGATGCATCGTTGGCCGCCTGCATCGGGTACAGCACCGGTTTGAGCCAGTCCAGGATGGGTTCCCACTGCTGCAAGTCAGTCGCAACCATAGACGGCGACAAGTCAAAAATCGTCATGCCGTGCTCCAGGCTGCGCACATAGAACTGGGTTTCGCGCAACGCCCCCAGGTACGGCAAACCCAGGCCTTGAGACCAGTCGCGCAGGGTTTGTGCGGCGTTGGTTCGTGCGTCAATCCGCATGCCGATGGTGACCAGCTTGCAACGGCCACTGGCCACGCGCGGCAGGCTCATCAGCTCCGCATGACAGGCTGCGGCTGATTCGCGGTCAAACATCGAGTTGCACACCGGCATGATGATGGCGTCAGCAAACATCACCACCCGCGCCAGCTCAAAGCCATGCATACCGCCCGGTGTGTCCAGCACGACATGGGTGATGCCGCTGGGCACGCGCAGCATGTTTGTCTGGTCAACTGCCCACGGTGAAATCTGGGGCAGGGCTGCACCACGGCGCTTGAGCCAGGCCCGGGCCGACTGTTGGCGATCCACGTCACCTAGCATGACTGCGCTGCCCTGCAATGCACACCAGGCTGCCATGTGCGTAGCCAGCGTGCTTTTGCCACTGCCTCCTTTGCGGTTGACGACTGCGATGACTGGCATGGAGATTCCGGTAACTAAAAAACTTATTCTGATACAAATTGTTGCTATTGTCCAGTTGACCCTGCAAACCATAAGCAGTCAGCTAGGATTTTTGTAGCCAATCGGCTGTGAAGCGAGTTCTGGATAAATTTGGTCATCAGCTCAGTTTCTATGAATTGCGTAGCTGAAAGTGCATGCTTTCATTGGCCTAGAGCCTTAAATGAGGCACAGATTCAAGTACAAAGTACGCCAAGCCTAAGCGTAATCGGCTCTAGGGGCAGGGTGCTGCAAAACTGCCTCAGCCAGCGCGACGGGCCATTGGCAATCAGGGTGGTGTGAAACTGGGATAGCCATCGTGACAATGTGACCGCTGTGGTGCAGCACCGCTTTGCGGGCATCCGGGCGCTCGCGCTGGCGGCCCGCGCAATCTCACGTCATGGTTGAAGCGGAGGGTGACCAGACGCTGGTGACCGAGCTGTTTGAACCAGAAGCCCCGTACCTGGACCAGCGACGCCGTGTTGGGTGTGCGGCAGGCTTTGGTCACCGCCTACCAACCACAAAACAACGCTGCCGACAGGGCCTGGCATGGCCCGGTATGGCTTGAGCCAGCCTTATCTGCCAGCGCAGTTCAATGTGGTGCTGCCGCCGGCGCGAGCCTGGCCCCCGTCAAACCAGGCTTAGCTGACCACCACGCTGGCGCCAGCACCTTTGGCGGCTATCACGCCAATGGGGTAAACCTGCTCACCCGCATCGCGCAGGGTTTTGGCGGTTGCTACCGCATTTGCGGCGTCCACCACCACCACCATGCCGATGCCGTTGTTGAACGTCCGGTTCATCTCGATGTCGTCAATTCCGGCTGTTTTTTGCAGCCAGGCAAACAGCTCGGTTTGCGGCCAGCTGCCTTTGACCAGATGGGCGGCAGTGCCCTCAGGCAGCACGCGCGGAATGTTCTCCAGCAAACCGCCACCGGTGATGTGGGCCAGCGCCTTGATGGGGTGAACAGCCAGAGCCGCCAGCACGTTTTTAACGTAGAGCCGTGTCGGCGTCATCACGGCTTGCCTGAAGGGCTGGCCGTCAAGCGTGTCAGGCAGCGTGCTGCCAGCACGGTCAATACATTTGCGCACCAGGCTAAAGCCGTTGGAATGCACGCCGCTGCTGGCCAGGCCGAGCACCACGTCGCCGGGGGTCACGCCAGCGCCACTCAAAATTTTTGATTTTTCAACGGCACCCACGCAAAAGCCTGCCAGGTCGTACTCGCCTGCCGGGTACATGCCAGGCATTTCGGCGGTTTCGCCGCCAATCAAGGCGCAGTTGCTCAGCTCGCAGCCTTTGGCGATGCCGCCCACCACCGCCGCCGCAACATCCACATCCAGCTTGCCGCAAGCAAAGTAGTCCAGGAAAAACAGCGGCTCGGCCCCTTGCACCAGCACGTCGTTCACGCTCATGGCCACCAGGTCAATGCCCACCGTGTCGTGCATTTGCCATTCAAACGCCAATTTGAGCTTGGTGCCCACGCCGTCGGTGCCGCTGACCAGCACCGGTTCCTTGAATTTTTTCGACACCTCAAACATCGCACCAAAGCCACCAATACCTGCCAGCACGCCTTCACGCATGGTTTTTTTGGCCAGCGGCTTGATGCGCTCAATCAGCGCGTCGCCCGCGTCAATGTCAACGCCAGCGTCTTTGTAGCTGATGGGATTAGGGGTGTTGGGGGTTGTCATGGATTTTGAAGAGTACGGTGAGGAGTCGCGTTGCTTGACCCCGATAGAATTAGCCTGCACATTCTAAAGGCCTTATGCAATTTACACCGACCCAAAAACGCGCTGCCGCCTGGTGCCTGATTGCCGCGCTGGTGCTGCTGGCGCTTTGGCTGCTGGGCCCGGTGCTGACGCCTTTTGTGGTGGCCGCAGTGCTGGCGTATGCGCTCACACCACTGGTCAACAGGCTCGACGACATGGGCAGGGGGCGGCTGCCTCGCGTGGTGGCGGTGATCCTGGTCGAGTTGCTGTTCATCTTGCTGACTTTGAGCCTGCTCTTGATGATTGTGCCCATCGTGGCCAAGGAAATCCCGTTGATGCGCGAACAGGTGCCGCTGGTGTTTGACAAGCTGAACACCGGCTTGACGCCCTGGCTGGCGCAATTTGGTATCAAGGCATCGCTTGATTTGGGCAGCCTGAAAGTGGTGGCACTCAAATACCTGAACGCCAATTACGAAGACATGTTTGGCTCGGTGTTGTCGTCGCTGCGCTTGGGCGGCAGCGTGGCGCTGACCATCCTGGGCAACGCGGTGCTGATCCCCGTGGCGCTGTTTTATCTGCTGATGGATTGGGACAGGTTTGTGGCCCGCCTGCTGGAACTGGTGCCCCCGCCCATGCGCAGCGCTTTTGACAGTTTCACCAGCGAGGCCGATTCAGTCCTGGGCCAATACCTGCGCGGCCAACTGCTGGTGATGCTGATCATGGCTGCTTTTTATGCGGCTGGCTTGGCCCTGTTTGGTCTGGACCTGGCGTTGCCGATTGGCATCTTTACCGGGCTGGCGATGTTTATCCCTTACCTTGGCTTTGGCATTGGGCTGCTTCTGGCCATCCTGGCCGGCTTGCTGCAATTTGCCTCGATCAAGGCCGTCGTGATGGTGGTGGTGGTGTATGGCGTTGGCCAGGTGGTTGAAAGCCTTTTTCTGACGCCGCGCCTGGTCGGTGAGCGCATCGGCCTGCACCCGCTGGCGGTTATTTTTGCACTGCTGGCGTTTGGCCAGGTGTTTGGCTTTGTCGGTGTGTTGATCGCGTTGCCTGCCAGCGCTGTGCTGCTGGTGGCGATACGCCGCATCAAAGAGCGCTACATCACCAGCAAGCTCTACAAAGGGCAGTGACGCGACCGGCATGAAGCAAATCGCTTTAGACATTGGCTTGGCCACTGCGCCTGCTTTCAGCAATTTTTTTGCCGGACCTAACCATGCGGCCCTGTCGCATGTGCAGCTTTGGTCGGGCAGCCCCTTGCGCTCGCCAGTGCCCACCTACTTGTGGGGTGAGCCTGGCAGCGGCAAAACCCATTTACTTAAGGCAGCAGCAGGCGTCTTGCAGCAGCAGGGGGCACGCGTGGGCTGGCTCGACGCATCGATGAGCGAGCCGCCCGAGTTCAATGAAGCCTGGGGCGCGGTGGTTCTGGACGACTGCCATCTGTACACCGCGGTGCAGCAGCAAGCCGCCTTCAACTGGTTTGTCAACGCCGTCAGCAGCCCGGACGGTCATCCGTGCGGGGTGCTGGCAGCCGGTAGCGTGCCGCCTTCGGACCTGTTGCTTCGCGACGACCTGCGCAGCCGCTTGGGCTGGGGTCATGTTTATGAGATGCAGCTTTTAAGCGAAGTCGAACGTCGCGCGGTGCTGCGCAGGCAGGCTGATGCGCGGGGTATTCTTTTAGGTGACGATGTCATCAGCTTTGTGCTCAGCCGCTTTTCACGCGACCTGAGCAGCCTGATGCAGCTGCTCGACCAACTCGATGGCTATGCACTGCAAACGCAGCGGGCCGTCACGGTGCCTTTGATCAAGGCCATGTTAGAGAGCGAATAACGAGAGCGAATAACGAGAGCGAGCAAAGACAGCGAATGAAAAAGAAAATTGCCCTGTTTGATCTGGATCACACGCTGATCCCCTTTGATTCGGACTACGAGTGGAACGAATTCACCATTGCGCTTGGCTGGCGTGACGGCGGGGAGTTTCGCCGTGCCAACGATGCCTTTTTTGCCCAGTACCGTGACGGCACCCTCAACATTCATGATTACGTGCGTTTTGCCACACAAGCCATTCGAGATCAAGGCGCTACTGAATCGATAGCTGCTCATGCAAGATTTATGGACGCTGTGGTGGTAAAGCGCATAAAAAAACAGGCCATCGACCTGGTGCAAAGCCATCAACAGGCGGGTGATACGGTGGTGATCGTCACCGCTACCAACGAGTTCGTGACCCGCCCAATTGCCAATGCCTTTGGCGTGCACGAACTGATCGCCATTGAGCTGGTGCGTGACGCGCACGGCGACTATACGGGCGATATTTTGGGTACGCCGTCATTTCGGGAAGGAAAAGTCGCGCGGGTTCAAGCCTGGCTGGCCGCGCGCAACCTGAAATGGCAGGACGTTGAAACCACTTTTTACAGTGACTCCATGAACGACCTGTCGCTGCTGGACAGGGCGACCCACCCCGTTGCCACCAATCCCGATGAACGCCTGCGCCAACTGGCGACCGAGCGCGGATGGCGCATACTTGACCTGTTTTAACCTTTTCGGTAGAGCTTGCGAGCCAAAGTGGCATGTGAGCTCCTGAAACCCACGACTTCATGATTAAAAAATTCATCGACAAACTGTTTGGCAAATCTGCTGCGGACACATCAGAGTCCACAAAAGCCAAAAAACTTCCTTTTGGTACCCGTCACGACATCCCCGCGACAGAGCATGGCATCAACCCCAAGCTGGTGGACGAACGTGCGATGGACGTGGTGCTGACCCTCAAGGATGCGGGCTTTCTGGCTTTTATCGTTGGCGGCGCGGTGCGCGACTTGCTGGTGGGGCTCAAACCCAAAGACTTTGATGTGGCCACTGATGCTACGCCAGAAGAGGTCAAACGCCTGTTTCGCCGTGCCTTCATCATCGGCAGGCGCTTTCGAATTGTCCACGTCATCTACGGCCGTGGCCGCGAGCACGAAGTCATCGAGGTGTCGACCTTCCGCGCTTATCTGGACAGCAGCCAGGCCGAACAGGTAGGTGGTAACGAGCGCACCAGCAAGAGCGAACTGGCCGGCATGACGCATGCGGTTGACGGCTCGGGCCGTGTGCTGCGTGACAACGTCTGGGGCCCGATGGAAGAAGACGCCGCCCGGCGCGACTTCACCATCAATGCGATGTACTACGACCCTCAAACGCAGGTGGTGGTGGACTATCACAACGGCATCAAGGACGCGAAGAAAAAAGTTCTCCGCATGATTGGCAACCCGGCGGTGCGCTACCGGGAAGACCCGGTGCGCATCATTCGTGCGGTGCGCTTTGCAGCCAAGCTGAATGCGCTGGGTTTCAAGTTTGAAGACAAGACCGTGCAGCCACTGAAAGCCAGTGTCAAGCTGCTGCTGGACGTGCCGCAGTCACGCCTGTTTGACGAAATGCTCAAGCTGCTGCAAACCGGCCATGCGCTGGCCAGCATCGAGCAGCTGAAAACCCTGGGCTTGACCGGTATTTACCCGCTGCTCGATGTGGTCGTCAACAACGCGCACGAGCCGTTTTTAAATCTGGCCTTGCAAGACACCGACCGCCGGGTAGGCGAGGGCAAGCCGGTGGCGCCCAGTTTCTTGTTGTCATGTGTGTTGTGGGCCGACGTGCGTGACGGCTGGCATCAACGCTTGAGGCGCGGCGAGCACACCTTGCCTGCATTGCACGACGCGATTGACGACACCTTCAATGCCAAGATTGGTGATGTCTCGGGTCGCGGCAAGCTGGGCGGCGATATGCGCGACATTTGGGCGATGCAAATACGCTTTGACAAGCGTGTTGGCGCTTCGCCTTATTCGATGCTCGAGCAGCCGCGCTTTCGCGCCGGCTTTGATTTTTTGCGCCTGCGCGCACAGACCGGCGAGATTGACATGGAACTCGCCGAGTGGTGGGAAAAGTTCAGCACCGCTTACGACGATGAGCGCCACCAGATGATTGAAACCCAGCGCCAGTCGCAACTTCAAAAGCCGCAGCAGGCCAGGGTGCGGGTTAAAAAGCCCGATACGGCCCCAGCCGATGTGCGTTTTGCAGAGCCAGCTGATTCAGCACCTGATGCAACTCAGGAGCAGGGCGATTTTGCACCTGCCAAAAAACGCCGTCGCCGCCGCAAGCCAGCCAACCGTGGCGATGGCGGCGAAGGCGACGCAGGCGGTGCAGTTGGACCTGCGCCCGAGGCTTAGTCCATGGTGACGGCCTTCATCGCGCTGGGTGCAAACCTTGGCGATGCAGTTGCTGCACTCAGGCAGGCGATTGTCTCCATCAACGCTTTGCCGCTGTGTATGGTTAAAAAAACCTCAAGCTTTTACAAAACAGCGCCGCTTGAAATGCTGCCTGGCCACGCACCGGGTGGTGACTACATCAACGCTGTGCTTGAAATTGACACCCGGTTGCCCGCACCGATACTGCTGCAACATTTGCAGCAGATAGAACAAGCAGCTGGCCGCGAGCGCCCCTACGTCAACGCACCACGGACGCTGGACCTGGACCTGCTTTTGTATGGCGATGGACGCATCGATTCACCCCAGCTCACCGTGCCGCATCCGCGCATGTGGCAACGCGCTTTTGTGCTGCTGCCGCTGGCTGAGATAGCACCAGCACTTGTCTCGCAAGATGCATTCACAGCGGTGCAAGGGCAGACGGTTTCAATTTTGTAGTTTGCGCACAATATCCATGACGGATATCACACTTGCAGGCGCTTTCATGGCCCAGCCTTCAGCCACCGGCGCAACCACGTAAGCAGCATCGAGTTGCAAGTCATCGCAGGCGTGCCAGAAGCCTTTGGTGACCGTGGGCGCGCTGGAGAACTTGGCCTCAAAACCAATTTTTCGTTGACCTATTTCAACCACCACATCCATCTCTGTGCCTGCGATGGTGCGGTAAAAAGACAGGCTTGCGCCGCTGGGCAATTGGCTGGCAATTTGCTCGACCACAAAACCCTCCCACGACGCGCCTGTGCTGGGGTGACCCAGCAAATCGTTCACCTCATAAATCGACAGCAGGTTGTGCAGCAAGCCGCTGTCACGTACATAAATTTTGGGTGATTTAACCAGCCGCTTGCCCAGATTGATGAAATGCGGTTCTAACCTGCGCACCATCAGCGTGTCACACATGTGGTCAAGATAGCGCGTGCTGCTGGATGCCGATATGCCCAGAGAGTTTGCAATGGTTGACGCATTGAAAAGCTGCCCTTGCAAATGTGCCAGCATGCGCCAATATCGATGCATCAGCTGCGGGTCAACATTGATGCCCAATGCGGGCAAATCGGTATTTAAAAAATGCCTGATCAAGGCGTCACGCCAGGCCCAGGACGCCTTGTTTGTTTTGGCGGTGTAACTGTTGGGAAAACCGCCACGCAGCCACAGTGTTTGTGTGTCTGTAAAGGTGCTGTGCACCTCAGACAGCAGCAGCGG
This sequence comes from Polaromonas sp., assembly GCA_046303055.1. Taxonomy (GTDB): domain Bacteria; phylum Pseudomonadota; class Gammaproteobacteria; order Burkholderiales; family Burkholderiaceae_C; genus Polaromonas. The sequence goes on from JBKCGU010000017.1 coordinate 19,018, forward strand.
TGCCATGTCAACCAGGGCCAGGCGTCCGGCCAGTGACTGAGATTGTTTGAGAAGCTTGAAAGAGGCCGAACCCAGAATCAAAAATCTGCCTGGACGGCGGTCAGCGTCAATTTCACCGCGCAGCTGTTGCAGTATTTCTGGCTGATTCTGAATCTCGTCCAACACCACCAGGCGGTGGCGATTTGACTCAAAGAACGCGCTGGCGTTGGCCAGCTTTGCCAGGGCTTGAGGGTTGTCAAGGTCCAGATAGATGCCTGTTTCAGGATGGCGGGCAAAGGCTTTGGCCAATGTGGTTTTACCAACCTGACGCGCACCCAGTATGCCAACTGCGGGGCTCCAGCTTAAGAAATCAGCAACAACAGCTTGATTGATGCGTAAAAACATCCTTGTATTTTAATCATGGACTGATGAATATACAAGGATAAATAATCGAAAAAATGAACAACAGTGGGGATTGAATGGGCCTCACGGCGCCAGCCGCTCCCGCAGCCAGCCGCCATCGCCTTGCAGCGTGTAGCGAAGCCGGTCATGCAGGCGGCTTCGCCGGCCTTGCCAGAACTGCCAGTTGTCGGGTTTGAGGCGATAGCCGCCCCAGTGCGGTGGGCGGGGCGGGTTGTCGCCAAACTTTGCTTTGAACTCGGCTTCATTGGCTTGCAGTACGCTGCGCGAGGCCACCACCTCGCTTTGCGGGCTGGCCCAGGCACCGATGCGCGAACCCAGCGGACGTGAATGGTAGTAGGCGTCGCTTTCTTCTGGCGAGATTTTCTCGACCACGCCTTCAATGCGCACGCTGCGTTCCATCTCGACCCAGTGAAATTGCAGCGCCGCATAGGGGTTGCCCGCCACCTCAACGCCTTTGCGGCTCTGGTAGTTGGTGAACCATACGGGCCCACGCGCGTCGAGTCCCTTGATCAGCACGATGCGGGTGGAGGGCCGCAAATCATTCGCAACTGTGGCCAGCGTCATGGCGTTGGGTTCGGGCACTTTGGCGGCAATCGCCTCAGCCAGCCACTGCTCGAATTGTGGGAGCGGGTCATCAAGTGCAGCAGATTCAACCAGCTCAGCCAGCTCGTAGCTTTTGCGCAGGTCGGCGATGGGGAGGTCTCGGTTTGGCATTCGTCAAGTATAAAGATGGCATGTCAAATGTGACTCTTCTCAAAACAATGCCCGTTGTACTCATCCTTGCCGCTGGCCGTGGCGAGCGTTTTATCGCCTCTGGCGGTACAACCCACAAGCTGCAAGCGCTGCTCGCAGGCAAACGCGTGATGGACCATGTCCTGGATGCTGTCAAGGCCAGTGGCCTGCCGTACCACGTGGTCACTGCCGACCCTGCACGGCCGGGTATGGGCGACTCGATTGCCGCCGGCGTGCGGGCCACGGCGGATGCCAGCGGCTGGCTGATGCTGCCGGCTGATTTACCGCTGATCACCAGCGCCAGCTTGAAAGCGATTGCCTTTGCAGCGCCGCGCGCCGTGACGGTGCCTGTGATCAATGGTCAGCATGGCCACCCCGTGAGGTTTGGCCCAGAATGTGCCCAGGAACTGCTCAAGTTTCAGGGAAATAAGGGTGCAGCTCAATTGATACTTGAGCTAGCAGCTACTGATTCAGTAGCATTCATGGCGCTTGATGATGTCGGCTGTATCACCGACGTTGACACGCTGGACGACCTGCAGCGCGCTGAAAAGCTTTTCACACAACGCCTTTTTTAGCTGCTTGCCAGCCCCAGCAGCCTTCCCAGAGCATGGTCTTCAATGCCCAGCTCTTGGAGCTTGTCGTAGGTTAGTTGGGCGTAGTCGCGCGTGGTGCCGTAGCGGCCACACGAGTTTGAAAAAATCTGCCGGTAAGCGTCGTCTGGCAGCACGCCGGTGTGGTTGGGGCTGCGCTTTGACAGGGTGAAGGCCAGGGCTGTGACCTGCCCCTGAGCTGTGTGGCAGCGCAGCCATTTCGGGTCGTAAACGCCGTTGGGCATTTCACGGTCCCACAGGGCGGGCAGTTGCGTCTCAACACTGGCGCGGGGGATGCGATAAGCCATCCCCTTGCAGCTGCCGCCATGCAGCAGGCCAAACACCAGGCCGGGCCGCTCAGGCGTGCCCCGGTTCAGGCGGCTCCACATCTTCAGGGCTCGGTGATAGCCATGAATGGTGGCGAAACGCTCTTCATCAAAGTCAAACTCGGGCCGCCAGATCAGCGAGGCATAGCCAAAAATCCACAGGTCGCTGTCGCCGCCCCATTCACGGACAACCGTTTGCAGCATGCGGGCCGGGTCACGCGCAGTAGAAGTGGCAGAAATTGGCGGAGACTGTGTCACGTCATCACTTTACAACGGACAGAGCGTTTTTCTGTACCTTCTTGGTAACCTGGACCACGCCCAATCGGGCTGTTGCCCGTTACCATCAGAGTTGTAATTGAGTTACCAATTCACTGTTGGTCCATTTTTAAATTTCATCCCATGACTCATCCAAACTTACACCCTGAGGTCGCCCGCATCACGGCGCGCATCGTTGAGCGCAGCCGACAACGGCGCAGCGCCTATCTGGCGCTTGTCAACACAGCTGCCACCCGCGCCAGAGGCGCTGACCGGATGGGTTGCGCCAATCTGGCACACGCGGTGGCGGGCAGCCCATTAGATGACCGCTTCAAAATCGTGGCCGAGCGCGCGCCCAACATTGGCATCGTGACGGCCTACAACGACATGCTGTCTGCGCACACGCCGATGAAAAACTACCCCGACCTGATCAAGGAAGAAGCGCGCATGCACGGTGCTACCGCGCAGGTGGCCGGTGGCGTGCCCGCCATGTGCGACGGCGTGACGCAGGGAACCGCAGGCATGGAGCTCAGCCTGTTCAGCCGTGACGTGATTGCCATGTCTACCGCTGTGGCGCTGTCGCATGACATGTTTGACGCTGCTTTGCTACTGGGCGTGTGCGACAAAATTGTGCCGGGACTGCTGATAGGCGCGCTGCATTTTGGCCATTTGCCCACCGTGTTTGTGCCCGCGGGGCCGATGCCGTCTGGCCTATCGAACAAGGAGAAAGCCAAAACCCGCGAGCTGGCCGCACAGGGTCTGGTCGGGCGGGCCGAGCTGCTGGCGTCTGAGATGAAGTCCTACCATGCCCCGGGCACCTGCACCTTTTACGGCACGGCTAACAGCAACCAGATGCTGCTCGAAGCGATGGGCCTGCATGTGCCCGGCACAGCGTTTGTGGCGCCCGGTGGCGACTTGCGGGACGAGCTGACGCGTGAGTCAGCGCGTACCGTTTTGGGCCTGCAAACGCAATTTTTCGACGCGCCGCCCCTAGAAGAATTAGCCCCCTTGGGGGGTAGCGCATTACGCGCAGCGAAAGGCGCTGGGGCAAAGTGTCCGCCGATTGGCCACATTGTTGATGAGCGCGCGATTGTCAATGCCATGGTCGCGCTGCTGGCCACGGGCGGCTCTACCAACCACCTGATTCACTGGGTGGCGGTTGCGCATTCAGCGGGCATCACCATCGACTGGAACGATTTTTCAGACTTATCAGATGTCGTGCCTACGCTGACGCATGTGTACCCCAACGGCAGTGCTGATGTGAACCAGTTTCAGGCCGCAGGCGGTACGGGGCTGGTTATCAGGCAACTGCTGGATGCGGGTTTGATGCATGCCGATGTGCTGACGGTGCGCGCTGGCGGCATACGTGAGTACACGCGAGAGCCGTATCTGAGTGGCGCGGCACTGGCATGGGCTGATGCGGGCGATTCAAAAGACGAATCGATTGTGCGCGGCGTGGTCAAACCGTTCAGTGCCAGCGGCGGCCTCAAGCTGTTGCAAGGCAACCTTGGCCGCAGCGTGATCAAGGTGTCCAGCGTCCCAGATGACCGACACGTGATTGAAGCGCCAGCGCGCGTCTTTGATTCACAGCAGGGTCTGCTCAATGCTTTTGACGCTGGCGAGCTTGAAAAAGACGTCATTTGTGTGGTGCGCTGGCAAGGCCCGCAGGCCAACGGCATGCCCGAGCTGCATAAGCTCACGCCACCGCTGGCCGTGCTGCAAGGCAGGGGCTACCGGGTGGCACTGGTGACTGACGGCCGCATGAGCGGCGCGTCAGGCAAAGTGCCTGCCGCTATTCATGTGTCGCCTGAAGCCGCTGCGGGCGGCCCACTGGCCAGAGTGCGTGACGGCGATCTGATTCGGCTTGATGCGCTCACGGGAGAATTGAACGTGCTGGTGGCAGCCGATCAATGGGCTGCGCGAACGATAGACATCATGCCGCTGGCTTTGCGCCAAAATGACGGCCAGGGCATGGGCCGCGAACTGTTTACCAACATGCGCCGCAGTGCCTTGACCGCAGAAGAAGGTGCTTTGTCATGGATTTAAATTTGAACGCTTCGGGTAAGTTGACCGCCCTGCAAGTCATGCAAGACTCACCTGTCATTCCCGTGATTGTGCTGACCGATGTCGCCCAGGCTGTGCTGATGGCACGCGCACTTCTTGCCGGCGGCATCCGCATGCTGGAAGTGACACTGCGCACACCGCAGGCGCTGGCTTGTATTGAAGCCATTGCCCGTGATGTGCCTGAGGCTGTGGTGGGGGCGGGCACGGTGCGAAACGCACAAGACGCACAGGCCAGTGCCGCGGCGGGGGCCCGTTTTATTGTCAGCCCGGGCTATACACATGCGCTGGCTCAAGCCTGCCGCGACGTGCGCCTGCCGCTGCTGCCAGGTGTTGCCACGGCTAGCGAAATCATGATGGCTCAGGCCGATGGTCTGAGCGAACTGAAATTCTTCCCGGCCATGCAGACCGGTGGCCCGGCCATGCTCAAAGCCTGGAATGGGCCGTTTGGTGATGTACGCTTTTGCCCTACGGGCGGCGTGACCGCAGCCAATGCGATGGACTTCTTGGGCCTGCCCAATGTGGTCTGTGTCGGCGGTTCGTGGCTCACACCGGCAGACGCACTGGCGCGCGGCGATTGGGCGCAAGTCGCGGCTCTGGCGCTTCAGGCCAGCGGCTTGACGCGCCAGGCAACTTGAGCTGCGGTGGGCTGTTCTTGGCCATTTTCAGATGCAAAAATGCCTGTAGGCCAATGAATAATTGGGCGAGTAGCTACCAAAATAGTAGCATATTGGTTTTCGCCTATCGCGGGCCTGCGCCCTGGCCAGCTTCCTTGCGCTGTATCAGCTCAATCTTGTAACCGTCTGGGTCTGTGACAAAAGCAATCACCGTGCTGCCGCCTTTGACGGGGCCAGCTTCACGCGTCACGTTGCCACCGGCTGCCTTGATGTTGTCAACTGCCAAATAGGCATCAGGAACGCCAAGCGCAATGTGGCCATAGGCGGTGCCCATGTCGTAGCTATCAGTCCCGTGGTTGTAAGTCAGCTCAATTTCAGCCTGGGCCGGATTGCCTTCGTAGCCGACAAAGGCCAGAGAGTATTTGTATTCAGGGTTTTCAGAACGGCGCAGCAGCTGCATGCCGAGAACCTGGGTGTAAAAGTTGATGGAGCGTTCAAGGTTGCCGACGCGGAGCATGGTGTGTAGTAGTCGCATGACAGGATTATGAGGGTGTCGGGGTCATCCGGTAAAAATGTCTTTAAAACGTCAAAAAACCCGCTACTGGCGGGTTTTTCGGTGAGCGAATCGAATCGCGGGCTTCCAGACTACTTTTTCGGTGCATTGGCAGCAGCTTTGGCAGCAGCTTTGGCGGCGTCGGCCTTGGCTTCAAGCTTGGCATCGGCTGTCACGTCAGCTTTGGCAGGCGCAGCAGCTGCGCCCTCGTAGCCAGCACCGCCAACAGTCAGGCCTTCAGCAGAGAATTTGGCGGCGTTGCCGACGCCCAAGCCTTTGACGCGTTCAATCAGGTCTTCCCAGCTCTTGAAGTTGCCTTTTTTGCGCTCGTCAAGAATCCTGCCCGAAATCGCTGGGCCAATGCCCTTGACGCTGTCGAGTTCTGCCGGAGTGGCTTTGTTAACGTCAACCGCTGCAAAAGCAACTGCAACAGTCATGGCGGCTAAAAATACCAGCAATTTTTTGAACATGAGAAAACTCCTTGACGAGGTGGTTTGGATGGGTGACTCGCGGCCATCCTTCAATAGGATGGATGCCACTGCGTCTAACGGGCAAGGCACCCCAGGGTTGACCTGAAACGGCCTGAGCCTTGGGCAAAAAACCTAAACCTGCTGGCCTAGCCACCGCATATAGGCTGCGACACCTTTCTGCACATCGGCAAAAGCATGGTCGCAGCCTGCTGCGCGCAGGGCACTCAAATCAGCCTGGGTGTAGCTTTGGTACTTGCCCACCAGAGCGGGCGGAAAGGCGATGTAATCGATCAAGCCGCCGCGCGCAGCTTCTTCGACGCTGAGCGCTGCTTCGCCTTGGCTCTTGCGCAGGGTGTTGACGACGGCGATGGCCACGTCATTAAACGGCTGCGCCTTGCCGGTCCCGAGGTTGAAGATACCTGATTTGTCGGGGTGATCCAAAAACCACAAATTGACGGCCACCACGTCGTCGATGAATACGAAGTCACGCATTTGGCCGCCTGGGCCATAACCGCCATATTCGCCAAACAACTTGACCTTGCCGTCCGCCCGATACTGGTTGAATTGATGAAACGCGACGCTGGCCATGCGGCCCTTGTGCTGCTCACGCGGGCCATAAACATTGAAGTAGCGAAAGCCTGCCAACTGGATGCTGGCATTTTCAAACCGCTGGCCGAGTTCGCGGCGCAGGCGCTGGTCAAACAGCAGCTTGGAGTAACCGTAAACATTGAGCGGCTTTTCAAATTCAGGTGACTCGCTGAAGGTGTCCGAACCGCCATAAGTTGCGGCGGATGACGCGTACAGCAAGCGCGTGCCCTGGTCCTGGCAGGCTTGAAACAACTCGCACGACAGGGTGTAGTTGTTGTCCATCATGTATTTGCCGTCGGACTCCATGGTGTCGCTGCACGCGCCTTCATGAAACACGGCCTCAACCTGGCCGAAGGCACCTTCAGCAAACAGCTCGTAAAAATTGTCGGCATCCACATAGTCTGCAATTTGCAGGTCTGCCAGGTTTTTAAACTTGTCAGCCTTGGTCAGATCGTCTACTGCAATGATGTCGTCAATGCCGCGTGCATTCAGGCCTTTGATGATGTTGCTGCCAATAAAGCCGGCAGCGCCTGTGACGATGATTTTCATGGTGTACTTTCGTTTATTGGCGCGTACTGAACAGCTCGTTGTAGCTCACGGTGGCGGTGCCGAATTTGCCCACAACGATGCCGCCTGCAAGGTTGGCAACCCGCACGGCATCGCGCAGTGTGACGCCTGCGGCCATCAATGCTGCCAGCGTGGCAATGACCGTGTCGCCCGCGCCTGTGACGTCAAACACCTCGCGCGCTACTGCGGGTACATGCAGCTGCCCTTGTGCATCAAACAGTGTCATGCCTGCTTCACTGCGGGTCAGCAGCAGGGCCTGGAGCTTGAGCGATTGGCGCAGCGCGTGGGCTTTGGCTGTCAAATCAGCTTCGTTGTCCCAGGGGCCAGTGACCTGTTCCAGTTCAGCGCGATTGGGGGTGATGACGGTCGCGTTTTTGTAGCGCGTGTAGTCTGAACCTTTTGGGTCTACCAGGACTGTTTTACCAGCGGCCTTGGCCTGGTCAATCATGAAGGAGATGTGCGCCAGACCGCCCTTGCCGTAGTCTGAAAACAGCACAGCATCATGCTGCGGCAAAAGTTTGTCGAATGTGCTCGACTGGGAGGCCAGGACTTCGTTTTCAGGGGTATTCTCAAAGTCAAGCCGGAGCAACTGCTGCTGCCGCCCGATGACGCGCAGCTTGACGGTGGTCTTGAGCTTAGGGTCTCGGCCAAAGTAAGGTGCGATACCGGTTTGGGCAACCAATGCTTCGAGCTGGTGGCTGGCTTCGTCGTCACCCACGACGCTCAGCAGTGACGATTGCGCACCCAGTGCAACAATGTTGCCGGCCACGTTCGCCGCGCCGCCGACACGCTCTTCAACACGTGTGACGCGTACCACTGGCACGGGCGCCTCGGGTGAGATTCGGTCGACTGCGCCGTACCAGTAGCGGTCAAGCATCGCGTCGCCAACAACCAGGACACGGGCTGCGCTGATTTTTTCTTCAGTGATGTGTACAGGCATGTTCGTCATATCTCTTCTATTCGCCGTGCCGGGTAGCTGTCCCAGGCTTGGCAACCGGGGCAGTGCCAAAAGTGCTGGCTCGCTTCAAACCCGCAGGCCGCACAACGGTAGCGCATCAAAGGTTGGACGGCCACTTCAAGGGCGCGTTTTATCAGCTTGTTCTGGTGTGCGGTGCCCAGATTTTCGCCGGCTATCCAGCGTGTCGCAGCGACCAGCGACGCTTCGCTTTCCAGGTGGTCGATATAGGTTTGACGGCTTTCTGACGGGTCTTTTTCAAGCGTTGCCAGGGCCTGCATGACGTCCACAGAGGGGGTGTGCTGGTAGTGGGTTTTCAGCAGCTCGACGATGGGGGCGGCAAACGCATTTTGCTGCTCTGCCATGCTGACCATCAGGCTGCTGGCCAGCGGAAAACTTTGCGGCGCTGTTCGTTCCAGGGTCATCAAATTGTCAAATGCGGCTTGAGCACGCCCGCTTTGGTGGTGAAGTCTTGCCAGGTCAATCAATGGCCTTGCCGCTGTTGGCGCGAGCTGGCAAGCTTGATCAAGCAGGCTGATGGCCGCATCTGCTTGACCTGCAGCGACCAGTGCATTGGCCTGCTCGCACAGGTAGTGGGCTTGTCTGCCCTTAAAGCTGCCGTGCCCGGCACCGCCCAGCTTGCTGGCAATGTGGCTGGCGTGCTCCCAATCGCGTGAGCGCTCATAGATGGAAAGCAAGGCCAATCTTGCCTCCTCTTCAAAGCCTGTGCCTTCAAGCTTGCGCAGTGCGTTTTCTGCACGGTCCAGCAAACCTGCCTTGAGGTAGTCAAGTGCCAGCGCGTGCTGGGCACGATCACGATCTGGCTGCGGCAGGTCACCGCGTTGCAAGAGATGCTCGTGCACCCGCACAGCACGTTCGTATTCGCCGCGGCGGCGAAACAGATTGCCCAGCGCGAAGTGCAGTTCCGATGTGTCCGGATCGCTTTGTACCGCCTCGATGAAGGCGTCAATGGCCTGGTCTTGCTGCTCATTGAGCAGAAAATTCAGCCCGCGAAAGTACGCCTTGGGTGCCTGTCGGTTTTCAAAACGCAAATGGCGTAAATCCACCCGTGAAGCCATCCACCCTAGAGTAAACGCCAGGGGCAGGCCCAACAAAATCCAGCTGATATCAAAGTCCATCGCGCGCCATGATGAGGGTGTCTGCGGTCACCGAGCCTGTGTCGGGAGTCGTCTTGACGGGGGCTACCACGGCTGGTTGGGCTACTTGCACCGAGCGGTTTTTCTGGCTTCTCCACCAGCGCGGCATCATCAGCAAGACACCGAGCAGCAAGCCAATACCGAAAGCTGTCAACACCACCAGCACGAGGTTGGCTTTCCAGTACGTTCCAAAGAAAAAATTGACAGCGACAAGCTGCTGGTTATTCAGCGCAAAAGCAAAAAGCGTAAAAAAAATGGCTGCTTTGAGCAGCCACATCAGGTATTTCACGGGGTACCGCTTTCAGGAGTTAACAAGCCATTGTAGTCAGCCAAAAAAGGGTTCAAGAGCTTGAAATTTTTGCATTGGCTTTTGATGCCAGCATTTGAGTATGGGCATCAACAGCCTCGCGCAATGCTTTCCCGGGCTTGAAGTGAGGAACCCGTTTTTCAGGAATCGCAACGCTTTCGCCTGAGCGCGGATTGCGCCCCATGCGTGGCGGCCGGCGGTTGACCGAAAAACTGCCGAAGCCCCGAATCTCTATTCTGTGACCACGCACCAGTGCATCACTGACAGCATCAAGGATGGTCTTGGCGGCGTATTCGGCATCACGGTGTGTGAGCTGGTCAAACCGGTTGGCCAGCTCTTCAACAAGGTCGCTTCTGGTCATGAAGTCGGGGATTGATAAGTTTGGGGACAGAGCAGACGGGCAGCCTTGCTGCGTCGTCTGGTCAGTCCCGCAACACTTTTTACTTCTCGGAGCTGTCCATCTTGGCGCGCAACAGAGCGCCAAGGTTGGTCAAGCCGGAGCTTTCTTTGGCAGACTGCTGGCTCAGGGTGGCCATGGCTTCTTGCTGGTCAGCGTTGTCCTTGGCTTTGACTGACAGCTGGATGTTGCGCGTCTTGCGATCCACGTTGACCACAACAGCAGAGACTTCGTCGCCCTCTTTGAGCACGTTGCGCGCGTCTTCAACGCGGTCCCGGCTGATCTCGCTGGCGCGCAGATAACCAATGATGTCTTCACCGAGGTCAATCTCAGCACCTTTGGCGTCCACAGTCTTGACCTTGCCCGTCACAATCGCGCCCTTGTCGTTGATCGACACAAACGTGGTGAACGGATCGGAGTCGAGCTGCTTGATACCGAGGGAAATGCGCTCGCGGTCAACGTCAACGGCCAGCACAATCGCTTCGACTTCCTGACCCTTTTTGTAGTTGCGCACTGCTGTTTCACCTGGCTCGTTCCATGACAGGTCAGACAAATGCACCAGACCGTCAATACCAGCCGCCAAGCCGACGAACACGCCGAAGTCGGTGATGGATTTGATCGGGCCCTTGACGCGGTCACCGCGTTTGGTGTCCACAGCAAACTCTTGCCATGGGTTGGCCTTGCACTGTTTCATGCCCAGGCTGATACGGCGCTTGTCTTCGTCGATTTCCAGAACCATCACTTCAACTTCATCGCCAAGTGCGACGAGCTTGTTAGGTGTCACGTTTTTGTTGGTCCAGTCCATCTCGGACACGTGCACGAGGCCTTCGATGCCTGGCTCGAGTTCAACAAATGCGCCGTAATCGGCGATGTTGGTGATCTTGCCAAACAGGCGGGTGCTTTGTGGGTAGCGCCGATTCACGCCCATCCACGGGTCGTCGCCCATTTGTTTTAGACCCAAGGACACGCGGTTTTTCTCGGTGTCGAACTTGAGAATCTTGGCCACGATTTCCTGGCCAGCTGTCACCACTTCGCTTGGGTGACGCACGCGGCGCCATGCCATGTCGGTGATGTGCAGCAGGCCGTCAATACCGCCCAGGTCAACGAACGCGCCATATTCGGTGATGTTCTTGACCACGCCTTTGACAGAAGAACCTTCTTTGAGGGTTTCCATCAATTTGGCGCGCTCTTCACCCATCGACGCTTCAACCACCGCGCGGCGTGACAGCACGACGTTGTTGCGCTTGCGGTCCAGCTTGATGACTTTGAACTCCATGGTCTTGTTCTCGTAGGGAGACAAGTCTTTGATGGGGCGGGTGTCGATGAGTGAACCGGGCAGGAAAGCGCGGATGCCGTTGACCAGAACAGTCAGGCCGCCTTTGACCTTGCCGCTGGTCTGACCCGTGACAAACTCGCCGGATTCCAGCGCTTTTTCCAGGCTCATCCATGAGGCCAGGCGCTTGGCTTTGTCGCGCGACAGCAGGGTGTCGCCATAGCCGTTTTCGACCGAGTCGATGGCCACCGACACAAAGTCGCCGACTTGAACTTCGAGCTCACCCTGGTCGTTTTTGAATTCTTCGAGCGGCACATAGGCCTCGGATTTGAGTCCGGCGTTGACAACGACGTGGTTGTGGTCGATGCGAACGACTTCAGCGGTGATGACTTCACCGGTGCGCATTTCAGAGCGCTTGAGCGATTCGTTAAATAGGTCGGCAAAAGATTCAGACATTTAGTTTCCTTGTCCACAACACAGGGTTCAGTCAGCACAATTGCTGAAAGGTTTTTATATCTGCTTGGGGAATGTTGTTGCTGTCCTAAATTGGATGTTTTTAGACGGCGGGTTAAGTTAATGATTCTTTTGACCGATGCACCGGCGGTGCATTCATTGAAGTGCGAGGGGTCAAAAGGGCCGGGTGCCTTGCCACCAGTCAAGCACCTGAGACACCGATTTTTCAACCGACAGCTCAGAGTTGTCCAGTAACTTGGCGTTATCAGCAGGCTTCAAAGGCGCTGTGGTTCGCGATGTATCGCGCATGTCGCGAGCCTCTAAATCTTGCTGAATCGTCATTAGTGTAACCGAATTTCCCTTTGAAATCAATTGCTTATGACGGCGCTCGGCTCGATGAAGACTGCTGGCCGTGAGATAGATTTTGAGCGTTGCATCCGGAAAAATCACTGTTCCCATGTCTCGGCCGTCGGCCACCAGACCCGGCAGCTTGCGAAAACTGCGCTGAAGCAGCAACAAAGCGGTTCGCACCTCAGGATGACCCGAGACCTGCGATGCGGCCATGCCAGCAGCTTCCGTACGGACGGCATCTGATACATCCTCATGACCCAGAAAAATTTTGTCGCCCTCAAAGCTCACTGGTAAATTTTGCGCAATTGCGGCGACGCCGGCGGCGTCATCCAGCGACACACCAGAGCGACCGGCCGCCAGGGCGCTCAATCGGTACAGGGCACCTGAATCAAGATAGTGGTAACCCAGCGCTTGCGCAACTGTTGCTGCCAGAGTGCCTTTACCTGATGCGGTGGGGCCGTCGATGCATATCACTGGAATATTCGCGCTGTTTGCGTGAGCCACTGAAAACAGTGTTTCAAAATAATCCGGGAAGGTTTTACCGACACATTTGGGATCCAGAATGCGAACCGGCAATTGCGCGGGGTTAAAGGCAGCGAGAGAAAAACACATGGCAATGCGGTGGTCGTCGTAGGTGTGAATGGCCGCTGTTTTCCACTCTTGAGCGCTGGCTGGGGGGGTTATTTTGAGAAAGTCGTGACCTTCTTCTACGGTCGCCCCTAGCTTGCGCAACTCGCAGGCCATGGCAGCAATGCGGTCGGTTTCTTTGACGCGCCAGCTGGCAATGTTACGCAGTACGGTCGTGCCTTCTGCATACAGTGCCATCACCGCCAGAGTCATGGCTGCGTCAGGGATGTGGTTGCAATCCAGGTCGATGGCCTTCAGCGGCCAATGGCTGTCTGTTTTCAGAGGCTGTGAGGGTGAAATTTTTAGCGTGTTGGGTGTGCTTTCAATCTGCGCACCCATCATTCTGGCGGCCTCCACAAAACGGATGTCGCCCTGAATGGAATCTGTTCCCAAACCCTGAATATGAAGATGATTTTGACCTGCAGCCCAATGAAATAAAGCGCCGGCAGCTATGAAATAACTAGCAGACGATGCATCGCCTTCAACATGTATGTCACCTGGCGACTGGTACTGGCTGCCTGCAGGAATCGTAAAGCGCTGCCAGCCATCTCGCGCCACATGAATCCCAAAGCGCTTCAGCAGATTAAGGGTGATGTCAATGTAGGGCGTAGAGATCAGTTCGCCCACCACGTCAATATGAATGTCGCGGGTGGCTACCAGCGGCAGCGCCATCAGCAGGGCGGTTAAAAATTGACTGGACACGTCACCACGAACCCGAATGGGTTCGTCCAGCAACAGTTGACCTGGCGGTCGGGCGCGCAACTGCAATGGCGGAAATCCGTCGTTTCCCAAATAGTCAATATTGCAGCCGAGTTGCTTGAGGGCGTCGACCAGATCGCCAATGGGACGTTCATGCATGCGCGCAACGCCAGACAGCTCAAACTCGCCGCCAAGCATGGCAAGCGCTGCTGCCAGTGGCCGCATGGCAGTACCCGCGTTGCCCAGGAAGAGTTTGGCCGTGTTGCAGGGCAGATGTCCGCCCAAGCCATCAATGGTCACGCTGTCGCCGGTTTGCTCAATCGAACAGCCCAACTGTCTAAGCGCTGTCAACATCACGGCAGTGTCGTCGGAGGCCAGCAGGTCGTGGACTCGGGTTTTTCCATGGCTCAAGGCCGCCAGCAGCAATACGCGGTTGGAAATGCTTTTGGAACCCGGCAAGCGAACCCGTCCCCGGGTGCGCGTCAGTGCCGGTATGTCCAGGTACGCGATATCAAACATGCAAAAAATTATTTGTGCGATTTTTGTGAGCTGATGCGCCAGCTTGCGCGTGTGCCACTTGCCTGCTCAATCAGACGCTCTAGGCTGTCGCCGTCATTGCTGGCAATCAGATTTTCAAGCGATTCAAGGGATTGCTGAAAGATCTTCGACTGCGCCAACAGCTCCTCGCGATTTGCAAGCAGAATGTCACGCCATACTTTTGGGTCACTGGCGGCGATGCGGGTGAAGTCGCGAAAGCCCGGTCCCGCCAGGGACAGATAGTCGGCACCGTGCGACTGACCTGAAATGCTGTTCATCAAAGCAAAGGCAATCAAGTGTGGCAGATGGCTGACAGCCGCATAGGCCGCATCGTGGGCTTGTGGTGACATCTGCACAACATGGCAACCCAGGGCGGTCCACAGGCTGGTTGCTTTGCTCAGTTGTGCGGTGAATGTGCACTCAATAGGTGTCAGGATGACCTGCTTGCCGTTGTACAAATTGGCATCGGCATGCTCAACGCCGGACACTTCTTTGCCGGTAATAGGGTGGGCGGGCACAAAACAGCCCACTTGATCACGCAGAACGCGCCGCGCTGCATCCACCACATCCCGTTTCGTCGAGCCCACATCCATGACCAGTGTATTGGGTGTCAAAAGGTGGCGAATGGCCTTGAACGTGGCTTCTGTTGCAGAAACTGGTACGGCAAGCAACACAATGTCTGCGCCAGAAACAGCCAGCAAGGCTGATGGCGCCTCCACATCAATCACCCCCATTTGCCGGGCGCGCTCTGTTGTGAACGGTGATTTGCTATAACCCACGATACGCTTGACAAGTCCGGCCCGCTTGAGCGCCAGCGCAAATGAACCGCCCATCAAGCCGCAACCAATCAGACCCAGTTGTTCAAACATCACATAAAACCTGATTTTTGTTGTTCATCAGTCACTGACCGGATAGGTACCCAGAACTTTGTAGAAGGCGCAAAGTTTTTGTAGTTCGGCCAATGCCGTCCCGACATGCGCTTGAGCAGGGTGACCTTGCAGATCAATGTAAAAGTAATAGTCCCACTGTCCAGACCGTGCTGGACGCGACTCAAAGCGCGTCATGGAAACACCGTGGTCTTTCAGGGGCACGAGCAGGTCATGTACCGCACCAGGGCGATTGGCCACAGAAACCACCAGACTGATGCAGTCCTTGCCAGACGCAGGCGGAGCAGGCAATGTCTGAGGAAGGCAAACCACTGCAAATCTTGTGCGGTTAAAGGCATCGTCCTGAATGCCATGAGCCACTGTGTACAAGCCAAATTGAGTACCAGCCCGCTCGCTGGCAATGCCTGCCCAGGCTGGATTGGTGGACGCCAGACGGGCCCCTTCTGCATTGCTTGCGGCGGCATGTCGGGCTGCGTTTGGGAGATGCGTCGTGAGCCACTCCTGACACTGCGCCAAGGCCTGGGGATGGGCATAAACCGCCTCTATACCCTGCATGCTGCTACTCAGGCGTAGCAGGTTGTGTCGCACCATCAGACTGGTTTCGCCCACAATGTGCAGGGGAGAATTCAAAAACAAATCTAACGAACGCGATACAACGCCCTCGGTAGAATTTTCAACCGGCACAACGCCGTAACCAGCGCTACCCGATGCAGTCGCACGGAACACCTCGTCAATGCTGGCGCAGGGGACGTGCTCGATACTGCTGCCGAAAAACTGCAAGGCAGCTTGTTCACTGAATGTGCCCGTGGGTCCCAGATAAGCCACCTGCACGGGTGACTCGAGCGCCAGACAGGCCGACATGATTTCTCGCCACACGGCGGCAATATGCTCGTTTTTGAGCGGCCCCTGGTTGGCGTGCTGGATTTGCTCAATGACCTTGGCGACACGATCAGGCCTAAAGAAGGGACTGCCTTCTCTTTTTTTGAATTCGCCGACCTGCTCTGCAACTTGCGCCCGCCTGTTCAGCAGGACCAGCAGTTCGTTGTCTAAAGCATCAATTTGAACGCGAAGTTCCGCGAGTGTCACGTTCATTTCTTGGCGGGCGGTTTGCTTTTGTCCGAGTTTGGTGCTGCTATCGGTGCTTTGTTTGCGGGTCCGGCCCCAACTATTTTTGTGGCCGCATCGTCAAATTGCCGCGTACGGGCCATCACGTCGGTATTTGTTTCTTCTATCAACTTCTTGACAAAAAGACTGCCGAGTTCAGGCGCGGCCGACTGGTATTTTCTAACGGCTGGCGACTCGAAAAAAGCGACCAGCTGCTTGAGTTCGTCCAGGGAAAAACGCTCCATGTAGGATGGAATTAGCGCGCTGCTGCTGACTTTGCTGACTTTGCTATTGATGGTTTTTGACACATCTTCAAAATACTTTTTGAGCTCTGCATTCAGTCCTTCTTTGGCTTGTTCCCTTTTTGCTGGGGGCACATTTGACTGCAGTTTGGGCCCCCAGTTTTGAAGAATGTCTTGCGTGGCGGAATCAGCCAACTGGCCAACAAGGCGCTCGAGTTCCGGGCCTTGCTGAAGGGCGACAGCTTTGGTTGCCCATTGCAGTTTGGGGTCGGCTGTCTGTGCATTGACCGCTGCTGAGAGTGCCAGGCTGGCTATGG
This sequence comes from Polaromonas sp., assembly GCA_046303055.1. GTDB lineage: Bacteria > Pseudomonadota > Gammaproteobacteria > Burkholderiales > Burkholderiaceae_C > Polaromonas. The sequence continues at coordinate 35,485 of JBKCGU010000017.1, forward strand.
CCAATGTCGCGATAAGTGTTTTCATGCTGGCTTTATTCTTCAGTGTTCAGGTTGGCAGGAGGGGTCTCTGCCGTGTCTGATGATTCATCCAGTGCAGCATCGTTTTCGACAATACGTTGCAAACCGCTTAGTTGTGAGCCTTCATCCAGACCAATCAGCGTGACGCCCTGTGTGGCCCGGCCCATTTCGCGAATTTCGCTGACCCGGGTGCGCACCAGCACGCCTTTGTCAGTGATCAGCATGATTTCGTCATCTGCGTGCACCAGCGTGGCGGCTACGACCTTGCCGTTTCGCTCGCTTTGCTGAATGGCAATCATGCCTTTGGTGCCGCGCCCGTGGCGCGTGTATTCGGTAATCGATGTGCGCTTGCCGTAACCGTTTTGGGTGGCAGTCAACACGCTTTGCTGCTCGTCTTCAGCCACCAGCATGGCAATCACGCTTTGTCCCACATCAAGCGCCATGCCGCGCACACCTCGCGCATTTCGACCCAAGGGCCTGACATCATCCTCATCAAATCGAACGGCTTTGCCGCCATCACTGAACAGCATCACGTCGTGCTTGCCATCCGTCAAAGCCGCACCAATCAGATAGTCACCCTCATCGAGGTTAACGGCAATAATGCCGCCTTTGCGCGGGTTGTTGAACTCGTCAAGAGCGGTTTTTTTAACCGTGCCCATGCTGGTAGCCATGAAGACATATTGGTTCGCTGGGAAACTGCGTTTGTCGCCTGTCAGCGCAAGCACCACGTTGATTTTTTCGCCTTCTTGCAGCGGAAACATATTGACGATCGGCCGACCCCGCGAGCCGCGTGAACCGGCTGGCACTTCCCACACCTTGAGCCAATAAAGTCGACCACGGTTGGAAAAACACAAAATGTAGTCATGCGTATTGGCAATGAAAAGCTGGTCAACCCAGTCGTCTTCTTTGGTGGCCGTGGCCTGCTTGCCGCGCCCGCCGCGTTTTTGCGAGCGGTACTCTGACAGGGGCTGGCTCTTGATGTAACCCGTATGCGAGAGCGTCACCACCATGTCTGTCGGTGTGATCAGGTCTTCAGTGCTCAGGTCAAACGAGCTGTGCTCTATATGGCTGCGCCGAGCGCCGAGCTTGGTTTGGCCGAACTCCTGTTTGATGGTGGCCAGCTCTTCAGCAATGATGACGGACACCCGTTCAGGCCTGGCCAAAATGTCTAGCAAGTCATCAATTTCGGCCATGACTTCTTTGTATTCCGCAACAATCTTGTCCTGCTCCAGGCCGGTCAGGCGCTGCAAACGCATTTGCAAAATCTCTTGCGCCTGGGTTTCCGAAAGCCGATACAGGCCAGCCTGGCCCATGCCGTAAAGTTTTTCCAGGCCATCGGGTCGGTAGTCGTCAGCGTTGACGACGCCGCCGTCAGCACGCGTGCGGGTGAGCATTTCACGCACCAGCTTGCTGTCCCACTGCCTGGCCATCAGTTCAGCCTTCGCCACAGGCGGCGTAGGCGCATTGCGGATGATGGCGATGAACTCATCAATGTTGGCCAGCGCTACTGCCAGGCCTTCGAGGATGTGGCCACGTTCTCGCGCCTTACGCAAAGTGAAAACAGTCCGGCGAGTGACCACTTCGCGGCGGTGTGACAAAAACACGGCAATCAAATCTTTCAGATTGCAGAGCTTTGGCTGGCCGTTGATCAGCGCCACCATGTTGATGCCAAACGTGTCCTGTAGCTGCGTTTGCTTGTACAGGTTGTTAAGAACCACTTCTGGCACTTCACCGCGCTTGAGCTCAATCACCAGGCGCATGCCTGACTTGTCGCTTTCGTCCTGAATATGGCTGATGCCTTCAATTTTCTTTTCATGCACCAGCTCGGCCATGCGCTCTTGCAAGGTCTTTTTGTTGACCTGGTAAGGCAGTTCGTCAACGATGATGGACTGGCGCTGGCCCTTGTCAATATCTTCAAAGTGGCACTTGGCCCGCATGACGACTTTGCCGCGCCCGGTGCGGTAGCCGTCCTTGACGCCATTGATGCCGTAAATAATGCCGGCCGTGGGAAAGTCTGGCGCCGGAATGATGTCCATCAAGTCATCAATCGTGGCCTCTGGATGTTTTAACAGATGCAGGCAGGCATCAACGACTTCGTTCAGGTTGTGCGGCGGAATGTTGGTGGCCATGCCCACAGCAATGCCGCCTGAGCCATTGACCAGCAGATTGGGTAACCGGGTCGGCATGACCAGTGGCTCCTGCTCGCTGCCGTCATAGTTAGGACCAAAGTCGACGGTTTCTTTGTCCAGGTCGGCCAGCAGTTCGTGCGCAATTTTGGCCAGGCGGATTTCGGTGTAGCGCATCGCGGCAGCGTTGTCGCCATCCACGGAGCCGAAGTTGCCCTGACCATCGACCAGCAGGTGACGCATCGAGAAATCCTGCGCCATCCGCACGATCGTGTCGTATACCGACTGATCGCCATGGGGGTGATATTTACCAATCACGTCACCCACAATACGGGCTGATTTTTTGTACGGTTTGTTCCAGTCATTGCTCAGCTCATGCATGGCAAACAGGACGCGCCTGTGAACGGGCTTGAGGCCGTCGCGGGCATCGGGGAGCGCCCGACCCACAATCACACTCATCGCGTAATCAAGGTAACTGCGCCGCATTTCTTCTTCAAGACTGATGGGCAGGGTTTCTTTTGCAAACTGGGTCATGAACGGCCTGGATAAAGTTTTCGGCTCGCCTGCAAAGGCGAATGAAGGATTTTAAGGCCTGAAACCTAGGCTTTACGCCTGTGGCGATACAGCAACGAAGTATAAAGATATCGGCCGCCCTGTAAGACAAGACCGCGTAAGCGCTTGTGGCGGCCGCAGGCTATGGCACAATATATGTAACGATGTGAGTGATGGTCATTCACAACGTATAACTTATCAATCGCAGCCAGTCTGCGGCTTTTCTCTAGAGGAGAACCATGAAGAAACTCAACAAAGTGGCAATGTTGTTTGCTTCCGCAGCGCTTGCTACCGCCGCTGGCGCACAAACTGTCGACAATTGGAAAAACGGTTCAAATGAGCTGGTTTGGAAAAACGGAAACAACGAACTATGCTGGCGCGATGCCAATTGGACACCTGCAACTGCCTTCCCCGGCTGTGATGGCGCTATCGCCCCTGTCGTAGCTCCACGGGCTGCTCCAGCTCCAGCTCCTGTTGCTGCTGCACCTGCACCTGCACCTGCACCTGCTGCTCCAGCAACTGTTGCCACCAAGGTGACATACGCCGCTGATGCTTTCTTTGACTTCAACAAATCTGTTGTCAAGCCGGATGGCAAAGCGAAACTTGACGATTTGGTTGGGAAAATCAAAGACATCAACCTCGAAGTCATCATTGCAGTGGGTCACACCGACTCCGTCGGTGGCGATGCTTACAACCAAAAATTGTCTGTCCGCCGTTCTGAAGCTGTAAAAGCGTATCTGGTGTCCAAAGGCATCGAGAAAAACCGTGTTTACACCGAAGGCAAAGGCGAGAAGCAGCCAGTCGCTGACAACAAGACCGCCGAGGGTCGCGCCAAAAACCGCCGCGTCGAAATCGAAGTCGTGGGTACACGCACTACCAAGTAATCCCTCAGGATTACCCGAAAAAACCGCGCTTAAGCGCGGTTTTTTTATGCCCGAACGATAATAGGCACATGCAAACACAAGACAACTTCGACCCGGCCGAACTGGCTAAATTTTCTGACCTCGCGCACCGCTGGTGGGACAAAGAAAGCGAGTTCCGGCCACTTCATCAGATCAACCCTTTGCGGCTGGACTGGATTCAAAATCTGATTCCACTCAAAGGCCTGCGTGTGCTTGACGTGGGCTGTGGCGGCGGTATTTTGGCTGATGCCATGGCTCGCGAAGGCGCTGACGTGTTGGGCATTGACTTGGCCACTAAAGCATTAAAAGTCGCGCAACTACATGCACTGGAAGCTCAAACCGCAGGGGTGCAGTACCGAGAAATCAGTGCCGAAGCCTTGGCTGCAGAGCAACCTGGCAGTTTTGATGTGGTCACCTGCATGGAAATGCTGGAGCATGTGCCCGCCCCATCGCTCGTGGTCAAAGCCTGCGCCTTGCTTGTCAAACCTGGTGGACACGTGTTCTTTTCCACCATCAACCGCAACGCAAAGGCTTTTTTGTTTGCGATTGTTGGGGCCGAATATGTGCTTAATCTGCTGCCACGCGGCACGCACGAATACGCCAAGCTGATCAAACCCAGAGAGCTGGCTGCGTATTGCCGCAGTGCAGGCCTGAGCCAGACGCACGCCAAGGGTTTGCAATACAACCCGCTAACCAAACATTATTGGCTGGATGGCGACACCAGCGTCAACTATATGTGTGCAACGGTCAAGGCCTGAGATGTTTCAACATATTCAAGCCGTATTGTTTGACCTCGATGGCACGCTGATCGACAGCGCACCCGATCTGGGTGCAGCTGCCGACAAAATGCGCACCGACCGAGGCTTGGCCTCATTGCCTCTGGCTGACTACAGACCTATGGCCGGTGCTGGTGCACGCGGCATGCTTGGCGTGGCTTTTGGCATCGCCCCTGGACATGCAGATTTTGATGACTTTAAAGAAGAATTCTTTAAAAACTACGAAGCCTGTATGACCGAGCGCACCTATGCCTTCGATGGTGTTGCAGACCTGATCACGCAGCTTGACCGGGCCGGCCTCAAATGGGGCGTAGTCACCAATAAGTCTGAGCGTTTTGCCCTACCCCTGACCCGCGCCATGCCCTTGTTTCAATCAGCGCAAACCATTGTCGGTGGTGACACCACGCCGTACGCCAAGCCGCACCCCGCCCCATTGCTGGAGGCTGCGCGCCAACTTGGCGTCGCCCCTGAAAGATGTCTGTACGTGGGTGACGACGAGCGCGACATTATTGCTGGCCGCGCCGCAGCGATGCCCACCGTGGCCGCTGCTTATGGCTACCTAGGTGCAACGGCTTCAACAGACCACTGGAAAGCCGACGCCACGGTTTCCACACCATCTGCTTTGCTGTCCCTCTTGCAATTGCCCGCAATGCCTTAAACTACCGGGTTGGGGCTGCATTGGTTTCGACGTGGGTTCGGACGCGGTGTGGTGCATGTCGAGCTGAGTGTGCTCGTAAAACTGATTCAAACAAACTAACTGCAAACGACGAACGTTTCGCACTCGCAGCTTAATTGCCTGTGAGCTTTACAACAGCAGGCCGATGGGCTGGGCAAGGGGTTTGTAGCGAAAGCTAAAGATTCCAGGCTGTAAAGATAATTTTATCGGCTGGCTCCGGGCTGGGTACCTTAACCTGGGGCAAGAAAATAGGGTGCTGGCGTCTTGTGTAGCGTGCGACTGTGCGACACAAGTGGCGAGACTCAAATCAGACCGCTAAACATGTAGATCTGCCCGAATAAGGCTTGCGGACGGGGGTTCAAATCCCCCCAGCTCCACCAGACCGCAATATAAAGGCCGCTAACGACATACCGTTAGCGGCCTTTTTCTTTGGTAAATCAACAACTTATAGGCTAAAGCGGTACAGGGGCTGCTATTGACAGCCAGGCGAGTTTCTCGGGGGCGACTTGATAGGGATAGAACGGTACGTCGCAGTACACAAACAGAACGTGGAGTTGGAGTTGGAGTTGGAGTTGGAGTTGGAGTTGGAGTTGGAGTTGGACTTAGAGTTGACCCTATTTCACGGACACCTTATTGTTCATACAGAAGGAGTCCGAAGTGTCCAAACCGCATACCCCCAAGCCGCCGTATCCGGCGCAATTTCGTGATCAGATGATTGAATTGGTTAGAGCAGGCAGAAAGCCAGGCGAGCTGGCTAAGGAGTTTGGCTGCCACGCCACCAGCATCATGAACTGGATGCGCCAAGCCGATGAGGCCAG
>JBKCGU010000018.1:0-2822 GCA_046303055.1 Polaromonas sp.
GCCCATGCCTATCGTGAACACAGGCCGCGTTCTTGATTTTTTGCCGCTGGCCATGGGCGCTTACGGCACGGGGCCTGGCACAACCGGTCGTATCGTCGGCAGTGCGGCACCGGTTGAGGTCGATCGGTTTAAAGCCACTCCTGGCTCAGGCTTTCAGGGCAGCTTGTACAAAGACCCCGCCACCGGCAAATACACCATCGCCTTTGCAGGTACCAATGACCCGACCGACCTTGTTCGATCAGACCGGGTGCTGGCCACGTCCAATCTGCTCACGGCCATTGGTGCGGGTGCCTGGGACCCGCAGATGACGGATGCGATCAAGTTCACGATTGAATCTTTTAAGCAGATTCAAAAAGAATACATTGATCGTAAAGAGGAGCCTCCATCAATCGACGACCTCCGCCAAATGGTCACCGTCACAGGCCACTCCCTTGGCGGTTCACTGGCCGAGTTGAGCGCCAAGTTCTTTGGTTTGAATGGCGCCAACATTGACGGGCCGGGTGTGATGGCCTCCACATCGCAGGCGCAGTACGCAGCCCTGCACACCGAAGCGCAAACGGCATTTGCGGGCATGCAGCCGAACTACAGTTTGGGCCGCGACCAGTTTGGCGCGTATGCCTACACGGTCGTTGGTGTTGCGGGCACGCACCTCGACGGTATTGAAGTGCAAAGAACCCCACGCGCCGATGCAGCGCTGGCGGCCATGGTGACCGCGACAGGCGGCGTGGTGACAGGCAACCTGCCTGCTATTCTTGCCAGCCTGGGGGTTGCCGGTGCATCTGCATTGGCCCACCCGTCAGGTGCCGTTCTGGCTGAAACAGAAGCGCTAGCTGGCGTATCTGCCAGCGGTGCCTTGCCATCTACAGCCTACACCATGCTTGCGACTGTGCAGGGAGGTAGCCCGGTTTGGGTCGGCAATAGCAGCACGCTGAATGAACTGGAAATCAGCGCGACTCTGCGTACGGTGGTGGCTAACGTTAAAAATGGTTTATCGCCTACTGGTTTGGAACTGGACGCAGCACCTGTTCGGATTGGCTCACTAAGCGTCATGGCTCGCCGCGATAGTGAGACGGGTCGCATTGAAGAAATTTATACCGCTGTTGACGGTACAGGCTCAACCATTGCGGGAAGTGCATTCGTTGTCAAGTATGTGGTGGATAGTGCAGGCCGGGTCGGCCAGCTAGATGGCGAGGGGCGGCTTAATTTTGTAGCGCGTGATACCAGCGGGCATGTTGTCTTGGCTTCAGTTGGCGAGTCTGGTCAAGTTACAGTACAAAACTCGCGTGGAGAATCTAGCGCCTTTACAGTTAGCCCGGTCATCGCAGCAGACATGTTGCGCGGCGAAGGGGGATGGCTTGAAACACTCGTTGATCAGCATCCACTTAACATTTTGAGCCCTATAGGTGGCGACCTCACACCACTACCAACTGTAGTTACAGAACCAACCCCCACCACCACGCCAGTAGCCTTTGAAACCGTAACTATCGACGGCCAAGTCTACGAAGCTAACCCCAACGGCACACTAGAGCGCCGCATCCCCGACCACCCCGACTGGCTAGAGTCCAGAGACAGCACAGGCGGCGGCATCATCACTGACAGAGATGGCAACACCATCGCCCTGCTGCAGACCGGTGACCGTGTGGGCCAGATGGAGGACGGGCGCATCACTATCAACGATATTGCCGGTAATTCAGTGGACCGCGTTGTAGATGAAGCGTTTGCCGGTTCATTTGTTGCACCAACGCTGCCCGTAACCCCCGCCACCCCCAACCCACTCGACCCCACCAGCAGCTACGCCAACTACTTAGCCACCACAGGCGCAACCCTCACCCCGGCCCAGCAAAGCGCACTGACAGCTCAACTGCAAGGCTTGAGCTTGGGCGATACAAGCGACTTAAGCTTCAGCCACTTAAGCTTCATCACCGTGCCAGGCGGCAGCACCGTCATCGCCAACGCAGACGGCGACATTGTTGGCGAGATCAGTTCAGGCAAAGCAGGCTTTACCAGACTGGTCAGCAACCGCATTTTTGAAGACGGCAGCTTTGAGCCCGTCATCAGCTACATCAACCCCCAAGGCCAAGCCTTAGACCAGACCGATTACCAAAACGCAGCAGACGCCGCCCAGGCCGCCCAAGTTGGCTCGGCCCTGGGCCTGATGCAAAGCATCATCGGCCTGGACAACTGGGAGCACATGAGCGACTTGCAGCGCGTAGCCACAGTCGCTGCTATTTACAACGCCGCCGACAAACTCGCAGGCAATGCACTGCCCGGCGAGCTCGGCACAGCCGCCGCCGCCCTGGGCCTTTTAAACGCCCTGGACAAAGGCGATATTGGCGGCATTGCCTACAGCGGCCTGAGTTTGGTCGAGACACTCACGTCTACCGCCACCCAAGTAGGATGGGTCACTGAAACTTTAGGAGCTGAATTTCTACCCGGCCTGGGGTTTGCCTTGGCACTGCAATCGGGCGATCCCGTCAGCATCGTCTCCAGTGGTTTGAGCCTTTACGGCGCAATGACCGGCGCAGCCTGGGCCGGCCCGGTCGGCATTGGCATTGCCGTCCTGGGCGCGCTCGGTGTGTTCGGCGATCTCTTCGGTGGCGGCAATGCCGACATCCCCATGAGCGAAGGCATCGCCCACGCCGAGTGGGATGCACAAGGCAACACCGTCATCATCACAGACCAAGACACAGAAGGCGGCGGGGCCACAGCCGCAAGCTGGATGAGCAGCCTGGTCAGCGGCCTGCAAAGCCAATTAGCCGCAACATTCGATGCCAACGGCAACAGCTACGCCCTGGTGCCCAACCTGCTGCCCGCCATCGGGT
>JBKCGU010000019.1:0-35382 GCA_046303055.1 Polaromonas sp.
CGCATCTACGAGGTGTTCCCGCTGGTATGCCCCATCTGTGGCGGGCAAATGCGCATCATCGCCTTCATCACCTACAGCGCCGACATCCGGCAAATACTGGAGCACATCGGGGTGGAGAGAGAGCCACCGCGCATCACACCAGCACGCGGGCCACCGCTGTGGGACGGGTGCGACGCGCCCATGGGCGAGGGTGTCGAGGTTGAGCCAGATTGGGACGAAGGCAACAGCGGTTTAGCCAACGCTGCGGGGCAGGGCTGCGCCTGGTGCTGCCCAAAAATGCGCAAACCGAAAAATCTCGGGCGACAGGCCTTGAACAAGCGCTCAGGCAGACCCAGGCTGAAGGCCTGTGATGCCCAAAACATGGGGCATAATTGCCCTCATGTGGTTGGATTTCCTATCCGTAGCGCAGCGGCAAGTTGGTGCTGTGTCCAGACATGAAAAGTCTAGACCAACAGGCAAGGCAAGTTAAGTTTCAGGAGCAGTGGGGAAGCAATCAGCGCCTGCTCACTCGAGAGGAGTGTATTGGTCAAGAGCCTGCGCTGGCCCGCAGTGAAAGCAACTTTGTCGGTGGTGTGTGGACTGCCAGCGAGTGTGTCGCCGACCCCTACCTGTTGTGTCAGGCGCTGGCAGCGAGTGCGGTCAGTCGCGGAGTGAAACTCCATTTAAACACCAGTGTTGAGGGTTGGGTATCAAAGCTTGGCAGAGTTATCGGTGTTACTACAACCAACAACCAAATTCAAGCTGACGCGTTCGTTGTTTGCGCAGGCACAGCAAGCGTGGGCATTGCCCATAAGCTCGGACTCAAACTTCCCATTTATCCAGTAAAAGGCTACAGCCTGACCTTACCGGTTAAAGAGGCAATGCACTCCCCTCAATGTAGCATCACCGACTTAGGCCTCAAAACCGTTTTTGCGCCGTTAAATGGGCAACTGCGCGTTGCAGCGGCAGCTGAAATAGTTGGTCATGGGCTTGAGTTAAATCAGCGACGTGTTGCGCAAATGTGCTCTTCTGTTGAGAAGATGTTTCCTGGCGCGTTTGAGATAGGTGCCTCGCAGCCATGGGCTGGCTTGCGGCCGGCCACACCTAACTCATTGCCGCTAATCGGGCCAAGCCCGATACCAGGAGTTTGGCTAAACACCGGTCACGGCGCATTGGGCTTAACCTTGGCAGCTGGAAGCGCACGCCGTCTTGTTGACACACTGGCATCTAGCAGAAAGGTAGGAAGAGACTGAAGTGACCGCTTTCGGGCGACCAGTTTGTAGGTGCCTATGACAGCTTTGTCGTCGCGAACTGCCAGACACTGCGCCCAATCGAAAGCCAGGTTCCAGCCCATGGCGGGTGCTCGCTTTGACGGAGTGCTTGCTACAAAGCTGCCCGTTGATTCCCGGTTGTCAATGACCGGTTTGGGGCAAGCGAATCGCAATCCGCTTGTTCCGCTATGTGCCTTTAGCGAATGTTGGCGCGCGAAGTCTGCGTAAGGCAGTGTTCTTTTGCAGCTGACACCCATGCGGCGCTCAAAAAAGCCCTACAGCGCGTTTTTACCCCTGGGTGCTGGGCTGAGTAGCAAAACCCAACTCAAAACAAACGTAGCGATTTTTTAAAGCTGAGCAGATTCGCAGCATTCACAGCACTCATGTCTAACTAAAAAAGCTAACGAAAATCGAAGGCTAATGTCGAAGAATATTGGAGATAGATTTGGGATAATTTTGCTATCGAAAATCTATGAAAAGACATTAATTGCCCTCATGTGGTTGGATTTCCTATCCGTGGGGCCAGCAGCTCATGAATACATAGCAACTGAAACTCAGTCGGGTTTGATTTTGGCGCGCGCGGCGACCAGCTGCCAGCGGGCCTGTTCGGTTTTGATAAACGCTGCGTATTGCGCCGGTGTGTCGCCTACAGGCTGGGCGGTGTCGCCGCGCAGGCGCTCGGTGGCCAGGGGGTTCTTCATGGCTTTGGCGCAGGCGTCGGCTATTTTGGCAATGGCCTCGGGCGCCATGTTGGCCGGGGCATTCAGGCCATACCACTGGGTCATCTCAAAGCCGGGGTAACCGCTCTCGGCCACGGTGGGCACGTCTGGCAGCTGGGGCAGGCGCTCTTTGGTGCCGGTGGCAATGCAGCGCAGCTTGCCGGATTTGATGTGCGCCAATATCGCTGGCGCGCCGACGCTGGCGGCATCCAGCCGGCCGGCCAGCAGGTCCGTCAATTGCGGGCCGGTGCCTCGGTAAGGCACATGCAGCACAAAGGTGTCGCTGACCATTTTTAGATACTCAAAGGCCAGATGCCCGGCGCTGCCGTTACCCGCAGAGCCGTAGTTCAGCTTGCCGGGTTTGGCCTTGGCCAAAGCGATGAATTCCTTTAGGTTTTTGGCCGGCAGGTCGGCGTGGACCACATACAGGCTGGGCACCTTGGCCAGCAGCGAGATGGGCTTGAAGTCTTTGTTGGTGTCAAACGGCAGCTTGTCAAAAATAAACGGATTCACGGCAAAAGTGCCAATGTGGCCCAGAATGAGCGTATGCCCGTCAGTGCTCTGCGCACATTCGGCCATGGCGATGTTGCCGCTGGCGCCGGGCTTGTTTTCAACAAACACCGTCTGCCCCAGGCTTTTGCTGATCTCATTGGCCGCAGACCGCGCCACAATTTCAGAACTGCCGCCGGGGGCAAAAGGCACCAGCAGGCGAATGGGTTTGCTGGGCCAGGTGGTTTGGGCGATGGCCGGAACAATCGCCGGAAAAGCGCTGGCGGCGGCCAGTGTGGTGACGGTTTTCAGGGCTGTGCGTCGGGTAATGGGTTCTGATGCGTGCATGGATTTCTTTTTGAAACACAAGTTAGCTTTAAATGTAATGCCACCAAGGTCGACCTTTTGTAAGCATTTTCAACCAGGCCAACAAAAAAACCGGGTAAAATGTACAAAACAACCAATTTTGTACAAAATGCAAACTGCCCCCATCAGCGTCCCGCTCAGTGAGTTCCGCGCCAACACATCGGCCATGATTGACCTGGTTGAGAAGGGCGAAACCGTGCGCATTTTGCGGCATGGCAAGCCGGTGGCTGAGCTGGTGCCTATGCCTGCCAAGGTCGCCACCAGAGTGCCGAGTTGGAAGCGGCCTTTTGAGCCAGTCGTGCTTGGCGCTGGTGCGACTTTGTCTCAAGCGGTGCTGGATGAGCGCAACGAAGCGCCATGGTGAAACGCAAGGCAACTTACCCCGCCGCAGCGCCAGTGACCGCCGTGATCGCCCGCGAGGGCGAGGCTCGCCTGATGTTTGACGCATCGGCGCTGACCAAGCGCTACGCCAGCGAAGCCGGACGCCTGCGCGTGCTGGCGCTGTTTGCGTCGGCCAGCGAGCTGCTGGTGGCAGCGCACTGCAAGACCGAGGTCGCGTCAGCCCTGTTGCGCCGCCGCCGCGAGGGCAGTTTGCCCGCGGCAGAGTTTGACCGCGCCTGGACCGCCGCACAAAGCGATGTGGCCGACATGACACGGGTGCCGCTGGATGCGCGGGTTGAGCGCTTTGCGTTCGCCGCGATGGAGCAAGGTCCGCTGCGCGGCATGGACGCACTGCATGTGGGCAGCGCCATCGCAGCGCAGGTGGATTTGTTTGTGACGGCGGACAAGCGCCAGGCACAGGTGGCGCGCGCCATGGGCGTGGCGACTGAATTGATAGACAACTGAACGGATTGAAGCCCATATGTTTTACCCCCAAGAATTTGACGTGATCGTGGTCGGCGGCGGCCATGCCGGAACCGAGGCGGCACTGGCCAGCGCGCGCATGGGCTGCAAGACCTTGCTCTTGACGCACAACATTGAAACGCTGGGCCAGATGAGTTGCAACCCATCGATAGGCGGCATTGGCAAGGGCCATTTGGTCAAAGAGGTCGATGCCATGGGCGGCGCGATGGCATTGGCCACCGACGAGGGCGGCATTCAGTTTCGCATCTTGAACGGCTCCAAAGGCCCGGCCGTGCGCGCCACGCGGGCGCAGGCCGACCGCATTTTGTACAAAGCAGCGATTCGCCGCATGCTGGAGAACCAACCCAACCTGTGGCTGTTTCAGCAAGCGGTGGACGACCTGATGGTGGAGGGCGATCGGGTGGTGGGTGCGGTCACGCAGGTCGGCATCAAGTTCAGAAGCCGCACCGTGGTGTTGACGGCCGGGACCTTCCTTGACGGCAAGATCCATGTCGGCCTGCAAAACTATTCAGCTGGAAGGGCGGGCGACCCGCCGGCGGCGTCCTTGTCGGCGCGGCTGAAAGAGCTGAAACTGCCGCAAGGCCGGCTGAAAACCGGCACGCCACCACGCATTGATGGCCGCACGATTGACTTCAGCAAGTGCATTGCTCAGCCGGGCGATGGCATGCCGGGCTCAGAAAGCGCCGGCTCGATCCTTGGGTCGGTTCCCGTTTTTAGTTTTATGGGCGGCAACATCCAGCACCCCCAACAGGTGCCGTGTTACATCACCCACACCAACGCCCGCACGCACGACATCATTCGCAGCGGCTTTGACCGCAGCCCTATGTTTACAGGCAAGATTGACGGGGTAGGCCCGCGCTATTGCCCGAGCGTAGAAGACAAGATCAACCGCTTTGCCGATAAGGACGCGCACCAGATTTTTCTGGAGCCGGAGGGTTTGACGACGCACGAGATCTACCCCAACGGCATCTCCACCAGCTTGCCGTTTGACATTCAGTATGAGCTGGTGCGGTCGATGGCGGGAATGGAAAACGCCCACATTCTGCGGCCAGGCTACGCGATTGAATACGACTACTTTGACCCGCGCGCCCTGAAAACCAGCTTTGAAACCCGGGCCATTGGCGGCTTGTTTTTTGCCGGGCAAATCAACGGCACCACAGGGTATGAAGAGGCGGCGGCGCAGGGCCTGTTCGCCGGCATCAACGCTGCATTGCAATGCCGGGCACTCGGTGGCTTGCCCAACGATCATGGCGGTGCGTGGCTGCCCAAGCGCAACGAGGCGTATTTGGGGGTGTTGGTGGATGACCTGATCACGAAGGGCGTGACAGAGCCCTACCGCATGTTTACCAGCCGGGCCGAGTTTCGCCTGATGCTGCGCGAAGACAACGCCGACATGCGCCTGACGCACAAGGGCAGGGAGCTGGGGCTGGTGGACGACGCGCGCTGGGACGCCTTCAACCGCAAACGCGACGCTGTTTCACGTGAAACAGAACGCCTGCGCAGCATTTGGGTGAACCCAAATAACCTGCCGCCGGCTGAATCTGAGCGGGTGCTGGGCAAGGCGATTGAGCGGGAATACAACCTGGCCGACTTGCTGCGGCGGCCCGACGTGAACTACGCGGGGCTGATGAGCCTGGACGGCGGCAAGTACGGCGCACCTGACACTTCAGCACTTCTGGATAAAAGCGTGATTGAACAAATAGAGATCACCGCCAAGTACGCCGGCTATATTGATCTGCAAAAAGTGGAGGTCGAGCGGGCAGCGCACTACGAAAATCTCAAGCTCCCGCCCGAGCTGGACTACTTGCAGGTGCAGGCTCTGAGCTTTGAGGCGCGTCAGACGCTTGCCAAACACCGGCCTGAAACGCTGGGCATGGCATCACGCATCTCCGGCATCACGCCCGCAACGGTGTCTTTGCTGCTGGTGCATTTAAAGAAAAGCCTGTGGAAGAACGCCACGCCTCTGGCTGCCCCCGAGAAACTTGACGCATGAGTGGCGACGAAGCGACCCTGCGCGCAGGGCTGGCGCAGCTAGACCTTGAACTCAGCGCGCTGCAAATTGGCCAGTTGCTGGACTATCTGAAACTGATCGCCAAGTGGACAAAGGTCTACAACCTGACCGCCGTCCGCGACCCAGCCGAGATGATGACGCACCATCTGCTGGACAGCCTGGCAATCATCGCGCCATTGCGACAACACCTGGCTCAGGGCAAATTGCTCGACGTCGGCTCGGGCGCTGGTCTACCAGGTGCTGTCATCGCTATTTGCTGCCCAGCCATTGACGTCACCTGCGTAGACACTGTGGCCAAAAAGGCCACGTTTATCAAGCAAGTCGCGCTTGAGTTGAAGTTGCTCAACCTGACAGGCCTGCACGCACGGGTTGAAAACATCGACCAGCCCTTCGACGTGATCTGCTCCCGGGCGTTTGCGTCTTTGCCTGACTTTACGCAATGGTCGACCGGGGCGCTGGCTGCCACCGGCGTCTGGATGGCCATGAAAGGCAAACAACCGACCGAGGAGCTGGCGGCGCTGCCTGCGACAGTTGACGTGTTTCACGTGGAACCACTCCAGGTGCCGGGGCTGAGTGCCGAGCGCTGTGTGGTGTGGATGCGCGCAAAAACCGTGTCGTAAACTCAATCATTCATTCACTGGAAACCGACCATGTCTGGCTCATTTTTTGGCATTGCCGACTACACCTCCTTCGTTGTCGCCATCATCGTCTTTCTACTCATACCCGGCCCGGGCAATCTGGCGTTGATCACCTCTACCAGCAAAGGCGGAATTGCCGGTGGCCTGGGCGCGACTTTTGGCGTGATTGTCGGTGACCAGGTGTTGCTGTGGGCGGCAGTGGCTGGCGTGTCAACCGTGATGGCCGCATACCCGACCGCCTTTCATGTCGTGCAGTGGGCGGGGGCTGTGTATTTGGCCTGGCTGGGCATCAAGCTGCTGATGGCACGACAAGGCGATGCGCCCATCCTGCATATCAAGCCGCGCCACTACTTTCGCCAAGCGCTGTTCATCACGCTGCTCAACCCGAAAGCGATTGTGTTTTACATGGCCTTTTTTCCCTTGTTCGTCGACCCCAAAACACATCAGGGCATGACGACCTTTGCCGTCATGGCCGCCACCATTGCGGTGCTAACTTTTTTATATGGGCTGAGCTCCGTGCTGCTGACCACTTTTTTGGCCGAGCGCATTCGCGCCAATCCTAAAATCTCAGGCTTTCTGAACAAGGCGGCAGGGGTCTTCCTGATTGGCTTTGGTTTAAAGCTTGCAATCTCAAAGTAACACCTCTCTGACAAGAATAATAAAAATGGCCAAAATCTTTTGCGTAGCCAATCAAAAAGGCGGGGTCGGCAAAACCACCACCACGGTTAACCTGGCCGCCGGCCTGGCCAAGGTTGGCCAGCGGGTGCTGATGGTTGACCTAGACCCGCAGGGCAATGCCACCATGGGCTCCGGTGTAGACAAGCGCAAGCTTGAGTACACGGTCTATGACGTGCTGCTCGAATCAGCCACCCTTGCCGAGGCCAAAGTCACCAGCCAGAAGCTGATCGATGCCGGTTGCAGCTACGACATCTTGGGCGCCAACCGCGAGCTGGCCGGCGCCGAGGTCGAGCTGGTGGACGTAGAGCGGCGCGAAAAGCGCTTAAAGCTGGCGCTGGCTGACGTCGATAGCCAGTATGACTTTGTGCTGATCGACTGTCCGCCGTCCCTCAGCATGCTGACGCTGAACGGCCTGTGCTGTGCCCACGGCGTGATCGTGCCGATGCAGTGCGAGTACTTTGCGCTGGAAGGTCTCACAGACCTCGTCAACACCATCAAGCAGGTGCACGCCAATTTGAACAAGGGCCTGGCCATCATTGGCCTGTTGCGCGTTATGTTTGACCCGCGCATCACGCTGCAACAGCAGGTGAGCGAGCAACTTAAAAATCATTTTGGCGACAAGGTGTTCAACACCGTCATCCCGCGAAATGTGCGGTTAGCCGAAGCGCCCAGCTATGGTTTGCCTGGCGTGGTGTTTGACCCGGCATCCAAAGGCGCGGAGGCTTTTGTGGCGTTCGCAGGAGAGATGGTTGAGCGCATCAAAACCATGTAGGGACGGTTTTCAGCGCCGCTTCCTGCCGTTTAAATACATCAAAACCGTCCCAGGCCCTTTAAATACCTGGGCCAAGAGCTACTAATTTAATAGCGCTCTTTTGCCCAGCTATTTGTAAAACGCCTCTACCTTGCCCTTGAGCTTGATCGTCAACGGGAAACCCTTGCGGTCAACCTTCTTGCCCACCGGGACTTTGATCCAGCCCTCACTGATGCAGTATTCCTCGACATCAAAGCGCTCCTTGTCATTGAAGCGAATGCCGATGTCATGTTCAAAAATGGCCTTGAAGTGGTGCTTGCTGCGCACGTCGGTGGAAAGCTGGTCGGGCAGGGCGGGGCGCTCCGTCGGCGCGCTTGGGGCTGCTTGTGGCTGCAGGGCTTGTGGCTCAGAAGGGTTGGTGTCGTTCATGGCAATGATTTAAAGCGTCAATTTTCAAACGTCAATATTGGCAGCGCGCAGCGCGTTGGTTTCAATGAAGATGCGGCGCGGCTCTACCTCATCGCCCATCAGCATGGTGAACACCCGGTCGGCTTCAATCGCATCGTCAATCTGCACGCGCAAGAGGCGCCGCACAGTCGGGTCCATGGTGGTTTCCCACAGCTGGGCCGGGTTCATCTCGCCCAAGCCCTTGTAGCGCTGGCGTGACGTTGCGTTTTCAGCCTGGCCGACCAACCACTTCATGGCCTGGCGGAAGTCGCTGATTTTTTCTTCCTTCTGGCGCTCACCCTCACCGCGCACGACTTTTGCGCCATCAGCGATCAAATCCTTGAAGGTCGCGGCTGCATCGGCCAGCATGGCGTAGTCTGCACCGTGCACAAAGTCTTGCGTCAAAACGCTGCTTTTGACGTTGCCGTGGTGACGGCGACTGATGCGCAAAATCGGCTTGTCCGTGCGCACGTCAAACTCGCCCGCCACTTCGGCTGCAGGCAAAAACTTTTGCAGCGCGGCGGCCGACACTTCGGCGTCGGCCACGGTGTCCAGGTTCAGGTGCACGCCATCGGCAACCGCCTTCAGCGCTTCGGCATCCATGAAGCCGCGCAGCCGCGCAACCACGGATTCAGCCAACTGGTGCTTGCGCGCCAGCTCGGCCAGCGTATCACCCGTCAGCACCACACTGCCTTCGGCGCCAGTTCGCACAGCCGCGTCTTTCAAGGCAATGCGCAGCAAGAAAGTGTCGAGCGCGCCAGTGTCCTTCAGATACTGCTCTTCCTTGCCTGCCTTGACCTTGTAAAGCGGCGGCTGGGCAATGTAGATGTGGCCACGCTCGACCAGCTCAGGCATCTGGCGGTAAAAGAAGGTGAGCAGCAGCGTGCGGATATGCGCGCCGTCAACGTCGGCATCCGTCATGATGATGATGCGGTGGTAACGCAGCTTGGCCACATTGAAGTCATCGTTGCCCGTGCTGCCGCCAGCCTTGCCAATACCGGTGCCAAGTGCGGTGATCAGCGTCAAAATCTCATTGCTGGTCAAAAGCTTTTCATAACGCGCTTTTTCTACGTTCAAAATCTTGCCGCGAAGCGGCAGAATCGCCTGAAATTTACGGTCCCGACCCTGCTTGGCAGACCCGCCTGCCGAGTCGCCCTCCACCAGGTAAATCTCACACATGGCCGGGTCTTTTTCCTGGCAGTCAGCCAGTTTGCCGGGCAGGCCCATACCGTCAAGCACGCCTTTGCGGCGCGTCATGTCGCGCGCCTTGCGGGCGGCTTCACGGGCGCGCGCCGCTTCAATGATCTTGCCGACAATGATCTTGGCGTCTGCCGGCCTTTCTTGCAGGTAATCATGCAGCAGCTTGCTGACAATGTCCTCGACCGGGCCACGCACTTCGCTCGATACCAACTTGTCTTTGGTCTGACTGCTGAATTTCGGTTCCGGCACCTTCACGCTCAACACGCAGCACAAGCCTTCGCGCATGTCGTCCCCGGTGACTTCTACTTTGGCTTTTTTAGCGATCTCGCTGTCGTCAATGTATTTATTGATCACCCGCGTCATGGCTGCACGCAAACCCGTCAAGTGCGTGCCACCATCTCGCTGCGGAATGTTGTTGGTAAAGCAGAGCACTTGCTCGCTGTAGCCGCTGTTCCATTGCATGGCGACTTCAACACCGATGTTGGTGCCCTGGTCGCTTTGGCGGTCGCCCATGGCTGCAAACACATTGGGGTTCAAAATGGTTTTGCCTTTGTTGATGAAGTCAACAAAACCCTTCACGCCGCCCGCTCCAGCAAAGTCATCTTCTTTGCCGGTACGCTCGTCTTTCAGGCGAATCTTTACACCGTTGTTCAAAAAGCTCAATTCGCGCAGGCGTTTGCTCAAAATCTCATAATGAAAATCCGCGTTGGTCTGAAAAATATCCAGGTCGGGCAAAAAGTGGACTTCTGTGCCGCGCTTGTCGGTGTCGCCCATCACCTTCATCGGTGAGACTTCAATACCATCAACCTTTTCAATGATGCGGTTTTGCACAAACCCTTTTGAAAACTCCATGGTGTGCACTTTGCCGTCGCGACGAATCGTCAAGCGCAGCATTTTGCTGAGTGCGTTGACGCAGCTCACGCCCACACCATGCAAGCCGCCCGATACCTTGTAGCTATTCTGGTTGAACTTGCCGCCCGCATGCAGCTCAGTCAATGCGATCTCGGCTGCCGAGCGCTTGGGCTCATGCTTGTCATCCATTTTTATACCAGTGGGAATGCCTCGCCCATTGTCCGTAACGCTGATGGAATTGTCTGTATGGATGGTGACAACGATGTCGTCGCAGTGGCCCGCCAATGATTCATCGATCGAATTGTCAACCACCTCAAACACCAAATGGTGCAAGCCGGTACCATCGGATGTATCGCCAATGTACATGCCAGGGCGCTTGCGCACTGCCTCAAGTCCCTCCAGGATCTGGATGGAGCCTTCTCCGTAAGCTTCAGATGCGCCGGCTTGGTTGGTGTCAATCTTGGGCTGAAAGTTAGAGCTCTCTTGCCCTGCCGCACCATTGTTGACGTTGACAAGCGCATCGTTGTTGATGTGCTCTGCAGGGTCACTGGGCTTGTTTTCTTCGGTCATGTCGGTCTTATCTCGCAGTTTCTTCAATCTCTGGAATGATCAAACCCGCTGATGGTATGTGTTGACAGCGGGTTTGTTTCATTGGGGCTTCTTGTATGAAGCCTCAAATTCGCATCGGCATCACGACGTATTTAAAGGTCGCGTTGTCGGGGATAGTCAGCAAGGCCGAACTGTTTGAATCGGCGAGTTCCATCTTCACCATGTCCTGGCTCATGTTTGCCAGTGCATCGATCAGGTAGGTGACGTTAAAACCGATTTCGATGTCTTCGCCAGCATAGTCGATGTCGATCTCATCGACGGCTTCTTCCTGCTCAGCATTGTTAGAGGCAACCCGCAAGGTACCGGGCTCAATGTTCAGACGCACACCCTTGAATTTTTCGCTAGTCAAGATGGCTGTACGCTGCAAGCTGGCCAGCAAGGAAACGCGGCCCAGCGTAATGATGTTTTTGTGGTTCTTTGGAATCACGCGGTTGTAGTCAGGAAACTTGCCCTCAACGAGCTTGGTGACCAACTCCATACCTTCAAAACTGAACTTGGCCTGGTTACCGGCAAACTGCATTTCAATCGCACCTTCCTTGTCGCTCAGCAAGCGCTGCATTTCGAGCACCGTTTTACGCGGCAAGATCACTTCCTGCTTGGGCACTTCCACATCTAGCGTGGCCGACGAAAAAGCCAGCCGGTGACCGTCCGTTGACACCAGGCTTAACTGTTTTCCTTCAGCCACAAACAAAATACCGTTGAGGTAGTAGCGAATGTCATGCACCGCCATCGCAAACGACACCTGGTTGAGCAAGTCCTTCAACACTTTTTGCGGCACCGAGAAAGCCGGGCCAAAGTTGGCCGCCTCCTGCACCAGAGGAAAGTCTTCTGCAGGCATGCTTTGCAGTGTGAAGCGGCTCTTGCCACCTTTCAAGATCAGCTTGTTTTGAGCGGATTCGAGCGACACCGTCTGGTCGCTCGGCATGGAGCGCAGGATGTCTATCAACTTTCGGACGCCGACGGTGGTGGTGAAGTTGCCAGTGTCACCATCCATCTCGATGGTGGTCCCGATCTGGATTTCGAGGTCACTGGTGGTGAGCTGAAGCTGCGTGCCCGTTTTACGAATCAGCACATTGGCAAGGATAGGCAAGGTATGCCTGCGTTCAACGATGCCAGCGACCGATTGCAGGACTGACAAAACTTTATCTTGAGTGGCTTTCAGAACGATCATGACTTCCTTTATTGTTTGTGTTTAATTCATTAATTCAAATTAGTAGTAGTAGTAAGGGCTGCTCTTTTCTGTGAACAAAGCTATTTTCCCCTTTTTAATCATGTACTTGGTGACTGTTTAACCCTGTGTTGCAAGTGTCTTTAGACTGGTGGCCCAAAATGAATAACTTTGAAAAAAAGAACCAGGCTGTGGATAACTGGGTAGTTGTTCAAAAGTTATACCCAAACTTGTGCGTCTTGAGCGGGAGTTTCTCATTTGCATTATTTTTGGTCCTTCAACCCTTCAGGGTTTGTTCAAGCACATGTAATTGCTGATTCAGCTCAGTCATTTGCTGGCGTTCGGCAGACATTTTGCGCACCGCATGCAACACGGTGGTGTGATCGCGGCCGCCAAACAGTTCACCGATCTCGGGCAGGCTCTTTTGTGTGAGTTCTTTGGCCAGATACATGGCAATCTGGCGCGGCCTGGCAATGCTGGCGGGTCGCTTCTTGGAATACATGTCAGCGACCTTGATTTTGTAATAGTCGGCCACTGTCTTTTGAATGTTTTCAACAGAAATCTGCCGGTTCTGGATGGACAGCAAGTCGCGCAGCGCCTCACGTGCCAGCTGAATCGATATTTCTTTCTGGTTAAAACGCGAGTAAGCCAAAATTTTGCGCAATGCGCCTTCGAGTTCACGCACGTTCGAGCGTACGTTCTTGGCCACGAAAAAAGCCACTTCTTCTGGCATGACGGCCAGCTCCACTTCAGCCTTGCGGATCAAAATGGCGACCCGCATTTCAAGCTCGGGTGGCTCGATGGCCACTGTCAAGCCTGAGTCAAACCGGGAAACAAGACGTTCGTGAATGTCCGTCAACCCTTTCGGATACGTATCGCTGGTCATCACGATGTGCGACTTCTTTGTCAGCAAGGCTTCAAACGCATTGAAAAACTCTTCCTGCGTGCGGTCCTTGTTGGCGAAAAACTGGACATCGTCGATCAGCAGCAGGTCCAGCGAGTGGTAGCGTTCCTTGAATTCGTCAAACGTTTTGCGCTGGTAGGCCTTGACCACATCAGACACAAACTGTTCTGCATGGATATAGAGAACTTTGGCTTGCGGGTTGTCCTCCAGCAGTTTGTTGCCAATCGCATGCATCAGGTGCGTCTTGCCCAGACCGACACCGCCGTAGATAAACAGCGGGTTATAAAGCCGACCCAAGCTGCTGGCAACATGCATGGCGGCGGCCCGGCCCATACGGTTGGCGGTGCCTTCAATCAAGCTGTCAAACGTCAAGGCGCTGTTGAGCCGATTCTTGAAAGGCGTGCCAGAAGCCTCGTCCGCAGTGACCATATCAGTCGGCTCCATGATGGCTGAAGCCTCAAAGCCGCTGGCAACGATTAACGCCCTGGAAGGAGCTTCACGCGGAGCAAGCGCTAACTCAAGCGTTATCTGGTGGCCGGAAATCTTCTCCAGCAAGGCGGCGATACGCGCACCGTACTGGGCCCTGATCCAGTCCAGCTTGAAGCGGTTGCCGACTTGAATCGTGATGCGGGACAGGTCATGAGCCACCACGGCGGCCAGTGGACGGATCCAGGTATTGAATTGCTGTTCAGGCAGTTCCTGCGCGAGAAGATCAACACAAGCTTGCCACAAGTCTTGGCTGGGGGAAAGTGGCGTTGCGTCACTCATGGCGGTTGTGGATAGCTGTCATTGGATCTACCATAATTGTAGCGGCAATATCGTAGTTATCCACAAATTTTGAAGCCCTGTGTCGAGCCACATGGACTGCGTCTTTTGCGCTTATATCCCTGTTGGTCATCACCCTGTTGGTCATCAGCCCGGCAGAACGTGGCGACCACAAGGACGGGCAAGCACACCTCACCTTTTACAGTGAATGGCGGACTCAGGTAATTGCCATCATTGAAAAATCAGCGATAATCGTGGGTTTCCCTGATCGTCATCAGGAACAAATTTAAAGCAAGTAGTTGGACACATCATGAAACGCACCTATCAACCCTCCAAAGTCAAACGCGCCCGCACCCACGGTTTTCTGACGCGCATGAAAACACGCGGCGGCCGCGCCGTGATTGCTGCCCGTCGTGCCAAAGGCCGCAAACGTCTGGCGGTCTAAGCCGGCATTGTCTCCAGAGACGGTCAAATTTTGAACGCCTCAAGGCTGGTCGCTGCGCTGATGGCTGTGACCTGCAATGCAGCGATTTAAGACACGCCCTCAGTTTCAAGCGGCCTTGGCTGGCAGCCTGATTGCAAAAAGCGCGCACTTTGCGCTGCATCGGGCAGGACTTGATTGCCCATCCAGCAAAAGCGGCCGGCCGCTGTTTTCCATCAATGACACCTGGATTGGGGCCATGGTCCCCAAGCGGTGGGCCAAACGTGCGGTCACCCGCAACGCCATCAAAAGGCAAATTTATACCGTGAGCACCCGCCTCCAGCATGCCTCGACACCCGCCGGTTTGCCAGCAGCATTTCTGGTCAGGCTGCGGCGTGAGTTCTCGCGCCAGGCGTTTGCCAGTGCGTCGTCCTGTGCCCTGAATGAGGCGGTCCGTGCCGAACTGCTGGATTTGATGCAGACGGCATTGGCCGTCAATCCCCCACAGGAATCGGCAGCATGAAAAATCTGTGTCCAGTCTTTTTTCGTTTACCGCAACATTTTTTAATGGGCCTGGTCAGGGCGTACCGCCTGCTGCTCAGCCCCTGGCTTGGCGGCGCTTGCCGGTTTGAACCCACCTGTTCGGCCTACAGTTTGCAGGCCCTCCAGCAGCACGGTGCCGCGGCCGGCAGCGCTCTGACGCTTTATCGGCTGGCACGTTGTCAGCCATGGTGCCGGGGCGGTCACGACCCCGTGCCTGTAAACGGTCTTTTTTCCCGTCTGGTCGCGCCTGTGGCGACATCAAGGACATCACCCCTTTCCTCTGAAAAGAAAACGTCATGAACGACATCCGCCGCACCATTTTGTGGGTGATTTTTGGTTTTTCCATGGTTCTTCTCTGGGACCAGTGGCAAGTCTTCAATGGCAAGAATGCGACCTTCTTTCCAAAACCCGTCCCGACCGCCACGGCCGTTGCAACACCTGCGGCGTCCGCCAATAGCGCGGCGGCTGTGCCGACCACAAACACGGTCGGCGCTCCGCCGCCCACCAGTGGCCCGGCAGCTGTTCCGCTGGGGGCGCCCGCAACAGCATCACGCGAAAAGCTGCTTGTCAGCACGGACGTGTTTTCCCTGACCTTTGACACCGAGGGCGGCTCGCTGGTCAAGTCGTCTTTCAACAAGTTCAAAGACATGGCTAACAAAAACGCCGGCTTTGTGCTGCTTGACGAAAGCGTGGGTCGTGTTTATGTCGCGCAAACGGGTTTGATTGCCGCCAGCGGCGGCGCGGCTTTGCCCACGCATAAAACACCCATGACGGCGGTACCCGGCGAGCGCACCCTGGCGGCGGGCCAAAACGAACTGGTGGTCAAGTTTGAGTCGCCGGATGTTGGTGGCGTCAAGCTGGTCAAAACCTACACCCTCAAACGGGGGGCGTACGACATCGCGGTGCGCCATGAAGTGATCAACACTGGCGTCGCGACCGTATCTCCACAGCTGTACATGCAGCTGGTGCGGGACGGCAATCCACCGGTGGGCGAGTCGTCGTTTTATTCGACCTTCACGGGCCCAGCGGTTTATACCGACGCCAAAAAATACCAGAAAATCGAGTTCAAGGACATCGAAAAAGGCAAAGTTGACGTGGAAAAGCAGGCGACCAATGGCTATGTGGCCATGGTGCAGCATTACTTTGCGTCAAGCTGGTTGCTGGGAGACGGCATCAAACGCGATTTGTTTGAGCGCAAGGTTGACAACAATTTATATGCAGTCGGCATGATCACTGGCGTGGGCGACATTGCACCTGGTGCCAGCAAAACCATCGAGTCCAAACTTTTTGTTGGCCCGCAAGAAGAAAACATGCTGGAAAAGCTGTCGCCAGGCCTGGAGCTGGTCAAAGACTACGGCTGGTTGACGATTCTGGCCAAGCCCTTGTACTGGCTGCTCGACAAGTTGCACGGCTTCATTCAAAACTGGGGCTGGTCCATTGTGGCGCTGGTGTTGCTTCTGAAGATTGCGTTTTACTGGCTCAACGCCAAGGCTTACGCCAGCATGGCCAAGATGAAGGCCATCAACCCGAAAATCATGGAAATGCGCGAGCGGCTCAAAGACAAGCCGCAGGAAATGCAGCAGCAGATGATGAAGATTTACAAGGACGAAAAAGTCAACCCGATGGGAGGCTGCTTCCCCATCATGGTTCAGATCCCGGTGTTCATTGCGCTGTACTGGGTGCTGTTGTCCAGTGTTGAAATGCGTGGCGCACCGTGGGTGTTGTGGATCCACGATCTCTCGGCGCCAGACCCGTACTTTCTTTTGCCGGTGGTCATGACCTTGACAACCATGCTGCAAACCGCGCTGAACCCGGCCCCGCCAGACCCGCTGCAGGCCAAGCTGATGTGGTTCATGCCGCTGATTTTCAGTGTGATGTTCTTCTTCTTCCCGTCTGGCCTGGTGTTGTACTGGATCACCAACAACATCTTGTCGATCGCCCAGCAGTGGGTCATCAACACCCGAATGGGCGTACCCCCCCAGTTCAACCTGCCCAGCTTCAAGTAAGCCCCCGGGGCGTCTTTGACGCCAGTTCCCCCAAGGGCGACACCTGTGGACCGGCAAAGCCGGCACCACGCTGCCACTTGTAAGATGAGAGCCGTCATGCTTGCGCGCCACCAAGACCCTATTGTTGCCATTGCCACCGCATCGGGTCGCGGCGCGGTGGGCGTGGTTCGTGTCTCAGGCAAAGACATTGGCGCCATCATTCAGGCGGTCTGCAACAAGCCCCTGCAAGCCCGGCAGGCGACCTATTTGTCGTTTCTGGACGGGGCAGGCCAGGCCATTGACAAAGGGCTGGCGATTTATTTCCCGGCACCGCATTCGTACACCGGCGAAGACGTTGTTGAACTGCAAGCCCATGGCGGGCCCGTGGTGCTGCAATTGCTACTGGCGCGCTGCCTGCAGGTGCTGCCGGCCCTGCGTGTCGCGCAGCCGGGCGAATTCACCGAGCGGGCTTTTCTGAACGACAAGATCGACCTGGCCCAGGCCGAGGCGATTGCTGATTTGATTGACGCCAGCACCGAAACCGCCGCGCGCTCTGCGGCGCGCTCCATGTCGGGCGAGTTTTCAAAGGCGGTCAACGCACTTTTGGCACAGCTGACGCACTTGCGGATGCTGGTCGAGGCAACGCTTGATTTTCCGGAAGAAGACATTGACTTTCTGAAAAAAGCCGATGCTCAAGGCCAACTGGAACGCTTGCATGCCACCCTGGCCAGCGTCATGCACAAAGCCCAGCAGGGCAGCATTTTGCGCGAAGGCATCAAGGTCGTGATCGCCGGGCAGCCCAACGCGGGTAAAAGCTCGCTGCTCAATGCGCTGGCCGGGGCAGAGCTGGCCATTGTCACGCCGGTGGCGGGCACCACGCGGGACAAGGTCTCGCAACTGATCCAGATCGACGGCGTGCCCTTGCATGTGGTGGACACCGCAGGCTTGCGCGAGGCACTGGACGAGGTTGAAAAAATCGGCATTGAGCGCGCATGGGTTGAAATTCAAAGCGCAGACGCGGTGCTTTTCCTGCATGATTTGACGCAGCAAAACGCTATAGATTACATAGCGGCAGATGCACGAATTCAGGCCGCTCTGGCCCTGAAGCTACCCAAACAAACGCCCATCATCAATGTATGGAACAAATCAGATGCCGCGCCCCCTCCCGGCGCTGAAGGTGTGGTGATTTCAGCCAAAACGGGCCATGGGCTGCAGGCCCTGCGTGAGCTACTGCTGCGCACAGTGGGTTGGCAATCTGCCCCCGAGGGCGTCTTCATGGCGCGGGAGCGGCATGTGCGTGCGCTGGCAAAGGTGGACGAGCAATTGGGACGGGCGTCCAGCCAGCTTCAATTGTCCAGCCCGGCGCTTGACCTGCTGGCCGAAGATTTGCGCCAGGCGCAATTGCATTTGAGCGACATCACCGGGCAGTTCACGCCCGATGATTTGCTGGGTGAAATCTTCTCCAAGTTTTGTATCGGAAAGTAGCGCGCCCCGCGTAGCGCGAGCAGCGGTATGCCGCCGCGCTGCTGACCCAAAACGACGCAAACCAGCGAACCAGTTGACACACGCCATCACCCAGTTCACCGCCATTGTGGGCGAGGTAAGGGTGCACCATGTCATGGCTGAGCGGGCCAGGATGCGCCGCCAAACAGGCGTCGCCGGAAATGGTTAAATAAGCTCAGCCCTTCTGGCTCCATTTTTCAAACGGTGACTTTTATGAACATTCTCGTCCTCCACGGCATCAACCTCAACATGTTCGGCAAGCGAGACCCGGCCCACTACGGCACCACGACTCTCGCAGAAATCAACGCCAGCGTGATGGCGCTGGGTAAAGAGCTGGGCGCGCAAGTCGAAGCGTTTCAAACCAACTTTGAGGGCGCCATGGCCGAGCGCATTCATCAGGCGCATGCCGATGGCGCCCACGCCGTCATCATCAACGCCGGAGCGTGGACGCACTACAGCTATGGCATTCGTGATGCGCTGGCCATTTTGAAGTGCCCGATCATTGAAGTGCACATGTCCAACATCCATGCGCGCGACGCCTTCAGGCAGGTGTCGGTGTTTGCTGAAATTGTCAAGGGCCAGATCTGCGGCTTTGGGCCGGACAGTTATTTGCTGGGCTTGCGAGCCGCCGTCTGCGCGATTCAGGCCGGCCGGCAATGACCCATGCAGACACGAAAATCACTACCCACATTGGATACCCCCCACACGCCACCATGCCGCACAAGGTTGTGAAGATGGGCCCGATCGATCGCGCGACATGACGGCGTTTTCGCAGGTCGCCAGGGCGCGCGGCTGCGCGGTGCAGGCGTGTGCAGCCATTCCAGACGAAAAAGCAAAAGCGGCCGAAAAACAGGGGCAACGTAAAATCAGGCCATGCTTTCGATTAAACATGATTTGCTCGCAGCCCTCGGTGCCGCGCTTGAACAACTTTGCGCCGGCGCAGGTGACAAAGCCGCATTTGAATCCCCCAAAATGGCCGCGCATGGCGACTTTGCCTGCACGGCGGCCATGCAGCTTGCTAAAGGTCTCAAACAAAACCCGCGCCAGGTGGCCGAGGCACTGCGCGCCAACTTGCTCAAGCAGCCCGCTTTTGAGCGTTGGGTGCAAGACATTGACATCGCTGGGCCGGGGTTTATCAACATCCGCCTTAAACCAGAGGCCAAGCAGGAGACAGTGCGTGAAGTGTTGCTGGCTGGCACGCAATACGGCGTTCAGTCACCCATAGCGGGACAGGCCACCGTGGTTGAGTTTGTCTCGGCTAACCCGACCGGTCCGCTGCATGTGGGTCACGGCCGGCAGGCAGCATTGGGCGACGCGATTTGCAATTTGTTTGTGACGCAGGGCGTTCGGGTGTACCGCGAGTTCTATTACAACGATGCCGGCGTGCAAATCCATACCCTGGCTACCAGCACGCAGGCGCGCGCCAGAGGGCTCAAGCCCGGTGATGCAGCGTGGCCCGAGCCGGCCTACAACGGCGACTACATTGCCGACATTGCGGCTGACTTCGTTGCCCAAAAAACGGTCAAGTCTGACGACCGCGAGTTCACGGCATCAGGCAACATTGATGATCTTGACGCGATTCGCCAATTCGCCGTTGCCTATCTGCGCCGCGAACAGGATCTGGATTTGCAGGCATTTTCGGTGTGTTTTGACAACTACTACCTGGAGTCCAGTCTGTACAGCTCGGGCCGGGTTGATGCGGCTGTCGCGAAATTGAAAGCAGCTGGCAAAACCTTTGAGGCCGACGGCGCCTTGTGGCTCAAGTCGACCGACTATGGCGACGACAAAGACCGCGTGATGAAAAAAAGCGACGGCACCTACACCTACTTTGTGCCGGACGTGGCATACCACCTGGCAAAATGGGAGCGCGGTTTTAATCGTGCCATCAACATTCAGGGCATGGACCACCACGGCACCATTGCCCGCGTGCGCGCAGGCCTGCAAGCGGCCAACACGGGCGTGCCTCAAGGCTACCCTGATTACGTGTTGCACACCATGGTGCGGGTGATGCGTCATGGCGAAGAGGTCAAGATATCAAAGCGCGCAGGCAGCTACGTGACCTTGCGCGACCTGATTGAATGGACCAGCGCCGATGCCGTCCGCTTCTTCCTGCTTAGCCGCAAGCCGGACACCGAGTACGTTTTTGACATTGACCTGGCCCTGGCCAAAAACAACGAAAACCCGGTCTACTACGTGCAGTACGCGCATGCGCGAATTTGCTCGGTGCTCGCGGCCTGGGGTGGTGACGAGGCAACGCTTAAAACCGTTGACCTGTCGCCGCTGACCAGCCCGCAGGCGCAGGCGCTGATGCTTCTGATCGCCAAATACCCAGCCATGCTGACCAACGCCGCCAGCGGCTTTGCGCCGCACGATGTCGCGTTTTACTTGCGCGAGCTGGCCGCCTGCTACCACAGCTATTACGATGCCGAGCGGATTTTGGTAGAAGACGGGGCCGTCAAACTGGCGCGCCTGGGCCTGGTGGCCGCCACGGCGCAGGTGTTGCACAATGGACTGGCTGTGCTGGGCGTCAGTGCCCCACGCAAGATGTGAACGGACGAGCGATGAAAACTCCTTTTGGCAAACAACAACGCGGCGGCACCTTGCTGGGGCTGGTCATTGGCGCGCTCATGGGTCTGGGTGCTGCCCTGGCGGTGGCTGTGTATGTGACCAAGGTGCCGGTGCCGTTTTTAAACAAAAGTCAGCCTCGCAGCGCAGAAACGGATGCCGCTGAGGCCAAAAAAAACAAGGAATGGGACCCCAACATTTCGCTGGCGGGCAAAAACCCCGTCAAGCCTGCATCGGTTGCGCCTGACGCGGTCGGCACTGCGCCAACGCCTGCAACCGCCGCCTCCGGGGCGGGCCAACCCAACACGTCGGGCGACCCGCTGGGCGACCTGGCCAAAGCCAAATCCGAAGGCAAAACGCAAGTTAAGGGCGACATCAAGTCTGACGCCAAACCCGACCCCGCGTCAGCCACGCCTGGCGCTGACCCGTTCAATTACTTCATTCAGGTCGGCGCTTTCAGAACGCCAGAAGATGCAGAGCAGCAGCGCGCCAAGCTGTCGCTGATGGGTTTTCAAGCCAAGGTCACTGAGCGCGAGCAGTCGGGCCGCACCGTGTATCGGGTACGACTGGGGCCTTTCGACAGAAAGGACGAAGCCGACAAAGCCAAGGAAAAGCTGGACGGAAATTCAGTTGAAACGGCGCTTGTCAGAGTGCAGCGCTGAACTTTTTGCAGCACAGCCCGCTCAAGAGAGCAGGCACATCTTTTTCTGGAGTCAAACGAATGCAACGACGCGAATTTTCAATCACGGCCGCCGCCTTGCTAACCCCTGGCGCATTTGCCCAGGGCAAGCCACCGCAAGAAGGCGCAGACTTTCTGCTGCTGGACAAGCCCGCGCCCACCGAGGCTGGTCCCGGCAAGATCGAGGTGGTGGAGTTCTTCTGGTACAGCTGCCCGCACTGCAACCGGTTTGAGCCGCAGCTTCAGGGGTGGGTCAAGAAACTGCCCAAAGACGTGGTATTTCGCCGCGCGCCGGTGGCTTTCCGGCCTGACTTTGAGCCGCAGCAGCGGTTGTACTTTGTGCTGGAGGCCATGGGCAAGGTCGAAGAGTTGCACAACAAGGTGTTCAGCGCCATTCACGTTGAGCGCCAGCTCCTGAACACCGCTGAACTCGTGACTGCCTGGGCCGAAAAGCAAGGCATCAACAAAGCCAAATTCACCGAGGCATACAACTCCTTCCCCGTCGCCACCAAAACCCGTAAAGCGACCTTGCTGCAGGACGCTTACAAAGTCGACGGCGTGCCTTCGCTGGGTGTGGCGGGCAAGTACTACACGTCAGGCACTGTGGCACAAACCATGGAACGAGCGCTGGTGGTGACAGACTATCTCATCGGCTTGGCGCGCAAAAGCAAATAAATACGCGAAACAAGCCGCGTTTTGCTGGTAAAGACCCGGCAAATGTTGAGGGGCAAGCTGTCACGCACCACTTGCATGGCTACAATGTCGAAAGACAAAGCAGCAAGATTCGTGCCCTATGAAAACCCCCTTTCCTCTTATCGTTGTCCTGATGGCGCTTGCGTCTATGGGTCTCGGCTCGGCCCATGCTCAAAACGCTGACCGGGACAAGCCCATGAACGCGGAGGCGGACGCCCTGGTCTACGACGACTTGAAGCAAACCAGCGTTTTTACCGGCAATGTGGTCATCACCAAGGGCAGCATCATCATCCGCGGCGAGCGGGTAGACGTGAAGCAGGACCCGGAAGGCTACCAGCAGGCGGTGTCGATTGCCGCGCCGGGCAAGCTGGCTTATTACCGCAAAAAGCGCGACGGGCTGGACGAGTTTATTGAGGGCGAGGGGGAGCGGATTGAATACGACAGCAAGCAGGACGTGGTCAAGTTCATCCGCAATGCTGTCATGCGCCGCTACAACGGTGCCGTATTGGCCGACGAAACCACCGGCTCACAAATCAACTATGACAACAAGACCGATGTGTTCACCGTGGATGGCGGGCCGCAAAACCGCTCTGTAAGCAACCCCAACGGACGCGTTCGGGCCTTGCTGTCCCCGCGCATTGCCGCCTCTGCCGCTGGCGGCCCTGTGCCCGCTCCTGCGGCGCCGCCTGCTGTGTTGCGCGCCAGCCCCGCCATTGGCGCGGACAAAAAGTAAGACGCCATGAGCTTGGGCGATTTGAAAAACAACATGGCGGTTGAGCCGTTCGCCCTTCAGGCCGACGCGCCAGCGTCAGATTTGCAGGTCAGCCGTCTGGTGGCGACAGGCCTGCAAAAGTCCTATGGCAGTCGCAAGGTCGTGCGGGACGTCTCTCTGAGCGTTCAAAGCGGCGTGGTCGTGGGCTTGCTGGGCCCCAATGGGGCGGGCAAGACCACCTCGTTTTACATGATTGTGGGGCTGGTGCGGGCCGATGCAGGCGAGATCACGATCGATGGCAATTCTGTGGAACACATGCCGATCCATCGCCGCGCACGCCTGGGCCTGAGCTATTTGCCGCAGGAGGCATCGATTTTTCGCAAGCTCAATGTCGAAGAAAATGTGCGCGCCGTGCTGGAGCTACAGCTGGACGATGCCGGCAGGCCGCTGTCGAAAAGCGCCATTGCCGAGCGCCTGGATGCCCTGCTTCGTGACCTGCGGGTAGACCACCTGCGCGACTCGCCGGCATTGGCGTTGTCTGGCGGGGAGCGCCGCCGCGTCGAGATTGCGCGGGCGCTGGCCACCCAGCCCCGGTTTATTTTGCTCGACGAACCGTTTGCCGGCATTGATCCGATTGCCGTGATCGAGATCCAGCGCATCATCGAATTTTTAAAATCCCGCAGCATCGGCATCCTCATCACGGACCATAACGTTCGAGAAACGCTGGGTATTTGCGACCACGCTTACATCATCAGCGACGGCCATGTGCTGGCCCAAGGCACGCCGTCGGAGATTGTCAATAACGCCGACGTCAGACGTGTCTATCTCGGCGAAAACTTCAGGATGTGAGGATGTGTCCTCCACCCTTCACGCCGCCATCTCTTGTTAACCACACATCGCGATCTAGGCTTTGCCTGGCCGCAGCTATCGTCCCCTGTAGGGGGGCAGTTGCCACACGCAGCGCGCATCCAGCGGGGGGATGCTTTCAGTCATGAAGCAAGGTCTTTCGTTACGCATTTCGCAACACTTGGCGCTCACGCCACAACTACAGCAGTCCATTCGCCTGCTGCAACTGTCAACGCTGGAGTTGAGCCAGGAGGTCGAGCAGATGCTCGACGAAAACCCGTTTCTGGAAATCAACGACGACGCTGCGCCGCGTGAAGAGTTTGGCTTGGAGCAACTTGATAAACCCGTCAGTCAGGAAGTGCAAGAACTTGAAAACACGCCTGATTTCATAGCGGCTGGCACTCATGAAACAACGCCTACAGCATCAAATGACAGTCTGAACACGCCTGAAAAAACCTCCGACGAGCCCACCGAGCCCAAGCTTGAAGAAAGCTGGGAAGGCGACGGCACCGTCGAGTCTGCGCCCGATGACGGCGAGTGGGGTAACGATGCTGCCCCGCGCAAAAACAACCTAGAGGGCAGCGATGCCGAGGCCTCAGACCTCACCGCTGAGCACGAGACACTGCAGGCGCATCTGCACCGGCAGTCGCTCAGTTTGCGGCTGTCAGAGATTGACCGCGCCGCGCTGTATTTTTTGATTGAATCACTCAACGACGACGGCTATCTGGAAGACACTCTGGCATCACTGGCCAGTGGTCTTGCCGGCGGCGACCTGTTGCAAACCGAAGAGCTCGAGCAGCATTTCGCCATGGCATTGCGCTTGCTGCACCACATGGAGCCTGCTGGCGTGGGCGCCCGCAACATGGCGGAATGCCTGAGTCTTCAACTGCTGGACTGCAAGGACGGTAAAGAGACGCGCGCCGCCATGGCTATCTGCAAACAGCCGATGGCGCTGCTGGCCAAACGTGACGTCAAGCGCCTGTCCCAGCTATGCGGCCTTCCCGAGGCCGTGATCAAAAGCGCCATCGGCGTGATTGCCCGACTGGATCCCAAACCGGGCCGGCGCTTTGCCAATGTTGAACGCAACGTGGTCGTACCCGATGTCCTCGTCGTCAAGATGGGTCGCGGCTTCAAGGTGACGCTGAACAGCGACGTGATGCCGCGCTTGAAGGTGCATGACATTTACGCCAACGCCATGAAGCAGCACAAAGGCAGCAATGCACAGGCCTTGCAACAGCGCCTGCAAGAGGCGCGCTGGTTTATCAAAAACATCCAGCAGCGCTTTGACACCATCCTGCGCGTCAGTACCGCCATTGTTGAACGGCAAAAAAACTTTTTTAGCCACGGCGAACTCGCCATGCGGCCACTGGTGCTGCGCGAGATTGCTGACGAGCTGGGCCTGCACGAGTCCACCATCTCCCGCGTGACCACCGCCAAGTACATGAGCACACCGTTTGGCACGTTTGAGCTGAAATACTTTTTTGGCTCGGCACTTGGTACAGAAACCGGCGGCAACGCATCCAGCACAGCCGTGCGCGCGCTGATCAAACAACTGGTCGCTGTCGAGAACCTGAAAAAGCCGCTCAGTGACCATCAGATTTCAGAAATGCTCAAAGAGCAAGGCATTGAATGCGCCCGCCGTACCGTGGCCAAATACCGCGAGGCGCTGCGCATTGCACCAGCTAACTTGCGCAAATCACTATGACCCCCACCCAAGAGGCGCAGGCCATGGCCGAAAATTTATGAATCAACTGCAATTGTTTTTGCCCTGCGCCGCGGGCGTTGAGGCGCTGCTGGCCGCTGAAGCCCTGCGCATCACAGGCACGGCCCCCAAAGCCTGGCGCGCGGGGGTGCAGCTGGCCGGTTCGTGGCGCGATGCCTTGCAGCTTAATTTGCACAGTCGCCTGGCTCAGCGCGTGCTGATTGAACTGGCGCACAACCAGTACCGCACGGAGCAAGACCTGTACAACGCAGCAGCCAACGTGGCCTGGGAGATCTGGTTCACGCCCAAACAAACCTTCAAGGTCGAAATAACCGCCCAGCACAGTCCGCTTACCAGCCTGAACTTTGCCGCTCTGAAAATCAAGGACGCGATAGCCGATCGCTTTCGACACAAACACGACGACGTCCGCCCGAGTGTCGATACCCGCTGGCCAGACGTGCGGGTGTATGTTCACCTGACGGTAGACACGGTGACGGTGTATATCGACACATCAGGGGAGCCGCTTTTCAAGCGCGGCTGGCGCGAAGACGTGGGCGAGGCACCGCTGAAAGAAACGCTGGCTGCCGCCATGATTGCAGCCAGTGGCTGGGACGAATTGAGCAAACAAGGCGTCGCGCTGTATGACCCGTGCTGCGGCTCCGGCACGATTGCGATTGAAGCGGCGCAAATCGCCTGCAACATCGCACCGGGCATCCACCGCAAGTTTGCCTTTCAAAAGTATTTGCCGTTTCAGGCCCATGTGTGGGCTGGCCTGCTTGACCAGGCCGAAGCGCTCATCACCGAGCCAACCGCTGACGTGTTTGGCAGCGACGTGTCCTTCAGGATGGTGGACTTTGCCGAACGCAATGCCGAGCGTGCAGGCGTGGCTGGCGCGGTGCAGTTCAGGGGGGGCGATGCGCTTGAGCGCATGCCGCCCGTAGCTTCTGGCGTGATGCTGGTCAATCCGCCGTACGGCGAGCGCATTGATGTGGCAGGCGCTGCGGGTGTGCAAAAGCGCACGCAGTTTCAAGGCCAGGCGATCGACGAGTTTGGCCAGTCGGTTCAGTCTGGCAACACGAGCGAACAACCCAGAGGCCGTGAACTCGCGCAAACCGGCAGCGGCGAAGAAGCCAGCGACTTCTTCCCCAAACTCGCCACCCACTGGAAGAAAAACTACGCTGGCTGGACCGCCCATGTGCTCACGCCAGACCTCAAGCTGCCAAACAAAATGCGGCTGAAAGAATCACGCCGCGTGCCGATGTGGAACGGCCCCATCGAATGCCGCCTGTTCAGGTTTGACATGGTGGCCGGGTCAGCGCGCGCAAAGCCTGTACCGGGCAGCGCGTCAAATTGAACGCGCAAGCCACCGGCGCGCCCGCGCCAGCAGGGGGCACGTCATTTATCCTGGACACCAACATCGTCCTTGACGTGTTCGTCTTCAATGACCCGGCAGCTGCCCCCGTGCGCCAGGCGCTGGCAAACAAAACACCTGACTGGCTGGCCACGCAACCCATGCGGGACGAGCTGGCCCGGGTATTGGCCTATCCCAAAATCGCAGCCCGGCTGGCGTTTTACAAACTAAACGCCGAAGACGTTCTCGCCAAATTTGACCAGCACACCCGACGGGTTGATGTGGCGCCCAAAGCCAGCGTGACCTGCAGCGATGCAGACGATCAAAAGTTCATCGACCTGGCCGTGCAGCACCGTGCGCTGCTGCTGAGCAAGGATGCCGACGTGCTGTCGATGCGCAAGAGGCTTCTTGCCCTTGGCGTCCATGCGCGGGCAGCGATGTGACGCGCAGCAAAAAAGCCCTTTGACCCATGAAATTGGCCTTCAAGCCAATGGACACAAGGGCTAGCCGCTATAAAAATAGCAGCACCGAATCACGGGACACGCGCAGGCGCTGAACTGCCGCCAGCCGGCGCTGCACGCTCACCAACGCGTTCGCTCATCCAGCGCAGCAAGTCCAGCCACATCTGGCGCATCTCGGCATCCAGCGGTGTTCGGGTTGAATTGGGCAACTCGACCGTCACCACCGGCACGCCTTTGTGCACGCCGCTGTAATTGCCCAGCGAGCCAGGGAAGATGCCAACCTGGTCCAGGTACAGCCGACCCAAGCGTGAGGGCGGCATGAGCCCGCCATTTTTGGGGCCGTCAAAGTCCAGCACACCATAGGGCGCGTGAATGCTGACGATCAGTTGCGGTTTGAAGCGCTGCATCTCCTCATGCAAAAACCGTGACTCGGGCTCCGACAGGGGTTTGACACCCGGGTAACGGCGCGGGTCCTTTCGGGTGCGCTTTTCCCAGTAGGTTTTGGCGTCCCGCTCCCAGTTGGGGGTGGGAAAGTTGCGGTTCAGGTCGACCCCGTTGGCATTGATGCGTTGCGGCGGCTGATGAAACAGGCCGTCAGGGTTGAGCGCCGGAATAAAGCGCCAGTGCACGGCTTGCGGCAAGTCAAACACGCCTTGTTCGGCAAACCGCAACCAGTGCAGCGCCACCGATGCAGATGACAGCTCGTCCCCATGAATGGCGCCGATGACCAGCACCCGAAGGCTTGAGTAACGGGGGTTGTCATCAGGCTTGATGTCGCGCGTCCACAGCGTTCGGCCTTTCACGGATGTGGCCGTGCCCGGCTGCAAATTGGCGGCATCGCATAGCGCACGCTTGACGTTGGGCAGCCGCGCTACAAACTCGTCGCACGGCGCAGCTGCGTGGGCCTGCTGCACACAGACTGAAAAAACAGCGGCGATGGCGGACACCAAAAAACTCAAACGCATGTACCAGTTTAGGCCAGGCCGGTGCAACGCTGCACGCTGCGCTCAGGCAAAATGGGCCAAGCCCCCAACATTTTTATGCCGAACGCCCTCATCACACCCCCCCAAACAACCCAAGCCCAAGCCCCCGCGTTTTCAAGCGCCGAGTTTCGCGCGTCACTGGCCATGTTTGCCACAGGCGTGACGATCATCACCGCGCGCACAGCCACTGGCGAGTTGGTGGGGCTGACCGCCAACTCCTTTAACTCCGTGTCACTCTCGCCGCCGCTGGTGCTGTGGAGCCTGTCGCAGGCGGCCAGCTCCATGGTCGCGTTCAGCACCGGTTCGCACTACGCCATCAATATTCTGGCGGCTGACCAAAAAGACCTGGCTGAACGTTTTGCCAGCAAGCGTGCTGACCGCTGGGATGGCGTGGCCTTTGCCGACGGCGTGGCGGGCGCCCCCCTGCTGGCAGGCGCAGCAGCCAGCTTTGAATGCTTTAACCGCAGCCGCTACCAGGAAGGCGACCACGTGATCTTTGTCGGCGAAGTTGAGCGCTGCAGCCACCGCGAAGGCGCAGCACCGCTGCTGTACCACGGCGGCAGGTTTTATACCGAGCATCCGCTGTGACGATGCCTGGATGACGGCCCGCAAAACCCGCCTCGATGCCCTGGCCGTGTCGCTGCTGCTGGGTTGCTGCCTGTTTTGGGGCTTGCAGCAGGTGCTGATCAAGGCGACCATCGCCGAGCTGCCGCCGATGTTCCAGGCCTCGCTGCGCTTGTGGGGGGCTACCGCCTTGCTCGGCTTGTGGTGTCTTGCGCGCGGTGTGCCACTGTTCACCAAAGACGGTTCGTTGAAGGCGGGCTTGCTGGCAGGCGGCTTGTTTGCCGCTGAATTTGCCTGCATCTACCTTGGCCTGCAAGCCACCTCGGCGTCGCGCTTGACTGTCTTTTTGTACACCTCGCCTTTTTGGGTCGCGGTGCTGGTGCCCCTGTGGGTAAAAAGTGAAAAACTGCGCGGTGTGCAGTGGCTGGGGCTGCTGTGCGCCTTTGCCGGTGTGGCGTTTGCTTTGCAAGATGGTTTTGTGGGCGCGATGGGCAACGCCGAGACGTCGGTCCGTGGCGACTTTCTGGCGCTGGCAGCGGGCATGTTCTGGGGCTTGACGACCGTGGTCATCCGCGCGTCCAGCCTGTCCAAAATATCAGCCGAGAAGTTGCTGTTTTACCAACTGGCCGTCAGTGCGGCCACTTTCCCGCTGGTGTCGCTGGCGCTGGGTGAAGTGTGGGTCTGGCAGTTCAGCCCGTTTGCCATCACGTCGCTGCTGCTGCAAACGGTGGTGGGCGCATTTGCCAGCTACCTGGCCTGGATGTGGATGCTGGGCCGCTACCCGGCCACCAAGGTTTCGGTGTTTGTGTTTTTAACGCCGCTGTTTGCACTGCTGTTTGGCGCGTTGTGGCTCAAGGAAAGCGTGACACCCGGCCTGATTGCCGCGCTATGCGCCGTGGCGGTGGGCATTGTGCTGGTCAATCGACAGCGCGCGACGTAGTTTGCCCCGCATAGGCGCGGGCAAACTGCACATACCAGTCCAGGCACGCCGGGTTGGCCATCGCGTCGCGGTTCACCACCTTGTCAATCGGCGCCCCAAGCAGCAGTTTTTTGATCGGCAACTCCTGCTTTTTGCCCGACAACGTGCGCGGAATCTCGGCCACTGAAAAAATCTCATTGGGCACAAAGCGTGGCGATAAGGCGGTTTTGATGGCGTTGTTCAGTTTTGCCCTCACCCCATCGTCGAGCGCCACACCGGCGCGCAGCACCACAAACAGCGGCATGTAGCTGTCACGCCCCAGGTATTCCAGGTCAACCACCATCGAGTCCAGCACCTCGGGCAAGGCCTCAATCGCGCTGTACAGCTCGCTGGTGCCCATGCGTAGGCCGTGCCGGTTGATGGTCGCATCGCTGCGGCCATAAATGATGCAGCCGCCAGCAGGCGTGATCTTTAGCCAGTCACCGTGCCGCCAGACGCTCGGGTACATGTCGAAGTAGCTGGAGATATAGCGCGCATTGCCTTTGTCGCCCCAAAAGTACAACGGCATGGACGGTATCGGCTGCGTGCAAACCAGTTCGCCCACTTCGTCAATGACAGGCTCGCCTGCCTCGTTCCAGCTTTCTACCGCGCAGCCCAGCAGGCGGCATTGCATCTGCCCAGGGATTTGCGGCAGTTCGCGGTTGCCACCAATGAATGCACCGGCAAAATCAGTCCCGCCAGAGATGTTGCAAAACCATATGCCGTTGCCCCCACGCTCGCCCACGACGTGTGACTCGCTGCCCCCCGAGGGGGCTGAACTGGCGAGGGGCGGCCCGTCGCCACGTTCGGGCGTACCCATCGCAGCAAACTGCTCAGTGCCCCACTGCTGCGCTTCAACAGACAACGGCGAGCCGGTCGAGCCAAGCGCGCGTACGTGGGACAAGTCACCGCATTGGGCCAAGTCAACATCGGCCTTCATGCAGTTGGCAAAAAATGCTGCGCCAGCGCCGAAAAACGTTGCGCCTGTGTTGGCAGCAAAGCGCCACAGCGTTGTCCAGTCCGGCTTTTCTTTGGTGCCGCCGGGGTTGCCGTCAAAAATCACGCAGGTGGTGCCGTTCAGCAGGCCGCTGGTCTGGGCGTTCCAC
Organism: Polaromonas sp.; assembly: GCA_046303055.1. Taxonomy (GTDB): domain Bacteria; phylum Pseudomonadota; class Gammaproteobacteria; order Burkholderiales; family Burkholderiaceae_C; genus Polaromonas. Next base: position 30,784 of record JBKCGU010000019.1, read on the forward strand.
ATCACCCAGCCGGTGGAGCTGTACCAGTGGTAGCGCTCGCCCCAACTGTTGGGGTGGTAGCTGCAGCCCACATCGTTGTGCAGCACCTTGAGCGCCAGCGCCACGATCAGCGTGCCGCCGTGGCCATGCACGATGGGCTTGGGCAGGCCGGTGGTGCCGCTGGAGTACACAATCCACAGCGGGTGGTCAAACGGCAGCCACAACGGCACAAAAAGCGCGATTTCAGCCTCTTTTTGGGTATCGTTCAAGGCCTCAGACCAATGAATGCTTGGGCAAGCAGCTCCTGAATTTATAGCGCCTGACTTGCTCAGCACAATCACGTGTTCAAGCGTTGGCAGGCCCGCGCAGAGTTCTTCCACCACGGCGCTGCGGTCCATTTGCTTGCCGCCGTAGGTCACGCCATTCGTGGCAATCAGCACCTTGGGCTCAATCTGCCTGAAGCGGTCCAGCACCGCAGCCGTGCCCATGTCGGGTGCGCAAATGCTCCACACGCCGCCAATGCTGGCCGTGGCCAGAAAAGCCACCATGGCTTCAGGAATATTGGGCAGGTAAGCGGCCACGCGGTCGCCGGGCTTGACGCCTTGGCTTTGCAAATGCAAGGCCAGCGTCGCGACCTGGCGCTTCAGCGCGGGCCAACTGATATGCCGCGCTGCTGCGCCGCTGGCCAGGCTTTCTTCGGTGTGGCTGATGATGGCCGGCAAGTCTGCAGCGTGGGCCGCCTCAACGTGGCGAAACACCTGGGCCACATAGTTGACTTGTGCGCCGGCAAACCAGCGCGCACTGGGCATATGGCCTTGCACCACCGATGTATGCGGCGTGGGGGACTGCACATCAAAGTAGTCCCAGATGCTTTGCCAGAACGCGCTCAGGTCCGTGACTGACCAGTGGTGCATGGCGGCGTAGCTGTCAAATGTCAGGCCGCGCCTGGCCGTCAGCCAGTCGCAGTAAAGGCGAATTTGAGGGGTGTGGGGCGGGCGCATGTCGTCAGCTTAACCCGAACGGCGAAGCCGGACAGGCGTCAAATCTTTCGGCGGCTTCATGTTGGCCTTTTCCAGTCAATCACCGTCTCCAGACTTACCCCCCGTTTGGCCAGTTGTGACGCGCGTGAAGCCGTGCAAGACAAGGCGACCGGGCGCTGGGTACAAGTTACCATCTGGCGTTTGAGACAATAGACGCGCTGTCAGACCTATCCGCCGCGCGACCTCAGAGACACTTTGACGTTGACCTCTTATTTTTTGGAGTAGCCTTTCATGACCGCCCACGCACCCCTAGCCACTGGCATGACCCCGATTCACCGCTTGCAAGTTGCCAGCCAGCTGCACCAGTTCATTGAAAGCAAAGTACTGCCCGGCAGCGGCGTCACTAGCGCTGACTTCTGGAAAGGCTTTGATGCCGTCGTGGCCGACCTGGCCCCGAAAAACATTGCCCTGCTGGCCGAGCGAGACCACCTGCAAACCGAGCTGGATGCCTGGCACAAGGCAAACCCTGGCCCAGTCAAGGACATGAAGACCTACCAAAAGTTTTTGACCAGCATCGGCTACCTGGTGCCCGCGCCGAAAAAAGTCAAGGCCACCACCGACAACGTCGATGCAGAGCTGGCCAAGCAAGCCGGCCCGCAATTGGTCGTGCCGATTTTGAACGCACGCTATGCCCTGAACGCCGCCAACGCCCGCTGGGGCAGCCTGTATGACGCGCTGTACGGCACAGATGTGATCAGCGAAGACGATGGTTGTCAAAAAGCCGCACCTGGCAAAGGCGGCTACAACCCCAAGCGCGGCGCCAAAGTGATTGAATACGCGCGCTACGTGCTGGACCGTACCGCACCGCTGGCCAGCGGCTCGCATGTTGATGCTGTCGGCTACAGCGTGCGCGCTGGCAAGCTGGCCGTCAAGCTCAAAAACGGCAAGAGCGCCGGCTTGGTGGATGCCAAACAATTCATTGGCTACCAGGGCAACATGACCAGGCCAACATCGGTGCTGCTGCAGCACAACGGCCTGCACCTGGACATTCAAATCAACCCGGCCACACCCATCGGCAAAACCGACCCCGCAGGCGTGTGCGACCTGGTTCTGGAGGCCGCGCTGTCGACCATTTTGGACCTGGAAGACTCAGTCGCCGTTGTTGATGCAGACGACAAAGTGCTGGCCTACAGTAACTGGTTGGGCATGTTGCAGGGCACGCTGACAGAAAGCGTGACCAAAGACGGCAAAACGTTCACGCGCGGCTTGAATGCCGACCGTATCTATACATCCGCCACCAGCAAAAAGCCGGTGGTGCTGCATGGCCGCTCACTGATGTTTTTGCGCAATGTTGGCCACTTGATGACCAACCCGGCCATCACCTACACAGCGGCTGATGGCACAACGAAAGAAATTCCCGAAGGTATTCTGGACGCAGTGGTCACCACCACCATCGCCATGCACGACCTGAAACTCAAAGGCAAGCCGGGGGTTAAAAATTCACGCAAAGGCAGCGTCTACATCGTCAAACCCAAAATGCACGGCCCGGCTGAAGTGGCGTTTGCCGCCGAGCTGTTTGGCCGGGTTGAAAAAATGCTGGGCCTGAAAAACAGCACCGTCAAGCTCGGCATCATGGACGAAGAGCGCCGCACCAGCGCCAACCTGATGGCCTGCATCGCCGCCGCCAGCTCGCGCGTGGCCTTCATCAACACCGGCTTTCTGGACCGCACCGGCGACGAGATGCACACCGCCATGCAGGCCGGCCCGATGATCCGCAAGGGGGACATGAAAAGCAGCACCTGGATTGCAGCGTACGAGAAAAACAACGTGCAGGTCGGCTTGGCCTGCGGGCTGCGCGGCAAAGCGCAAATCGGCAAAGGCATGTGGGCCATGCCCGACCTGATGGCCGCCATGATGACGCAAAAAATCGGCCACCCCCTGGCTGGTGCCAACACCGCCTGGGTGCCCAGCCCCACAGGCGCCACCTTGCACGCCCTGCACTACCACCAGGTCAAGGTTAGCAAGGTGCAAAAAGACATGGAAAAAGCGGTCAAAAAGCTAGACGCCAAAAAGCTGCGCAACGACACCTTGAACGCCTTGCTACAAATCCCGGTGACGACCACGCCCAACTGGAGCGCAGCAGAAAAAGCCCAAGAGCTCGACAACAACGCCCAAGGCATTTTGGGCTACGTGGTACGCTGGATCGACCAGGGCGTGGGCTGCAGCAAGGTGCCAGACATCCACAACGTCGGCCTGATGGAAGACCGCGCCACCCTGCGCATCAGCAGCCAACACATCGCCAACTGGCTGCTGCACGGCGTGGTGACGCACGCAGAAGTCAAAGAAACCTTCGAGCGCATGGCTGCCGTGGTGGACGGCCAAAATGCGGGCGACAAACTTTACAAGCCGATGGCTGGCAACTTTGACACCTCGATGGCGTACCAGGCTGCGACTGATTTGGTGTTCAAAGGACTTGAGCAGCCGAGCGGCTATACCGAGCCGCTGCTGCATGCCTGGCGCTTGAAGGTGAAGGCTGTTCAAGCCTGAGCTTGGCTCATCATTTAAGCGTACTACTTTATTTATAGCTGCTTACCCAGGTATTCATTGGGCTAGAGCCTGATTTGACGGTAAAAATGGCACTTTTTAGTGCCATTTTGCTTTCCGCCTCCCTAACCTTGGCTGTTCGGCATGTGTGCTTGGTACGATTGCCCCCTATGTCCGCCCCCAAACTCACCCTGTCCCGCCTAGAAAACCTCTTGATGACCGCGTGCGATGCGCTGCGCGGCAACATGGACGCCAGCGAGTACAAGGAATACATCTTCGGCATGCTATTCCTCAAGCGGGCCAGCGACTTGTTTGACGAGCGGCACGAGCAAATCAAAGCTGAAGGAAAGGCGGCAGGTTTGAGCGAAGCCGACATCGCCATCAACCTCAAAGACCGCGACCAATACTCCGGCAAATACTTCTTTGTGCCACCCCGTGCCCGCTGGAGCAGCCCGTGGCTTGAAACAGTCGTGAAAGACGGCACCACCACCACGGTGCAGCACCCCGCGCTCAAGCACACCAAGACCAACGTGGGCTCCATGCTCAACAAGGCACTGGAGGAATTGGAAGAAGAGAACCACGAAGCCCTGCAAGACGTGCTCAAAGGCACCATCAACTTCAACCGCAAAATCGGCCAAACCACACTGGACGACGACACGCTGGCCGACTTTATCCAGAACTTTGACAAGATTCCGCTCAAAGACAGCGACTTTGAATTCCCCGACCTGCTGGGTGCGGCCTATGAGTGGCTCATCAAATACTTTGCCGACTCCGCAGGTAAAAAAGCGGGCGAGTTTTACACCCCGGCCGAGGTGGTGCGCATCTGCGTAGAAATCTGCGACCCGCAAGACGGCATGCGCGTGTATGACCCCACGGTAGGGTCGGGCGGCATGCTCATCCAGGTGCGCGACTATGTGCGCGAGAAAGGCCAAGACGCCAGCAACGTGCGCCTGTTCGGCCAAGAAAAGATGGGCACCACCTGGTCTATCTGCAAGATGAACATGCTGCTGCACGGCATCCCTGATGCCGACATCCGCCAGCAAGACACCCTGCGCGAGCCCCAGCACAAAGACGAGACCAACCAGCTGCGCCGCTT
>JBKCGU010000020.1:0-7049 GCA_046303055.1 Polaromonas sp.
ACAAAATCGCCGGCCTCAAGCCAGCGTTTAAAAAAGACGGCACCATCACCGCCGCGTCCAGCTCGTCGATCAACGACGGTGCAGCTGCACTGGTCTTGAGCCGTGAATCCACCGCCAAAGAACTCGGCGCAACACCGATGGCCCGCATCCTCGGGCACGCCACGTTTGCGCAGGCGCCCGAATGGTTTACCACCGCACCCGTAGGCGCCGTCAACAAGCTGCTCAAGAAAATCGGCTGGACAGTCAAGGATGTGGATTTGTGGGAAGTCAATGAAGCTTTCGCCGTGGTGCCGATGGCCGCAATGACCGAGCTGGGCATCAGCCACGACATCGTCAACGTCAATGGCGGCGCCTGTGCCTTGGGCCACCCGATTGGTGCCAGCGGCGCCCGCATCATCGTCACGCTGATTTACGCACTGAAGGCACGAGGCTTGAAAAAAGGCATCGCCACGCTGTGCATTGGCGGCGGCGAAGGCACGGCGCTGGCCATTGAGCTGATGTGAATGACTATAAAGTTTATAGCTGCTTGCTCTCGTATTTATTGGTCTGGAGCCCGTTTTGATACTGAATAATGAGCAAAATCAGGTGCGCGAAGCCGTCCGCGACTTCTGCCTGCAAGAACTCTGGCCCCATGCTGCCACCTGGGACAAAACGCACACCTTTCCAGTGCAGGCGCACAAAGGCCTGGCCGCGCTGGGCGCTTACGGCATCTGTGTACCTGACGACTTGGGCGGCGCGGGGCTTGACTATTTAACGCTCGCTGTGGTGATTGAAGAAGTCGCTGCCGGCGACGGTGGCACCAGCACGGCCATCAGTGTGACCAACTGCCCGGTCAATGCGATTTTGATGCGCTACGGCAATGCGCAGCAACAAAAGCAGTGGCTCACGCCGCTGGCGCAAGGCCACATGCTGGGCGCGTTTTGTTTAACTGAGCCGCACGCCGGCAGTGATGCCTCGTCGCTCAAAACCACTGCCGTCCAGGACGCTGATGGTTATGTCATCAATGGCGTCAAGCAGTTCATCACCAGCGGCAAAAACGGCCACGTGGCTATCGTGATTGCCGTGACCGACAAAGCCGCAGGCAAAAAAGGCATGAGCGCCTTCATCGTGCCGACCAGCACCCCCGGCTACAGCGCTGACCGGCTCGAAGACAAGCTGGGCCAGCACTCCAGCGACACCGCACAGGTCAACTTTGACAACTGCCGCGTCCCGCACGACAGCCTGATTGGCAACGAAGGCGAAGGCTACAAAATTGCCCTGAGCGCACTTGAAGGCGGGCGCATTGGCATTGCCGCGCAAAGCATTGGCATGGCGCGCAGCGCGTTTGATGTGGCGCTCAGCTACGCCAAAGACCGCACCAGCTTCGGCAGCGCCATCATCGGCCACCAGGCGGTGGGCTTCAGGCTGGCCGACTGCGCCACCCAAATTGAAGCCGCCCGGCAGCTAACCTGGCACGCCGCCGTCCTGCGCGATGCCGGCCTGCCCTGCCTGAAAGAAGCTGCCATGGCCAAACTGTTTGCCAGCGAAATGGCCGAGCAGGTGTGCAGCGCAGCCCTGCAAACGCTGGGCGGCTACGGCTACGTGAACGACTTCCCCGTCGAGCGCATTTACCGCGACGTGCGGGTCTGCCAGATTTATGAAGGCACGTCGGATGTGCAGAAAATCATCATCGGCAGGGCACTGGCTTGAAATGGTTTGACCTTGCCTGAGCAAGGCTGCCCCTGCGGCAAGATAAGCGCGTCAAAAAAGCCACTGGCGTTTTCCGCCTGCTGCGCCCGCTACCTGGCTGACCTGAAAAACACCCCGGCCCCCGACGCGCAAACCCTGATGCGGTCGCGCTACAGCGCTTTTGTCATGAAGCGCAGTGACTACCTGCTAGCCACTTGGCACGCCAGCACGCGACCTGCCGAAGTATCGACAGACGACCACACCAAATGGCTGGGTCTGGAAGTGCGCCGCCACACCGTGACGGACGCAGACCACGCCCAGGTGGAGTTTGTCGCCCGCTACCGGATAGCCGGTCGTGGTGCGCGCATCCACGAGCTGAGCCGCTTTGTGCGCGAAGCAGGGCGTTGGTACTATCTGGACGGCGATTTACGATGAAAACGCTCTTGTTGACCTCTTCAGGTATGTTTTAGGCCTCTAGCCCAATAAATACATAAGCAGGCAGCTCCTGAATGAATAGCATCTAATATGACCTTACTGAAATTCGACGCCGTCTTGTTCGACTGCGATGGCGTGCTGGTAGACAGTGAACCGATCACCAACGGCGTGCTGCGCGACATGCTGGCCGAGTCTGGCTGGGTACTCACACCCGCTGAATGCATGCGGCTGTTTATTGGCAAAGCCGTCAAGGACGAGCGCGCCCTGATCGAAGCCAACACCGGCCAGCCCCTGACCGATGACTGGATGCAGCGCTTTTGGGAGCGACGCAATGCGGGCTTGCTGGCTCATGTGTCACCGATTCGTGGTGCGGTAGAGGCGGCGGCCAGCATCCATACGCTGTTTAACGGCCGCATTGCCTGCGCATCAGGGGCTGACCGGTTCAAGCTGGAGCTGCAGATGGACAAGTGCGGCTTGATGCCTTATTTCAAAGGCCGTATCTTCAGTGGCCATGAGACACCGCGCTCCAAGCCTTTTCCGGATGTTTATCTGGCGGCCGCTGCAGCGCTTAATGTCGACCCCAAGCGCTGCGTGGTGGTCGAAGACACCGTGACCGGCGTGATGGCGGGGGTGGCAGCGGGCGCCACCGTGTTTGGCTACAGCCCGCTAGAGGCGGGGCACGACGCGCCCGCTGCCTTGTTGGCTGCGGGCGCTGTGCAAGTGTTTACAGACATGGGTGATCTGCCCTGTTTGCTGAACAGCGTTGTTTTTCAGCATCGGCCTTGAGTTTTTACGTCAAATCAGCCTTTACGGCCTGATTTTGGCCGTTTTAGGGTATCAAATAGGCCTCTAGCCCAATAAATACGGGCGCGAGCAGCTCCTGAAATCATAGTATTCCGGCGGTGCCACTATTCCGGCCGTCGCTTGCAAACCCCATCTACCCGCAAAACCCGCTACCGTGCTAACCTGTTCACCCGAGTTTTACAACCAGAGAGAGACAACACCATGCCCGGACTCCTCCCCAACGTCGACCCTGACGGCCTGCTCGAATTTTCGGTCGTCTACACCGACCGCTCGCTCAACCACATGTCGAAAAGCTTCGGGCATGTCATGACCGACATCTCCAGCATGCTCAAAGACGTGTACCACGCCCATTGCGCCGTGCTGGTGCCCGGCAGCGGCACCTACGGCATGGAAGCCGTGGCGCGCCAGTTTGCCGCTGGCAAGCATGTCATGGTGATTCGCAACGGCTGGTTCAGCTACCGCTGGACGCAAATTTTCGACATGGGCAGCATCCCCGCGTCGCACACCGTGCTCAAGGCCCGGCAAAGCGTCAAAAGCGCGCAAGCCCCTTGGTCACCCGCGCCGATTGCTGAAGTGCAAGCCGCGATCGCCAAAGAAAAGCCCGCCCTGGTGTTTGCCCCACACGTAGAAACATCCGCCGGCATGATGCTGCCCGACGGGTATTTGCGTGCTGTGGCTGACGCGGTACACGCCGTAGGCGGCCTGTTCGTGCTCGACTGCATCGCATCAGGCGCAATGTGGGTAGACATGCAGGCCACCGGTGTTGACGTGCTGATATCGGCCCCGCAAAAAGGCTGGAGCAGCTCGCCGTGCTGCGCCATGGTGATGCTGAGCGAACGTGCCCGCACCGCCATTGACGCCACCACCAGCTCCAGCTTTGCAACCGACCTGAAAAAGTGGCTGCAAATCATGGAAACCTACGAAAAAGGCGGCCACGCCTACCACGCCACCCTGCCCACAGACGCACTCACACGCCTGGCCGCAGTCATGAAAGAAACCCAGGCCTACGGCTTTGCCAAAGTCAAAGCCGAGCAAGAGTTGCTGGGTAAAAAGGTGCGCGAGCTGTTTGAGGGCCGGGGGTTAAAAAGCGTCGCCGCCGAAGGCTTCAAAGCCCCGGGCGTGGTCGTCAGCTACACCACCGACCCAGAGATTCAGTCCAGCAAAAAGTTCATGGCCGAAGGCCTGCAAACCGCCGCTGGCGTGCCCCTGCAATGCGACGAAGGCGCAGATTTCATGACCTTCCGCATTGGCCTGTTTGGCCTGGACAAGTGGCATCACATCGACAAGACGGTGGCTAATCTGGCCGGTGCGCTGGACCGGCTTGGGGTGGTGGAGCCTGTCGTTGAAGAAGTAAGCTGAACTAAATATCCTGCAAACGCAGGATATTTCACCATTCGTGGCGTACAATGCTAAATAAATCCTGCAATCAAAGGATTTATTGACCGATTCACCGAGTTCTCATTAAAATCCTGCAATCACAGGATTTTTATGCAACTACCTATCAACTCTGTAGCCGATCTGGGCCTAGCGCTGCGCGCCGTGCGACGCACCAGCAAATTCCGCCTGGACGACATGGCCGCAACGGCGGGCGTCAGCAAGCAGTTTGCTTCTGACGTTGAGCTTGGAAAAGAAACGGTGCGCATGGGCTTGGTATTCAAGGTTCTGGGTGAGATGGGGCTCAAGCTGTCGGTTGATATTCCCGAGCAATCCGCGCCCGAGCTTGCGTTGTTGCAGGGCAAACAGTTGAAGCACAAATCTTCATAAGCGCGCTCAAAACCATGCGCACGCTCAACGCCTGCCTCAACGACCAGCGCGTTGGCACGCTCAGTGAAGGCAATGACTTGTGGCGCTTTGAATACGACCCCGCATGGGTCAACGCGCCTGGCAGTTTTGACCTGGCCCCCGGCCTGAGCCGCGCAACCCTGCTACATCAAGACGGCGCAACGCAGCGGCCCGTGCAGTGGTACTTTGACAACCTCTTGCCTGAAGAAACGCTGCGCGAAGCGCTGATCAAAGACGCAGGCATCAAGGGTGACGATGCCTTTGCCTTGCTGCAATACCTGGGGGCTGAATCTGCCGGGTCGCTGGTGTTGTTACCACCGGATGGAGATGCCATGCCGTCTGGTCAACTTAAGCCGCTGACCGATGATGCACTCAGCCAGCGTATTCGCAACCTGCCGCGCCAGTCGCTCAGCAGCGGCGCGCCCAAGCAAATGTCCGTGGCAGGCGCACAGCACAAGCTGCTGGTTGTTTTGCGTGACGGCAAGCTGTACGAGCCCGTGGGCAGCGAGCCGTCAACCCACATCCTCAAGCCCGACCACTTGAGCGACGACTATCCAGCATCCGTCATCAATGAATACGCCATGCTGCGGTTAGCTGCACAGCTGGGGTTGGGTGCGCCAGCCGTCCACCGCATGTATGTGCCCGAGCCGGTGTACATCATTGAGCGTTTTGACAGGTTTCAGGACGAGCAGGGCAAAACACAACGCCGCCACCTTATTGATGCCTGCCAGCTTTTGGGCAAGTCACGCAACTTCAAAAACACATCAGCCAGCCTGCAAACCATAGCGGCCTGCATCGCCCAGTGCCGCATCCGCGCCACCGCCAGGCAGCGCTTGTATCGCTGGTTAATCTTCAATGTGCTGACGGGCAATGACGACAACCATTTGAAAAACATGTCTTTCATGGTCAGCCACGAGGGCATCGAGGTGTCGCCCCCCTACGACATGCTGTGTACCGCCGTGTACCGCACCATCGCCTTCGCAGACGAAAGAGCCACCTGGCCCGAAGTTGACATGATGATCGCCTTGCCCGGTGCTACAAAGTTCGGCCAAGTCACCCGTAAAGCCGTGTTGCTGGCAGGCGAGGCGCTGGGGCTAAATCGCAGAATCAGTGAACGTGAACTTGACCGAATGACGACCGCGTTGCCGCAGGCGTTTGCTGCTGTGCGCGGGGAGATTGAGGCGCAAAACCTGGTTTGTCCGGCAGCGGCCAAACGGTTTTTTGGCGGGGAGTTGCGGCTCCTGTTGACGATTGAGAAAATTGTTATTCCGTTTATGGTGGGGCGAGTGAAGACATGAACGGCGGATTCAAGTACGAAGTGCAACACGGTTTAACGAGGCGTGAAACACCTCGTGGGGTGTCTTGAATCCGAGCCGCTTTCTGGGCCGGTGATTCAATCTGTTTTCGATCATAGTCAACTCCTCATCTGTGATAGTTTCCATGCGCCGCTTTTTGGTAATGTATTGGCGCAGTAGTCCGTTGAAGTTTTCGTTGCTGCCGCGCTGCCAGCTGCAATACGGATCGGCAAAGTAGGTCTGGATGCAAAGGGCCTCATCGATGGCCTGGTGATCGGCAAACTCTTTGCCGTTGTCCACCGTCAAAGTCTTCACCCGTGAGTTCAAGGGCATGAGCTTGGCTTCAATGGCCCGACCTACCAAATCGGCCGTCTTGTTGGACACCTTGGCCAACAATGCAAAGCCGCTTTTGCGTTCTACCAGTGTCACGATGGCTTGCTTGTGCGCGGCTCCGATGACGGTGTCACCTTCCCAGTGGCCCACTTGCTTGCGATCCTCAATGTGGCTTGGCCGCTCGCTGATCGGGCGGCGATTGGGGATTTGCCCGCGCCTGTCACGCCCGCACAGGTGGCGTTTGCGCCGAGGCTTTTGGCTGCGCAGGTGCGTGTGTAAATCACCACCGGCAGCTTTATTCGCATACACATGCAAATAGACGCTCTCATGGCTGACCTCCACCTTGGCTGCAATCTGCTCGGGGCTCCATTGAAGCCCAAGGAAGAACGCCACATCGGACCAGACCTTTGGGTCCACTCGGTTGGCATTACGGCTGCGCTGGGCTCGCTCAGACGCCTTAGAGCAAGCTTGCTCGGCGCGATAGCCACGCTGGCCACGCCCACGATCGAGTTCGCGGCTGATGGTGCTGCGGTGTCTGCCCAGCAATCGGGCGATCTCGCTGATGGTTTGGTTGGCTTTCAAGAGGCTGTGAATTTGGTATCGTTCTTCTCGGCTGAGGTGCTTGTACATCTGGCAACTTGGACTTGGCGGTTTAAGTGGCCATGATGCCTTGACATCCTCAGCCACCTATTGCCGGGTTCATCTTTGTTGCACTTCGTACTTGAATCCGCC
>JBKCGU010000021.1:0-27314 GCA_046303055.1 Polaromonas sp.
CCGGGCGACAACGTGTCGATCACGGTCAAGCTGATCAACCCGATCGCGATGGAAGAAGGCCTGCGCTTTGCTATCCGCGAGGGCGGCAAGACCGTTGGTGCTGGTGTTGTAGCCAAGATTCTGGCTTGATCTGGAATTAAGGACTCATCATGGCCACCAAACAAAAAATCCGCATCCGTCTCAAAGCGTTTGACTACAAACTCATCGACCAGTCAGCTGCCGAAATTGTGGATACCGCCAAGCGCACCGGCGCGATTGTCAAAGGCCCCGTGCCCTTGCCAACCCGCATGAAACGTTTTGACATTCTGCGCTCACCGCACGTCAACAAGACAAGCCGTGACCAGCTGGAAATCCGCACCCACCAGCGCCTGATGGACATCGTTGACCCAACGGACAAAACCGTCGATGCGTTGATGAAGCTCGACTTGCCTGCCGGTGTGGATGTTGAAATCAAGCTGCAATAAGCGGCTGTAAAAGGAACCCGTAGCGCGCCGCTTGCCAAATCAGCAGACAGCGCGCTATAATCCAAGGCTTCGCCCGATTTGCAAAAATATGGGTGAAGTTTTATTAACTGTCTTCTACATCAAAACGTCTGCAGCCAATTGAAGTTGTAGCGGTAGAAGTTACGAAAGAAAAATCATGAGTCTGAGCAACTCCCTCGGGTTGCTGGGTCGCAAGGTGGGCATGATGCGTCTGTTCACTGATGATGGGGATACCGTTCCTGTCACAGTGGTTGATGTGTCTAACAACCGTGTCACCCAGGTTAAAACCGAAGCAAACGACGGCTACAGTGCACTCCAAGTTGCATTCGGCTCGCGCAAAGCATCGCGCGTGACCAAGCCGGCCGCTGGCCACCTTGCGAAAGCAGGCGTTGAAGCTGGTGAAGTCATCAAAGAATTCCGTGTGACGGCTGACGTTGCTGGCAAATACGCTGCCGGCACTGTCGTGCCAGCCACTGATGTGTTTGCAGTGGGCCAGATGGTGGACGTGCAGGGCACATCGATTGGTAAAGGTTTTGCCGGCACCATCAAGCGGCACAAAATGAGCTCGCAGCGCGCGTCGCACGGTAACAGCCGTTCGCACAATGTGCCCGGCTCGATCGGTATGGCGCAGGATCCCGGCCGTGTGTTTCCTGGTAAACGCATGACGGGCCACTTGGGCGATGTCACCAAAACCACCCAAAACCTGAACATCGTGCGGATTGACGAAGCTCGTCAGTTGCTGATGATTCGCGGCGCTGTGCCTGGTTCAAAGGGTGGGTTTGTCACGGTTCGTGCCGCGATCAAGGCCAAACCTGTTGCTGCTGCAAAAGGAGCTAACTGATGCAAGTTGAACTCCTGAACGACCAGGGTCTGGTCTCGTCCAAAGTGGATGTGCCCGATACCGTATTCGGTCGTGAATACAACGAAAGCCTGATTCACCAGGTGGTCGTGGCCTTCCAGGCCAACGCCCGCCAAGGTACTCGCGCTCAAAAAGACCGTGAGCAGGTTCGTCACTCGACCAAGAAGCCTTTTAAACAAAAAGGTACCGGTCGTGCCCGTGCTGGTATGACGTCTTCGCCCCTGTGGCGTGGCGGCGGTCGTATCTTCCCGAACATGCCTGACGAAAACTTCACGCAAAAAATCAACAAGAAGATGTACCGCGCCGGTATGGCGTCAATCTTCTCCCAGCTGGCGCGCGAAGGCCGTCTGTCTGTGGTTGATTCACTGACAGTAGACTCCCCCAAAACCAAGGTTTTGGCTGACAAATTCAAAGCCATGAACCTGAGCTCGGTACTGGTCATCGCCGATGTGGTGGATGAAAACTTGTACCTGGCTTCACGCAACCTGGTGAACATTCTGGTGGTAGAACCCCGTTACGCCGACCCGGTGTCTCTGGTTCACTACAAGAAGGTTTTGGTCACCAAGGCCGCTATGGACCAACTCAAGGAGATGTTCGCATGAGCGCTAAATCCTCCAAATTAGCATCCAATTTCGATGAGGGTCGTTTGATGCAGGTTCTGGTCGCACCTATCGTGAGCGAAAAAGCCACGATGATTGCTGACAAAACCAATGCGGTGACCTTCAAGGTGCTGCAAGACGCTACCAAGTACGAAATCAAGGCCGCAGTGCAGTTGATGTTCAAGGTAGACGTTCAGTCAGTTGCCGTTTTGAACATCAAAGGCAAGACCAAGCGTTTTGGCAAATCTGTAGGCCGCCGCGACAACATTCGCAAAGCCTATGTCACGCTCAAAGCCGGTCAAGAGCTCAACCTCGGTGGGGAGTCTGCGTAATGGCTGTCATTAAAATGAAACCCACATCACCCGGCATGCGCGGGATGGTGAAGATATCGCGTGACCACCTGCACAAGGGCGAGCCTTACGCGCCGCTGCTGGAGCCTCAATTCCAGAAGTCTGGCCGTAACAACAACGGTCACATCACGGTTCGTCACAAAGGCGGCGGTCACAAGCACCACTACCGTGTGGTGGACTTCAAACGCAGCAAGGATGCCATTCCGGCCAAGGTCGAACGCATTGAGTACGACCCCAACCGCACGGCCCACATTGCGTTGATCTGCTACGCCGACGGCGAGCGCGCCTACATCATTGCCCCTCGTGGCCTTGAAGTCGGTGCCACGCTGGTCAGTGGTTCGGAAGCCCCCATTCGCGTTGGCAACACCCTGCCCATCCGCAACATTCCGGTTGGTTCAACGATCCACTGCATTGAGATGCAAATAGGCAAAGGTGCGCAAATTGCACGTTCTGCGGGTACATCGGCAACGCTGCTGGCTCGCGAAGGTACTTACGCCCAGGTGCGTATGCGTTCAGGTGAGGTTCGCAAGATCCACATCGAGTGCCGCGCCACCATCGGTGAAGTTGCCAACGAAGAGCACAGCCTGCGCCGCCTCGGCAAAGCTGGTGTCAAGCGCTGGATGGGTATTCGTCCAACCGTTCGCGGCGTTGTCATGAACCCGGTCGATCACCCACACGGTGGCGGCGAAGGCAAGACCGGCGAAGGTCGCCATCCTGTCGATCCATGGGGTAACCTGACAAAAGGCTACCGTACCCGCAACAACAAGCGCACGCAAGTGATGATTGTTTCGCGTCGCAAGAAGTAAGGTTAAGCCATGACACGTTCACTTAAAAAAGGTCCCTTTGTCGACCACCACTTGATAGCCAAAGCTGATAAAGCGGTTACCAACAAAGACAAAAAGCCGATCAAGACCTGGTCGCGTCGCTCCATGATCCTGCCCGAATTCATCGGCTTGACCATCGCTGTGCATAACGGCAAGCAACACGTCCCTGTCTACATCACCGATCAGATGGTTGGCCACAAGTTGGGCGAGTTTGCACTCACCCGAACTTTCAAGGGTCATCCAGCTGACAAAAAAGTTGTGAAGAAATAAGGACAAGACCATGGAAACACGTGCAACCCTCCGGGGCGTTCGTCTGTCGGTCGACAAAGGCCGTCTGGTCGCTGATTTGATTCGCGGGAAAAAAGTCGATCAGGCGTTGAACATTCTGACGTTCACCCAGAAAAAAGCGGCTGGCATCATCAAAAAGGTGGTTGAGTCCGCCATCGCCAACGCTGAACACAACGATGGCGCTGACATCGACGACCTGAAGGTTAAAACCATCTACGTCGAACAAGGCGCTACGCTCAAGCGTTTTTCTGCGCGCGCCAAAGGCCGCGGTAACAGCATCAGCAAGCCCACGTGCCATGTGTACGTGGTGGTTGGCAACTAAAGGTAGGCACTATGGGACAAAAAATCAACCCAACAGGCTTTCGCCTTGCTGTTAGCCGCAACTGGTCAAGCCGCTGGTATGCCAGTAACCGTGACTTCGCCGGCATGCTGGCTGAAGACATCAAGGTGCGCGAGTACCTGAAAGCCAAACTCAAGAGCGCTGCGGTATCGCGCGTTTTGATCGAGCGCCCGGCCAAAAACGCTCGAATCACGATTTTCTCGGCTCGTCCGGGTGTTGTGATTGGCAAAAAAGGCGAGGATATCGAAAACCTCAAGAAAGAACTGTCTCGTCAGTTGGGCGTGCCAGTTGCCGTGAACATTGAAGAAGTTCGCAAGCCAGAAATTGATGCCAAGCTGATCGCTGACAGCATCACCCAGCAGCTTGAAAAACGCATCATGTTCCGCCGTGCCATGAAGCGCGCCATGCAAAATGCCATGCGTCTGGGTGCCTTGGGCATCAAGATCATGTCTTCTGGCCGCCTCAACGGTATTGAAATCGCTCGTTGCGAGTGGTACCGCGAAGGTCGCGTGCCACTCCACACCCTGCGCGCTGACATTGACTACGGTACCTCTGAAGCCAAAACCACTTATGGTGTGATCGGTGTCAAGGTCTGGGTTTACAAAGGGGACACATTAGGCCGTGGTGACTCACCAGGTGCCCGCATGATTGACGTGCCACCAGATGACGAGCGCAAGCCACGCGGCCCGCGCCGTGATGCACGACCAGGAGACCGTCCAGGCGGTGATCGCCCGGCTGCTCCTCGTGGTCCCGGTGCTCGCGCACCGCGTGCGCCAATGGGTTCCAACACCGCGCCAGTTGATGGCAGCGACAAGCCGGCAGAAGCTACCCCTGGTAGCGATGCCCCGAAAACCACCGTTAAGCGCGTCCGCAAAGCCGCGCCAGCTGCAGCAGCTGACGGTGCCAAGACTGAGTAATCAGTCAGAACAACGGAGAATTTAAATGCTGCAACCTGCACGTAGAAAATATCGCAAGGAACAAAAAGGCCGTAACACCGGCGTTGCCACTCGTGGCAGCTCGGTCGCTTTCGGCGATTTTGGTCTGAAATGCACCGACCGCGGCCGCCTGACGGCCCGTCAAATTGAAGCCGCACGTCGTGCGATTTCTCGCCACGTTAAACGTGGTGGCCGTATCTGGATACGCGTCTTCCCGGACAAGCCGATTTCCCAAAAGCCTGCTGAAGTGCGTATGGGTAACGGTAAAGGTAACCCAGAGTACTACGTGGCTGAAATTCAGCCCGGCAAAATCGTTTTTGAAATCGTCGGCGTACCCGAAGCACTGGCCCGTGAAGCTTTCACGCTGGCTGCTGCCAAGTTGCCGTTGCGCACCACGTTTGTGGCGCGCATGATTGGCCAGTGATCAGGAGACAATGCAAATGAAAACCACTGAATTGCGCCAAAAAGACGTTGCCGGTTTGAAGGCCGAAGTCAAGGCATTGCAAAAGGCTCACTTTGGCCTGCGCATGCAAAAAGCCACGCAACAACTCAGCAACACTTCGACGTTGCGTGCCGCCCGCCGTTCAATCGCCCGGGCAAAAACCATTTTGACCGAAACCATCGCCAAGCAAGGAGCCAAATCATGACTGAAGTAACTGCTGCAGTTAAGAAGTCCCTCAAGCGCACCTTGATCGGCAAAGTGGTGAGCGACAAGCGCGCCAAGACCGTCACGGTGTTGGTTGAGCGTCGTGTCAAGCACGAGCTGTACGGCAAAATTGTCTCGATGTCGAGCAAGTACCACGCCCATGACGAAAAGGGTGAGTACAAAACAGGCGACGTGATCGAGATCACTGAAAGCCGTCCTATCTCCAAAACCAAAAACTGGGTCGTGACCCGTTTGGTCGAAAAAGCCGCTGCCGTTTAAGCCCTGGTTATCAGGTCTCAGACTGCAAGGTCTTTTTAAATGGCTCACTTTGTGAGCCATTTTTGTTTTAATCAATCTTTTTAATTCATAACAGGAGCATTCCATGATCAAAGTAGGCGACACCCTTCCCTCGGCCACCCTGATGGAGTTTTCAGAAGTTGAAGGCAACGGTTGCAGCATTGGCCCGAACGCAGTGGACGTGAGCAAGGCCACGGCGGGTAAAACCATTGCCCTGTTTGCCTTGCCGGGTGCCTTCACGCCAACCTGCTCGGCCAAACATGTGCCTGGGTATGTTGAACATGTGGCTGACTTCAAAGCCGCTGGCGTTGACGAGATCTGGTGTGTCAGCGTCAATGACGCTTTTGTGATGGGCGCCTGGGCGCGCGACCAAAAGACCGATGGCAAAGTTCGCATGCTGGCTGACGGCAGCGCCGCCTTTGCACAAGCCACCGGCTTGACACTGGACCTGACCGCACGCGGTATGGGCCTCAGAAGCAACCGTTATTCGATGTTGATCAAGGACGGCAAGGTTGCCAGTCTGAATGTAGAAGGCCCGGGGAAATTTGAAGTCAGTGATGCAGCAACCTTGCTGGCACAGGCCAAGGCGTAAACAGCTGTTGTGATGGCCGTTTTATAAATCGACTTTAAGGTAGTGAGCGCCCGCTATCGGGTTGTGATAGTAGGGCGGTATCTCTTTAAACGCCAAGTCTTGGTACAGAGCTCTGGCAGATTCCATTTCTGACAAGGTGTCCAGCAGCATATGGTGATAACCCGCCACACGGGCGGCATCCATCACGGCCTCTGCCAGTTGCCTGCCCAAGCCCAGTCGGCGATACGCATTGCGGACGTATAGCCTTTTCATTTCGCAAGCATTTGGGTAGTCCACCGAGTCAAGCGGACGCATCGCACAGCAGCCAGCCAGTTCACCATCGACCATGGCCAGCAACAAGGCTCCTGAAGGTCCGGCATAGTCGCCTGGTAAGGCTGCCAGTTCCGCGTCAAAATTCTGAAAGCACAGGTCGATGCCGAGCTGACGCGCGTACTCTTCAAAGATAAGGCGCGTGGCCTGGAGTTCGGCGGCCGTAGCGGGCGCGATGAGCTGGAGATGGGGCACTGGCACTTTAGAGGGCAATCAGAATAATCGATGGGGCACTATACGAGACGAGCGGCGCCCACGGTGCGGCAGCCGTCACGCCGCAAATGATATTGAACACGACATTCGATCTGGCCGGAAATGTGTCCGGACTGCACCGATACCCTGAAAAGCGCCCGGAGAAACGGGCAACCTCCGCCATGGCCGGCACTTCAGGTGACAGACGTGCATCCCAGCCAGACTCTGGCTGGATCTTTGACATGTTGCCATCGGCTGCTGCTTCAACCGGCCAAGCGGCTGATCCATCCAACAAGAGCGCCACACATGCCAAATACAACCAGCGCCCCGATCCGTGAAGCCGCATCGTCACGCGATGCGGGGACAGCTAAAGCCACCTGTTTGTCACCATACAGCATGGGCTTGATGAGGTTCTGTTTGCGCCTGAGATAAAAAGCGATGGCCCCGATGTGCAACACCACCAGCGCCAGAAGAATCCACTTGCCAATGTTCGCGTGGTAATGGGTCGCAAGATTAACGGTCGCTATCGAGACGAAGCGGGTCAGCGGCCCGGCGTTTGAGATTTCATCATCACTGACCAAGCCGCTTGCCACCTGTGCCAGCAAAACGGCCAGCAACGCAAACACCGCCACCGCACCGCTTGGGGTGTGACCCACTGAATGCTCCGGCTTGCCCCTGCCGGACAGGTAATTGATGATGCTGCCGGGCGAATAAACAAATGCCGCAAAGCGCGACCAGCGCCCACCCACCAGCCCCCACACCAGCCTGAACAGCAACAGCGCAAGCACGGTCAGCCCGATGCGAAAGTGCCACACCATGGCATTGCCGCCCACGTTGCCGGTGATCACGAGCCCGACAATACACAGCGCCAGTGCCCAGTGAAAAACCCGCGTGGGAAGATCCCAGACGCGTACCTTGACCAAATTGCTTGATGCTTGCCCAGTGTTCACGACTTCTCCAGAATGCGCGATTGTTTCACAGCTTTGACACGACATCTTCCGTCGGGACTTTCCCTTGCGCCAGCAGCTGTCACGGAACTTCTCCGTACTGGTTAAACTCAACCGAACTAGCACAAACAAAAACACCGCCCTCTTTTCCTGATCAGCAATTCGTTCCAATTTATCAAAACTCACTAGGAATTTGTATGAAAGCTTTCGCCTGTATCGCCACCACCGCGGCCCTGCTTGCTGCTGCCGCGCCGGCTTCGGCCCAGTTTGCCAAGCCAGAAGACGCCATCAAGTATCGCCAGAGCGCACTGACCGTCATGGCCACGCACTTCGGCCGCATCGGCGCCATGGTCAACGGCCGCATCCCGTTTGACGCCAAGGTGGCCGCCGAAAACGCCGAGATCGTTTCCGACATGTCCAAACTGCCCTGGGCGGCTTTCGGCCCGGGCACCGACAAAGGCAGCATCCCAACACGCGCCAAGGCTGAAATCTGGGCTGAACAGGCCAAGTTCAAAGACCTGAGCGAAAAGCTGGTCGCCGAGACCACCAAGCTGGCCGCCGCCGCCAAAACCGGCAACGCCGACACCCTGAAGGCCGCATTTGGCGCCACCGGCGCTTCTTGCAAAGCCTGCCACGACAACTATCAGGCCAAACTGTAAGACCTTGGCCTTGATGTGCCGCTCTTGATTTCGGAGCGGCTTGCCCGAATAAATAGCGGCCTGCTGAAAAGCCTGGGGCGGGTCATGCCCCTGAAAGATCTGCTGCTGTCGATCAACCGCCCCGCCTTGCCCCTGGGCAAAGACTTGCTGGTCGGCAGCGTGTGGGCCATGTCTGTGACAGATGCGACAAACATTTTGACCGGCGGTGAGGCATCGGTGACCATCTTTTTTGCTGAAAAAACACGCAGCCCTTTGAGCGGTGCTTTCATGCCCATCGTGACCCGCGCCACTGAAAAAGTCGGCCTGGCCATCCAGTACAACGACATCGCAGGCAAAGCCGCGGGTTTTGGCTTGGTCAAAAAAGAAGACGCCAACATCCAGCAGTACGTCACGGCCAAGTCACTTGACGGCCTGTACCTCATCATTGGCAAGGAAGAAAAGTAAATCCGCCAGGACCCGGCGGGCACAGGCAGCGCGATTTTGCAGAAGGTGTTTGGGGCCGTGAAGTAACATGCCCCAGGCGGGGAGCCGCGCCTAGAGCCAAGGGTAATCCTGAAGGGACACGGGCCCCTGTGCACTTTGCCAGCGTTACCATCTCGGCTTACTCCCTATCACCTAAAGTTCGCTCATGACAACGCTTGCCGACCCCACACCACCACCACCGCCCCAACCTTCACGCGCCCCACACGGGCCCACCCGCGTTGGCTCGGCCATCGTCAAGCCCATTGAGGTCATTTGCGCGGCACTGAACGCACTGATCGTCACGCTGCTGTTCAGCGGTGTGGTGGCGCGCTATGTGTTTGCGTACCCTGTGAGCTGGATTGACGAGGTCGCATCGATTGCGTTTTTATGGGTCGCCATGCTCGGTTCGGTGCTGGCGGTAGACCGCAGCGAACACCTGCGGCTCAACCTGTTTGTGGAGATGCTGCCCGGCCGTTTGCAAGGCTTTGTCAAAACCTTTGCGCTGCTGGTGATGGCGAGTTTTTTACTCTTTTTGTTGCAGCCCTCGGCTGAGTACGTCAAGTCGGAGTGGATGATTCGCACCCCCGATTTGAACCTGCCCAACGGCTTTCGCGTGTCAGCCATTGGTGTTGGTATGGCGCTGATGCTGGGACTGGTGCTGCGCCACGTCTGGGCCAGCTCGCGTAAGCTGGATATGCTGCTGGCCGTTGGCTTGATCGCATTGATTGGCGGTGCATGCTGGCTGGCGTCGCCCACCTTGCAAACCCTGGGCAACTTGAACATTCCGATTTTTCTGGTCGGTTTTGTGGCGGTGTGCTTGGTCTGTGGTGTGCCGATTGCATTTTGCTTTGGCATTGGCACGCTGTGCTTCCTGGCCTTTAGCACGACCATTCCGCTGGAGGTTGTCATCAACCGCATGGACGAGGGCATGAGCAACCTGGTGCTGGTGTCAGTGCCTGTTTTTGTCTTGCTGGGCTGTGTGCTGGACGCCACCGGCATGGGCAAGGCCATCATTGATTTTTTGGCGTCGCTGGTCGGCCACGTCAAGGCGGGCATGTCGTATGTGTTGCTCGGCTCGCTGTTTATTGTGTCGGGAATTTCGGGCTCCAAGGTGTCAGACATGGCCACGGTGGCGCCAGCGCTGTTCCCTGAAATGAAGCGGCGTGGCCACAAGCCGCGCGAGATGATTGCGCTGCTGGCAACAGGGGCGGCGATGGCCGACACCGTGCCCCCCAGCATTGTGCTGATCGTGCTCGGCTCCGTCGCTGGCGTGTCGATTGCCGGGTTGTTTAACAGTGGTGTGGTGGTAGCCATGGTGCTGCTGGTGGCATTGGCGGCCCTCGCCCGCTGGAAGGCGCGGCACGAACAAACCGCTGGCGTGAAGCGCGCGCCTTTCATCACCATTCGCCGCACCTTCATCATCGCTGGCCCGGCGCTGCTGCTGCCGTTTTTGATCCGCGGGGCGGTGGGCGGCGGGGTTGCCACGGCCACTGAGGTATCGACGCTGGCGGTGCTCTACGCCATGGCGGCGGGTATTTTTATGTACGGCGGCTTTAGCCTGAAAAAGCTTTACGAGATGCTGGTTGAAACCGCAGCGCTGACCGGTGCGATTTTGATCATTTTGGGCTGCGCGCTCAGCATGGCCTGGGTCATTGCGCAGTCAGGCGTGGCGCAGCAGCTGGCCACCTTCATGACCACCCTGCCCGGTGGCTGGGTCGGCTTTATGGCTGTCACCATGGTGGTGTTCTTGATTTTGGGCTGCCTGCTTGAAGGCCTGCCCGCCATTTTGTTGTTGGCCCCGCTGATGTTTCCTATTGCTCGGCAGCTTGGCATCAACGATGTGCACTACGCGATGGTGGTGGTCACGGCCATGAACATCGGCCTGATGATGCCGCCGATTGGTGTGGGCTTTTACGTGGCTTGCCGCATTGGTGATGTGTCACCCGACGAGGCCATGGTTGCCATCTGGCCCTACATCGTGGCATTGATCGTCGGGCTTTTGGTGATTGCCTATGTGCCGACCATCTCGACGATGGTGCTCTAACGCATCTGAGCCCACGCGCGGGTCAGACCAGTTTGCCGGAATACTTTTCGAGCTTGCTCATCGCCTCGTCGCCAAACTTGCCGCGCCATTCAGCGTAGAACCCGGCCTTTGACAGCGCATCGCGGAACGACTTCACGTCTGGCGTGTTAAACGCCAGGCCTTTGGCTTTGAGCTGCGCTTCCAGGCCGTTGTTCAGGCGGCGGATGTCGTCGCGCTGCTTGAGCACGCCGCTGGTCACGTGTTTGTTGATGACGGCCTGCACATCCGCAGGCAAGCCGGCCCAACGGCGACCGTTGGCCAAAATCCACTGCCCGTCCCACATGTGGCCGGTCATTGAGCAGAACTTTTGCACTTCATACAGCTTGGCAATGTCGATGATGGCCAACGGGTTCTCCTGGCCTTCCACCACCTTGGTTTGCAGCGACGAATACACCTCGCTGAAGTTGATGCCGGTCGGTGACGCACCAAAGGCTTTAAACATCGATGTCCACAGGGGGCTGACCGGCACGCGGATTTTGAAGCCCTTCAAATCTTCAGCGGTGACAATGGGCTTGGTCGATGTGGTGATGTTTCTGAAACCGTTGTCGAGGATTTTGTCGAAGCTGTGCAGGTTGACCTTGGCAATCGCTGCGCGGATGTGGGCGCCCAGGTCGCCGTCCATTGCCGCCCAAACGGTGGCGTAATCCTTGAACGCGAAGGCCAGGCCGTTGATGCCAGCCAAGGGCACCAGGGTTTGCAAAATCAAACCAGACAGCGGGAAGATGTCAATCGCGCCATTGCGTACCTGCGACAGCATGTCGGTGTCACCACCGAGCTGGTTGTTCGGAAAGATTTGAATGTCCACCTTGCCGCCGGTCTCAAGACGGATGGCATCGGCAGCTTCTTTGATGCGGATGTTCGATGGGTGCGTGACCGGGATGTTGTTGGCCCATTTCAGCGTGATGTTGCCGCTTTGGGCAAAGGCTGGCGCACCCAGCACCGCAGCGCTGGATGCAGCCGCTACAAAGGTGCGGCGGCTGATGGTTGAGGTAGTTGAAGCTGTCATGGTTGTCTCCTGTTGTGAATGAAAAACTAAACTAATACATGGTCAGTCCGCCATCCGCCACCAGTGTGGCGCCCGTCACATACGACGCTTGTGGCGACAGCAAATAGACAATGTTGGCCGCAATTTCGTGCGGCTCTGCGGTGCGGTTCTGGGGCGCCAGGCTTTCGACTTGTTTGCGCAGCGCTTCGTTTTGCCAGACGGCGGCAATCATCGGTGTGTGGGTGGCGCCCGGTGCGATGCAGTTCACGCTGATGCCTTGGGCCGCCAGCGAGCGCGCTGCATTTTTACTCAAGGCCAGTACCGCGCCCTTGCTGGCCGCATAGGCCGCCGTGCCCACCAGTCCGCCGCCGCGCAGGCCTGCAACGCTGGCGACGGTACACATGCGTCCGCCAGCTGGCATATGCCTGGCGGCTTCGCGAATGGCGACAAACGTGCCGATGACATTGATGTCATAGGTGGCGCGAAATTCTGTGGCCGACAAGTCCATGAAGCCGCTGGACTCGGTCACGCCGGCGCAGGTGGCCAGGGCATCGAGCCCGCCCAAAAACTGCACCGCCTGCGCCATGACAGCGACCAGTTGTGCCTCGTCGGCAACATCAGCCAGCAGCGCATGGTGCTTGCCACCCACGACGCTGGCAGCTTGGGCGGTGGTCAAAGCGCCTGCCAGCTGGCGGTCAATGCCCACCGTGTCATAGCCTTGCGCGGCCAGCGCCAGCACGGTCGCCGCACCAATGCCACTGGCACTGCCGGTCACGATGGCTTTGCGTTGTGTCACTGCGTTAACAGGGCCTGGGTTGCGGCGATCAGTTTGGCCACCGACAAACGCGATTCGTTTTCAAGGACCTGCGCGTAGCCCACCGGAATGCGCGGCGAGCCCAGGCGTTTGACTTTGCAGCCCGTTTGCTCGGCCGCGCTGGCCGCAATCTCGGCGCCAAAGCCGGCCACTTGCACCGCCTCGTGCATGACCAGCAAGCGGCCGGTGCGCGCGCTTGACGCCATCACCATCGCCCCGTCCCAGGGCCAGATGGTGCGCAGGTCAATGATGTCGGGTTTGACAGCACCAAACGCGCCCTGCTCAAGCGCCTGCTGGCAAATGCCCACACCGCGTGACCAGGTCACGATGGTCAGGTCATTGCCGTCGGCCAGCTTTTTGCCAACACCCAGCGGCACGGCCAAAGCTGTGTCCACCTCGCCTGAGGTGCCCCACAGCTCTTTGTGCTCCATGTAGATCACCGGGTCGCCCGACGCCATGGATGACTTGAGCAGCCCGTAGTTGTCTTGCGGCGTGGCGGGCGTGGCTACTACCAGGCCGGGAATGTGGGCAAACCAGGCTTCCAGCGACTGCGAATGCTGCGCCGCCGATGCCGACCAGATGCCAATCGGCATGCGTGCCACCAGCGGCACGCGGCCCTGGCCACCGAACATAAAGCGGTTTTTGGCGGCCTGGTTCACGATCTCGTCAATCGCGCACAGGGCAAAGTCAATCACCCGCATTTCCACAATCGGACGCACGCCCGCCAGCGCCATGCCGACCGCGCTGCCCATGATGTTGGACTCGGAGATCGGGGTGTCAATGATGCGGTCAGCGCCAAACTCTTGCTGCAAACCCCGGTACTGGCCAAACACACCGCCGCGGCCCAGGTCTTCCCCCAGCGCGATCACGCTCGGGTCCGCCTGCATGGCCTCGCGCAGGGCGGCGCAGGCGGCTTCGGCATAGGTCATGTTGCTTGCTGTAGCGCTCATAGCCACACTCCTTGGCCGGTGCTCATGATGTCTTCATATGCATCAGCCACCACCGGCCAGGGCGCCGCTTCTGCGGTGTGCAGGGCGCTGTCAATTTCGGCTTTGACTTGCGCCTCCAGGGCTGCCATGTCGGCTTCAGCAACGCCCATGCTGGCCAGCCTGGCCCGCGTCACGATCAGCGGGTCGTTGAGCAACGCCGCTTCAACTTCTTTCGCGTCACGGTAGGTGCCAGGGTCTACCGACACATGGCCCTTGAACCGGTAGGTCACCGCATGCAAAAAGCGCGGACCACCGCCAGCGCGAATTTCTTGGACCATTTGTTGAGCGGCTGCATCGACGGCTGCCACATCGTTGCCATCGACCTGCTCCGACGGGATGCCCATGGCCTGCGCCCGGGCAAAAGCGCCGGCGCCGGCTGTCATGGCCGGGGTCGGCGTGGTGGCAGAAATGCGGTTGTCTTCACAGACAAACAAGATCGGCAACTGGTAGACCTGCGCCCAGTTCAGGCCCTCTAAAAAAGGGCCCCGGTTGGTGGCGCCATCGCCAAAAAAGCAGGCCACGATGTTCGGCTGCCGGCGGATTTTGAGGGCATGCGCAGCGCCGGTGGCAATCGGTATGCCGGCCGCCACCACGCCATTGGCCCCCAGCATGCCAACGGAAAAATCGGCAATGTGCATCGAGCCACCCTTACCCTTGTTGTAGCCGGTGGCGCGACCAAACAGCTCACACATCATCTTTGTGGCATCGGCGCCTTTGGCCAGCGTGTGACCGTGGCCCCGGTGGGTCGAGGTCAGCATGTCAGTGCGTTCCAGGTTATGGCACACGCCTGCGGCCACGGCTTCTTGCCCGGTCGACAAGTGCAGCGGCCCGCGTACCAAGGCGGGTTTGGCCGAGGCCGCCAAGCCCCAGGCCGCCACGCCGCCCTGGCTGGCAATTTCGGCGGCATTTTCAAACTGGCGGATCCGGCTCATGAGCCGGTACAAATCAAGCAGGCGGTGAGGTGTCATGCAGTCTTGCAACAGGAAGAAAAACATTGAGTTTGACCCATAAAGGAGCTCACGGACACCGTGATTTACCCGAATTTCGGCCAAAACTCGTGCTATCAGGTGTATTTTAGGGCTCTAGCCCAATAAAAATAAGGGTAAGCAGCTATGAAAAACAGAGCAAAAAGACTGCTAGCGCCCCACCACGGACCAGCCCGCGCGCTGGTCGGTCTTGTTGTTTTCGTACTCCCACGCGGTGCCGCAGCGGGCACAGCTGAAGCTGGTGATGGTGACCAAGCCGGGCTTGTGCTGGCTGTAGCGGTCCGCCCGAATGTCCTCTTGCCGGTGGCTGCGCTGCTCCAGTTCGGCATGGCCAGGGGCACGCCGCCAGTTGCGCTGAATGCCCTGGCAGGCCTCGCACAGGGGCATTTTTTTGAGTTCGTCTTCGCGCGCTTGACGGTGGTGGGGGTTCAGGTCTTCAGTCATGTTGCGCCTATTGTCGCTAACTGGCTTTTCAGCGCCTTACGCGCGGTGGCCAGGCGCTGCTCCAGATAAGCACCGTAAAAATCTGGCACGGCAATACCGACCAGCCGCTCTGCCAATTCTTGGCCCTGGCTACCTAAAAACAGCACGGTGGGGGTGAAGTTGGCTTTCCAGGCTTTGGCTTGGCTGAAGGCAGTGGTGGCTTCGCCCTGAAAGCCGGCCAGAGGTGTGGTTTTGTTGGTCACATCGAGCTGCCAGGCTTGCAGGCCATCGTTCAGCAGTGCGGGCAACAAATAGCTGCGGCGCACCAGCTCACAGTAAACGCAGCCGGGCAGGCTGATCAACACCACCAGGGGCTCGCCTTTGACTTTGGCAGCAAGTGCAGCCTGGGACAGGGAGGCAGGAACCGGCAAGGCCGTGTCTTTGGCGTGCGCCCAGGCAGCGGGCAGTGCGCCGCCAAGCGCCATCAGTTGTGAAAATTGCCTGCGGTCAAGGTGCATGTGGTGCCGCAGCGTCAAATGGCTTTCTGGTCTTTGAGCTCGGACAGCTTTGCGTCCGGATAGTTCAACACCGTACGCAGCATCTCGTCGGTGTGCTGGCCCAGCAGCGGTGGTGGCCGGTCGGTACGTACCGGCGTGGCGCTGAGCTTGATGGGGCTGGACACCAGGCGCAAATCGCTTTGGTGCGGGTGCTGCCAGTGCGTCACCATGTTTCTGGACGCGATATGAGGGTCAGCAAAAACTTCGGCCAGATTGTTGATGGCGCCGCACGGCACCTTGGCAGCTTCCAGCGCGGCCAGCCAGTCGGCTTTGCGCCGGGTGCGCATCACGGCCTCCAACATCGGCACGAGCTGCGCGCGGTTTTTCACCCGATCGCGGTTCAGCGCAAACAACGGACTCGTGCCCAAGTCAGGCCTGTTGGCCACGCCGCAGTACTTGCGAAATTGCGCGTCATTGCCCACCGCGATGATGATGTGGTCCTTGCTGCCATCAAGTGCGGGCGCCACTTCAAATACCTGGTAAGGCACGATGTTCTGGTGGGCATTGCCCATTCGGCCCGGCACCGTGCCACTGACCAGATAGTTGGCCCCCAGATTAGCCAGCATGGCGACCTGGGTGTCCAGCAGCGCCATGTCAACTTGCTGGCCAAGGCCCGTTTTTTCAGCATGGCGCAGCGCCGCCAGAATGCCGACGGTGGCGTACATGCCGGTCATCAGGTCAGCCACCGCCACGCCGACTTTCTGCGGACCACCGCCTAAATCGTCGCGCTCACCGGTCACGCTCATCAGCCCGCCCATGCCCTGAATCGCGTAGTCGTAACCCGCGCGGTCAGCATACGGGCCGGTTTGCCCAAAGCCGGTGACCGAGCAATACACGATGCGCGGGTTGATGGCTTGGATGCTCTCGTAGTCCAGCCCGTAGCGCGCCATGTCGCCGACCTTGAAGTTCTCGACAAACACATCGCAATGCGCCGCCAGCTCGCGTATCAGCGCTTGCCCGGCAGGCTGCGCGATGTCGCAGGTCACGCTGCGCTTGTTGCGGTTGGTGCCCAGGTAATAGGCCGCTTCTGGCGTGTCTTGCCCCTGCGCATTTTTCAAAAACGGCGGGCCCCAGGTACGGGTGTCGTCGCCCGTTTCGGGCCGCTCTATTTTGATCACGTCTGCACCTAGGTCAGCCAGCGTCTGGGTACACCAGGGACCCGCCAGCACGCGGGAAAGGTCCAGGACGCGGACGCCGCTTAAGGAATGGGTTGAAGTCATGCTGCCATTTTGACCGCAAAGGTCAAAACGGCTTTCACCACCGTTTAATACTGCTTGTAGGGCAAAAACTTGCCCGACAGCACCACATTCACGCGGTCACCTTTGGGGTCAGGCTGGCGCACAATGTCCATTGAAAAATCAATCGCACTCATGATGCCATCGCCAAATTCTTCGTGAATCAGCTCTTTGATGGTGGTGCCGTAGACGCTCACAATTTCATACCAGCGGTAGATCAGTGGGTCAGTGGGTACCGGTGTGGGCAATGAGCCTTTGTACGGCACGACCTGCAGCCATTTTTGCTCTTCAGCTGTCAGGCCAAAAATCTTGCCGACGGCTTTGGCCTGGCTGGCGTCAAACGTCATCTGGCCCAGGCAGCCGGCGGTGACCCACTCTTTGCTCATGCCTACTTTTTTAGCCACGTCTTCCCACTTGATGCCTTTGGCCACCTTGACGGTGATGATTTTTTCGGTGATGTCGTTGCGGTTCATTTTTGCTCCTGTTGGTTTTAAATTGAGAAATTAATGCGCCTCGCCTGGCTTGGCGCGCTTGATCAAAAAATCGACCACATGGTTGCGCAGGTCGTAATAGCCGGGCAGATGGTGCAGTTCGGCCCGGGTGCGGTTTTTCGGTAGCGTGTTCACCACGACTTCGCCAATGCCGCCCGGCGTGTAGCCGTTTGCCGACTCCGCGCCATTGGTCATCAAAATAATGCGGTCAGCCAGCAAGATGGCTTCATCCACGTCATGGGTGATCATGAAAACCGTTTGCTGGGTCTCGCGCACGATGGTCATCAGCTCGTCCTGAATCGTGCCTCGCGTCAGTGCGTCGAGCGCGCCAAAAGGCTCGTCAAGCAGCAGCATTTTGGGTTGAATGGCAAAAGCCCGGGCAATACCGACGCGCTGCTTCATGCCGCCTGATAGTTGCGATGGCTTTTTATCAATGGCAGGCATCAAGCCGACCATGGCCACAAACTTTTCAACATGTGCGTTGACCTCGGCTTTGGACCATTCAGGCCAACGCGACACCACCGCAAAGGCGATGTTGCTGCGCGCTGTCAGCCACGGCATCAGGGCGTGGCTTTGAAACACCACGCCGCGCTCCAGACTGGGGCCGGAGATCTCGCGGTTGTCCATGAAGCAGTTGCCCGACGTGGCGGTGTCCAGCCCCGCCAGCACATTGAGCACGGTGGTTTTGCCGCAGCCTGAATGGCCAATGATGCAAACAAACTCGCCCTTGTCGATGGCAAAACTGAGGTCAGCAAAAACCGGCTTGTCGGTCACGAAGGATTTGCTTAAGTTCTCGACTTTCAGAAAATCCCGCATGCTTGGGTTCGTGTCATTCAACATAAGTCACCATTTTTTGCAGCTGCGCAAATGCCAGGTCCAGCAGCATGCCAACGATACCTATCACCAAAATGGCAAAGATCACATGGGTCAGCGACAGGTTGTTCCATTCGTTCCACACAAAGTAGCCAATCCCGGTGCCACCAACCAGCATTTCAGCGGCCACGATGACCAGCCAGGCAATGCCCATCGAGATGCGCATACCGGTGAAAATGGTCGGCGCAGCGGCGGGCAAGATAACAAGGAAGGCCTTGCGCAGCGGACTGACTTCCAGCGTGGCGGCCACGTTGAGCCACTCGCGCTTGACAGCGGACACGCCAAATGCGGTGTTGATCAGCATCGGCCACACCGAGCAGATGAAAATCACAAAAATACCGCTGATGGAGGAGTCCTTGATGGTGTACAGCGCCAGTGGCATCCAGGCCAGTGGCGAGATCGGTTTGAGCACCTGAATGAAGGGGTCAAACGCGCGCCTCAACAGCGGCGACATGCCAATCACAAAGCCCAGCGGAATGGCAACCAGCATGGCCAGCAAAAAGCCCAAACCTACCCGCGCCAATGAGTGGCTGAGCTGGATCAAAATGCCCTTGTCGTTTGGCCCGTTGTCATAAATCGGGTTGGACACCTGCTTCCAGATGGCCGAGCCCATTTGGCTAAGTGTGGGAAAGCCGGTGGTCTTGGTACTGCCCACCTCTTTGCCCATCATCTTCTGGTATTCGATCTGCTCGGCTGTCATGCCGGCTGTGCTGGCTGCGGGGGCTGTGCCAGACGACTGAGTGGCTAAAAACCAGATTCCCAGAATGGACAAAAAGATGAGCAGCGAGACCAGGCCCGCTTTCAGGTTGAGAGATTTCATGAAGTGACTGATCAGCCCATTTTGTTGATGGCAAAGCTCTTGGCGTATTCCTCAGGCTTGGCAGGATCAAACTCCTTGCCCATCACCTTGAACTTTTTGTAAGCACCTTCGGGTGGGATGAAGCCAGCCAGCTTCATCTGCTTTTTGGCATCGGTCAGCAAAAAGACTTTTTCAGCGATCTGCTTGTAATTGACTTCTCCCTTTACATAGCCCCAACGCTTCATTTGCGTCAGCATCCACACCGCCATCGACTGCCATGGCACGGGGTCAAAGTTGGCGCGGTCAGGCACATTTTTGATGTTGCCCAAGCCGTCGGCAAACTTGCCGGTCAGCACCTGGGTCAGCACAGCTTCCGGCTGGTTCAGGTACTGTGCCGGTGCGATGACCTTGGCAATCAGGTCGCGGTCTTTGGCCTGGCTGGCCATGAAGGATGCGCCCAGAACGGCCCGGTAAAGTGCAGCGAAAGTGTTGGGGTTTTGCTTGATGAACTCATCCGACACGCCAAAGGCGCAGCATGGATGACCGTCCCAGATTTCCTTGGACAAGATGTGAATGAACCCCACCTCGTCGTACACGGCGCGCTGGTTGAAGGGGTCGGGGCCAAGAAAGCCGTCGATGTTGCCAGCACGCAAATTGGCCACCATTTCAGCAGGTGGCAGCACCCGCAGCTGCACATCGGTGTCAGGGTTCAGGCCAGCTTCAGCCAGGTAATAGCGCAGCAAAAAGTTGTGCATGCTGTACTCAAACGGAATGGCAAACTTCATGCCCTTCCAGCCCTTGGGGTCGCGGTTGCCCTTGTGTTTGATGTGCAGCGTGATGGCCTGGCCATTGGTGTTTTGAATCGTTGCCACATTCATGTTGGCCTGGGTCGAGCCCAGGCCCATGGTCATGGCAATCGGCATGGGCGACAAAAAATGCGACGCATCATGCTCTTTGTTGATCATCTTGTCGCGAATCAGTGCCCAGCCTGCGGTTTTGTTCAATTGAACATTCAGGCCTTCTTTTTTGTAAAAGCCCAGTGGGTCAGCCATGATGAGCGGTGCAGCGCAGGTGATCGGGATAAAGCCGAGTTTGAGGTCTTTCTTTTCCAGCGGTCTTTTGTCCTGGGCCATCGCCTCCAGCGCGCCCAGTGGGAACAGCGAGGCAATGGCGGCGCGTGCAGTGTTGGCACCCACTGCCTTCAAAAAGCCGCGGCGCACGCTGTCTACAGGGAAAAGCGCCTTGACCATCGTCGCTTCCATAAAACCCTGCGACACCGACTGCTCGGTCTGTAGAGCGTGTTCGCCGGGTGCGTGGTCCTCGCCGCAAGCGCAGCGCAGCATCAGGGGGCGGTCGGCATCAAAAGCGTCAAATCGGTGCGTCATGGCGTTACCTCTTGAAAAAAGATAAACCTGCCAAGCAAGGCTTAGGCCTGAATTCGCCAAGACCGGGTGATGGGGCGGGTCGGGCGCGACTTCGCAGCAAGCGTGGGCATGCTGCGTAGTGCCAGCCCTACAAATCAGCCTTGGTTTTCGGGTTTTGTGTGCTGCTGCGCATACAGCGCCAGCTCTACGTCGTTGCGGGTGCCGGTTTTTTCCAGAATGCGGGCGCGGTAGGTGCTGACCGTGTTGCCCGCCAGTTCCAGCTGTGCACCAATTTCGCTCACAGATTTGCCCGCTGTCAGCAGCCGGTAGACCTGGTATTCGCGGTGCGACAGAGCGTCCAGCCCCTGCCTGCTGCTGGCCGGTGCTACCGCACTTGCCAGTGCTTCTGCTGCGGCGCTGCTGACATAAAGGCCGCCGCTGGCCACCTTGCGGACGGCGGCAATCATGTCGTCCGGGTTGGCGCTTTTGTTCAGATAGCCTGAAGCGCCCAGCTTGATGCAGCGCACGGCGTATTGCTTTTCGGGGTAGGTGCTCAGCATCAGCACGGGCAGTTGCGGCCAGTTGTTCTTCAAAGTCTGCAACACGTCCATGCCATCCCGGCCGGGCAGGGCGATGTCCAGCAGCACCGCGTGCAGGCCATGGTGGCCTTGCAGCGCGTCAACGCTTTCTAAAATGGCCGGGCCCGTTTCGGCTTCCGCCACCACCTTGATGTCGGGCGCGTCGGTCAGCAGCTGCTTGATGCCCTCGCGCACGATGCGGTGGTCGTCGCCAATCAGGATGTTAAAGCGTGTCATGGCTTTCGCCCGCCCTGTAGCGCGATGCGCAAATGAAAGGCAGTCCCTGCACCCTGCTGGCTTGAAATGGCAATCGTTCCCTTCAGATGCCGAGCCCGCTCGCGCATGCCCATCACCCCGTAAGCGTCTGATGCCTCAAACGCGGCCAGGCTGGCACCGCGCCCGTTGTCGCGCACGGTGATGTTGATGGCTGCCAGGCTGGCCTCAATCGTGATGGTGACGCGGCTGGCCTGCGCATGGCGGCCCACGTTGCTCAGCATTTCCTGAAAAATGCGAAAGATGCCAATGGCGGCCTGCTCATCAATTGGTGCGCCCTGGGCCACGTCTTCGGCAATAGTCATTTGCCAGTCCAGTTGCAATTCTGCCGATTGCACAAATTCATGCGCCTGCCAGTCCAGTGCGGCCCACAAGCCCTGGTGGTCCAGGATGCTGGGTCGCAGGTCGGTGATGATGCGTCCCACGTTGTTCACAGCGGTTTCAATTTGCCGGCTCATGCTCTGGCACTTGCCGCGCATGGTGTCTCGCATGGCCTGGGCCGCGTTGGCATCGCGCTGCTGCTGCTCGCTGAGGCGTTTGTCCAGCCAGCCTACGTCCATTTTCAAAGCCACCAGGAGGCTGCCCAGCTCGTCATGCACCTCGCGTGCGATGCGGGTGCGCTCATCCTCGCGCACGCTGTGGGTGTAGGCCGACAGTTCGCGCAACTGGCGCAAGGCTTCTTGCAGCTCATGTGTGCGCTCACTCACGCGCTGCTCCAGTACGGCATGTGCTTGCTTGAGCGCATCCTCGGCTTGCCTGCGCGCAGAAATATCAACAAACGTGACCACCGCACCCTGCACCAGATCGCCTTCCATGATGGGATAAGACGAATACTCAACCGCAAACGAGGTGCCGTCTTTGCGCCAGAAATACTCCGTGTCGATACGGCAGGGTAGCGCGCTGCGAAAGGCATGAAAGATGGGGCACAGGTGCTCTGGGTAATGCTGCCCCGCTTGAGTGCCGTCGCCGTGAGTGTGGTGCGCCAGCTCGTGCATGTTGCGGCCCAGCACCTGGTCGATTTGCCAGCCCAACAGCTCGGCCCCCGCCCGGTTGATGAAGGTGCAGCAGCCAAACATGTCGATGCCAAAGATGCCTTCGCCGGTTGACTCCAGCAGCTGCGACAGCTTGTCGCGCCATGCCGCTTGCCCGGGCACGGTCGGGTAGTCGTTGATGGCAGGTTTGTTCAATGGCAAGGTGGCAGACATGGTTGGCAAGCTTAACGCCAGCCAGCGCCGCGGGCAACAGACCCAAATGAGTGCAGAGCGACAACGGGCATCGCCCTTTTGAGCCCTCAAGTGGTGCGCAACAAACCGCCGCGCTGCGTTTTTGTGGCAATTGCCTGTAAAGTGACACGTTCGCTTATCAATGTAAGACCGATGCAATCTTTAATCTACGCGGTGCTCGCCTTGGCCGGACTGACTGCTTGTAACCCGACCTTCAACTGGCGCGATGTGCGGCCAGAGGACACGCGGCTCAGTCTGCTGATGCCCTGCAAGCCTGACAAGGCGCAAAAAACCGTGCCCATGGGGGGCCAGCCGACGGCGCTGCTGCTGCTCAGTTGTGATGCGGCCGGCGTGACCTTTGCGGTCGCGGTGGCAGACGTGAAAGACGCCTCCCTGGTGAAAGACGCCTTGGTCCAGTGGCAAGGCGCGTCACTGGCCAGTCTAAAAGCCAGCCTGGCCACGCCGGGAGCGGCGTTCAAGTTAGCAGGGCTGCCCAGTGGCGCGGTGATGGTCAGCGCCACCGGCAAGCGCGCCAACGGCCAGACGGTCAGCAGCCAGGCAGCTTATTTTGCCCAGGGTTCGCAGGTTTTTCAGGCGGCGATCTATGCCGACAAGCTTGCCCCTGATGTGGCCGACACTTTTTTTTCAGGATTGAAGTTTGAATAAGCCCACCCACAGCGCATCGCACCAGCCCGGCCTGCTGGACAAAAAAGTCGCCATTGTGGTTTTTCTGGCTTTTGCGGCCGCCTACACCATCTCGGCGCTGGTGCGCGCCATCATTGCCACGCTATCGCCCGTGCTCAGCCAGGAATTTTCATTGCAGTCACGTGACCTGGGGCTGCTGGCGGGCGGTTACTTTTTAGGCTTTGCCGCCACGCAGTTGCCGTTGGGCACCTGGCTCGACAGGCATGGCCCCAAGCGGGTCATCATGTGCTTTCTGGCGGTGGCGGTAGGAGGCTGCCTGGCCTTTTCAGTGGCCACCAGCTTTACCGGGTTGCTGCTAGGGCGGGTGCTGATTGGCATGGGTGTGAGCGCCTGCCTGATGGCACCGCTGAGCGGCTTCAGGCGCTGGCTGGATGCGCCCAGTTTGCTGCGCGCCAACTCCTGGATGCTGATGAGCGGCTCGCTAGGCATGCTGGCGTCAACCTTGCCTGTGCAGTGGCTGCTGCCGCTGGTCGGCTGGCGGGCGCTGTTCTGGGCGCTGGCGGCACTGGTGGTGCTGGCGATTGCCGTGATTGCACTGGTCGTCCCGGTGTGGACAAAAGATTCAGCCGCCAAGACAGACACACCGGATGGTTATGCCGAGGTCTGGAAAAACCGCTATTTTCAAAAAATGTCGCCGCTGGCGTTTTTCAACTATGGCGGTTTGGTCGCTGTGCAAACGCTGTGGGCTGGCCCGTGGATGGTCAAGGTGGCAGGCTATACCCCGCTTGAAGCGGCCGCCGGCCTGTTTTACCTCAACGCGATGATGCTGCTGACTTTTTGGGGCTGGGGCTTGGTCAATCCGCGTCTGGCCCGTGCAGGCTGGCACACCGACAGGCTCATCACCTGTGGCGTGCCCGTCAGCCTGCTTGCATTGGCGGCCAATATCTGGGGCGGCGCATCGACAGGGTGGCTTGGCTGGACGATTTTTTGTATGGCGTCCACGGTGATCAGCCTGTCACAGCCTGCCGTAGGCATGGCCTTCAAGCCGGCGCTGGCCGGTCGTGCCTTGTCGGCTTTTAACCTGGTCATTTTTTCGGGTGTGTTCACAGTGCAGTGGGGCATCGGTCTGCTGGTTGATGCGTTCGCGGCCTTGGGCCTGGCCCGTATCGCAAGCTTTCAGGCGTCTTTCGGCGTGTATTTGTGTTGCAGTATTGCCGCGTATGCCTATTTTTTACTTACGAAAGTTGATAATTCGAGGCAATGAACGGAATATTTATCATTGCCCATGCGCCGCTGGCGTCTGCCTTGCGCCAATGCGTGCTGCATGTGTTCCCCGACAACCCGGCGGGTGTGGTGGCGCTTGACGTGCAGCCCAACTTGCCGCTTGAAGAAACGCTGGCCCAGGCGCGCATCGTGTTCAAGCACATGGGCACCTCGCATGCTCTGGTGTTGACCGATGTGTTTGGTGCCACGCCCTGCAACGTGGCACAACAGCTCGTCGATGGCGTCAATTCAAAACTCCTCGCGGGAATCAATCTGCCAATGCTGCTGCGCGCTGTGTCGTACCGCCACGAGCCCTTAGATGCGCTGGTGGTGCGCGCCCTGACAGGCGGCACGCAGGGTGTGATGCAGGTCGCCATTACCGCACCCCAAAACCAAGCCAAAAGAAAACATGATCCAAACGACCACGACCATCAGCAATAAGCTTGGCCTGCATGCGCGGGCTTCAGCCAAACTTACCAAACTGGCAGGCAGCTTCGCTTGCGAGGTGTGGATGAGCAAGGGCGAGCGCCGCGTGAACGCCAAAAGCATCATGGGCGTGATGATGCTGGCTGCGGGCATGGGCAGCACGGTGGTTGTTGAAACCAATGGTGCGGACGAGCAGGTGGCGATGGATGCGCTGCTGGCCCTCATCAACGACAAATTTGGAGAGGGTGAGTGATGTTGCCCCCACGTTCGTTCGCTTCGCGTAACTCTCTGCACCTTGCAGGCCGCCGCTCTCCGCAGGCTTCGCTTCTGTCGCCTGTCCAAACCTGCACGTGCAGGTTTGGAGCCGCAGGCTCCAGCCCCGAGGGGGCTAATTTTCCTAGGGGCGGCCCGTCGGAAAATTGTCTAACCTGCTTGATACAAGTGTCGATATGACTTTCTCCGTGCATGGCCTGGCTGTTTCGCGGGGTATCGCGGTTGGCCGTGCCGTGCTGGTCGCGTCCAGCCGTGCTGATGTGGCACATTATTTTGTGGACGCTGACAAGACCGATCTTGAAGTTTTCCGCGTCCGCGAGGCGCGCAATGCGGTGGTCGAAGAAATTTCCCGCTTGCAGCACGACCTGCCTAAAGACGCACCGCATGAGATATCGGCCCTGCTCGATGTTCACCTGATGCTGCTGCAAGACGACCAGCTGATCGGCGGCGTCAAAAAGTGGATCACCGATCGGCGTTACAACGCCGAATGGGCGCTTACCACGCAGTACGAAGCCATTGCGCGCCAGTTTGACGACATGGAAGACGAGTACCTGCGCGAGCGCAAGGCTGACCTGGAACAGGTGGTCGAGCGCATTTTGCGGCGCATGAAAGGCATGGCATTACCGATGCAGCCGGTGGCACAAGCCGGGGCTAGCCGCAAACAGTCGCAACAGGGCTTGCTGCTGGACGACACCATTGATGTGCCGCTGGTGCTGATAGCGCATGACATTTCACCTGCAGACATGCTGCAGTTCAAGCAAAGCCTGTTTGCCGGCTTTGCGACCGACGTGGGCGGTAAAACCTCGCACACCGCCATCGTGGCGCGCAGCATGGATATCCCGGCCGTCGTTGGTGCCCGCAGTGCCAGCCAGCTGATTGAGCAAGACGACTGGGTCATCATCGACGGCGATGCGGGCATTTTGATTGTGGACCCGTCGCCGATTATTTTGGCCGAATACGGCTTCAAGCAGCGCCAGGGCGAGCTGGAACGTGAGCGCCTGAGTCGCCTGAAAAATACCGCTGCAATGACGTTGGACAGCCAGCGCATCGAGCTGCTGGCCAACATCGAGCTGCCGGGCGACACGCTCGGTGCGGTCAGTGCCGGGGCGGTCGGCGTAGGCCTGTTTCGCAGCGAATTTTTGTTCATGGGCCGTGCTGGCAATCTGCCCAATGAAGAAGAACAGTACACCGCGTACCGCCAGGCTATCGATGGCATGAAGGGCATGCCAGTCACGATTCGTACGGTCGATATTGGCTCAGACAAGCCGCTGGACCGCGCCAGCGACCGCATGGAAAAAGCGCAGGACACCCACCTGAATCCGGCGCTCGGCCTGCGCGCCATCCGTTGGTCGCTGGCAGACCCGCCCATGTTTTTGACGCAACTGCGCGCCATACTGCGGGCAGCGGCGCATGGTCAGGTCAACCTGCTGGTACCTATGTTGGCCCATCTAAGTGAGATCAAACAAACCCTGTTGCTGATTGACCGTGCTCGGGTACAACTTGACAACCAGGGCGTGCCTTACGGCCCGGTGCGATTGGGCGCGATGATTGAAATCCCGGCGGCTGCACTGAGCCTCAAAATGTTTTTGAAGTACTTCGACTTCCTGTC
This sequence comes from Polaromonas sp., assembly GCA_046303055.1. Lineage (GTDB taxonomy): Bacteria > Pseudomonadota > Gammaproteobacteria > Burkholderiales > Burkholderiaceae_C > Polaromonas. The sequence continues at coordinate 26,671 of JBKCGU010000021.1, forward strand.
GATTGGCACCAACGACCTGATTCAGTACACGCTGGCGATTGACCGCGCCGACGAATCAGTGGCCCATCTGTACGACCCCTGCCACCCCGCTGTGCTGCGCCTGATCGCCGACACCATCGCTGAGTGCAACGCACAAGGCAAGGGCGTGAGCGTGTGCGGCGAGATGGCCGGCGACGTGGGCATGACCAAATTGCTACTCGGGCTGGGGCTGCGCAGCTTTTCCATGCACCCCTCGCAAATTTTGGCCGTCAAACAGCAGATATTGCGCGCTGACACCGCCAAGCTCAAGCCCTGGGCCGAGCTCGTGCTGGGCAGTGAAGACCCAGCAGCCATGCTGTAGCTCTAATTGCTATTAAGTTAATAGCGGTTAACTCAGGAATTTATGGCTCTTGAGGCCTAAACAGTTCATAAAAAGGCCTAAACCACCGCAGACCTGATCCTTTTCACCCCTTTTGCGGTTGGCTTGGGGGTGAAACTGCTGGTGTAAAAAGGGTTAATATGCAAGAGGGACTTGCAGAATTCCGCAAGCCAGCCGAATTAACCGCTACGTGAGGTAAAAAAAGTTGCGGGCACCGCCTAAAAGGCTGCAAGATCAGGGTATTGAATCATGAACTTGGTGAGCGCCCATGCATACTACCCTGAGT
>JBKCGU010000022.1:0-4450 GCA_046303055.1 Polaromonas sp.
GCCAGGCCGCCGGTGAGCTTGCCGATGACTTTGTCTTTGTGGCTGCGCAGCATGTCGATGTTGACTACTGCAGGGCCAAACTCTATGCCCAGTGCGCCGAGGTGGCTGACTTCGTCCATCACGGCGGCCACATGCAGCAGCGCCTTGGAGGGAATGCAACCAACATTCAGGCACACGCCGCCCAAGCTCGCGTAGCGCTCCACCAGAATGACTTTGAGCCCCAAGTCGGCGGCGCGAAAAGCAGCACTGTAGCCGCCAGGGCCAGCGCCCAGTACCAGCAAATCGCAGTTCAGATCAGCCGTACCAGTAAAGCTGCTAGCGCTGGGGACCACAGTAGGCGCTGCCACGGACGCTACTTTTTCAGGAGCTGCGTGTCCTTTTATCTCTTGGGTTGCAGGCACTTTTGAGGGTGAACTTGAGGCTGCGTCGGCCGCTTCAAGACTCAAAACGACAGAGCCTTGCTTGACCTTGTCGCCAAGCTTGACTTTGATTTCCTTGACCACGCCCGCACTGGAAGACGGGATCTCCATCGACGCCTTGTCGCTTTCAACGGTCAGCAAACTTTGGTCAAGTTTGATGCTGTCGCCCACTTTGACCAGCAGCTCAATGACGGTAACCTCATCAAAATCGCCAATGTCAGGTACTTTTATTTCGAGCATGACTAAACCTTTAACTTCACAGCGTAAATATCAATCGGGCCACCCGAGTTTTTGTCAAACTCACAGCCCGCGTGCATGCCGGCCAGGGCAACTTCTTTGGCGGTTTTGGCGCTACCCCAGACGGCGTGCATGGCGCCGAGCGCAAAGCTGCGGCCTGAACCAATACCCCAGAATTCCTTGAATTCAAAAATCTCTCGGTAGCTGTACAAGCCATAGATACCGCTTGAATTGGCAATGACCACGGTGAACTGCATTGACTCGTACGGGTCGTTGTCGTCCTCTTTGGTTTGCAGGAAAAACGTTTCTTTCAACAGTGGATGCAGCTTTAAAAACGTGTCATACACATCGTCTTTGGAGCTGAGCTTCAAATCAGCCTTGGGCAGTGTCGCCATGGCTTTACGCAGCGCCGGAAAGTGGGCCACCGTGCCGGCCATGCCCACATAGCTGATGCCAGCTGGCGTGTCGACCTTGAAGATTTTGCAGTTGGCCTCAAACCGCTGCGGTAGCGCCGTGTCGCCAAACGTGACCAGCGTGTCAGCCGCCATCACGACCTGGCCTGCTTTTTTAACCACGACCAAGGTGGTCATAGCATGCGCCGCGCAGGGCCGCCCCAAGCAAGCACAGCCCCCTCGGGGGGCAGCGTACTACACGAAGTGAGAAGCGTGGGGGTCATAGCAAAACTCGGCGGAAGTCACTCAAGATTTGACCTAGGTAGGCATTGAAACGCGCAGCCGCCGCACCATCAATGACGCGGTGATCCCAGGTCAATGACAGCGGCAACATCAAGCGCGGCTGGAATACCTTGCCGTCCCACACGGGTTCCATCGCGCTCTTGCAGACACCCAAAATCGCCACTTCTGGCGCATTGATGATGGGCGTGAAGTAACGCCCGCCAATGCCGCCCAGGCTGGAGATGGTGAAGCAGGCGCCCTGCATCTCAGCCGGGCTGAGTTTGCCATCGCGCGCTTTTTTGGCCAGCTCGCCCATTTCCTGGCTGATCTGCATCACGCCTTTTTTGTCGCAATCACGAATGACTGGGACGACCAGGCCGTTAGGCGTGTCGGCCGCAAACGCGATGTGAAAGTACTGCTTGTAGACCACTGCATCGCCATCTATGGAGGCGTTGAAGTCCGGAAACTTCTTGAGCGCTGAGACGCAGGCTTTGATCAAGAAAGCGAGCATCGTGACCTTAACGCTTGCGTTAACTCCAGATTTCGCCGCTTTTTCGTTTTCTAGGTTTGTCGCAACCCGGAAGGCTTCGAGGTCGGTGATGTCCGCATCATCAAAGTTGGTGACAGCAGGAATGACGATGGCGTTGCGCAGCAGATTGGCACCGCTGATCTTTTTGATCCGGCCCATTTCCTTGCGCTCGATCGGGCCGAACTTGGTGAAGTCCACTTTGGGCCAGGGCAACAGGTCCACACCAACACCCGAACCGCCTGAAGACGCGGGTGCCTTGGCTGACTTTTCGGCTTGAGCCACCGTTTGCACAGCGCCGGCCATGACGGACTTGGTGAAGGCCTGCACATCGTCCAGCGTGATACGCCCTTTCGGACCAGCACCTTTGACTTCAGCCAACGGTACGCCAAGTTCGCGGGCGAACTTGCGCACAGAGGGCGAAGCGTGAGGCAAAGCACCTGTGGGAGCGGCGGTGGGGTTGTGAGCTGCTGCGGATGCTGCCGTCACGGGAGCCGGAGCAGACGCTGCAGGTGCAGCCGTTGCATCAATTGAAACTGCGACGCTCGTTGCTGCCGCGCCTTCCAGCACCGCCAGCAAATCACCAATGTTGATCTTGTCGCCCAGCTTGACTTTCAGGTCTTTCAGCACACCTGCGCCTGAGGACGGAATCTCCATGGATGCCTTGTCTGACTCGACCGTCACCAGAGATTGCTCGACCTTGATGCTGTCACCGACTTTGACCAGCACCTCAATGACCGTCACGTCCTTGAAGTCGCCAATGTCGGGGACGTGAACATCCATGGAGCCACTGGCGGGGACGCCCTCACCCCTGCCCTGTGCCGGAGCTAGAGGGAGTAAAGACGGTTTCGCTGCCTCCGCCTGGGGGGAGGGTTGGGCAGAGGAAGAGCCCATTGCCCCTGGCAAGGCGCTCGCGCTCGCGCTTGTGCTTGTGCTTTCAAGCACAAGTACGACAGATCCTTGCTTGACCTTGTCGCCGAGTTTGACTTTGACCTCCTTGACCACGCCCGCAGCACTGGACGGGATTTCCATGGATGCCTTGTCGGACTCGACCGTCAGCAGTGACTGGTCAGCTTTGATGGTGTCGCCGGGCTTGACGAGCAACTCAATGACGGTGACTTCATCAAAGTCACCAATGTCTGGAACTGCAATATCTAGGGTTGCCATGTGTATGTCTCCTTACGCGTCTGTATGAGGCCTATGAATCAAGCGTACAGGGGGTTAACTTTGTCGGCCTGGATGCCGTATTTTTGAATCGCCTCGGCCACTTTGGCAACCGGCACGGTGCCCTCTTCGCTCAAGGCCTTCAGAGACGCGACCACGATGTAATGGCGGTTGATTTCAAAGTGCTCGCGCAGCTTGCTGCGAAAGTCGCTGCGGCCAAAACCGTCGGTGCCTAAGACCTTGAAGGTACGGCCTTTTGGAATGTAGTTGCGAATCTGCTCGGCGTAGGCTTTCATGTAGTCGGTTGACGCGATCACAGGACCGGTGTGCTTTTCCAACTGCTGGGCGACGAAGGGCACGCGGGCTTTTTCCAGCGGATGGAGCAAACTCCAGCGCTCAGCATCCTGGCCGTCACGTGCCAGTTCGTTAAAGCTGGGACAGCTCCAGACGTTGGCGGCCACGCCCCACTCTTTCTCCAGCAGCTCTTGCGCAGCAATGGATTCGCGCAGGATGGTGCCGGAACCGAGTAACTGCACGCGTGGTGTGGAGGTTTGACCGCCGGGCCGCCCCAAGGGCAAACGCTCCCCCTTGGGGGGCAGCGCATCACGCGAAGCGGAAAGCGTGGGGGCCATGTCTGCGCCTTCTTTGCACAAATACATGCCCTTGATGATCTGCTCCTCGGTGCCTGACGTCAGGCCGGGCATAGCGTAGTTTTCATTGAGCAGTGTGAGGTAGAAATACACGTTGTCCTGCTTTTCAACCATGCGTTTGAGGCCGTGATGCAAGATCACGCCGACTTCATGTGCAAAGGTTGGGTCGTAGCTGATGCAGTTGGGAATCGTGCCCGCCATGATGTGGCTGTGGCCGTCTTCGTGCTGCAGGCCTTCGCCGTTCAGCGTGGTACGACCCGATGTGCCGCCCAGCAAAAAGCCGCGCGCCTGCATGTCGCCGGCAGCCCAGGCCAGGTCGCCAACGCGCTGAAAGCCGAACATCGAGTAGTACACGTAAAACGGAATCATGATGCGGTTGTTTGTGCTGTAGCTGGTGGCCGCCGCAATCCAGCTGCTCATGCCGCCCGCTTCATTGATGCCCTCTTGCAGGATCTGGCCTTTTTTATCTTCCTTGTAGTACATCACCTGGTCTTTATCAACCGGGGTGTACTGCTGGCCATCAGGGTTGTAAATGCCGATCTGGCGAAACAGGCCTTCCATGCCAAAGGTGCGGGCTTCGTCCACCAGAATCGGCACCACGCGCGGGCCCAGAGCCTGGTCACGCAGCAGTTGCGTGAGAAAGCGCACATAGGCCTGGGTAGTAGAAATCTCACGGCCTTCAGGGGTGGCTTCCATCACTGACTTGAAGGTGTCGAGCGCAGGCACGGTAAAGCTTTCATCGGCCTTGGTGCGGCGGTGCGGCAGGTAGCCGCCAAGGGC
>JBKCGU010000023.1:0-2611 GCA_046303055.1 Polaromonas sp.
CCAGCCGCCGTCCACTGCCAGCACCTGGCCGGTGACATAGCTCGAGGCGTCGGAGGCGAGGTACAGCAGGGCCGGCACCATCTCGTCGGCCTGCGCCATGCGCCCCATCGGCACGCGCTGGGCGTACTTGTCGGAAAACACATTGTTCTGCCCGCTGGACACGCCGCCCGGCACCAGGCAGTTGACCCGGATCCCCTGCTGCGCCCAGTGGGTCGAAAGCCAGCGCGTCAGCCCCACCACGGCCGCCTTCGAGGCCGCGTACACGGCCGGCGTGTTGATCGCCCCGCCCAGGTAATCCGAGCCTTCGTAGATGCGACTGTCGGGCCCAACCAGGCCGTAGATCGACGCGGTTTGGATCACGGTGCCGCCCTTGCCGCGCGCGAGCATGTGCTTGCCCACCGCCTGCGCCATCAGGAACATGCCGTCGATATTGACCGACATCACCTGGCGCCAGGTGTCGAGTGCATAGTCTTCGAACGGCGTGAAGAACTTGCGCACGTCGTCCGACTTGGTGGCCGCGTTGTTGTGCAGGATGTCGATCGCGCCGAAGCGTGCCAGCACCGCCGCAACGCAGGCGGCCACGGAATCTGGATCGGCCACGTTGCAGGCGAACCCGGCCGCCTGGGGGCCGAGCGCGTGCGCGCAGTCGTCGGTGCTGGCCTGGTCGAGGTCGACCACGGCCACGCTGGCCCCGGCCTGAGCGAGGCCGGAACAGAATTGGCGGCCCAGGATGCCAGCGCCGCCAGTGACCAGCGCGACCTTGCCGTCGAGCCTGAATTTGTCGAGTGGATTGCTCATCAGTTATTCCGGCGGAAGACGGGACGGATTGCCGGGCCCTGCAGGAAGTCGCCGATCTGGCCGTCAAGCGCGCGCGCATACACGGACAGCGCCTGGTCGACCGCGTCCAGCGTCAGCGCCAGCTCGCCCGGGCCGTGTGCCTGCGACACCGCCAGCCACGGCATCATCACGCCGGCCTTGAGCATTTCTTGGGCGAACAAAGTGCGCAGCGGCATCGACAGCGCGCCGCTGCGGTCGCGCGTAAGGTAATTCATCGAGATGGCAGGGCCATCCATCTGGAAATGCGCCTGCAGGCCGTGCTTCGCCGCCAGCGCCGTCATGCCGTCGCGCAGCTGCTTACCGTAACTCCAAAGGTGACCGGTGACATCCTCGGCGCGGTAGATGCGCACCGTTTCGATGAACGCGCCCAAGCCCGTCATCTCGGCCCCGTGGGTGGTTGAGAGCAGGAACGTGCGTTCGACGCCCTCGGTGTTGATGGCGCCCACTTCCATCACCTCGCGCCGGCCGCCGATCGCGGCCACCGAATAGCCGTTGGCCATGCCCTTGCCGAAGGTGGTCAGGTCGGGCGTGACGCCGAAGAATGTCTGCGCGCCCTGCAAGTGCCAGCGGAAGCCAGTGATCATTTCATCGAGGATGAACAGGGTGCCGTTGCTGCGGCACAGGCGCTGCACTTGTTGCAGAAAATTCTCGCCGTTGCAGGCGCAGCTGGCGCAGTCGGGCGCGGGCCAGGCGTCCTGGCCGCCGCAGCCGGTGCCGCACGGCACCATTGAGGTGGCTGGCTCGAGCATAACGGCCGCAATCTGGCCCGGGTGGGCGGCGAATAGCGCTTCGAGCGAACCGATATCGTTGTAGTCGAACAGCAACGTGGAGGCGGTCTGTTCTTCCGGAACGCCGCGCTTGATGACGGTGGTGCCGATGAACCAGTCGTCGAACGAGAAGAACGGTTGCTGGCGCGGCACGCACACGTACCGCTTGCCGGTGTAGGCGCGCGCGATCTTGACAGCGGCGGTGGTCACGTTAGATCCGTTCTTGGCGAACTTGACCATCTCGACCGAGGGAATCAGGTCTATCAGCGCTTCTGCGGCTAGCAGTTCGGTCATGGTGGCGCGCGTCAGGTTCACGCCCTTGTCCATTTCGGCGGCGGCGGCGGCATTGACGCGCGCGTCGGCGTAGCCCAGGGTGACCGCGCGCAGCGCCATGCCATAGTCCAGCAGGCGTTGGCCGCGGGTATCCCACACGTAGGCGCCCTTGCCGCGCATCAGCACTGGCGGCGCGATCGACGGGAATTGGTCGTCTCCGCGCGAATAGGTATGGGCACCACCCGGAATGGCGCGGTGCAGGCGCGCGCGCAGTTGGTCGAAGTCGATGTTGTCGCTCATGCTGATTTACGCTTTCCAAATGGTTTGGACGAGTTGGCGATGATGAATGATGTGGTCGCGTGGATTGCCAATGTACAGGCTGTAGTCGGGCAAATCCCGGTCAAGCACCAGCGACTCGGCCGCCACGCTGCAATGGTCGCCCACGCGCGCCTGCCCCAGCACCGAACTTCCGGGACGCAGCGTCAGATGGTGGCCCAGTTGCGGATAGATGTCATCGTTGCTGCCGATGCCGACCCGCTGGTACACCAGCAGGTAATCTTGGTAGCTGGCGCGCCCAAGCACAGTGCCCAGCGGATGGACCAGCAGGAAAATCGACGGCAGCGCGATCTCGTAGAAGATGTCGCAACCATGCAGCGCCTTGTTGAGCAGGAACAGCTTCTTGCTGGCGGCCGGCGCCCCGCCATCCAAGTGCAGCTGGTTGCTGAGGAAATAGA
>JBKCGU010000024.1:0-3785 GCA_046303055.1 Polaromonas sp.
CTTTGCCGCTCAAGCTGCCCGCCAACGGCACGGTGGTCGCCTGGCAAGAGGCCATCATTGGCAGCGAGGCCAACGGCTTGCGGTTGGTCGATGTCAAGGTCAACGTGGGGGATCGGGTCGCCAAAGGCCAGGTGCTGGCCACCTTTGCCACCGAGCAGGTCGGCGCCGAGGTGGCCCAGGCCCAGGCCAGCATGCTGGAGGCCCAGGCGAATGCGCAGGACGCCGCCATCAATGCCGACAAGGCGCGCACCCTGCAAGCCAGCGGCGCCTTGAGCGAGCAGCAGATCAACCAGTACACGACGCTGGACAAAAGCGCCCAGGCGCGGCTGGAGGTGGCCAAAGCCGCACTGGCCGTACAGCAGGTTCGGCTCAAGCAAACCGCGGTGCTAGCGCCTGACAGCGGCGTCATTTCCAGCCGCTCTGCCACGCTGGGCGCGGTGGTGGGCAACGGAGTTGAGCTGTTCAAAATGATTCGTGGCGGGCGGCTGGAATGGCGGGCTGAAGTGACCAGTACCGAAATGGCGGGCATCAAGCCCGGCACCCAGGTCATGGTCACAGCGGCCAGTGGCGCGCAGGTGGTGGGCAAAACGCGAATGATTGCCCCGACGGTGGACAGCACCAGCCGAAACGGGCTGGTTTATGTCGACTTACCTTTTCACGGCGACATCAAGGCGGGCATGTATGCCAAAGGTGAGTTCGTATTGGGTGCCAGCAATGTCTTGAGCCTGCCTCAGCAGGCGCTGGTGCTGCGCGACGGCTTTACCTACGCCATGCGGCTGGAGCCGGGCAACAAAATCAGCCAGGTCAAGCTGCAAACCGGCCGCCGCGCCGGCGATGCGGTGGAGGTGCTGCAGGGTGCCAAAGTGGGCGAGCAGTTTGTGGCCAGCGGCGCGGCTTTTCTGGCCGATGGCGACACCGTCAAGGTGGTGGCCGGGACTGCTGCCGAAACGGCTGTCGCCCCCAAAACCCGACCCTAGTCCCCAACCGCTTTCATACATAAACTCGGCCTGCAGACCAATAAATTCATGGGCAAAAGCTATTAAATACGTAGCAAACAAGAACTCACATTTATGAACGTTTCCGCCTGGTGCATCCGCAACCCGATTGCCGCCATCATGTTTTTTGTCATGCTCTGCTTTGCGGGCGTGCAGGGCTACCAGAACATGTTGGTGCAGAACTTTCCTGATCTGGAAGTGCCCAACATCATCGTCAGTGCCAGCTTGCCAGGTGCCTCGCCTGCCCAACTGGAGACCGAGGTGGCGCGCAAGATGGAAGGCGCGATTGCCACGCTGCAAGGCCTGAAAAACATCTACACCAAGGTGCAGGACGGCGAAGTCACCATCACCGCCGAGTTCCGGATGGAAAAGCCCAGCCAGGAGGCGCTTGATGAAACCCGCTCGGCGGTCCAGCAGGTGCGTGCCGACATGCCCGCTGACCTGCGCGACCCGGTGGTCAGCAAAATCAATATTTCAGGGGCGCCCGTGCTGGCTTACACGATCAAGAGCAGCGGGCTGGACGACGAGGCGCTGAGCTGGTTTGTGGACGACACCCTGACCAGAAGCCTGCTGGCGGTACGTGGCGTCGGGTCAGTCACCCGGGTCGGCGGCGTGGCGCGCGAGGTCAGGGTCGCCCTCAACAGCTCAAAAATGCAGGCGCTGGGCGTCAGTGCCACCACCGTGTCGCACCAGTTGCGGCAGGTGCAAATGGACACCTCGGGCGGCCGGGCCGACCTGGGCAGCAGCGAGCAGCCGCTGCGCACGCTGGCGACCGTCAAGTCGGCTGCCGAACTGGCCGGGCTGGAACTGTCGGTCGGCGAGGGGCGCAAGGTCCGCCTGTCGCAGGTCGCCGATGTGCAGGACACCACGGCCGAGCCACGTTCTGCGGCGCGGCTCAATGGCGTGCCGGTGGTGGGCTTTGAAATCTCTCGCTCTAAAGGTGCCAGCGAGGTCGCTGTCGGGCGCGGCGTTCGGGCTGCCTTGGCGCAGCTCAAGGCCAGCCACCCCGACATGACCCTGACCGAGGCCTTTGACTTTGTCACCCCTGTCGAAGAGGAATACCGGGCATCGCTGACCCTGCTGATTGAGGGCGCCCTGCTGGCGGTGCTGGTGGTGTGGCTGTTTTTGCGCGACTGGCGCGCCACCTTTGTGACGGCGGTGGCGCTGCCGCTGTCGGTCATTCCGGCCTTTATTGGCATGAACTATCTGGGCTTTTCCATCAATGTGGTGACGCTCTTGGCCCTCAGTCTGGTGATCGGCATCTTGGTCGACGACGCGATTGTCGAGGTAGAAAACATCGTGCGCCACCTGCGCATGGGCAAAACGCCGTACCAGGCAGCCATGGAAGCCGCCGATGAGATTGGCCTGGCCGTGATTGCTACCACTTTCACACTGGTGGCAGTTTTTTTGCCGACCGCTTTCATGAGCGGCATCGTCGGCAAATTTTTCAAGCAATTCGGCTGGACGGCAGCGCTGGCGGTGTTTGCATCGCTGGTGGTGGCGCGCATGCTCACGCCGATGATGTCGGCGTATCTGCTCAAGCCCATCGTTGACTACACCGAGAAAGACGGCGCGGTAATGCGCTGGTACATGCGTGCCAGCCGCTGGTGCTTGCGGCATCGCTGGTGGACGGCCCTGGCGGCGGGCGGGTTTTTTGTCGGCTCGTTGATGCTGATCCCGCTGCTGCCTACCGGCTTCATCCCGCCTGACGACAACAACCAGACGCAGGTCTACCTGGAGCTGGCCCCTGGCAGCAAGCTGGCAGACTCGCTGGTTGCTGCTGAGACCGCACGCCTGCTTTTGATGAAGGTTGAGCATGTCAAATCCATCTACACCACGGTGGGTGGCGGTTCGGCGGGCACGGACCCCTTTGCCGCCAGCGGGGCGGTTGAAAAGCGCAAGGCCACGCTGACCATTTTGCTGAGCCCGCGCGGCACCCGGCCACGCAAGCAGGTAGTGGAAAACAACATTCGCACAGCGCTGACAGAATTGCCCGGCGTGCGCAGTAAAGTGGGCTTGGGCGGTTCGGGTGAATCGCTTGTGCTGGCGCTGACCAGTGAAAACCCCGCTTCTTTGGCCGCTGCTGCTGTTGCGCTTGAAAAAGACCTGCGGACCATTCCCGGTTTGGGCTCGGTGGCGTCCAGCGCCTCGCTGGTGCAACCTGAGTTGACGATAAAGCCCGACTTTGCCCGCATGGCCGACCAGGGCGTGACCAGCGCCGTGATTGGTGAAACCCTGCGCATTGCCACGGTAGGTGACTACAACGCCGCCTTGCCCAAGCTCAACCTGTCGGGGCGGCAAGTGCCGATCGTGGTGCGTCTGGCAGACGATGCCCGCGCTGACCTGGCCGCGCTGGAGCGCCTGATGGTGCCCGGTAGCCGTGGCCCTGTGATGCTGGGTCAGGTCGCCAGCCTGCAAGTCTCAGGCGGCCCGGCGGTGATTGACCGCTTTAACCGCCTGCGCGACGTGAAGTTTGAGATCGAGCTGTCCGGCCTGCCGCTGGGCGACGTCACTGCGCTGGTCAACAAGCTGCCAGCGATCGTCAATTTGCCCGCCGATGTCAAGCAAGTCACCATTGGCGATGCCGAAATCATGGGCGAGCTGTTTGCCAGTTTTTCCCTAGCCATGCTAACGGCGGTGCTGTGTATCTACATCGTGCTGGTGCTGCTGTTCAAGGACTTCCTGCATCCGGTCACGATTCTGGTGGCCTTGCCGTTGTCGTTGGGCGGCGCGTTTGTGGGGCTGTTGCTGGCGGACAAGAGTTTTTCCATGCCGTCGCTGATCGGCCTG
>JBKCGU010000025.1:0-31730 GCA_046303055.1 Polaromonas sp.
TCTGATCACGAAATTGCGCCGGATACGGCGGCTTGGGGGTATGCGGTTTGGACACTTCGGACTCCTTCTGTATGAACAATAAGGTGTCCGTGAAATAGGGTCAACTCCACACTTCAGTTTGTCGGGCGCACGGATTCGCGCCGCGTGTGGTTCACGAGGTGAGGTCAGTCGCTTCACAGATCGCTTATGTGGGGTGCGGCCAAGGCGTCGCATTGGTACCCTCGCAAATGAAGAAGCTCGCACCAGAAAACGTGGTCGTGCGGCTTTTGAAAGAGCGCGCTATGGTCGTCACTGCAGCTTTGGCCTGGAACAATGCACGCCATCATCCCATGGTCGACGTCGCTGTGAAGTGGCTTGCAAACCGGCAGTAGAGCCGCTGCATGCAGCCTATTTGCTTATTCATTTTGACGCGCAAGGATGCCATGAACATAGGCTGTGGTGTGGAGCAATCAGCGTGGCTGCTTGGCCTGTTTATAAGCCCCGACCCCACCCAAAAAAGGGTCTGAAGACTGTCTTCACATGAAGCTGTCTCAACAATTAGATGTAGTGGTCAAGTAATTTCGGACAGTACGATAGATTTTTTTGATGTCGATTCACGCTCGAAAGCGTTGGGTGACAGGTTGCCCAGTTTTGAGTGCAGTCTGATGCTGTTGTAAAAGCCAACAATGTAGTCAGCGATATCGTTGGTAGCCTCAGCGTGATTGGCATAGTCTTTGTGCCAAACCCGCTCCATCTTCAGATTCAGAAAGAACCGCTCCATGACGGCGTTGTCCCAACAATTGCCCTTGCGGCTCATGCTGCCCACCAAGCCATGTTTGGCAAGTAAAGCTTGATGCTCAGCGCTGGCGTACTGCGTCCCCCGGTCCGAATGAACAATCAGCCCGGGTGCTGGATTTCTTTGAATGATGGCCATCTGCAAAGCCGCACATACCAGGCCAGCAGGCATAGCATTGGCCATCGCCCAGCCCACGATCTTGCGCGAGTGCAGATCCAGCACCGCTGCCAAATACAGCCAACCGCTACGGGTACGGATGTAGGTGATGTCGCAAACCCACACACGATTGGGCAAGGCCTGCTCGAACTGCCTGTTCAGCACATTGGGCGAGACAGCCAGGCCATGCTTGCTGTCGGTTGTATGGACAAACTTGCGCCGCCACACAGGGCGCAAACCGTTTAGTCGCATCAAAGTGCGCACCCGGTGTCTGCCCATTGGGTGGCCACGCTCGGCCATGGCAGTGCGCAGTCTGCGGCTACCGTAGGCTTTGTGGCTGGCAGCAAAGGCCGCTTTGAGGTGGACGCTGGCAGCGCACAGCGCGGGCTTGGCCAGGCGCTGCTTGAGCACTGCGACGTTTGCGTAGTAACCAGAGCGGCTGACATCAAGGACACGGCACGATTGGCTAACAGCAACTTTGGGGCAAGCCTTCTTTTGCAGGTCTTCAACAAGTTTGTAGCTCATCTGAGTTCCCGGGCAAAGAAGGCTGACGCTTTTTTTAAGATGTCTACGTCGCCTCTGAGTTGTTTGTTCTCCATCTCAAGTTGCCTGATGCGCTGGTGCTCGGCAGTGAGCGGTTTGCCAATGCCGCTTTGGCCTGATTGCTCTGCCTCAAATTGGCCAAGCCAGCGCCTGACGGCGCTTTCGCCTAGCTTCATGTCTTTGCAGACCTGGCTGATACTCAGGCCTTGAACTTTGACCATTTGCACGACTTGCAGTTTGAAGTTTGTGTCGAATGCTCTTCTGATTTGCGGATTACTCACGATTTATGCCATTTCGGTTTTAACAACCTATCGGACTGTCTGTTTTTATTAGACCACTACAAGAAAGCTGAATCGGACACCAAGTTCTTGATTTTCTTGCCCGTCAGAAACGTAGGCGGTTTGTGATGAGGTATGTTCCGCCCCGCCAGTGACTTCCGTCTTTCAAAGCCTTCCCCGATCGTGAAGAAAGTCAGCCTTTGACGGGGTGATCGAACGGCTCAGACGGCTTTTGTTCACACAAAATTTCTTACCCCCCCCATTCGTTGCGAGATGGCTGATGGCGTCGAACCTAGTTTGCCGTCCGGAGTCTCTACCAAGGTGAGAAGGAATCGTTCGCTGGCATGCAGCAAGCCCCTGTAGATGGCCTCGCATAGCTGTTTTGCCCGTATGCCAGGCCAATCCGAAGGCAGTAGAACTTCAGGAAGATTCGGGTCCCTGAGCAGAACGCGCCGATATTCATGAATGAGTAGCGTTCTTACAAAAAATGACTCAGCTTCATTCAGGTTTTGCAGATCCCTCAACACGTTTGAAAAGCGCGCAATAAACTGCTTCCAGGCGAGTTCGACGTCTTCGAGTTTGTACGTGTCTCGCATGATTGTTTGAAGCGGTTTTCGTGAATAGCTCTCGATTGCCGACGCTCGCAGCATCGCAACCTGGTCTTCGGCATTAGCCGCCTTTAAGATTTCCCGTAGCGAACCATGGTCTGCATGTGGATGGGCGAACAGATTCGGCAGGACCTGACCGAAGCCTTCCCACGCCAATTCACGTCGCAAATGCTGTCTCGCGCTCGCGCGCATCTTCGTGTCCAGTGCTGCAAGAGTCCAATATCCATCCCACGCGGGTGGCGCCACTTCGTAGATTCGGCGGTCTGCGTGCTGAACACGCTGTAACCCGGTTTCTGAGAGCTTGTAAAAGCTCCGGCGCCCGATGCGCATTGCTGTCAGCCAGTCATCTGCGGTTAACCGAAAGGCACTGGTTCGTACAAGCCTAGGGGAAACCCCGAACAACTCCATCATGGTGATCAAGCTGCCCAGCCAGACAGGCTGCTTTCGCGGTGCAATTGCGTCGCCGTAGATGGTGATCAGGAGGGAATTTGCCCTGATAACAAGCCCTCGGCTCATCCGCAAGACGTGGGTCGAAATTTGATCGTTGGCAATTTTCTGGCGCATGTCTTCTGTCCAAAGTGATACACAAAATTAGATTGTATGAGTCTATTTGTATCAATAAACTTCGTCCAGGTGATGGATTTTGCGATCCTTCAAAAACACGATCAATGGAGACAACGTATGTACGCACAGCTGGTCGAGACTGGAACGAAATCCGTCAAAACTCTTGAGGAGATGGAACCGCAAGAGCGTGCTTTTCAGGAAAAAATAAATGCAGGCATCAAGATGGAGCCCAAGGACTGGATTCCTGATGCGTACCGCAAAACCCTTGTTCGTCAGATTTCCCAGCATGCGCACTCAGAGTACGTTGGCATGCTTCCAGAGTCCAACTGGATCACCCGTGCTCCGACGCTCAAGCGCAAAGCCATACTCATGGCAAAAGTACAGGACGAAGCTGGCCATGGTCTGTATTTGTACAGCGCAGTAGAGACGCTGGGTGTTAGCCGCGACCAGACCTATCTGGACCTTCTCTGCGGGAAGGCAAAGTACTCCAGCATCTTCAACTACCCCACCCTGACCTGGGCCGATATCGGCGCCATCGGGTGGCTGGTAGACGGGTCTGCAATCGTCAATCAAATTCCCCTGTGCCGTTGCTCTTATGGCCCTTACGCCCGCGCAATGGTGCGGGTCTGCAAGGAGGAATCATTCCATCAACGGCAGGGCTTTGACATCATGACTGTCCTTTGCCAAGGGACGCCAGAGCAAAAAGCAATGGCGCAAGATGCCCTCAACCGCTGGTGGGAGCCTTCATTGGCCATGCATGGCCCGGCTGACGAGCAGTCGGCGAACAGTGCCCAGTCCATGGCCTGGAAGATAAAACAAAGCAGCAACGACGAGCTGCGTCAGAAGTTCATTGACCAGACGATCCCTCAAATCGAGTTTCTTGGGTTGCAGTTACCTGACCCCGGCATCAAATGGAACGAAGCTCGTGGTCATTACGACTACAGCGCCATTGACTGGGAGGAATTCTTCCAGGTGGTCAAAGGCAAGGGTCCTTGCAATGAGGAACGCCTGGCTGCGCGCAATAAAGCCTGGAATGAAGGTGCATGGTTTCGCGAAGCCCTGAGCACGCACGCCTCGAAACAACAGGCCGGCAATCAAAAGGCAGCGTGAAATGACACAAAAACCTGAAGGCTTTGAATGGCCGCTCTGGGAAATTTTTATTCGCAGCCAGCATGGGCTGGCGCACAAACATGTCGGAAGCTTGCATGCCGTCGACGCGCCGAGCGCCATTCAGCATGCGCGCGATGTCTACACCCGGCGCAATGAGGGTGTGAGCATTTGGGTTGTACGTGCGTCTGACGTTGTCGCAAGCAGCCCTGGCGACAAGGAGGCTCTGTTCGATCCTGCTCAAGACAAGGTCTATCGCCACCCCACGTTCTTCCCGACGCCTGATGGCGTAAAGCATCTTTAGGCGGGGCGTTCTCATGACTGCCAAATTTGAATACCTGCTCCGGCTGGGTGACAACTGCCTGATACTGTCACAGCAAATCGCTGAGTGGTGTGGGCATGGGCCCGCGCTGGAAGAAGACCTTGCACTGACCAACGTGGCGCTGGATCTCCTGGGGCAAGCCCGACTGTGGCTGTCTTACGCCGGCGAGGTTGAGGCACAGGGCCGCGACGAAGACGCTCTTGCGTTTGGCCGCGACGGCGCGGGGTTCAGAAACCTGCTGTTGGTCGAACAGCCCAACGGTCACTATGGCAACACCGTTGCCCGGCAGTTCCTGTTTGATGTCTGGCACCAGCAGCTGCTGGCCGCCTTGAGTTCCTCCAGCGACCAGCGGATTGCCGAGATTGCGCAAAAAGCCGTCAAGGAGGTGCGTTATCACCTGGAGCGCAGCTCCGGCCTGATGGTTGCGTTGGGAGATGGCACAACAGCCAGCAAAGCGCGCATGCAGGAGGCCGTGAACAAGCTCTGGCCTTATACAAATGAATGGTTTGAGCAGGATGCGGTCGACGAGCAATGCGTGGCCGAGGGATTGGCCCCAGACCCATCAAGCCTGAAAGATGCATGGCATGCCACCGTGGCGTCTGTCCTGAAACAAGCCACGCTGGAAATGCCAGGGTATACCGGCCACCAGCGGGGCGGCAAACAGGGGCGGCACACCGAGCATCTGGGGCACTTGCTTACCCCTTTGCAGTTCATCCAGCGAACCTATCCAGGGGCACAGTGGTGAGCGCTGTATCAACGTCATTGGACTACCCGCGTCCTTCGCGTGAAGAAGTCTTGACGTGGCTTGAAGACGTGATGGACCCGGAAGTTCCGGTGATCTCGATCGTTGACCTCGGGATTGTGAGAAATGCGCAGTGGGAAACAGCCTCGTCGCCGGCAGGTGACGAAGATTGCCTTGTTGTGACAGTCACGCCTACCTATTCGGGTTGCCCGGCAACCGAGGTGATCGCTGAGTCCATTCGCGAGACGATGGGGGCCCATCAGATCAAGAGGCTGGAGGTTCGCACGCAACTTTCCCCAGCCTGGACGACTGACTGGATGACCCAGAAGGGGCGTGCCGCCCTGCGTGAGTATGGCATCGCGCCGCCTGCGGGCGCTGCTGCGGCATCAGGCACGCAGGTCATAAACATCGCGGGCCTGCTGGCAAGGCCGCTGGTGGTTCCGTGCCCGAGATGTGAGTCCCGAAAAACACGCCTTTTGTCCCAATTTGGCTCAACCTCCTGCAAGGCCCTCTACCAGTGTCATGAGTGCCTGGAGCCCTTTGACTACTTCAAACCGCATTGAGAAAACCTGTGGCAACACTCCAATTTCATCCTCTCTGCGTCAGTACTGTGAAAGCTGTGACCCGGGACTCGGTGGCGATCAGCTTTACTGTGCCGGAACATCTCGAAAGCGTCTTCACATTTGTACAGGGTCAATACCTGACGTTGCGCACAACCATTGAGGGGCAGGAGCTGCGCCGCTCCTACTCGATTTGTTCAGCCGTCCAGGATAAACGCCTGCGGGTCGCGATCAAGCGGGTCGCCGGCGGTGCATTTTCCAACTGGGCTGCCGAGAATCTTTTGCCGGGCGTATGCATTGATGTCATGCCGCCGCAAGGTCACTTCAACCTACCCTTGGCGCCCGAATCCACGCGCCACATCGTGGCGTTTGCTTCAGGTAGCGGCATCACGCCTGTCCTGTCGATCCTGAAGACTACCTTGCTTGCAGAGCCTAAAACCAGTGTCACGCTGGTCTATGGAAATCGCTCTTCCAGTGGCGTGATGTTCAAGGATGAACTTGAAGATCTCAAGGACACCTACCTGGGCAGATTTAACCTGGTTTGGGTGATGAGCAGGGAGTCCCAGGATATCCCGCTCTTCAATGGGCGCATAGATTACGAAAAATGCACGCAATTGCTAACGCACTGGATTGACCCAGCAGGTATCGATGCTGCGTTTATTTGCGGCCCTGAAGACATGATGCTGGCCGCCTCTAGCGCACTGCAAGCTAAAGGTGTAGAGAAATCCAGGATCAAGGTAGAACTCTTCGGCACTGCACCTCATAGCGGAGCCCTGCGCGCACAACGTTCTGCGGTTCAGGGCAGTGACATGTGCGAGGTTGAGGTCGTGCTGGACGGTACCCGCCGCACTTTTCACATGCAAAAAAACAAGCAGAACCTTGTTGATGCCGGACTCAGCGCCGGGTTGGAGCTGCCTTATTCCTGCAAAGGCGGGGTTTGTTCAACCTGCCGCGCAAAAGTAACCCATGGTGAAGTCGATATGGACATCAACTTTGCGCTTGAGGACTACGAGGTGGCGCGTGGTTTCGTCCTGTGTTGCCAGAGTTATCCGGTCAGCGACAAGCTGACCATTGACTTCGATGAAGACCACTCGCACGCGTGAGACATCTTGACCAATCCTGAGTTATTCAATAGAGACAATCATGAACCATCCACTCTTCGAAAAACATAAACCCCAACTCGACCAGGCGACCGCAGCGCTTGCCAATCGCTCGTATTGGAGTGCGTATCCAGAAATGCCGAGCCCCAAGGTCTATGGTGATTTAGCCGCAGGAGCGGGCGAGAAGGCGTTTGATGCACACCTCGGAAAAACCTTTGAACTCAATCAGCCAGGTCAAACCGGAACACACGGGGGCGAGCGATCACCTTACGGCGTTGTGCTGAATGTCGACTATCCGGTCTGCGAACCGGAGGCCTTGATCGAAGCTGCGAAGGCTGCGATGCCGGCATGGCTCAAACTGGGTGCGCAGGGCCGCTCGGGCGTGTTGCTCGAAGCGCTTCACCGTCTGAATCAACGCAGCTTTGAGATTGGACATGCTGTGATGATGACAACCGGACAAGGCTGGATGATGGCCTTCCAGGCGGGAGGCCCTCACGCACAAGACCGTGGACTGGAGGCAGTTGCTTGTGCATGGCGGGAACAGTCGGCCATACCCAAAGAGGTCATCTGGGAAAAACCACAAGGTAAAAACCCGCCCATTCGGATGCAGAAGAATTTTGAGATTGTCGGTCGCGGTGTGGCGCTGGTGATAGGCTGTGGAACTTTTCCTACCTGGAACACCTACCCCGGTGTGTTTGCCGCTTTGGCCACCGGTAACCCGGTCATCGTCAAGCCACACAGCAACGCGATTTTGCCAGCGGCCATTACCGTATCGGTGATCCGGGAGGTGCTGGCCGAGAACGGCATCGACCCCAATCTGATCATGCTTGCCGTCACGACGACGCGCGCTGCCACCCAGATACTGGCCACCCACATTGATGTGAAATCAGTGGACTTCACAGGCGGTAACCAGTTCGGCAACTGGCTGATTGAAAACTGCAAGCAGGCCCAGGTTTACGCAGAACTTGCGGGCGTCAATAACGTGGTGATCGAGTCGACGGATGCCTATCAGGCCATGCTGAAAAACCTGGCGTTCACCCTGTCTTTGTACTCGGGTCAGATGTGCACCACCACCCAGGTCATCATCGTTCCCGCCGGCGGCATCGAGACTGACGAAGGGCACAAGACCTTCGATGAAGTCGCTGTAGATCTTGGGCAAGCCATTTCGAACTTCGTGGCTGATCCCAAGATCGCCAATGCAGTTCTGGGCGCAATTCAGTCTGATGACACCGTCAGGCGGATCGAGGAATCTGCGGCTTACGCTGAAGTAGTCCTGCCGTCCCGGAAGCTGGAAAATCCCGACTTCCCTGGTGCTCAGGTACGCACGCCTACCCTGTTGAAATGCGATGCATCAGACGATAAGGCCTACATGGAAGAGCGATTTGGCCCCATCAGCTTTGTAGTGCGGGCTGCAGATGCGAAGGCTGCCATTGCGCTTTCCGAACGTATCGTGGCGGAGCATGGCGCGCTGACCGCCGGGATCTACTCCACGAAGAAAGAGGTCGTCGATGCGATGGTTGATGCGACATGCCGAACCAAGGTAGCCTTGTCCATCAACCTGACGAGCAGTATCTTCGTCAACCAATCAGCCGCGTTTTCCGATTACCACGGCACCGGCGGCAATCCCTCGGCCAATGCTTCCTACTCGGATTCGGCATTTGTCGCCAATCGCTTTCGTGTCGTTCAGCGACGTTTTCACGTCTGAGCCGCCGCACCCGCAAGGACCAGACGATGAGCTACCAACACATACTCTACGATGTCGATCAGGGGGTCGCGCGCCTCACCCTGAATCGGCCGGAGCGGCTCAACAGCTTTATCGTAGCCATGCACCTTGAGTTGCATGACGCACTGGATGCCGCTGCCAGGGATGGTCAAGTGCGCGTTGTGGTCCTGACTGGCGCCGGTCGTGCTTTTTGTGCCGGCCAGGACCTGAATGACCGTGCGGTGTCTGCTGCGACAGCAAGCGGAGGTGGCGTGTCCAGGCCTGACTTGGGAGAATCGCTTGAAAAGTATTACGGGCCTCTTATTCGTCGCTTGCGGGCGTTGCCCAAGCCCGTCGTGTGCGCTGTTAATGGTGTTGCTGCCGGAGCGGGTGCCAACATGGCATTCGCATGCGATATCGTGATCGCGACAGAAGGCGCATCATTCATTCAACCGTTCTGCAAGCTGGGGTTGGTTCCCGATGCCGGTGGCACCTGGATCTTGCCGCAACTGGTAGGCCGGGCGCGAGCGCTAGGGCTGGCCTTGCTCGGCGACACCGTTGGGGCCCAACAGGCAGCTGACTGGGGTTTGATATGGAAGTGCGTGCCGGACGGGGACTTCGTCGCAGAGGTTCATGCGGTGGCCGCCCGGCTGGCGGCTGGGCCAACTTTGGGTTTTGCCCGAATCAAACAGGCCATTGATGCAGCAGCAACCAGCACCCTGTCGAATCAGCTCGATCTTGAACGCGACTTTCAGCGTGAGTTGGGTTATAGCCAGGACTACGCTGAAGGCGTGAGCGCGTTTTCCGGCAAACGGTCCCCGGGCTTTGTGGGTAGGTGAGTTGTGAAGATGGGCCTACCTTTGGAACGCGAAGCAATCATCACCGTCATTGGTGCGGGCGCCATGGGTGCCGGTATTGCACAGGTGGCAGCGATGGCGGGCCACACCGTCTTCCTGCACGACAGCCGGGAAACTGCCGCCGCGAGCGCGATCTCTCTTATACAGATCGCTCTGCAAAAGCTGGTTGAAAAAGACAAACTGGATGCTGTGGATTTTGCCCGCGCATCCGCGCGGTTAACTTTTGCCCGCGCATCCGCGCGGTTAACGCCAGCCAAGCGCGCCGTGGCTTACCCCAGGGAGGGGGTTTGCAGCAGCTTTGTACAGCGAATGCTTCAGGTGGCAGGCGTCACCCCGGGTGAAGCCGCTGCAGTAGACGCCAAAGGATCGGCATCAACTCCCCTGCTTGAAACGCAAGACCCCCATGCTGCCGTGCTTTATCTGACTGACGGTCGGTCAGCGACTGAGCGGGCGCATGATAGCGGTACACCCAACCTGGCATTGGTGGACTTGGGTCTGAACTACGCAACGACAGACCGGGTCGCACTGGCCTTTGCCGACTCCTGCGCATCTGCGGCGCGCCAAGAAGTTGTGGGACTTCTACAGCGCGCGGGCTGGACGGTAGCGGTGCTTGATGACATCTGCGCAATGGCAGTGATGCGAACAGTGACCATGCTGGCGAACGAAGCTGCCCAGACAGTGCTTCAAGGCGTATGCAGTCACCAGGAAGTAGATGTTGCGACGGAAAAAGGGGTGAACTATCCGCTGGGGCCGTTGGCTTGGGCGCAGGCCATCGGATTTCCTCAAGTCTGCGAAGTGTTGGACAACTTGAAGAGGTCCTACGGGGAGGATCGCTATAGAGCTTCAACCTGGCTGAGGCGGCGTGCAATGAGGTGCCTGGCGGTGGCTGGGGTTGGACCTATCACAGCCTGAGCCACGCACAGCACATTGTTAAAAAAGGAGACATCCATGCCACATCACACAACGCCCAGCGACTTGCTCGATCCAATCGAGCGCGCGAGTCGGGACGAAATTACCTCGTTGCAGATCAAACGCCTTCGCAGCACGCTGGAGCATGTGTACAAAAATGTGCCCCATTACAAGCATGCTTTTGATAAAGCAGGTGTCACTCCGGGTGACCTGAAAGAACTCAAGGACCTGAGCAAGTTCCCGTTCACGACTAAAAAAGACTTGCGCGACAACTACCCTTTTGGCATGTTCGCGGTTCCTCAAAAGCAGGTCTCGCGGATACACGCGTCATCGGGCACGACGGGCAAGCCAACCGTCGTCGGCTACACGGCCAACGACATCAGTAACTGGGCAGACCTGGTTGCCAGATCAATCCGCGCCGGCGGCGGCCGCGCAGGCGACACCATTCACATTGCCTACGGCTATGGCCTCTTTACAGGCGGATTGGGTGCTCACTACGGTGCGGAGCGGCTTGGTTGTACGGTCATTCCGATGTCCGGTGGACAAACCGAAAAGCAGGTACAGCTCATTGAGGACTTCAAGCCCCGTCTGATCATGGTGACGCCTTCTTACATGCAAGTGATCATTGAAGAATTCACACGGCAGGGCATAGACCCCCGCCAGACTTCCCTGGAGATTGGAATTTTCGGTGCGGAGCCTTGGACTGAAGCGATGCGCCGTGAAATTGAGACGAATGCATCCATCGATGCGGTGGATATTTATGGTCTTTCCGAAGTCATGGGACCTGGCGTTGCGAGTGAGTGCATTGAATCCAAGGATGGGCCGGTTATCTGGGAGGACCATTTCTATCCAGAGATTATTGACCCGCAAACCGGAGAGCTGATGCCCGATGGGGAAGAGGGCGAACTCGTTTTCACCTCGCTCACCAAAGAGGCGTTTCCCGTGATCCGGTACAGAACCAGGGATTTGACACGCCTTTTGCCACCTACCTCCAGGTCATTTCGCCGCATTGGAAAGATCGTTGGCCGCTCGGACGACATGCTCATTATTCGTGGCGTCAATGTTTTCCCCACCCAGATTGAAGAACTGGTTCTCAAGCACGGCAAGCTGTCGCCCCTTTATCAGGTGCTGGTCACACGCGACGGGAAGATGGATGAGGTCGAGGTTCTGACAGAGCTGCATCCGGCCGACGCTGCCATGCCATCCAGTGAGGTGGCAGAAATCAGCCGATGGCTACAGCAGCGCATCAAGACGATGGTGGGTATCACCACCAGGGTATCCGTCTTGCCCCCCAACTCTATCGAACGAACACAAACCGGGAAATCCCGGCGGGTGATCGACAAACGCCCACGCGCATAAGGAAAACTCATGTCGGATGCTTTTATTTGCGATGCGATCCGCACGCCTGTTGGGCGCTACGGTGGTTCTTTGGCAACCTTGCGAGCCGATGATCTCGCCGCCCTGCCGCTGCGCGCATTGATTGAGCGCAACGCCGGTGTGAATTGGTCCCAGGTCGAGGACATCATCTACGGCTGTGCGAACCAGGCAGGGGAAGACAACCGCAACGTGGCAAGGATGGCGGGCTTGCTGGCCGGGTTGCCGCTTGATGTGCCGGGCACGACGGTCAACCGGCTGTGTGGATCAAGCCTTGACGCAATAGGTATGGCCGCGAGGGCGATTCGCAGTGGCGATGCCGACTTGATGATTGCTGGCGGGGTGGAAAGCATGAGTCGGGCGCCATTCGTCATGCCCAAGGCCGATAGCGCCTTCAGTCGCGCCAATGCGGTATACGACACCACCATTGGGTGGCGCTTTGTGAATCCCTTGATGAAAAAGGGCTTTGGGATTGATTCGATGCCGGAAACGGCTGAGAACGTGGCGGATGACTTCAAAGTGTCCAGGTTGGATCAGGATGCGTTCGCCCTTGGCAGTCAAAGACGTTGGGCTGCTGCCCAAGAGAAAAAGCTTTTCGACGCGGAAATTGTTCCGGTGTTGCTCACCCAGAAGAAGGGTGATCCCAAGGTCTTCTCCCAGGACGAACACCCACGGGGGGAAACAACGCTGGAATCGCTGGCCAAGCTCAGGGGGGTCGTGCGACCTGAAGGAAGCGTCACGGCGGGAAATGCTTCCGGTGTGAACGATGGTGCCGCAGCGCTTCTCTTGGCGTCACGGGAAGGCGCGATTCGAAATGGGCTCAAACCTCGTGCCCGCGTGCTGGCGTGTGTTTCGACGGGAGTCGCCCCCCGAATTATGGGCATTGGCCCTGTCAATGCAGTCAAGCGGGTACTGGAAAAAGCGGGGCTGACACTCGAGCAAATGGATGTCATAGAGCTCAATGAAGCATTCGCCGCCCAGTCTTTGGCCGTTCTGCGGGAACTCGGGCTTGCAGAGGATTCAGACCGGGTCAATCCGAATGGTGGCGCCATCGCCATTGGCCACCCGCTCGGCATGAGTGGAGCCCGGCTTGTGACCACCGCTCTGTATGAGTTAATGCGTCGTCAGGGACGCTATGCGCTTTGCACCATGTGTGTAGGTGTGGGTCAGGGGATTGCGCTCGTGATTGAGCGGATCTGATTTTTTGAACTTAACCAGAGGAGACATTTAATGAAAAAGCGTACGCTCATCTCTTTCGCAGCAGCCCTTGCTATTGCTCAGATCGTTCCGGCAATTGCCCAGACCAAGGCTCCTATCCGCATTGGTGCTGTGCTTTCGACGACAGGCCCTGCCGGCTACCTTGGCGAGCCCCAACTGAAGACCTTGCAGACCTATATTGCCCAAATCAACCAGGAGGGCGGGGTGCTGGGCCGCAAGCTGGAACTGGTGAGCTATGACGATGCTTCAGAGGCCGCAAAGGCCAATGGCTTTGGCAAGCGTCTCATCGAGGACGACAAAGTCGATTTTCTGATTGCTGGTACCACCACCGGTGCCACCATGGCAATGGCACCGCTGGTTGAGAAAGCGGCCATTCCGCTGATTTCCCTGTCGGGTGCTGTTGTGGTCGTTGAACCCGTAAAAAAGTGGATATTCAAGACACCTCACACCGACCGGATGGCCGCAGAGAAGGTCTTCGAAGACATGAAGAAAAGGGGATTCACCAAGGTGGGTCTGCTCAGTGAGACCAGCGGGTTCGGTCAATCGGGCGCAAAAGAAACACGCCTTGTCGCCCAAAAGTATGGCATCACGCTGGTGGCCGACGAGACCTACGGACCCAAAGACACGGATGTGACCGCGCAACTTACAAAGATTCGCGGTGTGGCAGAGATACAGGCGCTGTTTGTATTCGGTCTTGGCCAGGGGCCTGCCGTAGTTACCAAGAATGCCGCGCAACTCGGGATCAAGATCCCTCAGTACCAATCCCATGGTGTTGCATCAAACGAGTATCTCAAGCTGGCAGGAAGCGCTGCAGAAGGTGTGCGCCTTCCATCGCCAGCGCTGCTGGTTGCCAACTCCCTGGCGACTAACGACCCACAGAAACCCTTGGTGACGAGCTACGCCGCAACGTACTGGAAACAATACAAGGATGAGCCATCTACTTTCGGTGGTTATGCCCTTGATGCCCTGATGCTTGGCGTCAATGCCATCAAGGTTGCCGGCGGTACAGACAAGGAAGCGGTGAGGAGTGCGCTTGAAAAAACCAAGGGCTTCATGGGCACCACCGGGCAATTCAATATGTCTCCAACTGACCATATGGGCCTGAACCTGACCGCCTTTCGCATGGTCGAAGTCAAAGACGGCCGCTGGGCACTGCTCAAGTAGGCTTTGTATGTTCGCCGAGTTTGTGCAGTTTCTTTTTTCCGGCTTGACCATAGGTGCCACCTACGCGCTGGCCGCCCTGGGTTTTGCAATTATTTATAACGCCAGCGGGGTTATCAATTTTGCCCAGGGTGAGTTCATCATGCTGGGCGGTATGGCGGCTGTGGCATTGACCGCCATGGGCATTCCCCTGTCACTTTCAATCGTTCTGGCGATTGTGGTGGCGGGGGTGGTTGGGGCGCTTGTGGAGAAGCTGGCCATCGAGCCGGCGGGACGGGCGGACGTTGTTCCCCTGATCATCATTACCATTGGCGCTTCATTGGTGTTGCGCGGCCTCGTCCAGGTCTTCCTGGGCAAGGGCACACACGCTCTTGCTGCCTTTTCTGGGGACAAACCTTTCCTGATAGCCGGCGCGACCCTGTTGCCGCAGAGTCTTTGGGTTTTGGGTGTCGCGACGCTGGTGGTGATCGCACTGGGCTGGTTTTTTGGTCGTACCCGTGTCGGCAAAGCAATGCTGGCAACTTCGCACAACAAACTTGCCGCCGAGCTCGTTGGGATTAACACCAAATCTGTATTGCTGCTCTCGTTTGTTCTTTCAGGTGCCCTGGGGGCACTGGGCGGCGCACTTGTGGCGCCTATGACCTATACCTCCTACGACGTGGGAATCATGCTGGGCCTCAAGGGATTTGTAGCGGCAACCTTGGGCGGCCTAGGAAGCGGAATGGGTGCTGTTGTAGGCGGGTTGTTTCTCGGGATTCTGGAGGCCATGACGGCGGGCTACATCTCGTCGGCATACAAGGATGCGATGCCTTTCGTGCTGATCCTGCTGGTGCTTTTTTTCATGCCAAATGGTCTTTTCGGTGCCAAAAGCATTGATCGGGTTTGAGCTGGAGTGTCAATGAAAAAATTGTCATCTTCCACGTGGGGATTACTGGCGCTTGCAGTGGTGCTTTTGTGCCTTCCCCTGCTGCTGCCCAATAGTTTTTACTACGACGTTGCAATCCGCATCGCCATCAATGCGGTAGTCGCAATCGGGTTGAATCTTCTGATCGGATACACCGGGCAGGTCAGTCTTGGACACGCCGGTTTCTTTGGCTTGGGAGCGTATGCCTCTGCGATCCTGACCAGCCGGTACAGCTGGCCATCTGCTGTAGCGATGTTGGCAGCTGCGGCGGGCGTCGCATTGCTGGCCATGCTTGTTGCGCGGCCGGTGTTGCGTCTCAAAGGCCACTATCTTGCAATGGCCACGCTCGGGCTGGGGATCATCGTGACGATTGTCATCACAAATGAGTCGGCCTTCACAGGGGGGCCTGATGGGATGGCGGTTCCACCGCTGGTTCTGTTTGGTTTGGAAGCAAGCGGGGAGAAGGCCTGGTATTGCATTTCCGCATTGGCATTGCTGCTGATGTCCTGGGCCACTATCAATCTCATACGTGCACCTGGTGGCAGAGCACTCCAGGCAATACACGGCTCAGAAATCGCTGCATTTGCTGTTGGAGTCGATGTGACTGCAATGAAAGTTCGCGTTTTTGTGCTTTCTGCGGTGGTTGCAAGTGTGATGGGAAGCTTGAGCGCGCACTATGTTGGGTTCATCTCGCCGGGAATAGCCGGGTTTCAACATTCGATCGAACTGGTGACGATGGTGGTTCTAGGTGGGATGGCCTCGGTGTTCGGATCAATCGCCGGTGCGATCCTGCTGACCCTCTTGCCCCAGCTTCTTTCGACATTTGAAGGTTGGGAGACCGTCGCCTTCGGAGTCATCCTGATGACAAGCATGATCTTTCTGCCAAAGGGCATCGTGCCGACCCTTCGTGCCAAATTCATGCGAGGCACGGCATGAGTTCACTTCGCGTCAATGCCTTGAACAAGGTATTCGGCGGGGTGCATGCTGTTCAGGATGTCACTTTCAGCGTCAGTCAGGGGGCGGTGCATTCCTTGATCGGGCCAAATGGGGCTGGCAAGACCACGCTGATCAATTTGATGACCGGCATGTACACGCCTACCTCGGGACAGATTCAGTTTGGTGACGTGGACATCACTGGATTGCCCCCCCAGAAGCTGCCGGCACTTGGGATGGCACGCACCTTCCAGAATCTGCAGGTCTGCATGAATATGAGTGCCATTGAAAATGTCATGGTCGGTGCGCACCTGAGCCAAAACACCAGTCTATTGGCCGGTTTGCTGTCTTTGCCGAAGCTCAGGGCACAAAACCGGATTTGCCAGGCTGAGGCGCTTGCGGTCATGCGTGATGTTGGCATTGACGAGTACGCAGATGCACAGGCTAGCCAGATGCCATACGGTGCATTGAAACGTCTGGAAATCGCACGCGCGCTGATGACCCGACCAAAACTCGTTCTGATGGACGAGCCTGCTGCGGGGCTCAATCCAACAGAAACCACTGCGGTGGGTCAGTTGATCCGCCGGCTTGCGGACGATGGTCTGACAGTGTTGTTGGTCGAGCATGACATGCCCTTGGTCATGGGTATCTCGGACAGGATCACCGTGCTGAATCACGGCAAGAAACTGGCTGAGGGAAGTCCGCTGGAAATGCGGTCGAATCCTGATGTGATTGCAGCCTATCTTGGTGATCCCGTTCCAGAAGGTACGAGCAGCAACAATCACGGCCTCGCCAAGGAGGCAGCATGAGCCTTCCTCTGAGTGTTGGCGCCGAACAGGAAAGCCTTCAGGCGGCGCCCTTATTGAAGGTCTCTGGCCTGAGCAGTCATTACGGGCGAATCCAGGCGCTGTACGACATTGACCTTTCCGTGGGAACGGGCCAGTTGGTCGCCCTGGTGGGGGCCAACGGTGCTGGTAAAACCACGCTTTTACGGGCCATCTCGGGGGTACAGCCTATCAGTGGCGGGCATGTTCTCTTCATGCAGCAGGATATCGGTGCAATGGTGTCCAGCAAGCGCGTGAGGGCAGGCATTAGCCAGGTGCCTGAGGGTCGCCAGGTGTTTGGGCCAATGAGCGTTGAAGACAACCTGCGTTTGGGGGCTTTTACGCGAGGAAAAGCAGAAATCGACAGAAACCTGGTGCGGATGTACGAGCTTTTTCCGATTCTCAAAGACAAGCGTGCATTAGCGGCCGGCACCCTCTCTGGCGGCCAGCAACAGATGCTGGCAATGGCTCGCGCCTTGATGGCTGAGCCCAAGCTTTTGTTGCTTGACGAACCCAGTATGGGTTTGGCACCTTTGATCGTCCAGGACATCTTCCGGCTCATCCAGAAGTTGCGGGATACTGGAATAACAATTTTGATTGTCGAGCAGAACGCCCGCGCGGCGCTCTCGATTGCTGATCAGGGCTATGTCATGGAACTCGGTCGGATTGTTATATCTGGAGAAGGGGCGGAGCTTCTGGATGATGACCGCATAAAACAAGCGTATCTCGGGATGTAGGACTGCCAACGTCTGAAGAATGACCGCGCGTAGAAAAATGTTAAGGAGCTGGAGACGTGACTGATTTAAATCTTGATGCGCAAAACATCGCTGAGCAGGTGGCTGTGGGAATGATGGCGCGAGACCGCGCGTCTCGCGGTTTGGGCATGGAAGTCATTGAGATAAGCCCCGGCCTTGCAGTTCTCAAGATGACAGTTCGCGAGAGTATGCTCAATGGGTTGGACACCTGCCACGGTGGCTATATCACTGTGCTCGCAGACTCTGCATTTGCCTTTGCGTGCAATTCCTACAACCAACTCACAGTGGCATCTTCACTGTCGATCGAGTTTATTGCGCCGGTCTACGTTGACGAGGTCCTGACGGCGCGTGCGGTTGAAGTCAGCCGCAGCGGTCGCACCGGAATTTATGACGTTGATATCAGCAATGCGAAGGGCGTGCGGGTTGCGATTTTTAGAGGACGCTCTTATCAGTTCAAAGACAAACCGCTAATATCCATTTGAAATCTTTAAGGCCATGCATGCGCTTGCACAGGTCGTCCCGTTTCACTGGCATGAAAGATCAGCTGATTGGCCCGGTCGCAGTTGAGCGCTCATGCACAACAAAGTTCAAGGAGACCTTGTGGCCGTCCTCAATTACCGTCATTTGTATTATTTTTGGGTGGTCGCCAAAGAGGGTGGCTTTTCACGTGCGGCTGATCGGCTGGAAATGGCCATTCAAACCATCAGCGCGCAGGTGCGTGAACTTGAGAAATCAATGGGGTATCAACTGCTCAAACCCCTTGGTCGTGGCGTGACGCTGACCGAGGCGGGGCAAGCTGCCTACGCCCGTGCAGAAGAGATTTTTCAGATCGGCCAGCGCATTCCTCAAGAAGTCCAGCAAGCGGCCACCGCACAGAGGGTTCGTTTGGCTGTGGGTTTGTCCGATGGCATCTCTAAATTGGCCGCGCACAAATTGCTCGGGCCTGCGTTGGCTTGCGCGGAACTTCAGTTGCTGTGCCATGAGGGCGAGTTTGACCATTTAGTCTCTGAGCTGGCTCTCTACCATCTGGATGTGGTTCTGGCCGGACAGCCGGCACCGCACAACGCCAATTTGCGCTTGTCAAGCCAGCTGCTTTCTTCTTCGCAAGTTTGCTGGTATGGCCCCAGTATGCTGACGCACAAGGAGGATAGGGATGAGTACCCTCAGAGCCTGACCCGTTTGCCGGTGTTACTGCCCACGCAGCACTCACCTTTGCGTGCATCGCTGGACCGTTGGTTTGATGGCTTGCAACTTCAGCCCCGTGTGGTGGGGGAGTTTGAAGACAGCGCCTTGATGTCGGTGTTTGGGGCGCGCGGCTTGGGGGTCTTTCCCGTCAGCGTCATGGGCGAGGAAGATTTGACCCTGATGAAGGGGCTGAAGCTGCTCGGGAAAACTGAGGTCAAAGAAGACATCTACGCGATTTCTACCCGGCGCAGCCGCCACCACCCACTGGTAGTAAAGCTGTTGGATACCGCCAACTGAGTTCAGCGCATTGCTTGTCGCTCGCGGATGCGGTGCATGCTTTCGATGTCGACCACCCACACCAGCCCATCACCGACTTGCCCGGTGTAAACCGCTTCAACGATGGCGTTCTTGATAGTCTCCACCATGTCTGCTTCGGCGACAACACAGACCATGACTTTGTCGGTGAAGTCGGTCAATTCATCTTTGACAGAGCGTTTGTCCACGGCTGCCGGCGCGGTAAAGCCTTCGGCTTTGAAAAGCGTAACGCCGGGAAAGTCTGGAATGTCCCTTAGCGCATCGCGCAAGCGTTGCAAACGACTGGGACGGACAATGGCACGGATTTCTTTCATCATGCTCGTATTCCTTTGTGTGTTCATGCTTCACTGGGGACATCGTCAAACCAGCGGTACAAGGTGGGCAAAACGACCAGCGTCAGCAGCGTGGAGGAGATCAGTCCGCCGATAACGACGATGGCCAAGGGGCGCTGGACTTCAGAGCCGGGACCGCTGGCAAACAAGAAAGGCACCAGACCTAAAAGGGCGACTGTGGCGGTCATCATGACGGGACGAAAACGCTGCACACAGCCTTCACGCACGGCGCGGGCCACGTCCATGCCGTCTTCGCGCAAGCCACGAATGTAGCTGACCAGCACCACGCCGTTGAGTACGGCGATACCCCACAGCGCAATAAAACCGACCGAGGCGGGAACGCTCACGTATTGACCGGTAATGAACAGGCCTATCACTCCGCCGATAGATGCGAAGGGCAGCACCAAAATGATCAGGCTGGCCAGCTTGATCGAGTTGAACAGAAGGAACAGCAAAAAGAAGATCGCCACGATTGTGAGGGGCACGATAATGGCCAAAGTTGCCATGGCCCGTTCCATGTTTTCAAACTGGCCGCCGTATTTGAAATAGTAGCCCTCGGGCAGCTGGATGTCGCTGTCGATGCGTCGCTGGACTTCAGCCACAAAACCCGCCAAGTCGCGCCCCTCCACGTTAGCGCCCACCACCACGCGCCGCTTGCCGCCTTCGCGGCTGATTTGTGCCGGACCGTCGATCAAGGCGATGCTGGCCACGCTGCTCAGGGGCACTTGAGCGCCGCCGGGTGTCAGCAACAGCGTGTTGCCGATGGCGTCCACTGATTGCCGCATCTGTGCTGGAAAACGTACCGTGACGTTGTAGCGCCTCTCGCCTTCATAAAGGGTCGTGACATCTTTGCCGCCAATCGCGGTTTCGATGATGTTTTGCACATCCGCCACATTCAAGCCTTGTCGCGCAATCGCCTTGCGATCGATGTCAATCGTCAACGCTTGCTGGCCTGACAGGCGTTCGATGCGAATATCCCGGCTGCCGGGCACGCTTTTCAAGATACGCGCCACTTGTTCCGACACGGTTTTCAGATCATTCAGTTCATTGCCAAAGACTTTGATGGCCAGTTGTGAGCGCACGCCTGTGACCATCTCGTCCACCCGTTCGGCGATAGGCTGTGACAACACAATTTGCACGCCAGGGATGGTGGACAAACGTTGACGAATGTCTTCGTCAATCTGGTCTTGGCTCCGCTTGGATGTCGGGTCTAACAAGACGATGGGATCGGACTCGTTGGGGCCTGCCGGATCGGCAGGCGACTCGCCGCGCCCCAGCTTGGAGACCACCATGCGCACGCCGGGTACTTCGGCAATGGTCTTCATCGCCGCCATTTCCATGCGAATCGACTCGTCCAGGGAAATGCTCGGAACGCGGTTGATTTGCGGCGTCAGCGCGCCTTCTTTCATGGTCGGCATGAACGACTTGCCCAGAAACGGGAACAGCGCCAGTGAGCCCAGCAGCAAGCCGACCGAGACCATCAACGTTAGGCGGTTGTTGCCGGTGGCACCGTCCAATAAGCGCAGGTAATGCTTTTTCAGAAAGGCGATCAAGCGGGTGTCGTGATCGGCGCCGCCTTTGAGAAAGTAGGAGCACAACACCGGCGAAAGTACCAGGGAAACGATCAGTGACACGCCCAAGGCCATGACGATGGTCAGCGCCAGAGGGGCAAACATCTTGCCTTCGATGCCTTGCAAAGTCAGCAAAGGCAAAAACACCAACATGATGATGACGATTCCAAAGATAGTCGGCGTGGCCACCTCGGCGGTAGCCGACAAGACGGTGCGCACCCGTTCGCCCACGCTCTTGCCGGCATGACCGAGGCGGTGGTAAATGTTCTCCACCACCACGACCGTGGCGTCCACCATCAAGCCGATGGCAATCGCCAGCCCCCCCAAAGACATCAGGTTGGCCGAGATGCCGTAGCGGTTCATCAAAATGAACGTCGTCAGCGGTGTGATGATCAGTGTTGCCACCACGATCAAGCTGGAGCGCACATCACCCAAGAAGATGAACAAGACGACCACCACCAGAAAGATGCCTTCAATCAGCACTTTGCCCACCGTCCAGAGGGCCGAGTCGACCAATTCGGTGCGATCGTAATATGGCACGATTTTCAGGCCATCGGGCAGCATGCCTTTGTCGTTGATTTCTTTGACGCGCTCTTTGACGCGAGTGACAACCTCTTTGGCGTTACCTCCACGGGTCATCAAGACGATCCCCGACACACCTTCGGTGTAGCCTCCTTTGATGATCGCGCCTTGCCGCACTTCACTGCCTATCACGACGGTGCCCACATCGCGCACAAAGACAGGTACACCGCTTTGTTCTTTGATGACGATGTTGCCAATGTCTTCGATTGAACGAATCAGGCCCACGCCGCGAATGAGAAACTGCTCCGTCACTTGCGGCAAGATACCCCCGCTGGCATTGGAGTTGTTGGTGGCAATGGCCTGCACCAGTTGTTGAACCGAGAGGCTGTAGTGACGCAAGCGGCCCGGGTCAACCTGAACCTGGAATTGCTTGACGTAACCGCCTTGCGAGTTGATTTCAGCCACGCCCGGAATCGAGCGCAGCAACGGCCGGGCGATCCAGTCTTGCACAGTGCGGCGCTCTGCGAGTTCGGTGGGCGTCAAAGCTCGCTGGCCATCGTTTTCCTTCTCCAGAGTGTACTGATACACCTCGCCCAAGCCGGTCGACACCGGGCCCAGCACCGGCACGATGCCCGAGGGCATGCGCGGCGTGACTTCAATCAGGCGCTCTGTGACCAGTTGCCTGGCAAAGTACACATCGGTCTTGTCGGTAAACACCAGTGTGATGATGGACAGGCCGCTCTTGTTGAGCGAGCGCATTTCGACCAGGCCGGGCATGCCGGTCAAGGCTATCTCCAGCGGCACGGTGACAAAGCGCTCGATCTCTTCGGGCGAGCGACCCGGAGCTTCGGTTGCCACTTGCACCTGCACGTTGGTCACGTCTGGAAAGGCATCGACCGACAGCCGGGTGGCTTCCCGCAAGCCGAATGCACACAGCACCAGCGCCAGTACCACGACAATGAGGCGCTGGCCAAGCGCGGCGCGGATCATGGAAGTGATCATGGCTTATTCCAGTTCAGCGCGCTTGCGCTCATTGTTCATGTGAAAGGCGCCTTCAGTCACGACTTCAGCGCCTTGCGCCAAGCCTTTCAGGACAGGGCGCCACGCGCCACTGGCTGCGCCCAGCTCGACCGGTGTCAGGCGGTAATGTTGATCAGATTGTTTGACAAAAACATGGTCTTTGTCGTTCTCGCGCACCACGGCTTGAACAGGCAGGGCCAGGGCCTTCTGGGCATTGCCGCGAATGCGCATGGTCGCCAGCATCTGTGGTTTGAGGTCCCTCTGTTCATTGTCGACCTGTGTACGAATCGTGACTGAGCGGGTCTCGGGCGAAACGGTGTCACCCACGAAAACGATCTTGCCTGACAGCTGGCGGTTGCCCAAGGCGGGGACTTCAATGTCTACTGTTTGGCCGGTTTGCACGGAGCGTGCTGTTTGCTCAGGCAGTGCGCCCACTACCCAGACGTTGCCCAAGTCGGCCACTGTGAACAGCGGATCGCCGGGTTGCGCCACTTGACCGTGGCTGACTTTGCGCTCAATCACCACGCCCGTCAGCGTGGCGCTGACGGCGGCATTGGGGTTCAATGTGCCCTGGTCACGCAGTTTTTCAATGGCTTCGGCAGGCAAGCCCATGAGCCTCAACTGATCGCTGGCTGCGCGCAATTCTGCACGGGTGATGGCCAGTTCGGACTCGCGGCGTTGCACCTCGGCAGAGCCGATCACATCGGCCTGAATCAGTTGGCGCGCCCGCTCGACCGCTCGTTCAGCCTGGGCTGCGGCAGAATGAGCGCGCAAGTAACCCATTTGCGCGGTTGTCAACTCGCTGCTGGCCACGCGGGCCAGGGCTTGACCAGCACGCACACGATCGCCCACTTCGGCCAACACATCGGTGACTCGCCCGGTCACTGAGGCGCCAATGCGGGTCACCAGCCGGTCGTTGGCTTCGATTCGACCCGCAACCTCCACCCACGGCGTGATCTCTCGCACTTCCAGTTTGGCGTACTTGAATTGATTCGCCATTGCAGGCGTCAAGCGCACATCCATCGGGTTGGCGGCTGATTTGGCCGGCACCGATGCGGGCGGCTCTTTGTCGCCACAAGCGCTCAATAAGGCAGATGACGACCCCATTAAAAGCAAAAGCAACACAGGGGACAAAGGATATAAAGATTTTTTCATAGTGAGTGTTCTAGATTTAAGAAGGCGTTTGCTCGGTATGTTGACCCGTGAGTTGCTCCAGCGCAATGCGCCCAACCTGGAGCTGAAATCGCGCATCAATCAAGTCGGCGCGAACACTGCGCAGCACGCGCTGGGCATCCAGCACATCCAGAATTCCACGTTCGCCGTAACGGTAAGCCGCTTGTGCCACCCGCAAAGCCGCTTCGGCCTCGCGCATGGAGCCTTGGCTTAGGGCTTCGATGCGCAGCCGGGCTATTTCCAGTGATTTCCAGACCACCAAGATTTGTTGCTGAAGCTCGGCCTGGCGGCCTTCCAGCCGCACTTGGGCGCGTTGCAACTCGGCGCTGGCTTGCGCCACAGGGCCGCTGCGCGTGTCTAAAAGTGGGACTTGAATGCCAACGCTCAGTTGCCCTTGGCGCACTTCAGGGTCTCGCATTTGGCTGTAACGCAATTCCAGCCCAGGCCAGCGGCTGCCTTTGGCGGCGCGCAGCTGTGCTTCGGTTCGCTGCACTTGAGCTTGCAAGGCGGCCAGTTCGGGGTTGTGCTGACGTACTTGTTGTTGGATCTGCACCAGGCTATTGATCTCCAGCCCTTCACTCAGATCACCCTCCAGGGACCAGCCCGGTGGCAGCTGACCTGCCGCCATGCGGTTAAGTTCCAGCAAGCTTTGTTCTGCCATGAGGCGTGTGGTTTGCAGGCGTTCACGGGCGTTGATGATTTCGGCGTCGGCTTTGATGATCTCGTAGCGACCCGCCTCGCCGCTTTCTACGCGGATACGCACACGTTCTCTCACCTGTTCCAGCAGGAGCACCGCTTCGGCGGCCGCGCTGGACTGGGCTTGGAACAGCAGCCCTTGGTAAGCCCGCAGACGCAACTGGGCTACCAATTCATTGCGCGTGATACGCGCTTGTTGTTCACTGTCTTTTTCTGAAGCCCTTGCGCCATCGATGCGTGCGCTGCGAATCGATGGGTTTTCGATGAATTGCGACACCGCCCACGCCTGCACAGGGCCTGCATTGGCGCTGGGCAGGCGCACGGCGTTGCTCCCACGACTCAATTCCAGACGTGGATTGCCCAAGGCTTGAGCGCTGGTGATGCCCGCACGTGCGGCGTCTTGCGCGATCAGTGAGGCTCGAAGGTCCGGATTGTTGGCCATGATGAGGGGGATGAGTTGAGCAATACTCAGTTTGGTCGGTGCAGCTGAAACATTCACTGCATCAAGCCGAGTGGACTCGGTTTGAGCCAACGGTGATTGCGCCCAGGCCTTGTGCCCAGCGGTGATGCCAGCGATCAACAAACCACAGTGCAACAAGGTGTGCCTGCCAAAAAGCCAAGGTTTGGATTGACGCAGCGGGTAAGCACGAACAGGCGATGTCGTCCATAAAGGCATTTTTTACTTTCGGAATTTTTGGTGTCAACTCGCGATGTCAAGCAGGAAAAGCTGATTTAAAAACCAGAAAAAAATAGAGTTTTATTCAGATAAAACCGAAATTATTTTGGATGGCCCGTGTGTCAAGTTACCGCCACCAGCGCCATCTCAATGTCCTTTGGTGATTTTTGGTGGGCTGTTGCATGCCACCCAGAATTGACCCTTGGGGGTGCGGACAATGACTTGGACTACCTGCAAGAGGCGGCCATAGAGAATGGCCGTGGTAACGACCGCTGCATCACATCAGCCATGAAGGCGCTGGGGTACTGCTGTCGCGGAACAGGTACGGTGTGGATTGATGAACTGCATCGGCACGGGTGAAGGAGGCCCTGAGATGCACCAAACCAAGATAAGAACTCGCCCAGAGGCTGCTGCTGGAGAAAGCCCAGCAGCTCAGTTTTGCTTCAAAGCAGCCCTTGGGTACGCGCCAGGTGACTGGCTTGTGACCGGCTCTTGACGTTGAGCCGCCTGAACAGGCGCCAAAGATGGACTTTGACGGTGTGCTCGCTGATTTGCAGGTTGTCGGCGATGTCGCGGTTGCTCAGGCCCTTGTCCAGCAAGACCAGCAACTGCTTTTGCCGCTTGGAGAGCTTGCCTATTGCAACAGGAGCCTCTGATTCGGCACCCGACTCGTCTGCCAGAAAAGCCTTTAGTACTTGTGCAATTTCATTGGCGCCGGCTGATTTTTCAAGAAAGGTATCGGCTCCGGCTTCCATGGCCAAGTCTTGGTAGTCGCTGGCGGCGGATGCGGTCAGCACCAGAATCGGTACTTCAGGGTAGCTGCGCTTTAACTCCCGAATGCCAGACACGCCATGCGTATCGGGCAGTTTTAATTCAAGGCAGATCAACTGCGGCATGCCGTGCTTTTCCACTGCCTGTGCAACCGACGCGATACGACCCAGTTCTACAACGGCGGTGCTTGGGCTAACGCGACGCACCAGCATGGAGACGGCTTCGCGCATCAGGGGATGGTCGTCGATAACAAATATGCTCATTGGATTTTGGTGGAATCTGGCCGCTTCAAAATCTCAGCATAACGACTTCACAACCTGTCGAATGTCAGGAAATAGCCCAAAAAACGGGATTTTTCTCTTTAAATCGTCCTGAAAACCGCCTTGCCGGGGCTTTCACCTTCGCCGTTCATGCGTCGGTCTTTGACAGTCGATGTGCCTGGCGCTGAAGGGCGGTACTTTAGTTTTTCGCCGGGACGGTCTGCAGGCTGAGCGCAGCCGCAAGCTCAAGCATCTCAACACCCGGCACTACATCCAGCTGGCTTTGCAATGCAGGCAGAGCATCAGCGCCTTGTTGCTGCAAGCTGGCAATGGCCTGGGCTGCTTCTTTGGGCGATACGAAGCCCCGGCTTTGCATCAGCAGTTTGCCATCAGCACCCAGAAATTTGAAGTAAAAAAGGCCATTTGCCTCGCGGTATTGCTTGAAGCTGGGCCCGGCGGTCTTGGCGGCCTTGACCTTGCCCATCAATGGCGCACTGGCTTGCAACTTGCGCAGCCCCACAGCATGACGCAGCTCTTGCATCAGGGGCTGCGACAGGGCGGTGGCTTTGGCCGCCCCTGCCTGCAAGATGTCTTCAATCTTTTCCGGGCTCGCCATCAGGGCGTGGTACTGCTCACGCATCGGGGCAACGTCGCGGTCAATCCGTTCAAACAGCATGGCTTTGGCATCACCCCAGGCAATGCCATCGGCATAGGCGCGCCGCATGGCGGCGGTTTCTTCCAGGCTGGCAAAGGCCTGGTACATCTGAAACAGGGCCGAGCCATCGGTTTGCTTGGCAACGCCGGGTCCGTTCGAGTCGGTCACGATGCCTGCGATGAGCTTTTTCAGTTGCTCACGGCTTGAAAATAGCGGGATGGTGTTGTCGTAGCTCTTGCTCATCTTGCGGCCGTCCAGGCCGGGCAGGGTGGCCACCGACTCTTCAATCAGTGCCTCGGGCAGCACCAGATGTTCGCCATACAAATGGTTAAAGCCCTTGGCCATGTCGCGTGCCATTTCGATGTGCTGAATCTGGTCACGGCCAACCGGCACCTGATGCGCCTTGAACATCAAAATGTCGGCCCCCATCAGCACCGGGTACATGAAAAGCCCCGCCGTGACGTCATGGTCGGGCTCGGCACCCGAAGCGGTGTTCTTGTCAACCTGCGCCTTGTAGGCGTGTGCGCGGTTCAGGATGCCTTTGCCCAGCACGCAGGTTAAAAACCAGGTCAATTCCGGGATTTGCGGAATGTCGGACTGGCGGTAAAACGTGACGCGTTCAGGGTCCAGGCCGGCGGCCAGCCAACTGGCGGCGATCTCGAGCGTGGACTGCTGGATGCGGGCGGGCTCACCTGTTTTGATCAGTGCGTGGTAGTCGGCCAGAAAGTAAAAACTCTCGGCATTGGCCCCCTGGCTGGCAGCGACCGATGGGCGGATGGAGCCCACATAGTTGCCCAGGTGGGGCGTGCCTGAGGTGGTGATACCGGTTAAAAATCGTTGCTTCTTGTTCGTCATGTCGTCTTTGCTTCGCGCTTATTTCACCAGAAGTGCCAGGGGGATGAGGATTGTTTCCAGAACGCCGTAGGTCACCGACATCAGCGGTTGCATCCACAGTTTGCTGACCACGCCAGCCAACACCAGCGCCATCACCACAAAAAACCCCCACGGCTCAATACGCGACACCAAGACGGCCTGTTTGTAAGGCAGCAAGCCCACCAAAATACGGCCACCATCCAGCGGCGGCAGCGGGAACAGGTTGAACACAAACATCACCACATTGGACAGAATACCGGCCTGGCACATTTTTAGAAAAAACGGTTCCGTCACGTCGCCGCCCTGCAACAGGTAAAACGCAATGCCCCAGCCAAGCGCCTGCACGAAGTTGGACGCAGGCCCGGCCAGTGCCACCCACACCATGTCGCGCTTGGGGTTGCGCAGCCGGCCAAAATTAACTGGCACCGGCTTGGCATAGCCAAACAAAAAAGCCCCCGAGGTGGCGAAGTACAGCATCAAGGGCATGGCGATGGTGCCTATCGGGTCGATATGTTTGAACGGGTTCAGGGTGACGCGGCCCAGGCTCCAGGCTGTGTCATCACCAAAATATTTGGCGACGTAACCATGTGCCGCCTCATGAAGGGTGATGGCAAACAGCACGGGCAGGGCGTAAATGGTGACGGTTTGAATCAGGTTTGAAATATCCATCGCCTTATTATCCCTGCCTATCCCTGTGTATCCCTGATGCTCACGGCTCGCAGCGACTTCAGGTTTTCAGGCCCAGCACCGCGATGTCGCCGCGCCCCAGACGCGTGACCAGCGCCTCACCACCATCGCCCATGGCGGTCAGGTCAATCACGGTCGTGGGCTGCCGATGGCATGCACCCGCGTCCACAATCGCAGCCAGCTCCTGCGCCATCAGCTCGCGTATGTCGTTGGCATCGTTCAGGGGCTCGGCCGAGTCGCGCGGAATCAGTGTGGTGGCCAACAGCGGCGCGCTGTGCAACTCCAGCAGCGCTTGCAGGGTTTTGTGCGCTGGAACGCGCAGGCCAATGGTTTTGCGCGATGGGTGGCTGAGGCGGCGCGGCACCTCCTTGCTGGCCTCCAGAATGAAGGTGTACGGCCCTGGCGTTGCGGCTTTCAGCAGTCGGAACTGCCGGTTGTCAACGCGCGCATAAGCGCTGAGCTCTGACAGGTCGCGGCACAGCAGCGTCAGGTGGTGCTTGTCGTCAACGCCGCGGATGCGCCGCAACGCGTCGGCCGCGACCTTGTCGTCGAGGTGGCAAACCAGCGCGTAGCTTGAATCTGTGGGCACTGCTGCTATGCCGCCCTTGGCCAGTAACTGCACCGCTTGCTTGAGCAGTCGGGGCTGAGGATTGTCGGGGTGGACTTGAAAAAACTGGGCCATCTTTGTCTGTGCTCAGGACTCCGTGGGCTGAATCAAGACTTTGCCTTCACGCACCGCCAGCCACGCGCCCGCCGCGCCGCACACCGCAATCATGGCAATACCAAGAAACGCCCAACGATCGGGCACATGCGAAAACGCCAGCCAGCCGCCCAGCATGGCAAAGCCAACTTGTGCATACAGGTAAGGTGTCAAGGTGGACGCGCTGGTGTTTTTGTACGCCACGATCAGCATGAAATGCCCGACCGCGGCGGCAAGACCCATCAGCACCAACCAGCCCCAAAGCGACCAAGTGGCCAGCGGCACCCAGACGAATGGCAGGGAGAGGGACGCCAGCAGCGTGCCAACCCAGCCGGTGTACAGATGCATGGTGACCGGGTCTTCAGTTCTGGCCAGTGTCCTGGTCAGCACCTGAAACCAGGCATTGCACACCACCACACCCAGCGGCAACAGCGTGGTCCATTCAAAGCTATCCTGCCACGGCCGAATAATGACCAGCGTGCCTACAAAACCGCCCAGGACCAGGCCCCAGCGAAGCCGCGACACATGCTCACCCAGCGAGGTTGCTGCCACCAGCGTGATGACCAGCGGAACGATCATCACAATCGCGGTGAATTCGCCAACCGGCATGTAGCGCAGACTGAAAAATGCAAACACGCTGGCCGACAGCAGCAGCAGCCCGCGCAGAACCTGAAATTTGGGGTGCGCCGTACGCAGCACCGCCAGCCCACGCAAAGGCAACATCACAACCGTTGTGGCCACCGCTTGAAACGCATAACGAAACCACAGCGCCATGAAAAGCGGCACCGAGGCAGACACATATTTGGTGGCGGTGTCCAGCGTGGCAAAGCAGGCCATGGCGGCCACTGTCAGCCCGATGCCGGCCAGTGCTGAAGTTGACCGATTCACTGAATGCGGTCCGCCAGCAGCTCCCAGACTGGCGTCAGCCCACCCGGCAGAAAAGGCAGCGTACCCAGATCGGTACGGCTTTCTTCCGGGCTATGAAAGTCGCTGCCGCGTGAGGCGGCCAGACCAAACTCTTTGGCGGTGTCGGCGTACTTGACGTATTCAGCCGCGGTGTGGCTGCCTGTCACCACTTCCACACCGCGCCCGCCATGGGCTTTGAACTCGGTGAACAGGGCGTACTCTTCGTTCGGTGTGAACTTGTAGCGCGCCGGGTGCGCAATGATCGCCATGCCCTTGGCGGCGGTGATCCAGTTCACCGCGTCTTTCAAGCTGGCCCAGCGGTGCGGCACGTAGCCGGGTTTGCCTTCGGTCAGGTACTTGCGAAAGACCTCATTGGTCTCGCTGCAGACACCGCTTTCAACCAGAAAGCGCGCAAAGTGGGTGCGAGAAATCAATTCAGGGTTTCCCACAAACTTCAAGGCACCTTCAAAAGCGCCCTTGATGCCTACCTTGGCCAGGTCGTCGGACATTTCCCTGGCGCGCTCGGTACGGCCGCCGCGCGTGCTTCTCAGTCCTTGCACCATGTCGGCATCGTCAGGGTCAAACCCAAGCCCGACGATGTGAACCGTCTCGCCTGCAAAGGTGACGGATATTTCGGTGCCTGTCAGATACCGCATGCCTTGTGCTTTGGCTGCCGCCGCAGCGCGATGCTGGCCGCCAATCTCGTCATGGTCTGTCAGCGCCCACAGATCAACGCCGTTGGTCTTGGCGCGTTCGGCCAGTACTTCAGGCGTCAACGTGCCGTCTGACACCACCGAATGGCAATGCAGGTCGGCGTTCAAGATGGCGTTCGCAGCCACTGGCTGCTGGGAGGTCTGTTGGATCACAGCCTGATTTTAGGCCGTGCAGCTTTGCCTTGCAGTCAGCCCTGTTACTTGAGCTCTTATTCGCTATAAATATAGGAGCTGTTAGCCTATACATTCATTGGGCTGCAGGCCGATTTAATTTTTGAAAAGGCCTGCTTGGCGTGATGCCAGGCCTCAAACAGCATTGGCAGCGTGCAGCCGTTCCGGCTTAGGTGGGTTTGTCGCCCGCCAGCCGCACCAAATCCCCATCTTTGGCCAGCGACAGCAACCCAGCCTTCGCATACACCGCCAGCTTGTTACGCGTGTCCACAATGTCCAGATTGCGCATCGTCAACTGGCCAATCCGGTCCAGCGGGCTAAACGGCGCGTCTTCGACCTTTTCCATGCTCAGGCGCTCGGGCTTGTAGGTCAGGTTGTGTGATTCGGTGTTCAGAATCGAATAGTCGTTGCCCCGGCGCAGCTCCAGCGTGACTTCACCCGTGATGGCACTGGCCACCCAGCGCTGGGCGGTTTCGCGCAGCATGATGGCCTGGCTGTCAAACCAGCGGCCCTGGTACAGCAGGCGGCCCAGTTTGCGGCCGTTGTCACGGTATTGTTCAATCGTGTCTTCGTTGTGGATGCCAGTGACCAGACGCTCGTAGGCGATGAACAGCAGCGCCAGGCCAGGTGCTTCGTAAATGCCCCGGCTTTTGGCTTCGATGATGCGGTTTTCGATCTGGTCGCTCATGCCCAGGCCGTGACGGCCGCCGATGGCGTTGGCCGCCAGAATCAGATCGACCAGGCTGTCAAAACGCTTGCCGTTCAGGGCCACCGGCTGGCCTTCTTCAAAGCGCACGCTGACTTCTTCGCGTTTGACATCAACCTCGTCTTTCCAGAAGGCCACGCCCATGATCGGATTGACGATTTTCATGCCGCTGCTGAGCAATTCCAGGTCTTTGGCTTCGTGTGTGGCACCCAACATGTTGCTGTCGGTTGAATAGGCTTTTTCAGCCGACATCTTGTAGCCAAAACCCGCTTGGGTCATGAAAGCCGACATCTCGGCCCGGCCCCCCAGCTCGTCAATGAACAACTGGTCCAGCCAGGGTTTGTAGATTTTCAAATCCGGGTTGGTCAGCAGGCCGTAGCGGTAAAAGCGCTCGATGTCGTTGCCC
>JBKCGU010000026.1:0-7141 GCA_046303055.1 Polaromonas sp.
GCGCTTTAACATAACGGGCTGTTGCACAAAGTGCGGCCAGTCACTGCGCTAAAGCTTCGTTTGGTGTCCACACCGCTGCGCTTACGCTTCGCGCCCTTCGGGTTCGCGCAACCCCCGTTATGTCTTGCGCCCCTTCGCCCCTGCGCGTGTGGTCTATTGCTCACTGCGTGTAGCAGCAAGCCACACGCTTCAACATCCATGGCCAGCGTGGTCACGGCTGGTGCCGTCACCACAGAGTGTTTTAGTCAGGCGCGTGCCGCGCAGTGTGTCGTGTGGCTCTCCCCGCCCACCCGTTGTGGGCTAGGCGCTTTGCGCCTTGGGCCCAGCGCCGGGTGTGGCCCGTCCGCCCCCAGGGGCTCCCTCCACCCCGGCGCTTGGGCGTTTGCTTGTTCGTGGTGCTGTGCGGCACCATGGCTCCACACCCCAACCCCAACAGCCATGCACGGCGCTGCGCGCCGCGCATCGACAGGCGCCAGCGGCTAAGAGTGGGTGTGCGTGCTGTGGCTGGTGTTTATGAGTAAAACAGGCTGCTAGCCCTCATGGAATGTGCGCAAACAGCTATGAATTCAGGAGTTTTTGCGTGTAGCTGCTAATGTTTAGTAGCTAATAAAAAACCGCCCCCAACCCCTTCCAGCCGCTAAGGCCGTGGAGTTGTTGGCGGTTTGCTTTTTGGGGCGTTGGCTGCGCCGGGTTGCGCGTTAGGCTGCCTCGATCAGCTCAATATCCTTCTTCAGCAAAGCATTGAGCAAGGCATTGAGCGTGGTGCCCTTGGCCTCGGCCCGCTTTGCCAGAAAGTCCAACACCTGCGGCTCTAGGCGCACAGGCGGAATCAGGCGCAAATCGGGCTTGTAAAACTTGCCACGTTGCGCGTTTGAGAAATCGTATTCATCCTTCATGGTGTTCACCTTTTAGCTGCTTGGCTGTTCATCGTTGATGCTACTTACTGCAAAGTACCTTGCTCATACTGTCGGCGCTCGTTGCGGGTGGCGGCTCTGGCGGAAATGATGCGCACCAGCGCGCTACTGGGGCCGGTGGCGGTAAACGTATGCACTACCAACAATAGCGCCCCTTCACTGGAGCGCCCCACGCTGATCCAACGCTCCTCATCCTGGCTGTGTTCCGTATCAAAAAACGTCATCGCCAGCGGGTCCAGCATCACCGTCATGGCTTCCCGAAAATCCACCCCATGTTTGCTCAGATTGATGGCGGCCTTGTTGTCATCCCAATCGAATTCGTAATCGGTACCGCTCACACCGCAGCTCCCGCCAAGCGGCGCGCCTGGTGTTTGAGAAGCATACCGTCGAGCAGCTCTTTAACCACCATGCGCTCGTTGCTGTCTAACTGGGCCAGCGCTTCAAAGCGCAAGCGCAAATCCTCGTCCGGCCCGCGCTCACCCTCTTCAAAGACCAGACTGTCCAGGCTCACATGCAAGGCCTTGGCCAGTCGAATCAGGGCTTCTAAGGTGGGTTGTGCCGTCC
Source organism: Polaromonas sp. (assembly GCA_046303055.1). Classification (GTDB taxonomy): domain Bacteria; phylum Pseudomonadota; class Gammaproteobacteria; order Burkholderiales; family Burkholderiaceae_C; genus Polaromonas. The sequence goes on from JBKCGU010000026.1 coordinate 1,479, forward strand.
CTGCCTCGTAGCGGCGAATCTGGTTCACATGCAACTCAGCCGCCTCGGACAAGGTTTGCTGGGTGTAGTTGGCCGCTTTGCGCAGCTGGATTAAACGTGCTGGGAAGTGCATGGGCAAAAAGCCAAGTAGGTGCAATGCCATGACTGTAGACCCCCATTCTCAAAAGGATTGACAAAACAACAGTATAAGGTATTAAAATAAAACAGCAAAAGAGTATTGACAGGTTTTAGGAGCAAAACGGCATGCCACGTATTCCCGACAGCGAGCTAGAGCGGCTAAAAAAAGAAATCAGCCTGTTGCGCCTGATCGAGTCGCAGGGTCATGTGCTGGCCAAGCGCGGCAAGGACTGGGCCATGCGTTGCATCTTCCACGAAGACGCCACCGCCAGCCTGGTGGTGACGGAGAGTAAAAACCTGTACCACTGCTTTGGCTGCAATGCGGCGGGTAGCGTGCTGGACTGGGTGATGAAGACCCAAGGCGTATCTTTGCCGCATGCGGTGCAGATATTGAAGACTGGTGCGCCGCTGGAGGGTGAGCGCTTGGGTGTGGCTCGCAGCCAAGTGCGCCACCTTCCTCCCTTAGTTGCCAAGCTGGTGGTGGATGATGTTGGCAAAGTCAGTGACGCCGATGCGCAATTGCTCTTGTCCCAGGTGGTGGACAGTTATCACGCCAACCTTAAAACCTCGCCCGAAGCCCTGGCCTATTTGCACGAACGCGGCCTGGACCACCCCGAGCTTATTGAAACCTTCCAACTGGGCTATGCCAATAAAAGCCTGACCTACCGGCTGCCACCGGGCCACACCCAGGGTGGGCGCGCGGTGCGCAGCCAGTTGCAGGGCTTGGGCGTGCTGCGCGAGACCGGGCATGAGCATTTGAATGGCTGTTTGGTGGTGCCGGTGATCGGCATGCAGGGCAGCGCCACGCCCGCGCAATCGGCGCAAGTGCTGCAACTGTATGGGCGGCGCATCGTGGCCAAGAGCAAGCTGTTGGCGGGCCAATCGCCCCACATGAACCTGTCGCGCCCCATCCGTGGTGTGTGGAATGAAGCGGCTTTGGTTGCGAGCAAAGAAATCATCCTGTGCGAGTCCCTGATTGATGCCATGACCTTCTGGTGCGCGGGGTACCGCAATGTCACGGCCACGCTGGGCGTCAATAACTTCACGCAAGACCACTGGCAAGCCTTCAAACACCACGGCACCCGGCGCGTGCTGATTGCCTACGACCGGGACGACGCAGGCAATGCCGCTGCAATGAAGCTCACGCCCGAACTGCTGGAGGCCGGGATAGAGGTCTTTCGTGTCCTGTTCCCCAAGGGCATGGATGCCAATGAATACGCGCGCAAAGTGACCCCAGCGGCCAAGAGTTTGGGCCTGTTGTTGCAACAGGCCGAATGGCTGGGCAAGGGCAAGCGCCCAGGCGTGACCGTGATCGAGCATGCGCCCATTGCGGCAGAAGCAAAAACAGCCGCCGCTAAGCAAAAAAAGTCAGCCACCCAGCCAGCGCCGCCCCCGGTTGAAGCTCCTTCCTTAGCCGCTGTCCCCGTGCCTGCATCCGTATCTGCACCTGCGCCAGAGTTGCCGCCCGAACTACCTCCGCTGCCAGCATCCACCCATCTGGCGCAAGCCGCGCCCATACAAACATCTGCACCAGCGAACACAGCCACACCGAGCGCCGCACCCATTGCCGCACCGCTAGCCGAAGCCAACAGCAAGGGCGAATTCCTGCTCACACTGGGCACACGCCATTGGCGCATCCGTGGCTGGCAAAAGAACCTTGCGCCCGAGCAAATGCGTGTGAACGCCCAGGTGCGCACCGAGGCCACGGATGGTGCCCATGGTGAAGTACCGGCGGCCTACTACGTCGATACGCTGGACGTGTACAGCGCCAAGCAGCGCGCCGCCTACGTCAAACAAGCCGCCGTCGAGCTGGGCGTGTCCGATGAAGCCATCAAGCGTGACCTGGGCCAAGTCCTGCTGCAACTCGAAGCCCTGCAAGACGCGGCCATTGCTGCCGCCTTGGCCCCACAGAACCCCGCGCCGGTGCTCACGGACGCCGAACACAGCGCCGCCCTGGCGCTGCTGCAATCGCCCGATCTGGTGGGCCGCATCACCGCCGACATGCAAGCCTGCGGCATCGTCGGTGAATCCAGCAACCTGCTAGCCGGATACCTAGCCGCCGTTTCCAGAAAACTCGATGCCCCCTTAGCGGTCTTGATCCAGTCATCCAGCGCCGCCGGTAAAAGCTCTTTGATGGAAGCCATCCTGAACCTGATCCCGGAGGAAGAACGCATCCAGTACAGCGCCATGACCGGCCAGAGCCTGTTCTACCTGGGCGAGACCAGCCTCTCCCACAAAATATTAGCCATCGCCGAAGAAGAAGGGGTTAGACAAGCCGCCTACGCCTTGAAGCTCTTGCAGTCCGATGGTGAACTCACGATAGCCAGCACCGGCAAAGACGAGACCACCGGCAACCTGGTCACCAAGCAATACCGGGTGCAAGGCCCGGTGATGCTGATGCTCACCACCACGGCCATTGATGTGGACGAAGAATTGTTAAACCGCTGCCTGGTGCTCACGGTCAATGAGAGCCGTGAGCAGACCCAGGCGATTCATGCGCGCCAGCGGGCCAAACAAACCTTGGACGGACTGCTGCAAGACAACGACAAGCGCAGCATTACCGCCTTGCACCAGAACGCCCAGCGCCTCTTGAAGACCATCCATGTGGTCAACCCCTATGCGCACCAGCTCACCTTCCTGGACGACAAGACCCGCATGCGCCGCGACCACATGAAGTACCTGAGCCTGATCCGCTCCATTGCGCTCTTGCACCAGCACCAAAGGCCGGTGCGCCAGGTAGAGCACCGGGGCCAGATGCTGGAGTACATCGAAGTCACCAAGGCCGATATTGCGCTGGCCAACCGTCTTGCCCATGAGATTCTGGGGCGCACCTTGGATGAGTTGCCGCCGCAGCCACGGCGCTTGCTGACCCTGTTGCAAAGCTGGGTGTCTGAGCGCTGCGCAGAGCAGCGCATCAAGCAGGGCGAGTTCCGTTTTACCCGCCGCCAGGTGCGCGAACTGACCCGCTGGGGAGACACCCAGCTCAAGATTTACTTTGCCCGACTGGTCGAGCTGGAATACCTGCTGGCCCACGGCAATGGACGGCGCACGGCCTGCGAATACGAGTTGTTGTATGACGGCAGCGGCGACGGCCAGGCGCACCTGATGGGCCTGATTGACCCCACGGAACTGGATGCACAACGCAACAACCAAACCGGCAACCCTATCGACAACCGTATTAACAATGATGGCGAGTGGTCGGATAAAAACAGTGAGTGGTCGGCCAGTGGCCGGGGTGCGGTCGGTATGCAGTCGGGCCATGGTCGGATGGCGCAAACCCAAGCCCAGCTAGGCCCACAGCCAGATTTGCCGGAAATTGCGCAAAAACCGCATATAGGAAGAAACGGTAAAACCTCTTCCTTAGCCGCCGTTGTTTAAGGGGCCGCACCATGGCCAAGAAGGGACAGACCACCCCGCCCACCGTCATCGGCCCCGCCAACGACCCGGCCAGCCTGTACCACCAGATGCGGCCCTTCCTGCAGTGGATGCTGGAGAAGAACTACAGCACCAACACGGTGGCCAACCGCGAAGACTATCTGCGCTACTTCATCAGCTGGTGCGATGAGCGCGGGCTGACCCGACCCACCGAAATCACCCGCCCGATTCTGGAGCGCTACCAGCGCCACCTGTTTCTGCACCGCAAGAAAGACGGCCAGCCCTTGAGCACCCGCAGCCAGGGCACGCGCATCGTGCCGATTCGCGCCTGGTTCAAATGGCTCACTAAAAATAACCACATCCTGTACAACCCCGCCTCAGACTTGGAGCTGCCCCGCCAAGAGCAGCGCTTGCCCCGGCACATCCTCACCAGTGACGAGGCCGAGCGGGTGCTCAATGTGCCCGACGCCAAGACCGCCATGGGCGTGCGTGATCGCGCCATGCTGGAGACCTTCTACAGCACCGGCATGCGCCGCATGGAGCTCATAGGCCTGCACCAGTTTGATATCGACTTTGAGCGCGGCACGGTGATGGTGCGCCAGGGCAAGGGCAAGAAGGACAGGATGATTCCGATTGGCGAACGGGCCTTGGCCTGGATTCAGAAGTACCGTGATGCGGTGCGCCCCCAGATGGCACTGGCGCAAGACGATGGAACGCTGTTCCTCACGAACCAAGGCGAGGCCTTCACGCCCAACCGCTTGACGCAGATGGTGCGCGACACCATCAACGCGGCGGGCATCCATAAGAAGGGAAGCTGCCACCTGTTTCGCCACACCATGGCCACCCTGATGCTGGAGAACGGCGCGGACATTCGTTTCATTCAGGCCATGTTGGGGCATGCCGAGTTGTCCACCACGCAGATTTACACGCAGGTCAGTATCGTCAAGCTCAAGGAGATTCATACGCTGACGCATCCGGCGCGGCTGAAAAGATTGAGTGGCGAGGTTCAAAGCGCATCGGAGGCGATTGCAGGCGCGCAAACGAGCAAGGACATGCCTACCCCTCAAAGCGAGCCCGAAGACCCGGCAGCGGCCTTGCTGGCCGCCTTGGATGCCGAGGCGGATGAAGAGACGGAATGACGAGCTCTTTGCTTAGCTGCTGACCCTGCGCGCCGGCGCGCGCACCCTGCATGCACGCCCGTATCATCTTGGGCATGCAAGTCCTCAAACGAAATCCACTCCCACACAGCCTATTGCTCTGGCTGGTGCTGCTGGCTGCGCTGTGGGCGTGCCTGGGCGCGCAGACCCTGGGCCTTAAAACCGCGTCTGGGCAAATTTACTGGCCGCAAACTGCGTCCTGGGATGCAACCCCTTGGCAAGCCGCACCGCGTCTGGGTTTGCGGGCTTTGGGGGAAGAAAGCGTGTCGGCTCCACCCGTTGGTGGAAATACAACAGTGCAAGCGGCCAGAGACATCAACCTGTCCACCGTCAGTACAGACTTTGCAGCCAGCGTAGGCGGCGGCGCCAACTTCTTTCGCCTACAAAACAGCCAGGACGTGGGCAGTAACATTTCAAGCAACGGCAATTTAACGCTCAACGCAGGCAACAACCTCAGCGCAACCGCTGCCAGCGTCCAGAGCAGTCAGGGTACAACCCAGCTAACCGCAGGCAACAGCGTTAGCCTACTGGCCGGGCAGCGCAGCTCTGACATGGCCTGGGGCGGGCAGACCAGCAGCCGAGGCCTTTTAAGCGCCAGCAGCACGACAAGAAGAGAGACCGCCAGCAGCACCCAGGCCATCGGCACCACAGTGGGCGGGGCCAACGTCAATGTCACAGCCAGCCAGGACATCAACATCAAAGGCTCCAGCGTCATCGCTGACACAAACGCCACTTTGAGCGCCGGCCGCAACATCAACATCGAAGCCGCAGTCAACACCCAGAGCCAAACAAGTTTTACTGAAACCAAACAATCAGGCTTCCTGTCCGGCGGCGGGATGGGCATCAGCTTTGGCAGCCGCAGCCAGTCCCTTGACCAAAAAAGCCAAAGCACCACAGCCGCCGCATCCACAGTAGGCGCTATTGGCGGCAACATCAACGTCAATGCAGGTCAGACCTTCAGGCAGGTAGGTAGCGACTTGATCGCCCCAGCAGGCAACATCAATATCACCGCTA
>JBKCGU010000027.1:0-2538 GCA_046303055.1 Polaromonas sp.
GATTTACGGGGCTTGGTTTTGGCCTTATGCTGCCGGTTATGCTGCTGCTGCTGCTAATGCGTCTTAATCCCCTGATTTACGGGGCTTGGTTTTGGCGCCTTCCGCCAAAAAGTTCAATAGTAACAATCACTTGCATGCCCACTAGCCAAAAAATTTGAGTCATCAAAAGTTGTGCTTTTGGTTGGCTGTTGCGGTGGTGAGTTCGGCTTCGTGGTCGACCTGCCTCAGTTTATCCATGAATGAATCGCAAAGCGCGTTGCCATCGTCATTAAATTGTGTCCCGAGGCCCCAGATGCGGGCGTTTTCGGTCAGCGGGTAAATGCGCACATCGTCTGCGCTTTCGTCAATCAGTGCGCGCAGGCGCTCAATGATGGCCTCGACTTGGTAGCGTGTGCCTGCCAAAAGGTACACCGAGTATTGCAAGCGCACGCCTTCTTTGCGCAAGAAGCGCCACACGCGTTGCAGGCGTCTTTTGTCGCGGATGTCGTGAGCCAGCAGCCAGCGCTGGGCGTGGCTGTGGGGTGTTTGCTGGCTGCTGTGGGTTTTAAAAGGCATTGTGATAGCTTTGATGTTGCTCGCCTGAGGGTGCTTTAAAGCCAACGGCTTCGCAGGAATTGTTCAAATGCAAACATCTGCTGGGCTATGCGCTGTTGCCAGTGCGCGGCGCGGTGTTCGTAGTGCCGAATAGCCCAAGCTGTGAGCTTGTCGTCTGCGGGTAGCTGGGAGGCGTGGTGCAGGTCGGTGTGGGCGTGCAGGGCGATGACGTTGCCGAGATCTTCGATCAGGTTCAGACCCGGGCGGTGCCAAGCCAGCAGTTCGGGGGCGCTGGTGGCTTGTGCCAGTTGGGCGGCTAATTCGTGTTGGGCCAGTAGGGCCAGGGCGTCTACTTGTTGGGCGCAGCCTTGGCGGTGTTTAACAAAGTGGGCATTGCACAGCGCGGCTCTGGGGTTGTGACGGGCGGCGGCGGTGGTGGGCACACTACACAAAAGTAGGGTTTGCGCGGCTACAGCCGCGTGTTGTTGCGCCAGCCAGTCGGTGTAGTGGTCTGGCCACGCTTGGTCGTCCAATGCGTGGATTAGTAGTTGGTGAAGGCTGGTTTCTTTGCGTCGTGCGCCCAGGCACCAGCCCAATGTTTCGCCCTTTGGGTCCACCACCGCAAGGGGGATGCCGCTTTTCATGCAAGCCATGAGGGCGCGGGAGCTGATGTCCAGCGTGCTGCTGCACAAGATTCGTGAGACATGGTGAAGGGGGATTCGCCGCTCAGGCATGTCTTTGCGCTCAATACGCAGGCGCTGTGCGACGTCCACATCAAGGCGTTGGGCGCTGCCGTTGTGCAGGTACAGGGGCTGTGCGTGCATGCTGTGTGTGTTTAGGGCGCGGTTTTGCATGGTTCAGTCTGTGGTTTGCTTGCGGCCTTGCGCGCTGCCGTCGGCCGTGTCATCGGCTGTGGGAGGTGTAGTTTGGGCGACGGGGTTGTCAATCAAATGTGACCAGTCGGCCTGGGGGCTGCCGTTCTGTAGGGCTTTGACCATGGCACGGGCGTAGCGCAGCAAGCTGCGTTGGTATTGGTGGGCGTGTTGTTCCCAGGCTGCGTAAAAGTGGCCCCGCCCTGCTTTGCCGAGCAGGCAGGCGCCGCTGCCGTCGCCGCCAAAATGTTCATCCCGCAGTTGGCCAGCGCGAAAGAGTTGCCAAACCCACAAGTCTACCTGTGGGCGGTAGGGCTCCATAAGGTCGCAGGCCAGTGCTGCACGGCCGTGGTTGAGGGTGTGCAGTGCCCCCAGGGCTGGGTCTAGCCCCGCGTCCCAGCAGGCGGCCGTGGCTTGGGCGTACAGCATGGTGTAGCTGAGTGACAGCACCGCATTGACCGGGTCACGAGGGGGGCGCCGGTTGCGACTGGTGGCGCCCAAGGTGGGGGCAAAGGCGCTGAAATAGGCCTCAAAGTACATGGCAGCTGCCGCACCTTCAAGCCCTCGCAAGTGGGCGAGCGGGTGTATGCCTGTATTTGCGCTTTGCAGTGTGGCCAAGATGCCGCTCAGGCGTTGTTGTCCGTGAAATAGCGGTTTGCGGATGTCGGGCCTAAGCGCTGCGATCTGTTGCAGCGTGGCGCGCTGGCGTTTGACTTTGCTGTGGATGATGCCGTGGGCTATTTGGGCGCAGGCCTGCGGATGGCTGAGGGTGAGCACTTGTTGCCAGCGGCGGCGGGCGTCGTTGTGGGGCGTCCCGGTGATTTGGGCAATTTTTTGGCCGCTGCGCCCGCCCAGCGCTATCAGGTTGATGCCGCTATCAGCTAAGGCGCATAGCACTTTGCTGCTGAGTTGGGTGTCGGTGCGCAAGACTATTCGGTTTAGGTACTTAAGGGGCAGGCGGCGATCAGCATCGCCGTTGGGGGTGGTGACGTGCAGCACGCCGGTCTGGACGCGCAGCTGGCTGCCTTGGCGGTCGATGTAGAGGGTACTCATACGCGGCTTTCGTGTGTTGGGCTTAGGCGATATGGAAATAGGCGGCGCTTTCGATGGGCTCGGCTTTGCCCAGCTGTAG
>JBKCGU010000028.1:0-4160 GCA_046303055.1 Polaromonas sp.
CTGGATGATGTGCTGCGGCTGGCCGGGGATCACGTAGCGGGGAAGGCGTGCCATGAGGATTTTGACGAGTTGGAGATCACTACTCTACCATTTTAAATGGTGTCTGACCCCATTTACCTTTTGCTGACCTACCCCGTTTACTGATTTGCGGGGTGCAACTCAAGCCACCAACGCATCCAACGCCGTCACATCCCTGAACACCACATCCTTTGACAATGCAAAGTGTTTGCGGCCGCAGGCGATCTTCAGGTTTTCGGCTTGGCGGCGGTCCTGTTCCACGGTGCTCGATTTGGTTTCGGCCACGAAGTAAACGCGTGTATCGCCTTCAAACACCACCGCCCAGTCGGGGTTGTAGGTGCCCAGCGGGGTCGGGATTTTGAAGCGGCCCGGCAGCTTGAAGAAAAACCGCACGCGTTCGTCGTTGCTGCAGTCTTGGGCGAACTTGCTTTCTGGTGCGCTGTCGATCAAGACGCATGAAAACGCTTCGCCCACATCGGCTTTTTGGTCGTCCAGCGGTTGCGCCTGCAAAATGGTTTTGCTCACTGGTGGGGTCATCTGATCGGCCACAGGTGGGTACACGCTGCTTTGGTAGGTCTCCACCTCTTCCCACAGCGTCATTTCATACCGCTGCCCGTTGATCTCGTGGTACTCAATGCCCGCCACCAGCAAGGCCTGCAGGCTGTTTTTGATGGCCGCGATGGCCGTGTCTAAAAACGCTTGCGGGTTGATCAGCAACTCACCAAGTCGGCCCGAGCCGTCCAAAATGGCAAACAGCGTGGAGCGCGACAAATGCACCCGGTTCTGGATGTAGGCGTACACGTCGGGCACCGACACGTTGTAGTCGCGCACATCGGTCTGAACCGCACCCGATTGCACGCCGTGCACTCCATCGGTGGTCATCACAATCCGCGCTTTGGCCGAGCGGATCTTGGGCGCTGTCACCTTGGGGTATTGGTTCGTGTCAGCCAGCGCCGCCTTGCATTTATCAATCAACTCTGGCGTGTCCAGCCGCACGCTGTAACGCGTCTGGTAATTGATCTTTTGCCAAATCGCCTCAAACAGCGCCGCCTCTTCGGCGTCCAAATCTTTCCGTTTGACCTTCACCTTGGCACGAGCGTTTTTCACGCGCCCGGTAAATTGCACGCCGGTTTCGTCTTCAATCTCTTGCTGCAATGACTTGGCAAAACCTTCATAGCTTTCGTTGGGGATCACCGTCAGCACGTTCACCCGCTTGTCCAGCACCCGCTCGCCCGACTGGTTCACGCACAGGCGCAGGCCCCGGCCAATCTCCTGGCGCTTTTTCATCGCGCTCTTGGTCTCGTTGAGCGTGCAAATCTGGAACACATTGGGGTTGTCCCAGCCTTCGCGCAGCGCCGTGTGGCTGAACAAAAACTGCAGCGGCTCTGCCGTAGACAGCAAGCGCTCCTTGTGCTGCATGATCAGGTGATAAGTGCTGTCGTCTTTGGCCACCAGGCCCGAGGTGTCCACCCACACGGTTTTGGCCTTGACGCCCTTGCCCTTTTTCTCGCCCGAAAAATAGCCGTCATGCACCTGGCTGGCCGCGTGCGGAATCAGGTCCCGGTACTGTGGCATGTTGCTGTATTTTTTGAAGGCCTCTTCAAACCACAGGCCAAACTTGCCCGTCGTGGGGTTTCCGTCTGCATCAAAGGCCCGGTAGTTGGCCACCTTGTCAATGAAGAACAAGCTCAACACCTTGATGCCCATGGGCTGCAACAGTCTCAGCTTGGCAAAGTGCGCGGCCACCGTGCGTTCGATCTGGTAGCGCATCACGTCATCCGTCAGGCCGCCTTGCTTTTCGTTCAACTTCAGCACCCGCCCGCCTGAGAACTCGATCTCGTCTGCATCGGCGCGAATCTCGTTCAGGATGTAGCCGTCTTGGTACGCCTCGCGCTGTTTGGACTTGGCATACAAATCGTCTTCCAGCTTCAGCGTCACCGCTGAGCGCTTCACGCCCGTCTTGCCGTTCACGTCAATGGCGACCCGAGCGGTAATGCTTTTGGCCTTGGCCTCAATGCTCAGCAACTCGATGAAGGCCTGGTTGTGATCGGCATCGCCCAGCACACCGTCCACCTCGATCTGTTTGACCAATCCCAGGTCATAGGCTTGCACCGGGTTGAGCGAATACAGCAGGTTGTAGGGGTTGCGGTGCGTGGCCGAATAGCGCAGCGTGCACAGCGGGTTCAAGTCCAGCAGGGCGGTGCGGCGCAAATCGGTTTCAAAGTTTTGCGGTTCGTCCACGATCACCACCGGGTTGACCGCCTGGATGAACTCAATCGGCGCAAACGCCCGCTCACCCTTTTGCTTGATGCGAACATTGTCTTTGGCAAAGCTGTCGATGTTGATCACCAGCACGCTCAAGGCGTCGCTCTGGGCAAAGTGCCGAAGCTCATTGAGCTTGCCGCTGTCATACAGCATGGGCACACACGGCACCTGGGCATAGTCGCCCGCAAAGTGGCTGCGCGTGATCTCCAAGTTTTTCATGGTGCCTTCACGGATGGCCACGCTGGGCACCACCACCACAAACTTCTTGAAGCCGTACTGCTTGTTCAGCTCATACATCGTCTTGATGAAGGTGTAGGTCTTGCCTGTGCCGGTCTCCATCTCCAGCGACAAATGCGGCACCAAGCGCTTACCCGCCACGCCTGTGGCTTTGTCCACCACCTCATCCACTTCATCGCCCAACAGGGTGGCGCTTTGCAAAGCGGGGTCGGGCTCGCCTTGGGCGTTGCGCAAATTGGCCAGTTGCACCTTTCGCACATTGGCCAACAACTGTTCTTCGGACAACTGCAAGGCATTGCCAATGCTGCCGTCGGCCGCATAACGCACGCTGGCGCTGGGCCCCGACAGGGCGAAGTCGCCTTTGGCCAGCGGCTGGCCGTCAAACACCTGCACCACCGCCTGCACGGCGCGGGTTTGGTAGTCCTGGTGGCTGAATTGCAGTTGCATCGTCATGTCTCGTCCTTGTTGTCTGGCTGGTCCAAAGTGGCCTGCCGCTCGCGGGCCAGCTGCACCACGCGGTGCAGCTGCGTTTGCAGCACTTGCAGCTCGGGCAAGGCGTGCAGGTACTGCGCCACGCGGATGTTGGCGCTGTCCAGGTCCATCAGCTCCACCTGCTCGGCGTCGGCGCTGGCGCACAAAATCAGGCCAATGGGCGAAGCCTCGCCCTCGGCGCGGTCGTTTTGGTCCAGCCAACGCAGGTACAGCTCCATTTGCCCCTTGTGCGATGGCGAAAATTTTTCCAGCTTCAGCTCCACGGCCACCAAGCGGCGCAAGTGGCGATGGTAGAAAAGCAGATCCAGGTAAAAGTCGTCTGCGCCCACATTGATGCGCTTTTGCCGGGCCACAAAGGTGAAGCCCGCGCCCAGCTCCAACAAAAAGCGCTCCATATCGCGCAAGATGGCGCTCTCCAGATCGCGCTCGCTGTAGCCGTCGGGCAGACCCAAAAAATCCAGCATGTAGGGGTCGCGAAACACCAGATCGGGCGTGACTTGGCCGCCCTCGCGCAATTGGCTCAGTTCGCTCGAAATCACCGATTCGGGCTGTTTGGCAATGGCCGAGCGCAGGTACAACTGGCTGGCGATGCGTTCGCGCAAGGTGCGGACACTCCAGCGCTCAATGCGACACATCTCGGTATAAAACTCGCGCTCAAGGGGCTGCTTGAGCGGCAAAAGTTCGCGAAACTTGCTCCAGTTCAATTCTCGCGACAGTGTGGCGACAATTTCAGCATCCGGAAAAAGCTCGGCGAACTGGATCATGCGGCGCAGGTTTTTCTCCGCATAGCCAGCGCCATGGGTCGCAACCAATTGTCGCGACACTGTGGCGACAATCTTGCCGCCATAGCTTGCTCGTGCTTGATTCAAAGTCTCGCGGCGCACTTTGTTGCCAACATGCCAATACAACATGGTGGCGGCGCTGTCGGCAACGGCTGCCACATGGGAACGTGTTTGATCAATGAGCTGGCGCAATTCCACCAGCAAAGCCTCGGTGCTTTGCTCAATGGCCATCACTTGTGCCGTGACATCCTGCTTCGCTGGGGCAGATGGGGAAAGTTTGGCCATGGCGCCCCCTCAAATCACTGTCAAACCAATGTCCAGCCTGGTCAGTTCCAGCTGCAAGTTGGCCAGCAGTTCGTCGGCCTT
>JBKCGU010000029.1:0-125530 GCA_046303055.1 Polaromonas sp.
TACGGCACCAGCGACCAGCTGACCGTGGACAGGTATTTCAGCTCCGCTGGCGACATGCTCGAGCAGTTCAAGTTCAAGTTCAGCGACGGCGTGACCTGGGATGAAGCGGCCATCAGTTCGCGCGTCATCATCGTGGGCGGCGCAGGCAACGACATCCTCAACGGCGGCACCGGCGACGACGTGCTGGAGGGCCGTGCGGGCAACGACACCCTCGTAGGCGGCGCGGGCAACGACACCTATCGGTTCGCCGTCGGCGCGGGCGTGGATCGCATCAGGGACTACGACACCACCGCTGGCAACACCGATGTGGTGAGCTTTGACGGGGTGGCGTCTACTGAGCTGACCGCGTTGGAACGCAAGGGAAGCGATCTGATCATCAAGTACGGCACCAACGACCAGCTGACCGTGGACAAGTATTTCGACTCCGCTGGCTACAGAATCGAGCAGTTCAAGTTCAGCGACGGCGTGACCTGGGATGAAGCGGCCATCAGGTCGCGCGTCATCAACACCGGCGATGATGCCGGCGACTTCACCGACCGCCGCTACGCCAACGACCTCGGCGCCACCCTCTACGGCGAAGGCAGGAGCTTACTGGTCGGCGGTAAAGGTAATGACACACTCTGGGCCGGCTCCCGTGCATCCAAATTGCTGGGCGGCGACGGCGACGACGTGCTCTATGGCGGCAACGGCTACGACACACTGGAGGGCGGCGACGGCAACGACAGGCTCTTCGGCCGTGACGGCGACGACGTACTGGACGGTGGCGCAGGCAACGACAATCTGGACGGTGGCTCAGGCTTCGATGTTTTGAAAGGCGGCGACGGCGTCGACTGGCTCTACGGCCGTGACGGCGACGACAGCCTGGACGGCGGCGCGGGCAACGACTACCTCGACGGCGGCCTGGGCAACGACACCTACCGGTTCGCCGTCGGCGCGGGCGTGGATTTCATCAGCGAATACGACAACACCGCTGGCAACACCGATGTGGTGACCTTTGCCGGGGTGGCATCCACTGCGATAACCTCGTTGCAGCGCAACGCCTACACAGGTCTGGTCATCAAGTACGGCACCAGCGACGAGCTGACCGTGGACAAGTATTTCGAATCCGCTGGCTACAGAATCGAGCAGTTCAAGTTCAGCGACGGCGTGACCTGGGATGAAGCGGCCATCAGGTCGCGCATCATCACCGTGGGTGGCGCAGGCGCCGACTATCTCTACGGCGACGCAGGCAACGACACCCTCGACGGCGGCGCAGGCCACGACACCCTCTATGGCTACGCAGGCAACGACACCTACCGGTTCGCCGTTGGCGCGGGCGTGGATCGCATCAGCGATTACGACACCGCTTACAACACCGATGTGGTGACCTTTGCCGACGTGGCATCCACTGCGGTAACCGCGGTGGAGCGCAAGGGCAACGGAGATCTGGTCATCAAGTACGGCACCAGCGACCAGCTGACCGTGGGGCAGTATTTCAGCTCCGCTGGCTACAGAATCGAGCAGTTCAAGTTCAGCGACGGCGTGACCTGGGATGAAGCGGCCATCAGGTCGCGCGTGATCGTGGGCAGCGCAGGAGACGACACCCTCTACGGCGACGCAGGCAACGACACCCTCGACGGCGGCGAAGGCAACGACACCCTCTACGGCTACGATGGCAACGACACCCTCGACGGCGGCGCAGGCAACGACGGCCTCTACGGCGGCTTCGGCAACGACGTGCTGAAGGGCGGCGCAGGCATCGACGATCTGAGCGGCTCCGATGGCAACGACACCCTCGACGGCGGCGCAGGCAACGACACCCTCTCGGGCGGCGCGGGCGACGACACGCTGGACGGCGGCGCGGGCGACGACACCTACCTGTTCGGCAGGGGCTCGGGCAAGGACACCATCAACAGCTACGACGCCACGGGCAGCGAAAACGACCGTGTTCGGTTAAGTTGGGACGTGTCAGAAAACCAAATCTGGTTTAAGCGAATGGACAACGATCTCCAGCTGACCTTGATTGGCACCAACGACATGTTGACCGTTCGAAATTGGTACAGCGGTTCCGCGCATCGTGTTGATGGCTTTGATCTGGGTAGCGGCAAGCGTTTGCTCGATGGCCAGGTCGATGCCCTCGTCTCCGCCATGGCCAGCTTTGCACCGCCTGCCCCAGGTCAGACGTCGATCCCAACAGCGTATCAAACGGCACTGAATCCGGTGATTGCCGCGAACTGGAAGTAAGCCGCCAGATACCAAGGCCACGGTCTTGGCCCCCTAAGCCCCCCAAGCTGCCTCACTGGCTTGGGGGGCATATTGATAAAGAAACAGCGTTTGATGACACAAGTACCCCAAGACGGCCTACCCCAAGACGGCCTACCCCATGAAGGGCTGACAGTCGGCGGAGAAACCCAAAAACAAAGGTCAGCTGTACCAGCGGCGTCACCATCAGCCGCTTCGTTGGACTCAGGTCTGGCTTGCCTGGTCATGATGGCTCGCTTGCATGGCGTTGCTGCCGACGCAGAACAGCTGACGCATGAGTTAGCTGTAGCGGGTCGACCCTTTGATACTACTGACGTGCTGCTGGCTGCCAAGCGCCTGGAGCTTCAGGCCAAGGCCGTAAAAACGGATGTGGCGCGGCTGGCCAAGACGCCCCTGCCTGCAGTGGCGGTCGGGCATGGCGACGATGGATCGGTGGACTTCTTCATTCTGGCGCGCGTGGATGGCGAACAGGTGTTGATCCAGTCGCCTGCCGTTGGTCGTCCCGAGACGCTGACGCTGGCCGAACTGCAAGCGCGCTGGAAGGGTGAGCTGATTCTGTTCACCTCCCGTGCCTCGGTCGCGGGCGAGTTGACCAAGTTTGACTTTACCTGGTTCATACCGGCCATTGTCAAATACCGCAAGCTGTTGCTGGAAGTCTTGCTGGTGAGCTTTGTGTTGCAGATTTTTGCCCTCATCACGCCATTGTTCTTTCAGGTGGTGATGGACAAGGTGTTGGTGCATCGCGGCTTTAGCACGCTCGACGTGATCGGCGTCGGCCTGGTGGTCGTCGTGCTGTTTGAGGTGTTACTCACGACGCTGCGCAGTTACGTTTTCGCGCACACCACCAGCCGCATTGATGTGGAACTGGGTGCGCGGCTGTTTCGGCATCTTCTGGGCCTGCCGCTGGCCTACTTTCAGGCGCGGCGTGTGGGCGACTCGGTGGCGCGGGTGCGCGAACTGGAAAACGTTCGCGCTTTCTTGACTGGCAACTCCATTACCCTGGTGCTGGACTTGCTGTTCTCGGTGGTGTTCATTGCAGTGATGCTGTACTACAGCGGCTGGCTGACTTTGATTGTGGTGATCTCGCTGCCGTGCTACGTGATTTTGTCGGCCTCGTTCACGCCTTTGCTGCGTGCACGGCTGAACGAGAAATTCAATCGCGGCGCTGAGAACCAGGCTTTTTTGGTGGAAACCATCAGCGGCATCGACACGGTCAAAGCGATGGCCGTGGAGCCGCACTGGACGCGCAAGTGGGACAACCAACTGGCCGCCTACGTCTCGTCCAGCTTCAAGACTGCCACGGTCGGCACCTTTGCCAACAGTGGCGTGACGCTGATCTCCAAGCTGGTGACGGTGGCGACCCTGTACGTCGGCGCACTGCTGGTGATTGACAACCAACTCACCGTTGGCCAGTTGATTGCCTTCAACATGCTGGCCGGGCAGGTGGCACAACCCGTGATGCGGCTGGCCCAGTTGTGGACGGATTTTCAGCAAACGGGGATTTCGGTTCAGCGCCTGGGCGACATCTTGAACACCCGAACCGAGGTGGCCGGCAACAAAAGCACGCTGCCGCCGCTGGCCGGGCGCATCACGCTTGATGCGGTGGTGTTTCGCTACCGGCCAGACGGGCCGGAGGTGCTCAAGGCCGTGTCGGTAGATATTGCCCCTGGAGAGGTGATTGGCATTGTGGGGCGTTCCGGTTCAGGCAAGAGCACCTTGGCCAAGCTGGTGCAGCGCCTGTACGTGCCTGAACGTGGGCGGGTGATGGTGGACGGCATGGACCTGGCGCTGGCCGACTCCACCTCGTTGCGCCGCCAGATTGGGGTGGTGCTTCAAGAAAACGTGTTGTTCGCCCGCAGCGTGCGTGACAACATCGCCCTGGCCGATCCGGGTGCGACGCTGGAAGCGGTGATGCAAGCGGCCAAGCTCGCCGGAGCGCATGAGTTCATTCTGGAGCTGCCCGAAGGCTACGACACGCTGGTGGGCGAACACGGCTCCACGCTGTCGGGCGGACAGCGCCAGCGCATCGCGATTGCCCGAGCACTGATGACCAACCCACGGGTGCTGATTTTTGACGAAGCCACCAGCGCACTTGACTACGAGAGTGAACGCATCATTCAAGACAACATGAAGGACATATGCAAGGACCGCACAGTCATCATCATCGCCCACCGGTTATCGGCGGTGCGTGACGCCAACCGCATCATCGTCATGGAGCGCGGTCAGATTGTGGAGACGGGAACGCATGCTGATTTGCTCCGCCCCAGAGCGGATGGTTCTACAGGTCACTACGCGCGGCTGCACAGCTTGCAGCAGGGGTAAAGACAATGGGTATCAACTTTTCAAAATCCCCGCGACTGCAAGCCTTCGCCGATTTGTTCAAACGCTACGGCGCTGCGTTCCGCCATGCTTGGCAACACCGCGCCGAGATGCAGCCCACCGAGCGCCTGCCACACGAAGCGCAGTTTTTGCCTGCCGCGCTGTCATTGCAAGAGACGCCCGTCTCACCAGCGCCGCGCGTTGCGATGTGGATGCTGATTGGGTTTGCCGTGCTGGCGTTACTGTGGGCCATTTTCGGCAAAATCGAAGTGGTGGCCACTGCCCAGGGCAAGGTGGTGCCGAATGACCGCACCAAGACCATCCAGCCGTTTGAAACTGCCACCGTCAAAGCCATTCATGTCACCGATGGACAGCAAGTCCGCGCTGGTGACGTGCTGATTGAACTGGATGCCACCACGGCACAAGCCGACCTGGATCGGTTGCAGAGTATTTGGGGGGGGGTTCAGCTGCAAGTGGCTCGCGGGCAAGCCATGCTGGCCGCTTTGGACACTGGCCAGCCTTTGAAACTGATTCGCCCAAACGGCGTTGACGAAGCCAAGTTCGCCGAGGCGCAACGCCTTCTGGCAGGGCAAATGGCCGAGTTCAGCGCAAAGCAAAGCCGCATCGAGGCTGAAACCGCCAAGCGCGAGGCTGAGCTACGCTCGACGCAGGAGTTGGTGAGCAAGCTTGAGCAGACCGTGCCGATTGCCAGACAACGCGCGCAGGACTTCAGAAATCTCGTCAATCAGGATTTTGTGTCCAAACATGGATATCTGGAGCGCGAGCAGATCCGCATCGAGCAGGAAGCGGATCTGGCCAACCTGCGCAGTCGACTCAAGGAGATTGAGGCCGCGTTAAGAGACACCCGTAGTCAGCGTGTGGGGTTGATGGCGGAGACCCGGCGCATCAACCTGGACAGCATCACCGAGGGCCACCAAAACGTCGCAGCCCTGGAGCAAGAACTGCTCAAGGCGGGTTTGCGCGGCAAGCTGATGCGGCTGACCTCGCCAGTTGACGGCACGGTACAGCAACTTGCGGTTCACACCGTCGCAGGTGTGGTCACACCAGCCCAGCCTTTGATGATCATTGTGCCGCGCGACAACCCGCTGGAGGTTGAAGCCTTCCTGGAAAACAAAGACATTGGCTTTGTGAAACCGAATCTGGATGCCGAGGTCAAGATCGAGACGTTCCAGTACACCAAGTACGGCACCATCCACGCCAAGGTGACTTCTGTGTCGCATGACGCGATCAACGACGAGAAGCGCGGGCTGATTTACTCGACACGGGTCAAGATGGATAAATCCAGCATCAATGTGGACGGCACACCTGTTTCATTGAGCCCCGGCATGGCGGTGTCGGTGGAAATCAAAACCGGTAAGCGGCGCGTGATCGAGTATTTCCTGACGCCGCTGATGCAGCATGCGAGCGAGAGTTTGCGGGAGCGTTGAGGGGGGCATGCTCTTTTCAAACTGGATGGTAGACCGGGTCAATGCTGCCTTCCAGTGTCGGAGCGGCATTGTCCATTTCTTGTTGATGTTGGCCAGGGCCAGATAGAACAAGGTCAACGGCGCATCGTCACTTGGCAATGGCGCCAGTGACGAACTCATGCTGGTGGTCGGTCTTTGGCGGTTTTTTTTTGGGTGTCGCACGTTGTTTTGCCTCTCAATGGCTTGCTTGCCTAAAAGGCTTTTGGACGGCAAAACAGGCGGTTTTAACGTTAAAGTCTGCCTGTGGC
Source organism: Polaromonas sp. (assembly GCA_046303055.1). Lineage (GTDB taxonomy): Bacteria > Pseudomonadota > Gammaproteobacteria > Burkholderiales > Burkholderiaceae_C > Polaromonas. The sequence goes on from JBKCGU010000029.1 coordinate 6,296, forward strand.
CCAATAAATTCGCGGGCAAGTAGCTCCCAAATAGATAGCATGATGATTCTTTTGCATGGGAATTGCCACAATCGTGCTGCGCCAGCAAACTCGCATAATCAGGACATGGAAACCAAATGGCTAGAAGATTTTGTCAGCCTGGCTGAAACCCGCAGTTTCAGCCGTTCGGCGACGTTGCGGCACGTCACTCAACCGGCTTTTTCGCGCCGAATTCAGGCGCTGGAGGCATGGGCTGGCACTGACTTGGTAGACCGCTCCTCATACCCGACGCGGCTCACGCCTGCTGGCGAAACACTTTACAACCAGTCGCTTGAAATGTTGCAGGGCTTGCAGTCCACACGGGCCATGTTGCGCGGCCATGCATCGGCCGGGCAGGACATGATTGAGTTTGCGGTACCGCACACGCTGGCCTTCACCTTTTTCCCAGCCTGGGTCAGCTCCTTAAGTGAAAAGTTTGGCCCCCTCAAAAGCCGACTGATTGCGCTGAACGTGCATGATGCGGTGCTGCGTCTGGTGGAGGGCAGCTGCGACCTGCTGATTGCCTATCATCACGACTCCCAGCCTTTCCAGCTTGACCCGAACCGTTATGAAATGGTCACGCTCGGGCAAGAAGTGCTGGCGCCTTACGTCAAACCCAATGCAGAAGGCGAGCCGCTGTACAGACTGCCGGGGCGTGCCGGGCAGCCCTTGCCGTATTTGGGGTACGCACCAGGCGCGTATCTGGGCCGCGTGGTGGACCTGATTTTGAAGCAGTCGAGCACCGCCATTCACTTGGACCGGGTCTACGAGACCGACATGGCCGAGGGCCTGAAGGCCATGGCACTTGAGGGGCACGGCATTGCGTTTTTGCCTTTCAGTGCCGTTAAAAAGGAGCTGCGTGCCAAAAAGCTGGTCAGTGCGGCCCGGCCGTCCGATACCGGGCTGGATATGGCCATGGACATCCGCGTTTACCGGGAGCGCCCGGCACTGAGCCCGGCTGCCAAAAGCGCTGCTCAGGCACTGTGGACTTACCTGGAATCCCAAGCCCGTTCGAAAACGGCGTCTAAGTAGCAACCCTAGTCACGTATTAAAAAAATGCATAAACCGTTTGAGATTTGGCATTGGCTTTGCAAACGCTTCAAACTTACAGTCCGTCACGTCTGAGTTTTGAGAAGGTGCGGGTTCAGCATGCTGGACCACATGCCCGCTTGTGGCACAAACACTGCATGACTGCATGACTGCTTGACTGCTGGCTTGATGGGTTAAAGCTTCAGGTCCGCAGTACTTCGGTGATTGATGCCGCAGGGCGCAAGCAATAGTGCCTAAAGCTCGGGTAAACCTTGGAACAAACCCTGCTGCCTTTTCCCTAAAATGTTAAATTGTTACTTTTCTTTATAGGATCTCACATGAAATTAAAACTCGCCGCCCTCACACTTGCCATGTTCGCTTCCTGTGGCGCCTTTGCGCAGGCTGCCGACACCGTGGCCAAAGTCAAAGCTTCTGGCGTGGTCACGATGGGTGTTCGTGACTCGTCTGGTGCGTTGTCGTACACGCTGGGTGAAGGCAAGTACACCGGCTATCACATCGAGGTGTGCAACAAGATCATCGCCAACCTTGAGAAAGCTGCGGGCCGCAAGCTGGAAGTCAAATATCAGCCTGTGACGTCACAAAACCGCATTCCGCTGGTGCAAAACGGCACGGTTGATATCGAATGCGGCTCCACCACCAATAACGCCACCCGTCAAAAAGACGTGGCTTTCCTGCCAACCACATTTGTTGAAGAAGTTCGCATCGCTGTGAAAGCCAACTCGGGAATCACATCGATCGCCCAGCTGAACGGCAAAAACGTGGCCACCACCACCGGCACCACATCAGTTCAGACCTTGCGCAAAAATGAGCGAGCCAGCAACATCGACTTCAAGGAAGTTTTTGGCAAAGACCATTCAGACAGCTTCCTGTTGCTCGAGTCTGGCCGTGCCGAAGCCTTCGTGATGGACGGTGCCATTCTGGCTGGCAATATTGCTGTCGCCAAAAACCCGGCTGATTTCAAATTGGTTGGTGAAGTGCTGAGCGTCGAGCCGATTGCCATCATGATTCGCAAGGACGATACGGCGTTCAAGAAAATTGGCGATGACACCGTCAAGGAGATGATGAAGTCCGGTGAAATGGCCAAACTGTGGGACAAGTGGTTCTTGCAGCCCATTCCACCTAAAAACACACGGGTCGGTTATGCCGCCAGCGAAAGCACCAAGGCTGCCTGGGCCAATCCAAACGACAAGCCAATGGAAGACTACGCCAAGAAGTAATTTTCCTGTCTGGTTTAAGGTTTAAGTACCAACCCCGCCATTGGATTCAACAGGCGGGGTTTGTTGTTTCAAACCGTCTGAATTTGAATGCGAGCCAGCACCTGGCCAACCTATAACAGCACCATGGAGCTTTCATGAACTGGGACTGGAGAGTATTTTTAAACGATGATGGCAGTGGCCGCACCTATCTGCAGTGGATGTTTGACGCCTGGGGCTGGACCTTGTCGGTGGCAGGTGCTTCGTGGGTCGTGGCGATGGCGGTGGGCGCACTGGTCGGTACTTTGCGCACGCTGCCTAACAGTCCATGGCTGGTCAAGCTGGCCAATGCGTGGGTGGAGTTGTTTCGCAACATTCCGCTGCTGGTACAGATCTTCATCTGGTATTTTGTTGTACCCAAGATCTTTCCGTTCATGAAAGAGCTGCCCAGCTTTATTCTGGTGGTGTTCGCGCTCGGCTTTTTCACATCAGCCCGAATTGCCGAGCAGTTTCGGGCGGGTATTCAGGCACTGCCTCGCGGCCAGCGTTACGCTGGCATGGCCATGGGGTTTACCACGGCGCAAACCTATCGCTATGTCATTCTCCCAATGGCTTTTCGCATCATCATTCCGCCGCTGACCAGCGAGTCTATGAACTTGCTGAAAAACTCATCGGTAGCCTTTGCTGTGTCAATTGCCGAGCTGACCATGTTTGCCATGCAGGCGCAGGAAGAAACATCGCGCGGTATTGAAATTTACCTGGCAGTGACGCTGGCGTACGCCGCCTCTGCATTTGCCGTCAACCGGATATGCGCCTTTGTTGAAAAGCGGGTTCAGATACCCGGCTTGGTGATTGCGGGCGCAAGCGGTGGGGGGCATTGAGATGTTTGGACTTGACCTTTCCTTTTTAAGCTGGGACATCATCTCGAAGTTCGTCATCAAGGGCTTTTGGTTCAGCATTCAACTGACCATCATTGCCACGATAGGCGGCATTATTCTGGGCACCATCCTGGCGTTGATGCGGCTGTCCGGCAAGAGGTTTTTGACGGTGCCCGCCACCATTTATGTCAACGGCATGCGTTCTGTGCCGCTGGTGATGGTGATTTTGTGGTTCTTCTTGTTGGTACCCGCAGGTTTTTATGCAGCGATACCAGGCGGTGTCAACAACCGGGCCGAGATTTCAGCCATCATCACATTTGTGGCGTTTGAGGCCGCTTATTTCAGCGAGATCATGCGGGCGGGCATCCAGTCCATTTCGCAGGGGCAAGTCAACGCCGGTCGGGCGCTGGGCATGACGTATTCGCAAAACATGAAGCTCATTGTTTTGCCGCAGGCATTTCGCAACATGGTGCCGATTTTGCTCACGCAGACCATCATCTTGTTTCAGGATACCTCACTGGTGTACGCGATTGGCGCGTATGACCTGCTCAAGGGTTTCAGCACCGCCGGCAAAATTTACGGCCGGCCCGAAGAGGCCTACCTGCTGGCCGCGGTGGTTTACTTTGTGATGTGCTTTGGCCTGTCTTACATGGTCAAACGCCTGCAAACCAAAATTGCGATCATCCGTTGATCTGTTGAGCCAGCTGGTAGCACAAACAAATACGTATTGGAGAAAAAGATGGCAATGATTGAAATGAAAGAAGTGTCCAAGTGGTACGGCGCGGTGCAGGTTTTGAACAATTGCACCACCAGCATCAACAAGGGCGAAGTGGTGGTGGTTTGCGGGCCGTCGGGCTCGGGCAAATCTACATTGATCAAAACCATCAACGCGCTGGAGCCTTTTCAGAAAGGCCAGATTTTTGTAGATGGCCAGGCTGTGCATGACCCGAAGACTGACCTGCCCAAACTACGCAGTCGGGTCGGTATGGTGTTTCAAAACTTTGAACTGTTTCCGCATTTGAATGTGACGGAAAACCTGACATTGGCGCAAATGAAGGTGCTGGGCCGCAAGCCCGAGGAGGCCAAAGCGCACGGCCTGAAGTACCTTGACCGTGTGGGCCTGATGCTGCACAAAGACAAGTTTCCTGGCCAGTTGTCAGGCGGCCAGCAGCAGCGTGTGGCCATTGCCAGAGCCCTGAGCATGGACCCGATTGCCATGCTGTTTGATGAACCCACCTCGGCACTCGACCCTGAAATGGTCGGCGAGGTACTCGACTGCATGATGGACCTGGCCAAAGAAGGCATGACCATGTTGTGCGTCACGCACGAGATGGGCTTTGCCAAAAAGGTCGGCAGCCGCGTGATTTTCATGGACGTAGGCGGCAAGATTCTGGAGGACTGCTCAACCGAAGAGTTCTTCCAGCACCCTGAAAACCGCCAGCCGCGCACCAAGGATTTCCTGAACAAAATCCTGGCGCATTGATTTCTTGCATGCCCAAAAAGCCCGCCGCCAGCGGGCTTTTTTATGCGCCAGTGTTGATAACTTGGCAATGCGACAATTTGAACCATGACACCAACTGCTATCGAATCCCTGACCATCACCCGCCCCGACGACTGGCATCTGCATGTGCGCGACGGCGATGCGCTGCACACCGTGGTGCCGCACACGGCCGCGCAATTTGCCAGAGCCATCATCATGCCCAACCTGCGCCCACCCGTGACGACAGCGGCGCAAGCGCTGGCCTACAAAAGCCGCATTCAGGCCGCTGTGCCCAAGCGTGACGATGGGGGTGTGGGGTTTGAGCCTTTGATGACGCTGTACCTGACCGACAATTTGCCGCCCGACGAAATCAAGCGGGCCGTCAACGCTGGCGTTGTGGCGGCCAAGTTGTACCCGGCAGGTGCCACCACCAACAGCGATGCCGGCGTGACGGACCTGCGTAAAACCTACAAAACGCTGGAGGCCATGCAAAAAGAAGGCCTGTTGCTGCTGGTGCATGGGGAGGTCACTTCGCCTGACATTGACCTGTTTGACCGTGAAGCCGTGTTTATCGACACGCAGCTGATTCCCTTGCGCCGTGACTTTGCGGAACTCAAAATCGTTTTTGAGCACATCACCACCCAGGAGGCTGCGCACTATGTGCGTGATGCCGACCAATACACCGCCGCCACCATCACCGCCCACCACTTGCTGTACAACCGCAACGCCATATTTACCGGGGGCATCAGGCCTCATTACTACTGTTTGCCGGTACTCAAACGCGAAACGCATCGCCTGGCGCTGGTTGAAGCGGCGGTGAGCGAGAACACACGATTCTTCCTGGGCACCGACAGCGCGCCGCACCCTGCGCATTTGAAAGAGCACGCCAGCGGCTGCGCAGGCTGCTACACCTCCCATGCTGCCATGGAGATGTACGCCGAGGCTTTTGAAGCGGCCGGCGCGTTGCACAAGCTGGAAGCTTTTGCCAGCTTCAATGGCGCTGACTTTTACGGCCTGCCGCGCAACACCGGCACCGTGACGTTAAAGAAAGAAAGCTGGACACCTCCCGAGAGTTTTGCGTTTGGACAAGGCCAGCTCAAGCCGCTGCGCAGCGGGGAAAGCCTGGCCTGGCGCATGGTGTGACCCGGCCTGTGACCCGGCCTGTGATTGACTGGACCGCGCCTTGGCTTGCGCCTTACGCAGCCAATGCCTTGCTCATGCCAGACAGTGGCGTTGCACAGGCACTGAACTCGGCAGGTCTGTCACCTGTTCGCTTCGTCAGTCAATCTGCATTGCCAGACGGACACGCTTACGAGCAATTTATCTTTGACACCCAAACCGTCCCCACACGCGACAATCTGCACGACTTTTTCAATGGACTGTGCTGGTTGACCTTTCCAGAGACGAAAAAAAAGCTCAACCAGTTGCAAGCGGCGCAACTGGCCATCGATGGTGTGCAACAAGTACGCGGCCCGGTGCGCGACGCGCTGACTGTGTTTGACGAAAACGCCGCTTTTTTGATGGCGCCGCAACCGCTGTGGGACGCGCTGATCGCCAGAAACTGGCAGCGACTGTTCGTTGAGTTGCGGCCGATGTGGCTTCAGGCGCAGTTGCTTTTGTTTGGCCACGCGCTTCTGGAAAAGCTCGTTCACCCAAGAAAAGCCATCACAGCCCACGTTTATATTGCTCAGCCAGCTATACAGTCAATAGCGGACCTGGATGCCTGGATGGCCGGCGACATCACCGCAGACAAACTGGCAGGTAAACCGTTTGCAGCACTTCCCGTTTTGGGGGTACCCGGCTGGTGGCCAGACAACGAGAACCCTTGTTTTTACGGGGACATACTTGTATTTCGCCCGGAAAAACAGAAAATCAGCAAAACAACGAGAACGCCAGTTTCTTGACGGTCAGCAGTTCTTGATAGCCCTTGAGTCTGGGTGACCGCTCCCCATATCGTCATTTGCAGAGTCAACTTCCATTCGGAGATTTCATGAAACGTATTTTTCTATTTGTATTGACCAACCTCGCCGTCATCGTCGTGCTGGGCATCATTGTCAACATCCTGGGCCTAAACCGCTTCATCACCGCGCAGGGTTTGAACCTGACCTCGCTGCTGGGTTTTGCCCTGATCATGGGTTTTGGCGGCGCATTTATTTCGCTGCTGATCAGCAAACCCGTGGCCAAGTGGAGTTCGGGCGTGCGCGTGATTAACGAGCCGCAAAATGCCGACGAGGCGTGGATTGTGGACACCGTCAAAAAGTTTGCCGACAAAGCGAACATTGGCATGCCTGAGGTGGGTATTTTTGAAGGTGAGCCCAACGCATTTGCCACGGGGGCATTTAAAAATTCTGCCCTGGTTGCAGTGTCGACCGGCTTGCTGCAAGGCATGACGCGCGAAGAAATTGAAGCGGTGATCGGCCACGAAGTTGCACACATTGCCAACGGCGACATGGTCACCATGACCCTGATTCAGGGTGTGATGAACACCTTTGTGGTGTTTATCAGCCGCGTGGTGGGCTACTTTGTTGACAAGGTTATCCTGAAAAACACCAACGATGGCCCCGGTATGGGTTACTACATCACCACCATCGTGATGGACATCGTCCTGGGCGTGGCCGCGCACATGGTGGTGTCGTGGTTTTCGCGTCACCGCGAATTCAGGGCCGATGCAGGCGCGGCGCAGCTGATGGGCAAAACGCAGCCCATGATGAATGCGCTGGCCCGTCTGGGCGGCATGGTGCCCGGCGAGCTGCCCAAGTCGGTGGCGGCCATGGGTATTACTGGGGGCATGGGCAAGTTGTTCTCAACCCATCCGCCGATTGAAGAGCGCATTGCGGCACTGCAAAATGCGCAACCTGGCCGGGTTTGATGAGAGGTAGGCATGCTCCTGAATCAGGAGCTGCTAGCCCTTGAATTTATTGGGCTTGCGCTCAATTTTATAAAAAAGGCCGTTTCGGGCCTTTTTTTATGCCGACGCGCCAGTGGACTGACGATTTTTGCTGGCTTCTTCGGACCGCACTCTGGCCAGCACACGGCTGACCAGCTTCAAGTCCATGCCGTACATGTCGGCAAACTCTGCTTCGGTTTTGCCGCTGGCTTTGAAGGTTGTCATGAGCGCTTCGCGCTTGGCGGCCTCGGCCTTCAGCTCGGCCATGGCGTCGTCCAGCAGCGCATGGGTTGCCTCGTCCTGAACCCGCACCCGTGCGGCGTAATCGTCCAGCGCCAGGCCTGAGTTTTCAATCGCCTGCTTGAGCCGCATGCGCAGGCGCGGACGCAAGTCGTCTTTGGACCTGGCTTGCCACCGGCGAAAGACCTCCAGAATCGCGTGATGCACATGCTCGGGTGCTACAGCCTCGACCGCCACGCCGTCCAAGTCATGCCGCGCCAGTCCGGCGGCAACGCATTCGAGGTAACGGGTTGACCGGGCGTGCTGGCCCATGGCCAGTTTGAGTTCGTCTTTCTTGAACACTTGCGGATGGCGTGCCAACAGGTCATGAAAAATACCCAGCTTGAGCGGCAAAAACGTGGCGCCAAACAGCTTGGGGTGCAGCTCAAACAACTTTTCAAGCACCGGGTTCACCGCTCTTGCCTGGCGCGGAGCGTGTTGTTTTGGTGTTGGCTCGGCAGGCGCGTGGGTGGCGCTGGCGTCAAGCATCTGTTCAGGGACGGTATTTTGCATGGCCTGCATTATCGCGGCTTGGCAATGTTCAAGGCCACAGCCTCAGCCACTTCAATGCCATCGACGCCAGCCGACAAGATACCGCCCGCATAACTGGCGCCTTCACCGGCCGGGTACAGACCCTTGACGTTCAAGCTTTGAAAGTCGTCACCGCGGCTGATTTTGACGGGTGACGAGGTACGAGTCTCAACGCCGGTCAGCACGGCGTCATGCATGTCAAAGCCGCGAATCTTTTTGCCGAACACGGGCAGCGCCTCGCGCATGGCCGCAATGGCGTAAGCGGGCAGGGCGCTGTGTAAATCGCCCAACAACACGCCCGGTTTGTAAGACGGCTCAACGCTGCCGAGTTGGGTGGACGGCTTGCCGGCAACAAAGTCGCCGACCAACTGGCCAGGTGCCTGGTAGTTGCTGCCGCCCAGGGCGTAGGCATGGGTTTCCAGCTGGCGTTGAAATTCAATGCCAGCCAGCGGACTGCCGGGGTAGTCAGCCGGCGTTATGCCCACTACGATGCCAGCGTTGGCGTTGCGCTCATTGCGCGAGTACTGGCTCATGCCGTTGGTTACCACCCGGCCTGGCTCAGACGTAGCGGCCACCACTGTGCCGCCGGGGCACATGCAAAAGCTATAGACCGACCGGCCCCTTCCTTCCCCATTAGCCGCATGGTGCACCAGCTTGTAATCGGCCGCGCCCAGCAGCGGGTGGCCGGCGTGCTGGCCGAGCCGCGCGCGGTCAATCACGCCCTGAGGGTGCTCAATGCGAAAGCCGATGGAAAACGGTTTGGCCTCCATGTACACACCACGCTCGTGCAGCATGGCCACCGTGTCGCGCGAGCTGTGGCCCAGGGCCAGCACGACGTGGTCGGCGCGCAGCTCGTATTGCGTTTGGTCATTCAAGTTTTGCACGGTCAAGCCGCGAATGCAGCCGTTCTCAATCAGCACATCACTGACGCGCTGCTCAAACCGCACCTCACCGCCCAAGGCAATGATCTGCTCACGCATGTGCTCCACCACTTTAACCAGCTTGAACGTGCCAATGTGCGGCTTGCTGACCAGCAAAATCTCTTCAGGTGCGCCAGCCTTGACGAACTCCATCATCACCTTGCGGCCCAAGTGACGCGGGTCCTTGATCTGGCTCCACAGCTTGCCGTCTGAAAACGTACCCGCACCGCCTTCGCCAAATTGCACGTTCGATTCCGGGTTTAAGGTACTTTTGCGCCACAGTCCCCAGGTGTCTTGCGTGCGTTCACGCACTTTTTTGCCCCGCTCCAGAACGATCGGCTTGAAGCCCATTTGCGCCAGCAGCAGCGCTGCAAAAATGCCGCAAGGGCCGAAACCGACGATGACGGGTCTGATCGCTGGTGCCGCATTCAGCTGAACCACCGGGCAGTAGTTCTGGTCAGGTGTCGGTCGAATATGCGGATGCGCTTCAAATTGCTTGAGCAGCTTTGCTTTCAGTGTGGGGACAACGTCCACGTCGCAGATGTACACCAGCAGCAGCTTTTGCTTGCGCGCGTCGTAGCTGCGTTTGTAGATGGTGTGGCTGAGCAAGTCGCTGCCTGCAATTCCCAATGTGCGGGCAATCAGTTCGGGCAACGCGGCTTCGGCGTGGTCAAGCGGCAGCTTGAGTTCAGTGATGCGGATCATGGCAACTTTCGTGGATCTGTTTTTCGGATCAGGCCGCTATTTTAAGTTGCACCGATAATCACGACGTGAAGCACGCCAGACCGCCGCTGGTGCAACTCGAGCAATTTGCAAGGGACAGCAACGAAAGTTGTTGTGGGGGAAACCCCGCACTGGAGGAACGTCCGGACTGCACAGGACAGCGTAGGAGGTAACACCTCTCCACCGTGAGGTGAGGATCAGAGCAACAGAGACGAGTCGGTAGTCAGGGCAACTTGAACGCCGGGTGAAACGGGCAATCTCTACGCGCAGCAATACCAAATAGGCCAGCATTGAGGCGGTCCGCTGAGCTGGCGGGTAGGTAGCACCGAGCCGGGTAGGCGACTCCCGGCCCAGATTAATGGCGGTCACATTGTGGCGTTGAAAAACGCCTCAGCGCACAAAATCCGGCTTATCGGCGGGCTTCACACTTTTATTTCTCGCGCCTGGGGCGTCGATTGAATTCGCTCTACATGCGCCAGCAATGAGCGCTTGGCCACTGGCCAAATGCGCTGGTCCACATCGTCGTAGGCCAGCGGCACCCAGTCATCCAGCGTGCCATCAGGCAGCGCTTGCATCACACCGATGATTTTGGCTTCGCGTTTCAGCCGATGCGCCTTGAGTTGTGCAATCGCCGTTTTGGCCTGTCCCATCACATAGCCGTGGGCTGGCAGGATGAATTCGATCGCGTTTTCAGCGCAGGCCTGGCTTAACAAGTCCAGAGAATCCAGGTAGGCATTCATGTTGCCATCTGGCGGATTGATGACCGTGGTGCTGCCATTCAGAATATGGTCGCCGCTGAACAGCAGGCCGTCTTCCAGCAAAACCAGACACAGGTGGTTGGCCGCATGGCCTGGGGTGAATAACACCTTCAGCGTGTGCCCGTTTTGGCTGTTTTCAGGTGTCAAATCGGGCTTTTGGCCTTGAGATATTTGGGTGAGCAGCTCATTATTTGATAGCGTCCAGTCTGGCGTGAAGGCGCTGTCTGCACGCGCTGTGGCAGCTGATGGCAAGCCCGCGATCAGCGGCCGCTGGCCTGCCGCCTCGCACAGCGCCTGCAATGGCCGCGCACCGGGTGAATGGTCGGGGTGTGAGTGGGTGCACACAATCAGGCGGATGTCGCCGCCAGCGGCCTGATAGAGCCGCTCTAGATGGTCGGCATCGGCCGGACCGGGGTCGATGGCGATATAGCCGGACAGCGCATCGCCCACCAGATAGCTGTTGGTGCCGGGCCCGGTCATCACGCCGGGGTTAGGGGCGGTCAGGCGCATGAGGTTTTTGAGCAGCTTGACGGGCGCATCGGTTTGCCAGTCCAGCGTGTGCACGATCTGCCCGTCTGGGCTGGTCAGCGCCAGCTCACCGAAGGGAGCTTCATGCTCCATGTACCGTGCCGTCTGGCCGTTCAAAAAGCCGGCTCTTGGACAGGATGTCCACAGCGGCTTTTCACCTTTGCAAGCCTTTAAAACTGCGTCCACGCTGGCGTAGTGTTGCAAGCGCTCCAGCGTTCGAATGGTCGGAAAGATGATGAAAAAGCTGCCCGCTGCGTGCCTGGCAAGCGCATCGGCTGGGCGTATCCATTCGGGCTCGAATTGCTCTGACTCGTCAGCCACAGGCTCTTGGCCTTCTGGCATGCGGGCGACCAGAAACGGCACGTCAAAGCGCCGCGGCAGGTCACGGTCGGTGATCCAATGGGCAAGCACAAAAACGTCAGCGCCCGCCAACGTCAAGCCGCGCGCCTGGCACTGCGCGGCAAACGGCGCTTGTCGGTCCAGCGCGGCAATGTCGGCGGTGGTGACGTGGCCTCCATCGGCATGGCGCGCCAGCAGCACGCCAAGTTCTTCAAAGCTCTCCCGAATGGCGGCAATGGCTTGGGTCAGGTGCAGGTCACTTTGGGTCGGCCTGCGGGTGGATTGGCGGTGCGCCGCACTGTCTGCGGCATCAATGCCGCCACCCGGAAACACGTAAGCGCCCGGCGCAAAGCTGGCTGTCATGGAGCGGCGCGTCATCAGCACCTCGACGCCGTGCTCGCCATCGCGCAGCAACAAAACGGTGGCGGCGGGGCGCAGTGCTGCGGGTTCTCGCGTAGGCTGGAGCAGTTGATTTGGTCTTACCATGCCATCATTTAATCACGGGGATAAACATGTCGATGAAGCGCTTTTCTCATTTGGCCTGCCTGATCGGGACGACTGCCGTGTTGGCGACAAGTGCCCTAGCGCAAACAACGCCCGCCTGGCCGACACGCGGCCCGATCAAACTGGTGGCGGTGTTCCCGCCGGGTGGCTCGGTTGACCAAGTGGCGCGCATTTTGCAGGTGCCCTTGCAAACCGCCCTGGGCCAAACCGTGATTGTTGAAAACAAGGGCGGCGCATCCGGCTCCATTGGCGCTGCCGCAGTAGCTGCAGCCCCGGCAGACGGCTACACCTTTGCCGTGGTGTTTGACACCCACGGCGTGAACCCGGCACTGATTGCCAACTTGCCGTTTGACAGCAAAAAAGACTTGTCACCCATCGTGCTGGTTGGCACATCACCGATGGTGTTGGCCACCTTTGCCGGCAGTGAGTACAAAACCTTCGCCGATGTGGTGGCTGCCGCCAAGGCTAAAAAGAACGTCAGCTACGGCAGCATTGGCTCGGGCAGCCTGGGCCATGTGGCCATGACGCTGCTGGGCAAAAACGGCGGCATTGACTGGGCGCACATCCCATACAAAGGCGGCGGCCCGCTGATGAACGATGCGGTAGCAGGGCACGTGCCGCTGTCGATTGGCTCGGTGTTTGTGACCAAGCCGCACATTGACAGTGGCCGCATGCGCCCGCTGGCAGTGACCAGCACCAAGCGCAGCCCCGACTTGCCCAATGTGCCCACGGTGGCTGAAAGCGGCTACCCCGGTTTTGAAGCACCCGCTTGGTGGGCCGTGCTGGCCCCGGCCAAAACCCCGCCTGATATTTTGAAGCGCATGAACGACGCGCTGAACACCGTTTTAAAAAACCCGGATATCGCTAAAAAGCTGGATGCGCAGGGTATTGATGTGGTCGGCGGCACGCCTGAGGCAGCGCGCGTTTTCATTGACAAGCAGATGGACATCTGGGCCAAGGTGGTCAAGGACAACAACATCAAGGCGGACTGATCACACCTCTGGCGATACCCCCATCGCCACCAAAAACCGGGCCACCATGTTGTAGGTGGCAATGGCTGCGGTCAGCTCGACGATTTGCGTCGTGTCGAAATGCTGCTTGAGCTGTGCAAACACGGCGTCTGTGACCTTCACGTCCAGCGTCATTTGCGCAGCGTACTGAACCACGAGGCTTTCAACAGCGCCCAGCCCCGGCGCAGCTTGGGCCATGCGTGCATCTGACTTGCAAATTTGCTGCAAGGCATCGAGTTCGGCCTGCGTGCCGCCAGCCGTTAAAAAATCGGGTGCGTGATGGTGGTACTCATACGCTGCGCCTGTCAGCAGCGCGACGGTGCAGATGCCGAGCTCGCGCAGCTTCCAGCTGGTGGGCAGGTCGGTGCGCACGGCTTTGAGGTACACATTCCAGCCGCGTGCCAGTGGTTCGCTCCACAGCAGGGCTTTGTCGAGGTTGATCAGTTCGCCGCCGCGGCGTTTCAAAATGGCTTGCACCAGGTCGTCGGGTTGGGGTTTAAGGGCCTGGGTCCAGTCGGGGATGCGCATGGCTTGTCTTCATCGTGTGTTTAAAACCATAGCGTAGCGCGATAATCCGGGCATGAAAGTGAAATTCGCAAAAATGCAGGGCGCGGGCAACGACTTTGTGGTGCTTGACGAGACGCGCGGCCTGCTGGGGTTGACGCCAGCGCAGTACCGGTTTTTGGCTGACCGTCACTTCGGTGTGGGTGCTGACCAGATTTTGTCGGTCCGGCCTGCGCCAACGCCTGCGGTTGATTTTGCCTACGTCATTCACAATGCCGACGGTGGGCAAGTGGAGCATTGCGGCAACGGCGCGCGCTGCTTTGTGCGCTTTGCGCGTGAGCAGGGCTTGACCGACAAGTCGACATTGCGGGTGCAAACCATGAACCGCGTTTTGACGCTGGCCATGCAAAGCGATGGCCGTGTGACAGTTGATATGGGGGCGCCGGTATTCGACTTGGCGCAAGTGCCGTTTGATGCGACGGGACTCAGCCCGCACACCATCCATTCCTGGCAAAAATGGCCATTGAATGTGGCTTCAGAGCCGTCAATTCACGTGCCAGCAGCTCCTGTATCAATAGCAGTTCTGTCGATGGGAAACCCGCATGCCGTGCAACTGGTGGACGATGTGGATACCGCGCCAGTGCTACAGATGGGCCCCTTGATTGAAGGCCACGCGCGCTTTTCCAAACGTGTCAATGCTGGCTTTATGCAACTGGTCAATCGCCATACCGTCCGCCTGCGCGTCTACGAGCGCGGTGCGGGCGAGACGCTGGCGTGTGGCACAGGGGCTTGCGCGGCGGTGGTGGCCGGCATTCGCCTTGGGCTGCTTGACAGCGTGGTCGATGTGCAAACGCGCGGCGGCGTGCTGACGATCGAGTGGTCTGGCAAGCTGGACCAGTCCGTCATGATGACGGGGCCCGCAACCACCGTTTTTGAGTCCGAGATTGATATTCCATGAATCATGCCCCCACGCTTGCCGCCCGCGCACTGCGCTGCCCCTCTAGGGGGCTGACCTTGCTGGGGGTGGCCCTTCGCTGCGGTCGTTATATAGTTTCCCCAGCAAAACCATCACAATCCCACCATGAACCCAACTGACCACAACAACCCCATCACGGAAGACGACATCGCCAATTTTCTGGCCAATACGCCGGACTTTTTCGAGCGTCATGCCGAAGTGCTTGCCACGGTGCAATTGTCCAGCGGGCACGGTAGCCGCGCGGTGAGCTTGCAGGAGCGTCAGGCAGAGCTGCTGCGTGACAAGATTAAAACCCTTGAAGCCAGGGTGGTCGACATGATTCGCCACGGGCAGGAAAACGTGGCCATTGCTGGCAAGCTGCAGCGCTGCACGCGCAACCTGCTGCTCACAGCGCATGCACGCGACTTGCCCGACACCATCGTGCATGAACTCAAGGGCCAGTTTGCCATTGCGCAGGTGGCCATCAAGCTCTGGCGCGTCAACGGCGTGTTCGCGGGCGAGCCGTTTGCCCACGGTGCGAGCAGCGATGCGCAGACCTTTGCGTCCTCACTCGGCGCGCCGTATTGCGGCGTGAATTCAAGTTTTGAGGCGGCCAACTGGCTGCCTGACCCGGCCATGGCGATGTCGATCGCCATGATTCCCCTGCGTGAAGATGGTGCGCAGGAAGCTTTCGGCATGCTGGTGATGGCCTCTGCCGACCCGCAGCGCTTTCATGTTGATATGGGTACCGATTTCCTGGTGCAAATTGGCGACCTGGCCGGCGCGGCCCTGACCCGCTTGTTGCCGCAAGCCGCCGCCGCTTAGCCCCATGGCAGACCAAGCGCAGGCAGACCAGAGCGGTCAGGGCAGCGTCTTTGAGTTTGACCCGCTCGCCGTGCGTTATCTGGCGCATGTGCGGGTTGAAAAGCGTCTGGCCCAGCGCACCGTGGACCTGTATGCCGCCGACCTGCAAAAACTTCAAACCAGCGCGCTGGCTGCCGGTGTGTCGCTGCAATCGGTACAAAACACCCATGTTCGCCGCTGGGTGGCACACATGCACAGCGCGGGCCGCACGGCGCGCGGCATCGCGCTGATTCTGTCGGGGTGGCGCGGTTTTTACACCTGGCTGGGGCGCGAGGGCCTGGTGCCCAGCAACCCGGTGCAGGATGTGCGCGCCCCCAAGGTGCCCAAGCCGCTGCCCAAGGCGCTGGGCGTAGAAGAAGCGGTGCAGCTGGCCAGCTTCAGGGCTGGAGACAGCCACCCGGTCCGTGAAGCCCGTGACCACTGCATCACTGAACTGCTGTACGGTTGCGGCTTGCGCATTGGCGAACTGGTGGGGCTGGATGTGCAGGATGGCAAGGAAGCCCGCGGCTGGGTTGACCGCCAAAGCGCTGAGGCGCATGTGATGGGCAAGGGCAATAAAAAGCGCAGTGTGCCAGTGGGCAGCAAGGCGCTGGCTGCCCTGGCCGAATGGGTCAGCCAGCGCGCGCAGTGGGCTAAAAGTGATGCCGCCCTGTTTATCAACGAGCGCGGCCAGCGTCTGAGCCCACAACACATCCGGGTTCGTCTCAAACAGCGCTCGTTGCAGGCTGGTTTGGCCACGCCGGTGCACCCGCACATGCTGCGCCACTCGTTTGCCAGCCATGTGCTGCAGTCCAGCGGCGACTTGCGGGCCGTGCAGGAGCTGCTGGGCCATGCCAACATCACCACCACGCAGGTGTATACACGGCTTGATTTTCAGCATCTGGCCCGTGTTTACGACGCAGCACACCCCAGAGCGACCAGAACCACGCGAAACAAGTAGCGCGGGCCGATAGTCTGGCAAGCACGAGTTGAGGGACGACTCGGTCACCGACCTGAATAACTAATCTTTGAGCGTTATCCATTCAGGGTCAGGGTCAGCCTGACAATAAGCCCATGAACTCACTACGCCTGAAGCCCGGAAAAGAAAAATCCCTGCTGCGCCGCCACCCCTGGGTGTTTGACGGTGCCATTGCCACGGGTAGCGGCGATGCCGGTGAAACCATGCGCATTGAAAGCGCAGACGGTCGATTTCTAGCTTGGGCCGCGTACAGCCCACAGTCCAAAATCCGCGCCCGGGTCTGGAGCTTTGATGAAGCCCAGCGCATGGATGATTCTTTTTTCAGGGCAGCTTGCGCACGTGCCATCAACGCCAGAAGCCTGTTTGACATCCAAAGCAACGGCCTGCGGCTGATCCACGGCGAGTCTGACGGCCTGCCTGGTCTGGTGGTGGACAGGTACGACGACACGCTGGTAGCGCAGTTCTCCAGTTGCGGGTCAGAGCGCTTCAAGGGCGTGATTGTGGATGCGCTGCTCAAGCTAACCGGTTTGACGCGGCTGTATGAGCGTTCGGACGCAAGTGTTCGCTCACTTGAAGGGCTGCCGGAGGCAACAGGCTGGCTGGCCGGGGGTGGGAGTACCGAAGTCATCTTGACCGAACACGACTGGAAGTTGAGCCTGGACGTGGCCAGCGGCCACAAAACCGGGTTCTATCTGGACCAGCGGGACAGCCGCCACAAGTTCAGCCAGTACACCCGCCGCATGGCTTTCAAGCGCGTCCTGAATTGCTACAGCTATACCGGCGGCTTCACGGTGGCCGCCTTGAGTGGCGGCGCAGCGCACGTCACCTCGATTGACTCGTCCGGCCCGGCGATCGAGCGTGCGGTGGCCAACGTGGCGCTGAACGGTTTTGACGCTAGAGGCACCACCATGATGGATGCCGACGTCAACGCCGCGTTGCGCCAGTTTTTGAAGGACGGGGTGAGGTTTGACGCCATCGTGCTCGACCCGCCCAAATTTGCCCCCACCGCCTTTCATGCCGAGCGCGCCGCCCGGGCCTACAAAGACATCAACCGCCTGGCCCTGATGCTGCTCGAGCCTGGCGGGGCACTGTTCACCTATTCCTGTTCAGGCGGCATCAGCGCCGACTTGTTTCACAAGATCGTGGCAGGGGCAGGCTTGGATGCAGGTGTGGATGCTTACATCACCGAACGCATGGGTGGCGCGCCAGACCACCCGATGACGGTGACCTTTCCTGAGGGGGAGTACCTCAAAGGGATGGTTCTGGTGAAAATGCGGGCCTGAAATTGGCCTGCCGAGGCCGGCACGACACAACGGGTCGTTCGCAAGTATCAAATGAGGCTGTAATCCAATGAGTGCTTGGGTTAAGAGCTATTAAAATAATAGCGATTGCCCAACTTTTTTCAACATCACAGCGTTGGCATCATGTCCCTCCTGAAAGATGCTGTTTCGTGTGGCCACGCGCGCCCGCCGTCTTGCTTTGTGGTGTGTTGCTGACGGCTGCAAAAAGCACCTTGAAAAAGCAGTTCACAGCATTTGGTCAGGTGAAAGCCAGTAAAACGCCCAAAATGCGACAATAGGCGGTTACATGACCTCTAACTTTTCCAATCTTTCGCTCGCTCCCCAGCTGGCTCGCGCCGTTGCCGAAATGGGCTACGAAACCATGACCCCGATTCAGGAGCAGGCCATTCCGGTGGTTCTTCAGGGGCGTGACGTGATGGGCGCAGCGCAAACCGGGACCGGTAAAACCGCCGCTTTTGCCTTGCCGCTGCTGCAGCGCATGATGAAGCACGAAAACGCGTCCACCTCGCCAGCGCGGCATCCGGTGCGCGCCTTGGTGTTGCTGCCCACCCGTGAGCTGGCGGTGCAGGTGGCCGAGCAGGTCAAGCTTTACGCCAAATACACCCACTTGAACAGTGCGGTGGTTTTTGGCGGCATGGACATGAAGGGGCAAACCGCCGAGTTGAAAAAAGGCGTTGAAGTGCTGGTGGCCACGCCAGGCCGGTTGCTGGACCATATTGAAGCCAAAAACGCGGTGTTGAACCAGGTTGAATATGTGGTGCTCGATGAAGCCGACCGGATGCTCGACATTGGCTTTTTGCCCGACCTGCAGCGCATTTTGAGTTACCTGCCCAAGCAGCGCATCACGCTGCTGTTTTCGGCCACGTTCTCGCCTGAAATCAAGCGCCTGGCGTCCAGCTATCTGCAAGACCCGGTGACGATTGAAGTGGCACGCTCAAACGCCACCGCATCAACGGTGGAGCAGCATTTCTACAGCGTGGGCGCAGACGACAAGCGACGTGCCTTGCACCAGGTGTTAAAAACCCGCGGCATGAAGCAGGCCTTTGTGTTCGTCAACAGCAAGCTGGGCTGCGCCCGCCTGGCACGCTCGCTTGAAAAAGAAGGCCTGAAAACCACCGCTCTGCATGGCGACAAAAGCCAGGACGAACGCCTGAAAGCCCTTGAAGCCTTCAAAAGCGGTGAGGTTGACTTGCTGGTGTGCACCGATGTGGCAGCGCGCGGGCTGGACATCAAAGACGTGCCGGCGGTGTTCAACTTTGACGTGCCTTTCAATGCCGAAGACTATGTGCACCGCATTGGCCGCACCGGCCGGGCTGGGGCTTCAGGCTTGGCTGTCAGTTTTGTGGCCAGCAGCGACCAGCGGCTGGTGGCTGACATCGAAAAGCTCGTCAAAACCAAAATCGAGCTGGAGCCTTTTGCGTTTGACGAGGCCCCTGGCGAGCACCAACGCATCAACGATGGCAGGCGCATGTACCGGCAGGCCGAAGATACGGCGCCGCGTGAACGGCCAGAGCGCCGCGAGCCCAGAGAATTTAGAGAGCGGCGTGAAGCGCCACCGCACCGTCAGGCCGCCGCACCACGCGACCCGTTTTTTGACCAGCCTTACGAAAGCAGCGTTGCGCCTGATACCCAGCCCGCTTGGGAGGCCGCAGCCAAAGCCAACCCGCAACGCGGTGTGTCCGCCAACATCAAGCCCAAGAAAAAAGTCGCCGCGTTGTTCAAGCTCGGCGAATAAGCCACCTGCAGGGCACGCCGTCGGCGCTAACCGACACAGGCTTTGCCCGCTGTCTGGCAGTGTGTCGCGCTTTTTTCTCTTAATCTGCGTGAATGCTGCACCGATTCACCCAGCGCGTTTACCTGCCACTTCGTGTTGCCGTTCTTCAATGGCGGGATGCCGACGGGCTGCGCATGAGCGCAGCGATGTCTTTTTACGGCATCCTCAGCCTGGCCCCCTTGCTGGTACTGATGGTGGCGGTGCTGGGCTGGTGGCTTGAACGCGCCTACATTGAAACCAGCCTCGTCAGCCAGATCAGCAGTGTGATTGGCGAACAGGGTGCGCAGCTCGTCAAGCAGGCGATTTCCAGTGCCCAGGCGCCTTCAGAAGGGATTACCGCATCGCTGATTGCATTTGTGCTGCTGCTGTCCGGTGCGACGGGCGTGTTTGCCGAGCTGCAAGATGCTTTTGAACGCCTGTGGCGGCGCGGTAGCGGTCAGGCTCCTCAGCAAAAGTGGTGGTACAGCGCCACCTTGCGCCTGCGCGGCATTGCCTATGTTCTGGCGTTTGGCTTTTTGCTGTTGGTGTCGCTCGGTGTGTCTACCGCGCTGGGGCTGCTATCGACCTGGGTGGGCAGCTATTTGCCGATTGAGAAAATCGCCTTCCAGAACATCGCATTTGGCCTGAACGAACTGGTCTCCTTTGCGTTTTGTGTCAGCCTGTTTGTGGCGCTGATGCGCATGAGCGCTGGCCCCAAGCCATCGCTGCGTTATCTGGTGATGGGGGCGTCAGCTGGTGCCTTGCTGTTTGCCGTGGGCAAGCATGTCATGGTGCTGTATTTGTCAACCGCTGCGGTGGTGTCTGCCTATGGCGCTGCGGGCTCGCTGGTCGTGATGTTGATGTGGATTTATTTCTCGTCCGCCGTGCTGCTGTTGTCTGCCAGTATGGCGCGCGCCTGGTGCGACGACGCAACTCAAAAAGCTGCCCCAAAAGCTGCCCCAAAAGCTGCCCCGTAAGCTAGCCTGGTCGTCGCTGCTGCTCGCACTGGACCTGCATCAGCTCAAATTCGCCAGCTTGGGGCCCCAGTCGGGCCGCCGTCAGGCAACCGCCCCATACGCAGCCTGTGTCCAGCGCCAGTGTGTTGCGGTGCAGGGTTTGGCCGGCGTTCAGGGTTGACCAATGGCCAAAAGCAATCGGCTGGTCCAGCGTGGCCCTGCCGGGCACCTCAAACCAGCGTGAATAGCCCGCCGGTGCGTCTTCCTGGCCGCCCTTGATGCTGAACTCCATCTCGCCCGCATGTGTGCAAAAGCGCAGGCGGGTCAGGGCGTTGACGATGA
This sequence comes from Polaromonas sp., assembly GCA_046303055.1. Lineage (GTDB taxonomy): Bacteria > Pseudomonadota > Gammaproteobacteria > Burkholderiales > Burkholderiaceae_C > Polaromonas. The sequence goes on from JBKCGU010000029.1 coordinate 27,027, forward strand.
CCCGCCAGCGTTCAGCGCCCTGCAAGCCGTCGTGCCATTGCCCGGGCTGGTTGCCAAACAGCTGGGTTAAAAAGTATCTGAAGTCGTCTGCACGCAACTGCTGCTCCAGCTCGCCGGCCAGGGCCAGCGTTTGCGCCGTTGTCCACTGCGGCAGCACGCCTGCATGCACCATCAGCCAGCCGTGGGACGCTATCGCCAGGGGTCGGTGCCGCAGCCAGTGCAGCAGATCGGCGCAGTCAGGCGCGGCCAGCACTTGCGCCAGTGTGTCACCCTTGCTGACAGTACGAACGCCTTGCCACACGCCGAGCAAATGCAGGTCATGATTGCCCAGCAGGCATTGCGCCGCATCGCCCAGCGCGCTCAGTCGGCGCAACACGGCCAATGAATCTGGCCCCCGGTTGACCAGATCACCCAGCAGATAGAGGGTGTCGCGGCTGGGCGAAAAATTGACTGACTCCAGCAGGCGCTGAAATGGCGCATCGCAACCTTGCAGGTCGCCAATCAGGTACATTGACATGTGTTTATTTTGCTTGAAGATGCATGGACTTTTTGCTGATTGCCTTTTTAACATTGCTCAACGGCGTGTTTGCCATGTCGGAGATGGCCCTGTCGTCAAGCCGCAAGGCCAGGCTGGCAGCCATGGCCGAGTCGGGCGACAAGGCGGCCGAGGCGGCGCTGGGCCTGCTGGACAATCCCACCCAATTCTTGTCATCGGTTCAGGTGGGCATCACCTCGATTGGCATGCTCAACGGCATTATTGGCGAGGCGGCTTTCAGTGGCAGTCTCTCGGTGTGGATGCAGAGCCTGGGCGTGCCCCTACGCGCGTCAGACATCACCGCGACGGCCATAGTAGTGGCCATCATCACCTACATCACGATTGTTTTTGGCGAGCTGGTACCCAAGCGCATCGGCCAGCTGTACCCCGAAACAGCCGCCCGGCTGGTGGCCCGCCCCATGATGTGGGTGGCCAGCGCGGCCAAGCCGTTTGTCAAACTGCTGTCCTTCAGCACGCACGCCGTGCTCAAGCTGCTGCGTGTTGACAACACGGCAGGTCGCGGTGTGACCGAAGAAGAAATCACCGCCAGCCTGGAAGAAGGCGTGGACGCGGGACTGATTGAAGAGCATGAACATCAGATGGTGCAAAACGTGTTTTTGCTGGACGACCGGCTACTGACGTCGCTGATGTTGCCGCGCTCTGACATTGAGTGGCTGGACGCCGCCGACACCGCGGACGAAGCAATTCAAAAGGCCGGCGTCACGGGGCACTCGTGGTACCCCGTGTGCCGGGGCGGCCTGGACGAGGTGGTGGGTGTGATCAGCGTGGCCAGATTGCTGGCTTTGCTTGGCGCGGATGCGCAGCCACGTGGCGAACGCATCGGCGGCCATGCAGTTGCGGCCGTGTTTGTGCCTGAAACGCTGACGGGCATGGAGCTGTTGGAGCAGTTTCGCGCCAAGTCCAGCCGAATGGTGTTTGTGGTCGATGAATACGGTGTGGTGCAGGGTCTGGTCACCCCCCTGGACCTGTTGGAGGCCATCACGGGCGAACTGCAGCCGGGTGCCCAAATAGATGCCTGGGCGACCCAGCGGGAGGACGGAAGTTGGCTCATTGACGGGGTGATGCCGGTAGCCGAACTCAAGGCGCGGCTGGAGATCAAGGACCTGCCGGCTGAAGACAAGGGGCGCTACAACACCGTGGCCGGGTTGCTGCAGGCCGTGTCTGGCCGCCTGCTGGCAACATCCGATCAGGTCGAATGCGCGGGTTGGCGCTTTGAAGTGGTTGACCTGGATGGCAAGCGCATTGACAAGGTGCTGGCAAGCCCCTTGAACTTGCCGCACTGACAAGACAGTTTTGCAGGCCCCTCGTCTTGAAAGCAGGCCTAAACGGGCTAAAAAGGTGGTTTTTGGGTGCCAAATCAGCCTCCAGGCCCTAGAAAACAAGGGCTAGCAGCTCCTCAATCAGGAGCGTCCTGGCCACCTTGCCGAAATGCCCGCTACTGCGCCGGTATTCGCTGTGGTCGCTAAACTCCACCTCTGATTCATTTTCTGATTGTTAGGCGCACACCATGAGCTTGATTCCCGTCACCATCCTCACCGGCTTTCTTGGTTCAGGAAAAACCACGCTTTTAAAGCGTGTTTTGACCGAAGCCCACGGCCAAAAAATTGCCGTGATCGAAAACGAGTTTGGCGAAGAAAACATCGACAACGAGATTCTGGTCAATGACACGCAGGAAAACATCATCCAGATGAACAACGGTTGCATTTGCTGCTCGATTCGCGAAGACCTGAGGGGCACGCTTCAAACGCTGGCCGAAAAAAAGCGCAAAGGCGAGCTGGTGTTTGACCGGGTCGTGATTGAGACCACCGGCCTGGCCGACCCCGGCCCGGTGGCGCAAACGTTTTTCATGGACGAAGAAATTGCCGAACAGTATTTGTTGGACTCAATTCTGACCCTGGTCGATGCCAAACACGCCGACGCCCAGCTCAATGACCGCCAGGAGGCGCGCCGTCAGATTGGTTTTGCCGACCAGATCTTCATCAGTAAAACCGACCTGGTGACTGCGGATGTGGTCAAGGCATTGACCCACCGACTCACGCACATGAACCCGCGTGCGCCGCAAAAGGCCGTGCATTTTGGCGATGTGGCAATAGCCGATGTGTTTGACCTGCGCGGCTTCAATTTGAATGCCAAGCTTGATATTGACCCGGACTTTCTCAAGGCTGACGACCATGGCCACGACCACGAAGGCCATGACCATGCTCATGGCGAGCATTGCGACCATCCGTCCCATGCCGCTGAACAGGGCCATCACCATGTGCATGATGACGATGTCAAAAGTTTTGTCTTCCGTTCAGACAAGGCCTTCAGCCCGGCCAGACTGGAAGACTTTCTGGGCGCGATTGTCAATATTTACGGCCCGCGCATGCTGCGCTATAAAGGGGTGCTCAACATGGAAGGCACCGAGCGCAAGGTGATTTTTCAGGGGGTGCACCAGCTGATGGGCAGCGACTTGGGACCCGCCTGGGCAGCTGGCGAGACCAAAACCAGCAAAATGGTGTTTATTGGCATCGACCTGCCCAAAGATATTTTCATGCAAGGCCTGGAACAGTGCCTGGTTTGAGCCAAGTTTGAGTTAGTCTGCAGGCTGTTTGTAAAAACCGCTCATGTCGCTAAGACATGCCATTTTGGTAGCGATTTTCCAACGGTTTGGACTCCAAGCCGTCCGAGACGGACAGACGGCCGCTATAATCGCGCGCCAACCGACATACCCAGCCGCGCGCACTTGCCGGGGCTCACCCAAAGGCGGCTTCCCAGAGGAGACAGGCAATGAAAGCAAAACCAGCGAAATCAGTCAAACCGGCAAAGTCAGCAAAGCCGACCTCATCCGCAGGCAAAACGGCGGCCAAAACCACCATGAAAGCCGCCGTGAAAGCCGCCGTGAAAACCACCATGAAAGCCAACGTGAAAGCCAAAACGCCCTCAAAGGTGGTCAAGCCGGGCGCCAGACCCGCCCTCAAAGTTGCTGTGAAGCCCATAAAAACCGTCAAACCGCCTGTCAAGGCCAAGCCAGCTGTCAAAAAGCCAGCTGTCAAAAAACCAACTGTCAAAAAACCAACTGTCAAAAAACCAACCGTCAAAAAACCAGTCGTCAAAACCGCCACCAAGCCAGTTGCCAAAAAGCCGCTTTCCAAAGCTCAATCTGCTGTCAAAGCGGCTGGTAAGCCGGCTGTCCAAGCAGCCCCACAAAAGCTGCCCGTAACTGCATCCAAAGTGCTTGCCAAGGTGGCGCCTAAAACTACTCAGCCTGCCGCAACTGCCAAGGCCAAGACCACCCCGGTAGGAGCCGCTGTACCTTTGGCGGCTCCCAAGCCGGCACCCATCGGCAACGGTTTGCCGCCCCCGCCACCTCTGAAGCCAGGCCGCCGAAGTTCGTCGCGCGCGCTGGCTCACATGCCTCCCCCCGCACCCATGGTGCCTACCCATGCGCCAGACGCAGCAAAAGCCAGCTACTCAACAATGACCGAACGCGTGATCGCGCCGCCCCCCCATGTGGCCGCCAAAAAAGACCCCAAACTAGCCAATAACTGGAAGACCAAGACCCCTGAGACCTTGACCGAAGAAGAAGTCAACGCCATGCCTGACGTGGAGTACATGAACGACATGCAAATGGCCTTTTTCCGCCATAAGCTGTCCATCCTGAAACAGGACATTCACAACAGTGCCGGTGCCACAACAGAACACTTGCGTGAAGACACGGTCGTGGTGCCTGACCCGGCCGACCGCGCCACAATTGAGGAAGAACACGCCCTTGAACTGCGTACCCGTGACCGGGAGCGCAAGTTGTTGAAAAAAATTGAGCAGTCGATTGCCCGCATTGATTCCGGTGACTATGGCTACTGTGACGAAACCGGCGAGCCAATCGGCGTAGGTCGGCTCATGGCTCGGCCGACTGCCAGCCTGTCGCTGGAGGCTCAGCAAAGACGCGAGCTGAAGCAGAAAATGTTTGGCGATTGACGCGTTGACTCTGCCCTCAGAGTAAGCACCTTTCAGCCGTCACGTCATGGCAAAAAAAAACGCCTCATTGGGTTTGCTTGCCAAGATGGTGAAGTTTGTCCGCAATCCTGCTAGCAGCTGGACTGATCTGGACGCCAAAGAAACTGACCGCGACGGAGCCATCAGCAAGCAGCTGCTCAAGGAGATGATTGAGCGCAAGCGGCGACATGATTTTGTGCGCAAGCACGAATTTGACATGTTGCGCAAAATGCGCAAGCGTGACGCCATCGTGGGCCAAGACCCAAGTGCGCAAACGTCTTTTTTTCAGAGCAGCATGCAGTCCAAGCTGGATGACCGTGCCACGACGCTGAAAAAGATCAATGAGATCGAAGCCCAGATGTCCATGCAGTGGTGGAAAACCAAGCCGGCCACCGCATCGTCAATCCATTCTCGAGACTTTGCCGCATCATCCAACTTCCCGGATGGGGCAGGTATTTCGGGCTCGACCGCCCAACCTCATGGCGCCCAGCCACCCCAACTGCAGCTGCCCATGCTGGACAACGCCCTGCCGCTCTTTCAGACAGGTTACGGGCCCACTGAGCCCATCGGCCTGCTACCGCAGAGCCAGACACCTGCTGTTCCTGTGAAACGGGCTGTGGCCACCGTTGTCTCGACGGTCAAGCCGCTCAAGCGGCTGGTCATTGGAGGGTTGGCAGGCCACAACTACGAAGGCGGTGCATCTGGTTTTGGTTATTCCAAGTTGATGGCCGTGGATGTGTCAGAGATTGCCCACGATGCAGAACTGGAAGAAGCCTCCATCCGTTTTGCCAACGGCGATGACATCGGTGCCGAGGCGGGCCTGCAGGAAATGCTGGCTCCCGGCGGCTCGCGGGCAGGCCAGTCAGAAGCCTGGATGGCCCTATTTGACCTGTACCGCGCTACCGATCAACAGGAAAAATTTGAAAACGCCGCACTGAATTTTGTGCAGAAGTTTGACCGCTCAGCACCACAGTGGTTTTCGATGCCGGACATGGTCAGGGCCATGTCAGCGCCGGCCATCTCCGTTGTCGGAAATGGGCCCGTCGCTGACTGGATTTGTCCGTCTTCTGTCGGCATTCAAACAATCGCCGCATTGAAGGCCGCGCTGGCCAAAGCGTCAATGCCATGGTGTCTTGACTGGCGCCATCTCAAAACCATTGAACCACTCGCAGTAGAGGCGTTGGCCCAAGTTTTTGCCGGTTGGTCGGCACAGCCTGTGCAACTGCGTTTTATCGGTGACGATCAATTGCAACAGGTTCTGCAGCGGGCAACGCCCTCGGGTCAGCGCGACACACCACAGACCTTGTGGCAATTGCGCATGGAGGCGTTGCGGGTCGCGCACCGCCCTGACGAGTTTGAGCTGGCTGCGCTGGACTTTTGTGTCACCTACGAAGTCTCTCCGCCCTCGTGGGAAACAGCGCGCTGCGACTACAAATCTGTGGACAACCAGGGTCTGTCCATCTTTGGTAACACCATCATCGGTGAGGTGTCGCGCGACTTCATGCCGTCAAGCCTGAGTCCTCATGACGGCGACACGCAAATGGATGCAGTGTCATCGCAAACGGCTAAGCTGATGTCCATTGATCTGTCGGGTCAGATCAAAGGCGACGCCGTAACGACTCTGGAAAAACTGGAAACCAAACTGATGGGTGCGGACATCATGATGATTTCATGCGCCAAGTTGATTCGTGTCGATTTTTCAGCGGCAGGCGCGCTGCTCAACTGGGTATCGGCTCGCCAATCTGAAGGACGAGCCGTGCAGTTTTCAGACGTGAACCGACTGGTTGCGGCTTTTTTCAACGTGATAGGCATCACTGAACATGCCAAAGTTGTGACGCGGCTTGACTAGACCTTCAGCCCAACGCTGATCAACCTGACGATGGCATGGGCCACTTCAACGCCTTTGTCCTCTTGTAAAAAATGCCCTGCATGTCGCGTGATAGCGCGAGCTTGGCCTTGTGCTCCTGGCGCCAATTCTTGCCAGACTTTATAGCCACCGCGCTTCACCGGGTCACGGCTACTGAACAAGGTTACAAAGGCCTTGTCAGTAGCCCCGCCTCCCGGACCCGCCCGGAGAAGGCCTCCAGCCGGCCAACATCGTTGTCGTTAACCAGCGCTTTTTCAAGCTGACTTTTTGGCGGTTCTGCCCGCTCAAAAAATGACTCGCTCTACTGCTTGGCTTAAACAAACACTTTCACTACATGCGCTAAGTGCTTAATTTAGAACACTTTTCGTTTATAGAATTCTTTCATATTGCCTCTAAGTCCTTGATTTCATTGAAAAAATTTGTTTGAAACCGCTTGCATGCCAAATCTTTCCTGATAAAGTGGGAGGAAGTGCAATTTAGTGGTGAAAATTGTTTTTCAAGGACTTTTAAGCGTGTTTCAAGGTGCGTCTTCGTTAGCTCTCGATACCAAGGGTCGGCTGTCAGTGCCGACTCGGCATCGTGACGTGCTCAGCGCCACCAGTAGCAGCCAGCTCACCATCACCCGGCACCCACACGGCTGCCTGATGATTTTCCCGCGCAACGAGTGGGAAAAATTCCGCGACCGGATTGCCTCCCTGCCCATGCAGGCGCAGTGGTGGAAGCGGATCTTTTTGGGCAACGCGATGGATGTCGACATGGACGCCACCGGACGCATACTGGTGTCGCCAGAGCTGCGCGCAGCAGCAGGCATTAGCAAAGACACCGTGTTGCTTGGCATGGGCGGCTATTTTGAACTTTGGGATGCATCAACCTACACAGCACAAGAATCCGAGCAGATGAAAGGCGACATGCCTGACGTCTTCAGGGATTTCTCGTTTTAGAAAGATGATGGTGCAGGACCCATGGACACACCGCACCGTCTTGTTGAACGAAGCAGTTGCAGCGCTTCGCATCTTGCCAGACGGACACTACATCGACGCGACCTTCGGGCGCGGCGGACATTCCCGACTGATTCTTTCGCAACTCTCGGCTCACGGAAGGCTGACGGCTTTCGACAAGGATCCGGAGGCGGTTCTGGAGGCGGCCACCATCAGCGACCCGCGATTTTCAATTCGCCACGAGGGCTTCAATTGGCTCGCCAACCTGACGCCGTCAAGCGCTGCGGGGCTGCTGATGGATCTGGGCATCAGTTCCCCCCAAATCGACAACGCGGCGCGAGGGTTTTCGTTTCGGGGGGACGGGCCCCTGGACATGCGAATGGACACCACTCGCGGTCAGAACGTGGCCGAGTGGCTTGCCGATGCGTCAGTAGAAAGCATAACGGAGGTGATTCGTGACTATGGAGAAGAACGGTTTGCTGGGCCGATTGCAAAGGCGATTGATCGTGCAAGGCAGGAGCGGGGGAGCATCAAGCGCACCCATGAGCTGGCCCAAATCGTGGCTGGCGCGGTCAAAACCCGCGAGCCGGGCAAGGACCCAGCTACGCGCACGTTTCAGGCTTTTCGGATTTTCATCAACGCCGAGCTTGAAGAGCTCGGTCAGGCGTTAACGGCGTCACTCAACGTCTTGCAACCTGGAGGCCGGTTGGTCGTGATCAGTTTTCATTCGCTCGAAGACCGCATCGTCAAGCAATTCATCGCCGAGCACTCGCGCGACGTGTTTGACCGCCGGGCGCCGTTTGCGGCGCCCAAGGCCATGCGCCTGAACGCACTGGGACGCGTCAAACCGGGTGAAGATGAAATAGCCGCCAACCCGCGCGCGCGCAGTGCCGTGATGCGCATTGCCGAACGCACGGAGGTGCCTGCATGACGCGGCTCAATCTGGTGCTTTTGCTTGCAGTGTTGGCCAGTGCGCTGTATCTGGTGCGCACCCAGTACGAGTCACGCAGGCTCTATGTTGAGCTTGAAAAAGCCACCACCAAAAACCGCATGCTCGAAGCGGAAAATGAACGCCTGCAAGTTGAAAAACGCGCCCAGGCGACACCACTGCGGGTTGAAAAACTGGCAAAGGACAAGCTGCAGATGCGTACGGTGACGCCAGCCATCACGCAGTACGTGTCGCAAAAAGATGGCGCTGTGACGGGAGTCACAAAATGAGCCGCAGTGTGCAGTACACGTCCAGTCCGCTACTTGCCAGCAAGACGCCTGTGTGGCGCAGCAAATTTATTGTGGCGGCGATTGCACTGGCCTTCGCCGGGCTCGCTGGCCGCGCGGCTTACGTGCAGGTACTGGGCAATGAGTTTTTTCAAAAGCAGGGCGAGGTCCGTTTTGCACGAACGCTGGAACTGCCCGCCAATCGCGGCCGCATTTTGGACCGCAATGGGCTGATACTGGCCTCCAGTGTTCCTGCGCCCAGTATCTGGGCCATTCCTGAAGACATCAATGCCAGCAAAGTACAACTCGCTGAACTGGCCCGGCTTCTGGAGTTGCCGCTTGCAGAACTGAATAAAAAACTGGCTGACGAGGACAAGAATTTTGTCTGGATAAAGCGCCAGGTGGACGATGACGTCGCGCAAAAAATTGTTGCACTTGGCATCAAGGGTATTTATCAGCGCAAGGAATACAAGCGTCAGTACCCTGAGGGCGAAACGATTGCGCACGTGGTGGGCTTTACCAACATTGAAGACCGTGGGCAGGAAGGCATGGAGCTGGCTTTCAACAAGGAACTGGGCGGCAGGCCAGGCTCACGCCGTGTTATTAAAGACCGCTTGGGCCGCGTGGTGGAAGACACGCGTGAACAAGTGCCGCCAGTCGATGGCAAAGACCTGCAACTGTCAATTGACAGCAAAATGCAATTTGTCGCGTATCAAAAGCTGCGTGACGCAGTGATTGCCAACAAGGCAGTTGCCGGCAGTGTGGTGATGCTGGATGCCATCACTGGCGAAGTTCTGGCAATGGCCAACTATCCAAGTTATGTGCCTGACAAGCGTCAAAACATGACGGGTAACCAGACGCGCAACCGCGCGCTGACCGATACTTTTGAACCTGGCTCGGTGATGAAGGCCTTCACTGTGGGGCTGGCACTGGAGACGGGCCGGGTCAAGCCTGAAACCCCCATCCAGACGGCGCCAGGCCGCATGCAAGTGACGGGCTCGACAATTTCAGACGCGCATCCTCATGGCGTGTTGACGGTACAGGAAGTGATTCAGAAATCCAGCAACGTTGGAACGGTCAAAATGGCGATGCAAATGCAGCCTCGCGAAATGTGGGAAGTGTTTTCACAGGCAGGTTTTGGCCAGAAGCCGCAACTTACCTTTCCCGGCGTCGTGTCGGGCCGCTTGCGGCCCTACAAGACGTGGCGACCCATCGAGCAGGCCACCATGTCTTATGGCTACGGCTTGTCTGCATCGTTGTTTCAGATGGCGCGGGCTTACACCGTGTTTGGTCACGACGGGCAGATCATCTCTGCCACCATGCTAAAAAGTGATGAGCCTGCAACAGGGGTGCAGGTTTTTTCCAGCAAGACAGCGTCCGAAATTCGCACTATGCTGAAAATGGCTGCTGGCCCTGGCGGTACGGGGCAAAAGGCTCAGACGCTGGGTTATTCAGTCGGCGGAAAATCTGGTACGGCGTACAAGCAGGTCGGTAAAAGTTACGGCACCGACAAGGACCGGAGATACCGGGGCTGGTTTGTCGGAATGGCGCCGATAGACAAGCCGCGTGTGATTGTGGCGGTGATGATTGACGAGCCGCGGGCTGGAAAGTACTACGGAGGTGAAGTGGCAGCGCCGGTCTTCAGCGAGCTTGTACAACAGGCGCTTCGCATGAAAGGCGTGCAACCCGACGTGACTGTAAAACCGCAAATTCTGACCAATGCGGTGGAGGAGTCGTTTTGATCACGCAACTGCATACGCCACTTGAAGCTGCCAGCTGGTTGCGTGCGCGGATAACAGGCAGTCTGTATGCGGACAGCCGAAGGGTTCAGGCTGGTGACGGCTTTATGGCGTGGCCCGGTGCTGCAAGCGATGCGCGCCAGTACGTTAAAGATGTGCTGAAGGTCGGAGCAAATGCTTGCCTGATGGAGGCCGAAGGGGTTGAACAGTATGGTTTTTCTGGCGAAAAGATGGCCGTTTATGCCGGACTTAAAAGTGCAGCAGCGCTCATAGCGGCGGCGTATTTTGAAGAACCCAGCAAGCACCTGCAAACCATTGCCATCACAGGAACCAACGGGAAAACATCCACCGCATGGTGGTTAACGCACGCACTGGGCAAGCTCCACCGCAAATGCGCGATGGTTGGCACGCTGGGCATCGGCGCGCCTGAGACGATGGTTTCCAATGGCTTGACCACACCAGACCCGGTCTTGCTACAGCAGCAGTTAAGGCGATTTGTGGACGAAGGTTTTGCGGCCTGCGCGATTGAAGCGTCGTCCATCGGGATCGCCGAGCAGCGGCTGGACGGAACGCAGTTTCAGGTAGCCGTGTTCACCAACTTCACCCAGGACCATCTGGACTATCACGGGTCCATGCAAAACTACTGGTCGGCCAAGGAGTCGCTTTTTGCATGGCCCCGTCTGGCATCTGCCGTCATCAATACAGATGACGCTCGTGGCCAGTTTTTGCATGACAAACTCAAGTCATCAGGTCTGGATGTGTGGACGGTTTCCATTGGTCAGCCTGCCCGCTTGCACGCTGAAGCGATTGAACAAAGCGGCAGCATGCTGAAATTTGTTGTTGTCGAAGGCGTGGAGCGGCGGGAAGTGACTACCCCTGCGGTGGGCTTGTATAACGTTTCGAATCTTTTGGCGGTACTGGGCGCAATGCGTGCCTTGGGCGTATCCTTGGAGGACGCCGCCAGAGCCTGCTGCCTTTTACCCCCTGTGCCGGGTCGCCTGAATACTTTGGGTGAAGCGGGTACACCGCTGGTGGTGATCGACTACGCGCACACACCCGATGCCATTGAAAAGGTTCTGGTGGCGCTTCGACCTGTCGCCGATGACAGGGGTGGGCGGTTGTGGTGCGTGTTTGGTTGCGGTGGTGATCGCGATGCGACAAAACGTCCCCTGATGGCAGCGATGGCCCAAAGATATTCAGACCATGTCGTCGTGACCAGCGACAACCCGCGCAGCGAAAGCCCTTCAGCCATCATCAGCCAGATCTTGCTGGGCTTAACCCAACAGGATGTGCAGCATGAATCAGTGCATGTGCAATCCGACCGCGCTCAGGCGATTGTTCAAGCCATCACAGATGCAAAACCTGAGGACGTGGTGTTGCTGGCAGGCAAGGGCCATGAAACCAGCCAGGACATTGGCGGCGTTAAATACCCGTTTGAAGACCAGCTTCATGCACGCGCTGCCCTGAACGCGCGCCAACGGGTGGGAGCCGGCTCATGATGACCCTGCAACAGGCATCAGGCTGGGTCGATGCGGCCCAGCTGGTCGGTGACGGTCGCGTTGACATCATGCGTGTGCACACCGATACCCGCAGCCTGAAAGCGGGTGATTTGTTTGTTGCACTCAAAGGTGACAACTTTGATGCGCATGATTTTTTGGTGCAAGCCAAAGCGCAGGGTGCTGTTGCAGCGCTGGCGCAGCACGGTCTGGCACAGGCTGGCTTGCCGGGTCTGCAAGTCAACGATTCCAGAAAGGCCTTGGGCCAGTTGGCAGCGGGCTGGCGCAGTCAATTTGACTTGCCGCTGATTGCTGTGACGGGCAGCAACGGCAAAACCACGGTGACGCAAATGATCGCATCAATCTTGCGAGCTTTTCAGCCAGCCCATGCCTTTGCCACCGAAGGTAATTTGAACAACGATGTCGGCGTGCCGTTAACGCTGCTGAGATTGACGGCGAATCACCGCACAGGTGTCGTGGAGCTTGGCATGAACCACCCTGGGGAAATTGCTTATCTTTCCCACATCACCAGGCCCACTGTCGCTCTCGTCAACAACGCGCAGCGTGAACACCTGGAGTTCATGGGCACGGTTGAAGCGGTGGCACATGAAAACGCAGCCGTGATTGAGTCCTTGGGGCCTGACGGTGTTGCCGTGTTTCCGGCAGATGACGACTATTCAGCATTGTGGATGAACAAGGCGGGTAATCGTTCGATGCTGACGTTCGCCCTTGCAGGCGATGCAGATGTCACAGCTGACGCCCACTGGATGGGGGCAGGCTGGCAGGTGACGGCAAAAACACCACGAGGTCCTCTGGCTTTCACGCTGGCTGTTGCAGGCAGGCACAACGTGAAAAATGCATTGGCTGCAACAGCCTGCGCATTGGCCGCTGGTGTGCCGCTTGAATGCATTTCAAGCGGCCTGAGTGGCTTCGAGCCGGTCAAGGGGCGTTCGCGCACGATTCAAGTTCGCATTGGAGGCCGCCCTGTCACGCTGATTGACGACACCTACAACGCCAACCCGGACTCGATGCACGCGGCCATTGACGTGCTGGCGACATTGCCGGGCCCACGCCTGCTGGTGATGGGTGACATGGGTGAGGTGGGAGACCAGGGTCCGCAGTTTCATGCCGAGGCGGGACGCTGGGCAAACGCCCAGGGCATCGACGATCTTTACACCCTCGGTGCGCAGGCCCGTTTGGCCAGTCAAAGCTTTGGCAAGGGGCGACATTTTGATGATATTGACGCACTGAAACAGGCTGTACTTGCGCAACTGCCGCATGTCAACAGCGTGCTCGTCAAGGGCTCGCGCTTCATGAAGATGGAACGTGTGGTCATGTCAATACAAGAACAACAACAACAACAGGACACCTTATGCTGATCAACCTCGGCCAATGGCTTCAGACCCTGTCTCCTGAATTTGGATTCTTCCGGGTGTTCCAGTACCTGACGTTTCGTGCCGTGATGGCGGCCGTGACCGCGCTGCTGATGGGTTTAGTAGCCGGGCCGATCGTTATTCGCAGACTGGCAGCCCTGAAAATTGGCCAGCCCATTCGCGAATACGCCATGCAAACGCATCTGAGCAAATCAGGAACGCCCACCATGGGTGGTGTTTTGATCTTGCTTTGTATCGCCATTTCAACCCTGTTGTGGGCAGATTTGTCCAACCGCTTCGTCTGGATTGTGTTGCTGGTCACGCTGGGATTCGGTGCCATCGGCTGGGCTGACGATTGGCGCAAGGTGGTTCACAAAGACCCAGAGGGCATGCGCTCGCGCGAAAAATACCTGTGGCAATCTGCCATTGGCTTGATCGCGGCGCTGTATTTGGTGTTCAGCATTTCTGAAAGCTCAAACCTGAGGGTAGTGGGCCTGTTTGTCAACTGGGTGCAATCCGGTTTTGATGTCAATTTGCCGCCCAAGGCTGGCCTTCTGGTGCCGTTCATCAAAGAGGTCAGTTACCCGCTTGGTGTGTTTGGCTTTGTCATCCTGACTTATCTGGTCATCGTCGGGTCGAGCAATGCCGTCAATCTGACGGACGGTCTGGACGGTCTGGCGATCATGCCTGTGGTGATGGTTGGCTCTGCCTTAGGGGTGTTTGCATACGTCACCGGTAGTGCCGTCTACTCAAAGTACCTGTTCTTTCCGCACATACCAGGCTCGGGCGAACTGTTGATCTTTTGCGCTGCCATGGCCGGCAGTGGTCTGGCATTTTTATGGTTCAACACGCACCCCGCACAGGTCTTCATGGGCGATGTGGGGGCTCTGGCATTGGGTGCTGCTCTGGGCACAATTGCGGTCATCGTCCGACAGGAAATCGTATTGGCCATCATGGGCGGTATTTTTGTCGTCGAAGCGTTGTCGGTGATGCTTCAGGTCAGTTACTTCAAGTACACCAAAAAACGTTTTGGCGAGGGCCGGCGGATTTTGAAAATGGCGCCTTTGCACCATCATTTTGAAAAAAGCGGCTGGAAGGAGACGCAAGTTGTGGTGCGCTTCTGGATCATCACCATGCTGCTGTGCCTGGTGGGTCTTTCAACCCTGAAACTCAGATGAAACACTTGGCCGAAAAACACGTTCTTGTGCTCGGCTTGGGCAGCTCTGGCCTGGCGTTGGCCCGCTGGTGTGCCAGGTGCGGCGCGCAAGTCACCGTGGCAGACACCAGACCCGAGCCCCCCCAGCTTACAGCGCTGCATGCCAGTGTGCCGTCGGCCCGGTTTGTTCACGCAGAGATGGGGGCTGCCTTGCTCGACACGGTGGACGGGTTTGCGCCGTTTGCCATGGTGGTTAAAAGCCCTGGTTTGAGTCCTGCTTCTATTGCTGCTGTGACTTCTGCTGCCCTTGCAAGGGGCTTGGTTTTTGGTAATGAACTCAGCCTGTTTGCACAAGCATTGAGAGACTTGAAGGAGGGCACTGCTTACGCCCCCCAAGTAATTGGCATCACAGGTACCAACGGCAAGACAACCGTGACCTCATTGACCGGCCAATTGGCAGAACGCGCCGGCAAAACGGTGGCGGTAGCTGGGAACATTGGCCCCACCTTGCTCGACACGCTGGCCGAAAAACTCGACACCGACACCTTGCCTGAAGTATGGGTGCTGGAGTTGTCCAGTTTTCAGCTGGACGGCATTCAGAACTTCGAGCCCGCCGTGGCGGCAGTTCTGAACATCACCCAGGACCACCTGGACTGGCATGGCACTTTTGATGCCTATGCTGCGACAAAAAACAATGTTTATGGCCACGCTGGCCTGATGGTGCTCAATCGCAACGACCCGCTGGTCATGGCCGCGCTTCCCGCTCCGCTCAAGGGCAAGCCCCTGCGCAGCTACCTGACCTATGGCCATGACGAGCCGCAGCGGCCTGGTGACTTCGGAATTGAAAATGTGAATGGCATGGCATGGCTGGTACGTGCAGCAGAGCTTGACGAAACCATCAAACGCAAACGGAGTGAAAAAAGCGACGAGGCGCAGTTGACCATTCAGCGCTTGATGCCGGTGGAGGCGCTGCGCATTCACGGCTTGCACAATGCCACCAACGCGCTGGCAGCACTGGCACTCAGCACATCCGCAGGCTGCGCCTTGAGCCCGATGCTGCACGGTCTGCGCGAGTACCGGGGCGAGCCGCATCGTGTCGAGTCCGTAGCCGTCATCAACGGCGTTGAATACTTTGATGACAGCAAAGGCACCAACGTCGGTGCGACCGTTGCGGCGCTTTCTGGCCTGGGTGCACAACGCAAACTGGTCGTGATTTTGGGCGGCGTTGGCAAAGACCAGGACTTCTCGCCTTTGGCCGGTCCGATGTCGCGCTATGCGCGGGCCGCTATCCTGATAGGACACGACGCGCCATTGATCAAGGCTGCGCTGGCCAACACTGCCGTCACTTTGCTTGACGCTGGATCGATGCAGGAAGCGGTCAGCCTGGCTTCCAGGCAGGCATTGGCGGGAGACGCTGTGTTGATGTCCCCCGCCTGTGCCAGCTTTGACATGTTTGACAACTATGAGCACCGCGCCAGAGAGTTTTGCGAAGCGGTGCACGGGCTGGCCCTTGTAGAGGGGGTCATGCTGTGAGTGCAACCGTCACGATGGGTTCGCGACTTTTGGGCTGGCTTCCTCGATGGGGCGCCTCGGACAAGACCACACCTGACGCTCTGCCAGTGCGGCTGAACAGACAAAGCTTGCAAGGATCGGGCTCGGCACCCGTCAGTCTGGCAGGCTTTGATCAGGCCCTGGTGTGGGTCACGGTGGCGCTCTTGATGTTTGGGCTGGTGATGGTGTATTCGGCGTCGGTGGCGATGCCTGACAACCCCAAGTTTTCCCGTTACGCGCACACGCATTTTTTGTTCCGCCATGTGCTGTCGCTGATGGTGGCCTTCGTTGTGGCCTTGTTGGCATTTCAGGTGCCTGTGGCCACTTGGGAAAAGCTGGCCCCCTGGTTGTTTGTGATATCGCTGATTTTGCTGATGCTGGTGCTGGTCCCGTTCATTGGCAAGGGCGTCAACGGTGCGCGTCGCTGGATCGCCCTGGGGTTCATGAACTTTCAACCCTCCGAGCTGGCCAAGTTTGCGGTGCTGCTTTACGCCGCAGACTACATGGTGCGAAAAATGGAGGTCAAAGAGCGATTTTTTCGCGCCGTCATGCCGATGGCCATCGCGATTGCTGTGGTCGGCCTGCTGCTTCTGGCCGAGCCCGACATGGGCGCTTTCATGGTGATTTCTGTCATTGCCATGGGGATCCTCTTTTTAGGGGGCGTTAACGCGCGCATGTTTTTTGTGATTGCGCTGGTCGTGGTGATTGCGTTTGGCCTGATGGTCATGCTCAGTGACTGGCGAAGGGAGCGCATTTTTGCCTACCTGGATCCCTGGAGCGAAAAGTATTCGATGGGCAAGGGTTACCAGCTGTCACACTCACTGATTGCTTTCGGACGTGGCGAGATTTTTGGGGTGGGTCTGGGCGGCAGCATTGAAAAGCTGCACTGGCTACCCGAGGCCCACACAGATTTTTTGATGGCCGTGATTGGCGAAGAGTTTGGCTTGGTCGGCGTGCTGGTCGTGATTGGTCTGTTCATGTGGATGGTCCGACGCATCATGCATATCGGTCGTCAGTCGATTGCGTTAGACCGGTTGTTTGCGGGCCTGACTGCCCAGGGCATTGCGATCTGGCTCGGTTTTCAAACTTTTATCAATATCGGGGTGAATCTGGGCGCGCTGCCCACCAAGGGCCTGACATTGCCGCTGATGAGCTATGGCGGTTCAGCGATCCTGATGAATTTGATTTCGCTTGCTGTCGTCATGCGGATTGACTACGAAAATCGATTGCTCATGCGGGGAGGTCGCACATGAGGCAGCGTTGCGCGCTCGTGATGGCTGGCGGTACAGGGGGACACATTTTTCCCGGCCTGGCAGTTGCCGAAGCGTTGCGTGATAAGGGCTGGCGTGTGCACTGGCTGGGCGGCAAAGGCAGCCTGAACAATCCGAGTATGGAAAGCCAGCTGGTGCCGGCACGCGGATTTGCGTTCGAAACGATTGACTTTTCAGGTGTGCGCGGCAAGGGTCTTGTGACACTGGCTTTTCTGCCCTTGCGTTTGCTCCGGGCCTTCTGGCAAAGCATTCAGGTGATACGCCGAGTCAAGCCGAACGTGGTGATTGGCTTGGGCGGCTACATTGCCTTTCCAGCGGGCATGATGGCGGTTTTGTTGGGTAAGCCGCTTGTGCTGCATGAACAGAATTCAGTCGCGGGCATGGTCAACAAGGTTCTGGCGCAGCTGGCTGATCGGGTTTTCACCGCGTTTCCGGATGTGCTCAAGAATGCCGAATGGATTGGCAATCCCTTGCGGCCTGCCTTCACAAGTCAGGCGGAGCCTGAAGTGCGTTTTGCAGGGCGTACTGGACCGCTGCGTCTGGTGGTGGTCGGCGGCAGTTTGGGGGCAAAGGCATTGAATGCTGTTGTACCGCAGGCGCTGGCACTCATGACGCCAGAGTCGCGTCCTATGGTTGTTCATCAAAGCGGCGCAAAACAAATTGACCAGTTGCGTGCCAACTACCAGGCTGCTGGGGTTGAAGCAACGCTCACCCCTTTCATCGACGATACGGCAAGCGCATTTGCCGACGCAGACCTGATTGTTTGCCGCGCCGGGGCCAGCACCGTCACAGAAATTGCTGCTGTTGGTGCAGCGGCGCTTTTCGTGCCTTTTCCGTCAGCTGTGGATGACCACCAAACCAGCAACGCCCGGTTTTTGGTGGCCTCTGGCGCGGGATGGCAGATTGCGCAACGCGATTTGAACCCTGTCGCACTTGCAGATTTGCTGCAAAAAACAGAGCGTCACACACTCTTGGGCATTGGGATGAAAGCCAAAACCATGCAAAAAACAGAAGCTACAAAACGTATGGTGGCAGCCTGCGAGGAACTGGCAACATGAGACACGCCATCAAGAACATTCACTTCATCGGTCTGGGTGGCTCCGGTATGTCGGGGATTGCCGAGGTGCTGCATAACCTGGGTTATGTGATTTCAGGTTCAGACCTGTCGGACAGTTCCACTTTGCAGCGTTTGTCCGGCTTGGGCATCAAAACCTTTGTGGGCCACGCCGCAAAAAATCTGACAAGCGTAGATGCTGTTGTCACATCAACTGCAGTACAGGCTGACAACCCTGAAGTGCTGGCTGCACGTGAGAAGCGTATTCCTGTGGTGCCGCGCGCCTTGATGCTGGCCGAGTTGATGCGCCTCAAGCAGGGCATTGCCATTGCGGGGACGCACGGTAAAACCACCACAACCAGTCTGGTTGCCAGCATATTGGCGGAGGGCGGGCTGGACCCGACCTATGTGATAGGCGGCAGGCTCAATAGCGCAGGAGCCAATGCCAAACTCGGTTCCGGCGATTACATCGTGGTGGAAGCTGACGAGTCCGATGCATCATTTCTAAACCTGCTGCCCGTTATGGCCGTGGTGACGAATATTGATGCCGACCACATGGAAACTTATGGCCATGACTTTGGCAAGCTGAAAAAAGCGTTTGTTGATTTTCTGCACCGCATGCCTTTTTACGGCACCGCCATTTTGTGCACCGACGACGCTGCTGTTCAAAGCATCATGCCCTTGGTGACTTGTCCTGTTACCAGTTATGGCTTCAATGCAGATGCCCAGGTGCGTGCCGTCAACGTCAGACCCGTCGGTACGCAAATGCACTTCACCGCCCTAAGGCGCAACGGTTTCACCTTGCCTGATCTGGAAGTGATCCTGAATTTACCGGGCGAGCACAACGTACTCAATGCTTTATCGGCGATTGCCGTAGCCGTTGAACTGAATGTGCCTGATTCATCAGTACAAAAGGCGCTGGCTGAATTCAAAGGCGTCGGGCGCCGTTTTCAAAGCTATGGCGATATGCCCGCTAAAAATGACGGCTTGTTCACAGTCATTGAGGACTATGGCCATCACCCGGTTGAAATGGCCGCAACCATAGCGGCGGCCCGGGGCGCGTTTGCGGGCAGGCGACTGGTGCTGGCCTTTCAGCCGCATCGCTACACCCGCACACGCGACTGTTTTGAAGACTTCGTCAAGGTCATGGGTCTGGCCGATGTGGTGCTGCTGTCTGAGGTGTATGCCGCTGGAGAAGCCCCTATCGTGGCTGCAAACGGCCGTTCGCTCAGCCGCGCCCTGCGCATGGCTGGCAAGGTAGAACCGGTGTTTGTTGACGCCATTGAAGCCATGCCGCAGGTCATCATCGACAACGCGCAGGGCGGCGATGTGGTGCTTTGTATGGGGGCAGGCTCGATTGGCAGTGTGCCACAAAAAGTTCTGGACATGCTACAAAAAAATGAGCTGTCTACACAGGAAAGCAGGGCTTTATGAGCCGAGATAACACTAAAAAGCACGCTGATTTCGGCAAGGTAGCGGTTCTGATGGGGGGGCAGTCAGCAGAACGTGAAGTTTCGCTGATGTCGGGTCAGGGCGTACTGACGGCGTTGTTGTCCCGCGGCGTTGATGCCCATGCGTTTGACCCTGCGCAGCGCCCCATGTGTGAACTGAAAACGGCCCGCTTTGACCGCTGCTTTATCGCGCTGCATGGACGCTTTGGCGAAGACGGCACGGTGCAGGGCGCACTTGAACTGATGGGCATTCCCTACACTGGCTCTGGCGTAATGGCCTCCAGCATGGCCATTGACAAGGTCATGACCAAGCGTGTGCTGGTAGCTGTTGGTGTGCCCATGCCGCAACATGTCTTGCTCCGGCGCGGTGCCTATGCCGCGCTGGATGTTCAAAAAGCACTTGAAAAATTGGGTCTGCCGCTGATCGTCAAGCCCGCACGCGAAGGCTCGTCTCTTGGACTGACCAAGGTCATTCATGCCTTTGATATGGCGGCGGCTGTTGAACAGGCAGCGCAATTGGATGCAGACATTTTGTGTGAGCAGTTCATCGATGGCGATGAAGTGACTTGCCCGGTACTGGGCACTGGCAGCCAGGCTTATGCCTTGCCCCTTATCCGCATCGCAGCTGTTGACGGCAACTACGATTACCAGAACAAATACTTCACAGACACCACCCAGTACCTGGTGCCCTGTGGTCTGCCTGAAGCCGAAGAAAAAGCCATTCAGGAGCTGGTCCTGCAGACCTATCGCACGCTCAATTGCCGTGGCTGGGCGCGTGCCGATGTGATGATCGACAAGCGAACCCGCAGGCCCTTTCTGCTGGAAGTCAACACCTCGCCCGGTATGACCAGTCATTCGCTGGTGCCCATGTCGGCGCGTGCTGTGGGTATCTCTTATGAAGACCTGTGCGTTGAGATTTTGAAGTCCGCCGCGCTGGACTACGAGACCAAGCCGCCAGTAACTCAGGGGGCCACCACTTGAGACGCATCCTGCCCCTGCCATCGACTACCGCCATGCCTGCGGATATCCGGTTCATGAACGCGGTATCGACAGCGTTTGGTTGGGTGTTTGTGCTGCTGCTGCTGGCCATGGCGATGTCCTGGCTACAGCGCCTGCCACTGTTTAGCCTCAGTGCCATAGCCGTGCAGGGTGATGTGGCGCACAACAACGCCGTCACGCTGCGCGCCAATGTGGCCCCGCAATTGGCGGGCAACTTTTTCACGGTCAATCTGGCTCAGACCCGCGCTGTTTTTGAGTCCGTTCCCTGGGTTCGCAAAGCCACCGTTCAGCGCCAGTTCCCTGACCGCTTGAAAGTGGTCTTGCAAGAGCATCAGGCCGTTGCGTACTGGGGGCCTGAGGGCGATACACGCCTGGTGAACAGCTTTGGCGAGGTGTTTGAGGCCAACCAGGCAGAGGTTGAATCCGCAGATTTACCGCAGCTCAATGGACCGGTGGGTCAAGCGCTAGTGGTACTTCAGGTGTACCGCCTGGTGTCTGCGCAGTTTGACAAGCTGGACATGACGATCGAACGCCTGGATCTGACAGGTCAAGGTAGCTGGCGTGCGCGTTTCGACAACGGCGCCACCATCGAAATGGGTCACGGGTCATCCGGCGATATTGAAAGCCGTACGCAGCGCTTCATCGCCACCTTGAGCCAGGTGTCATCCCGATATGGCCGTGATCTCGAATCTGCCGACTTGCGTTACAGCAACGGCTATGCGCTCAAGCTAAAAGGCGTCACCACTTTCAATCCGGGTGACAAAGACGACAAGAAAGTGAAAAGGTAAAGCTATGGCCAAAGAATACAAAGACCTGGTGGTGGGGCTGGATATTGGAACCAGCAAGGTCATGGTGGTGGTGGCAGAGGTCATGCCCGGCGGCGAGCTCAAGCTCGCGGGCTTGGGTATTACGGCAAGCAATGGGCTCAAGCGCGGTGTGGTGGTCAACATCGATGCAACGGTGCAAAGTATCCAGCAGGCTTTAAAAGAAGCCGAGCTGATGGCGGATTGCAAAATCTCCCGGGTGTACACAGGCATCACCGGCAGCCACATACGCGGCATCAATTCAAGCGGCATGGTGGCCGTCAAAGACAAGGAAGTCACGCAAGCAGACGTAGCCCGCGTCATTGAAACCGCCAAGGCCATCAACATTTCGACCGATCAGCGCTTGCTTCTGGTGGAACCCCAGGAGTTCGTGATTGACGGGCAGGACGTACGCGAGCCGATTGGCATGAGTGGCATTCGGCTCGAAGCCAAGGTGCACATCGTCACCGGTGCGCAAAGTGCTGCTGAAAACATCATCAAGTGTGTGCGCCGCTGCGGTCTGGAAGTTGACCAGTTGATGCTCAACCCGCTGGCATCGAGCTTGGCGGTGTTAACGCAGGACGAGCAGGAACTGGGCGTGGCGCTGGTGGACATTGGTGCTGGCACGACAGATGTGGCCATTTTTACCGGTGGTGCGATTCGCCACACTGCCGTTATCCCGATTGCGGGCGACCTGATCACCAGCGACATTGCCATGGCGCTGCGCACGCCGACCAAGGATGCAGAAGACATCAAGGTTGAAAGCGGCTACGCCAAGCAGTTGCTGGCAGACCAAGATACGCAGGTTGAGGTTCCTGGCCTGGGCGACCGTGCGCCCCGCATGCTGAGCAAGCAGGCGCTGGCAGGCGTCATTGAGCCGCGAATCGAAGAAATTTACTCTCTTGTGCAGCAAGTCATTCGTGAATCTGGCTACGAGGAAGTGCTGTCGTCCGGCATTGTGATCACTGGCGGCAGTGCGGTAATGCCGGGCATGGTCGAGTTGGGCGAAGACATTTTTCTGAAACCCGTGCGGCGCGGTATTCCGCGCTATTCAAGCTCGCTGTATGACATGGTGGCGCAAGCGCGCGCTGCGACAGTCATGGGCTTGCTCGAAGAAGCCCGCCTGGCGCGGATGCGCGGCTACAAGGTCTCGCAAAAAGCGGGCAGCGTGCACAACGCGTTCGGCCGGGTCAAAGACTGGTTTGTGGGGAACTTCTGATGAAACACTATCTGGCATTTGACCCTACGGTGCCACCACACCGGTGGCCAAGAACAAGGTCAGGAGGCGCTGATCCGCCTTCATGAAACAACTTCAACCCCATAAAAACGACCCAATTTAGGCAACTGCAATTTAACAAAACAGGAGGCTCACCATGAGCATCGAAATGATTGAGATCGAAGAGTTCAACCAAGGCACACAAATCAAGGTGATTGGTGTCGGTGGCGGCGGTGGAAACGCTGTAGCTCACATGATCGAATGCGGCGTACAGGGGGTGGAGTTCATCTGCGCCAACACCGACGCACAGGCGCTCAGCCGTGGCAATGCGCACAAGACCATCCAGCTCGGCGGTAGCGGTCTGGGTGCAGGCAGCAAGCCTGACAAGGGCCGCGATGCAGCTGAAATCGCAGTGGACGACATTCGCAGTGCCATTGATGGTGCGCATATGCTGTTCATCACTGCCGGTATGGGTGGTGGTACCGGCACAGGCGCTGCCCCGGTGATTGCCCGCATTGCCAAAGAGATGGGTATTTTGACGGTTGGCGTGGTGACCAAGCCCTTTGAGTTCGAAGGCGGTCGCCGCATGACCAATGCTGACCTGGGTCTGGCGGAGCTGGAGGCCAATGTCGACTCACTGATTGTGGTGCTGAACGAGAAGCTGTTGGAAGTACTGGGTGACGACGTGACCCAGGACCAGGCTTTCGCCCATGCCAATGACGTACTCAAAAATGCGGTAGGCGGCATTGCCGAAATCATCAACGAGTACGGCAACGTCAACGTCGACTTTGAAGACGTGCGCACCGTGATGGGTGAACCTGGCAAAGCCATGATGGGCACGGCAGTGGCCAATGGCCCCGACCGCGCGCGCATTGCAGCCGAGCAGGCCGTGGCTTGCCCATTGCTTGAAGGCATCGATCTGTCTGGCGCCAAAGGCGTTCTGGTGTTGGTCACGGCCGCCAAGGGATCGCTGAAACTGAGCGAATCAAAGCTGGCAATGAACACCATCCGCGCCTACGCTTCGGCAGATGCGCATGTGATTTACGGCGCGGCCTACGACGACAAACTGGGTGACGATATTCGCGTGACAGTGGTCGCGACGGGCCTGAGCCGCCAGGGTGTACGCCGCCACGCACCGCCGCTACAGGTGTTGCGTACGGGTACCGACAACGTGCCTTTCAACGCGCCTACTCTGAATCCTGTTGCTGGCATGAACAGCATGGGCGGGACCAGCCAGCTGTCGATGGGTTCAGCACAGCCTGACTACGGCACGATGGCTGTGCCAAGCGTGTGGCGTACCAACCGCACGCAGGCGGCTGCCAAAGTGGACGCGCTGGCATCGGGTGGTATGGATGATTTTGAGATCCCAGCTTTCCTGCGCAAACAGGCTGATTAATGGGCGTAAAGCTACTGCGCAAGCCGATCTCGAGCCTGCGGTGCGCGCCGTACACCTGTACGGCTGTGCTCCTCGGCTCAAGCTAGGCCTGCTCGCTACGCTTTCCTTCCCATTAATCCCTTCTTGCTTGAAAGACAGCGGTTCAAATTAAAATAGGGCATGCTCGCTCAAAGAACTCTGAAATCACTCACCAAAGCCGTTGGTGTTGGCCTGCACAGCGGCCAGCGGGTTGAGTTGACCTTGCGGCCCGCTGCGCCTGATACGGGCATTGTTTTTCGCCGGGTTGATTTGCCGCAGCCTGTGGACATCGCCATTTCGGCATTGGCGGTGACAGACACTCGCTTGGCATCCACCATATCCAACGGCAACGCCAAGGTGTTCACGGTGGAGCATTTGATGTCCGCCTGTGCTGGCCTGGGCTTGGACAACCTGTATATCGACATCACCGCTGAAGAGGTGCCTATTTTGGATGGGTCTGCCTCCTCCTTTGTGTTCTTGCTGCAATCTGCGGGTATTGAATTGCAAAATGCGCCCAAACGCTTTGTACGCATCCTCAGAACGGTTGAGGTGCGTGAAGGACAAGGCCCCACCACCAAGTGGGCGCGTCTGTCCCCCCATGAAGGCTACAAACTCAGTTTTGAAATTGATTTTGACCACCCAGCCGTCGACTCAACAGGCCAGCGGGTGGAGTTCGACATGAGTTCAGGTTCGTACACGCGCGACATTGCCAGAGCGCGAACCTTTGGCTTTACCAAAGATGTTGAGATGATGCGTGCCGGTGGCCTGGCCATGGGCGGTGGGCTGGATAACGCCATCGTGATGGACGATTACAAGGTACTTAACAGTGAAGGCTTGCGCTACACCGATGAATTTGTGAAGCACAAAATTCTCGATGCGATGGGCGACCTGTGTTTATTGGGCAAGCCGCTGTTGGCGTCCTATAGTGCCTTTCGTTCGGGCCATGCCTTGAACAACAAACTCCTGCGAGAACTGCTGGCGCAAACAGATGCCTATGAGGTGGTCACGTTTGAAGACGAAAAGCGCGCTCCCAAAGGCTTCGCCACATTGGCACCGGCCTGGTAGTCAGGCCAACCAAAGCAGCCAGCCATGCCGGTTTTACGCGCTCTCGTCTTGCTGTTGCTGCTGGCCTGTGCGGTGTTGTTCCTGTTGTATGCCGGTACCGGGCAAGCGCGCTACAAAAACTTCGGCCTGATCGTTTTGAAGTGGACGCTGCTGGCAGGCTTCGGCTTTTTTGCTGTGCTGATCTTCCAGCGCCTGACTTGACGCACGTCAGCGCTTTTTAAGTGCCGCCGCCATGACGGCGCTTGCTCGGCCAGCATGTGCATGCGTAATGGCCAAGCCCAGCGCATCGGCCGCGTCTTTGCCGGGCAAGGTCGGCAACTTCAACAGTCGCATCACCATTTGCTGTACCTCGGCCTTGCCGGCTTTGCCGTAACCCGCCACGGCCTGCTTGAGCTGCAGCGCAGTGTATTCCGATACTGGTAAATCAAGCGACACCAACGCCGTGATGCAGGCCCCTCTGGCCTGGCCTAGCAGCAGGGTGGACTGCGGGTTGACGTTGACAAAAACAATCTCCACTGATGAGCAATCAGGCTGGTAGCGCTCGGTGACTTCACGCACGCCGTCAAACAGCACCTTCAGGCGGCCTGGTAAATCCTTTTTTTCCAGATGCGCGGTTTTGATCGTGCCACTGGCAACGTAGCTGAGTTGCTGACCATCTACATCGACCACGCCAAAGCCAGTGATTTGCAAACCGGGGTCGATACCAAGAATACGCATGGCTTTAATTGCTATTTAATCAGGAGCTGATAACACAGATATTCATTGGGCTAGCGGCCGATTTGTAGAAAAAATTACCAACCTGCAGAATAAAAAAAAACGGGTGTAGCAAAGCACTGCGCATCGACGCGGTCCAGCAGGCCGCTGGCTCCGGTGACACACTTGCCTTCTGTACCCAGGCGGTGATGCCTGAAAGAAACAGACTCATGATTTTCGCCATCATGGCAGCTCAACCCCACCCATGCGCGCCACAATCGTATTGGCACGTGATGACAAATAGCCAGAATTGGCACGAGTTTCAAAATACTTGGGGCGTGGCAACATCACAGCCAAGCGGGCAGCCTCGTAGGCGCTGAGCTTGGCCGCGCTTTTTCGGTAGTAGTGCTGCGCGGCTGCTTCAGCGCCAAAAACGCCTTCGCCCCATTCAACGCTGTTCAAGTAAATTTCCAGAATGCGTTCTTTGCTGAGCAGCTTTTCAAGCAGCAGGGAGATCACCAGTTCTTGGCCCTTGCGCAGCAGCGTGCGCTCGCCAGACAGGAAAAGGTTTTTTGCCAGCTGCTGCGTGATGGTGGAGCCGCCCACAATTTTGGCCGGTTTGACTGGTTTGACCCTGGGGGTTTTGTTGGCCTGCTGCACCTTTTGCTCAGCCTTGGCATTTTTATCCCAGGCTTTTTCAAGCGCTTCCAGATCAACGCCGTCATGCTCGGTAAAGCTGGCATCTTCAGATGCAATCACGGCGCGCTTGAGGTTATCGGACATGTCCCTGTAGGGGAGCCACTGCTGACGCCACTTCAGGCTGCCTGTCTGGGTGGCTACGCTGTAGATCGCCGAGCGTTCAAAGGCTGTGGATTCGGGGTTAACGAGCGCCATCAGGGCAATGCGGCCCACAAAATAAAACTGCAATGACAAGCCCGCCAAAAAAACCAGCAGGAGCAGGCGAGAGATGGCTTTCATGGGGCTTTCAGGGCGATCTTCAGCGACTTGTCAGTCTGGTTTCAAGCGTTTCGTCACGCGTGAACTTAAAGCGTGACACCACCACAATCTGGTCGGCCTTGCGCCGCATCGCGCCGGTGAACGCTTCAAACGGCCCGGTGCCTTTGACGATGGCTCGAGCGCTGCGGTCCAGCGTCAGGTTACCCGATGTCTCCACCACCTCGGTGGCCAGAATGCGTCCGTCAAAGTTAACCGTCACGATCATGGTCAGTTCGCCATACAGTTTTTTACCGGCCAGCTCAGGAAAGTTGTTTGTACCCCGGTCCTCAATCTTGCGGCGCAGACCGTCGTAGTAGATGGCGTAGACCTCCTCATGCGTGGCCGGGCTGATGTAGCGCTTTTTCGGCCGCGCGTTTTCTTCGTTGATGCGTTTTTCAATCTCCGCCAGAATTTTGATCAGCTGTTTGTGCTTTTTTTCACGCTCGGCCTGCATCGGGTCGTCGGTTGACACTGTCGATTCAGTCGGTGGCAGGTTTGCCAGCTGCTTTTTAATTTGCGCCAGCAACTGGGTTTGCTGCTCCTGCATGGCTTCCATTTTTTTTTGTGCGTCTTCTGCCGCATCGCCAATGTCGGTCAATGCAGAAGGCGGTAACGGCGATGTCGCCCGGCCTATTTCAAGCTGTCCGCCACCGGCCAGACTGCTTTGCGCAATGGCCTGGGCGAAGTCGGGCTTTTGATTGGACTTGGCGTTGACCAAGATCACTTCAAGCGGCGTGTCTTTGAAGACCCGGTTAAAGCTTTGGGGGTCAACAAAGCGGGTCGTCAGCACCACCGCATGCAACAGGGCCGATGCTCCGAGGGCTATTTGCAGTGTGCTGAAGTTTTTCACCGTTAAATTATCAGCCTAAAGCGGTGTGTCAGTTGCCCGGTGTGGCGACATCTTCAGGCGCTTCATGGACATCGACGGCAATGGCAATCGGGCCCGCAGAGATGTCCTCGTCATCTTCCATGTCGACGGGCTCATCCCGCTTGTCTGCCACCACATCCAGCCGCTCCATCACGGCGCTGGTAATGTCTAACGTGATCTCGTCAATCTCTCCCAGTTTGACGCGCACTTTGGCGCCGCGTGGTAAGCCCAGTGCGCCCGAGGCGGGCAGTACCAGCGGCAGGTCGTCGGCACGCACCAGATTGTCTTTGAAGGCGGTGGCGACCAGCTCGGTGATGCCGTTTTGCTGCAAATACTTCAGCGTCCAGTAGCGCTCTATGCCGCTCTGGTAGCCGTTGTAGGCGCCGTAGGCTGCATCAAAACCCGAGATGATTGAAAACAGTTCTGCATCCTTCGGCTTGAACGGCGCCACCAGTGCCGCGGTGCGGCCGTGCTTGACGCAGGCAATGATTTGCCACTGGTTCACCAGGTCCGTGTAGCGGCGCAGCGGCGAGGTAGACCAGGCGTAGCTTTTCACGCCCAGGCCGGCATGCGCAAGTGCCTTGGTGCCCATGCGCACCTTCACGCCGGGTGCCAGGCTGGCCTGGCTGCGATAAATGCCCGGCACGCCGTGCTCGGCCAGCCATTGGCCCCAGGTGCTGTTGGCCAGAATCATCGCCTCGGCCACGATCAGGTCCAGCGGAGCCCCGCGCTGGCGCGTGGTGATGGTGACTTGCTCATTGCCTTGAGGCTCTTGCCCGCTGGGGTTGTCCAGCTTGAAGTTGTAGTCAGGCCGGTTGAAGTTCTCAGGCTTGCCGCGTGCCAGTTCGCGCTGTGACTTGAGGTATTTGGCCAATTTATGGAGATAAACAAGCTCTGTAGCCCAATCGATTGGAGGGCGAGAAGCTATATTTTCTGTAGCGCTGAAAAATGCTTCATTGAACGTACTGTCCAGCACATCGTGCCGCAGGTTGGCTGCAATTGGCACCAGTTCCAGCTTGGTCGCGGTTTCTTTGATCTCGAATGTGGCCTCATCCATCGTCACGTACAGTGACACTGCCGGGCAATTGCGCCCAGCCATCAGGGTGTAGTTTTGCACCACCTCATCGGGCAGCATGGTCAGCTTGTAGCCCGGCATGTAGACGGTGGAAAAGCGCGTCCGGCCTAACTGATCTACCGCGCCGCCTGGCTGGACAGCCAGACCCGGCGCGGCAATGTGAATGCCCAGCGTGACGGTGCCTGTACCGATGCCGCGTACTGACAGGGCGTCATCAATCTCGGTGGTGGCGGAGTCATCAATCGAAAAGGCCTGCACGCTGGCCAGCGGCAAATCTTCCGTGTGCATGGGCGCCTCAACTGCCGCAAAGCCCGTACCCTTGGGGAAGTTCTCAAACAAAAAGCGCTGGTAATGAAACTGGTACGGCGACGAGATGGCGCCCGATTGTTGCAGCAGGTCCAGCGGGCCGATGTGGGTGGCTTTGGAGGCCTCCACCACGGCCTTGTATTCAGCGGCATTTTTGTCGGGCTTGAAAAGAATCTTGTACAACTGCTCGCGTATCGGCTCGGGGCAGCTGCCTTTGGCCAGTTCGTCAGCCCAGGCGGTGATTTGTAGCGCGATTTGCTGTTTTTTTTCAATCGCCTTGAGCGCCAGTTGCAAAATCTCCAGCGGCGCTTTTTTAAATCGCCCTTTGCCTGCACGGCGAAAGTAATGCGGCGCATCAAACAGCCTGAACAGTGCCGCCGCCTGTTGCTCCAGCGTGGCCGGTTTGGCCGGGTCGGGGCTGAAGTAGTCGCGCGCGAGGTCAGCAAAACCAAACTCGTCCTCGCTGGCAAACTCCCAGGCCAGTTCCAGTTCGATGTCAGCGCTTAACCTTTGGGCCGCAGCCACAAAATCGGCAGGTGCGGGCTTTTCGAACTTCAAAAGCGCATTGACGGCTTTCACCTTGACGCGCTTGCCCGAGTCCAACTCGACCTGCAGCGAGCTGTCAGTCTCCGACAAAATCCTGCCTGCCAGATGCTTACCGGCTTCTTCAAACAATACAAACAAAATGGGAGCCTTTACGTCGCTGAAATAGCGTGATGAGACAAGTGTAATCAGCCCTTTGATGCAAGATAGTGACCGATAATCGGGCATGGCTGCTGTTTTTGACAAACCTTCGCTTTTCAAGCATGCTGCGCCTTTGCTGAGCGGTCTTGACGGGCTGCTGGCGTTTGCGGTGTTCCTGCTGGCCAGCGCTGGCCTGCTGATCATGTATTCGTCGGGTTTTGACCATGGCAGCCGCTTCGTGGACCATGGCCGCAACATGCTGATTGCGGGGTTCATCATGTTTGTGGTGGCGCAAATTCCGCCTCAGCGGCTGATGACGCTGGCGGTGCCCCTGTACGTTTTTGGCGTGGCACTGCTGGTCGCTGTGGCGATTTTCGGCATCACCAAAAAAGGCGCACGCCGCTGGCTCAATGTCGGCATCGTGATTCAACCCAGCGAAATCTTGAAAATCGCCATGCCCTTGATGCTGGCCTGGTGGTTTCAAAAGCGGGAAGGCCAGCTTCGTCCCCTGGACTACATCGTGGCCGCCTTGCTGCTGGTCGTGCCCGTGGCCCTCATCATGAAGCAGCCCGACCTGGGAACCTCGCTGCTGGTGATGGCCGCCGGGCTGGCGGTGATTTTTTTTGCTGGGTTAAGCTGGAAGCTGATCTTGCCGCCTGTGGTGCTGGGGCTGATCGGCATTTTTCTGGTGGTCTGGTTTGAGCCCGCCTTGTGCGCTGATGGCGTGCGCTGGCCACTACTGCATGGCTACCAGCAGCAGCGTATCTGCACCTTGCTTGACCCATCGCGCGACCCGCTGGGCAAAGGCTTTCACATCATTCAGGGGATGATCGCGATCGGCTCGGGCGGGCTGTTTGGCAAGGGCTTTATGGCCGGCACCCAGACGCATCTTGAGTTTATTCCCGAGCGCACCACCGATTTCATCTTTGCCGCTTTCTCAGAGGAGTTTGGCCTTGTCGGCAATCTGCTGCTGATTGCTGGATTTCTCTTTTTGATCTTGCGCGGCATGGTCATTGCGATGGAGGCCCCCACCTTGTTTTCTCGGTTGCTGGCCGGCGCGCTGACGATGATTTTTTTCACCTATGCTTTTGTAAATATGGGCATGGTCAGCGGCATTTTGCCCGTGGTGGGTGTCCCGCTGCCTTTCATCAGCTATGGCGGCACGGCCATGGTCACGCTGGGCTTGGCGTTGGGCATGCTGATGTCGATTGCCAAAGCCAAGCGACTGGTGCAGACGTGATGTCGAGCGGTCAATTTTTCGACGGGCACGCTTCCAAAGAAGAATTAGCTCCCTCGGGGGGCAGCGCATTACACCAGGTCAAAAGCGTGGGGGTCTTGATTGTTGGGGTGGGCAACATGGGCGGCGGCATGGTTGCCAATTTGCTGTCGAAGGGCTGGCAGGTCATGGTGAGCGATTTGGATGCCAAAAAAGTCGATTTTTGGGTATCAAAAGGGGCTACAGACCAATCATTACATAGGCAAGCAGCTCCTGATTTAATAGCGACGATCATCTGCGTGGTGGATGCTTTGCAAACTGAAGACGTGCTGTTTGGTCGCCAGGGGCTGGCGCACCACTTGCAGGCTGGCCAAACCGTCATCCTGTGTCCGACCATCTTGCCGCAAGACGTTGAAGGGTTTGCCCGCAGACTGGCTGAACGCGGCATTCACACCATTGACGCGCCCATGTCTGGCGGGCCAGCGCGGGCGGTTGACGGAACCATGAGCTTACTCGTGGCTTGCTCACCAGACGTTTTTAAGCAGCAGTCGGCGTTGCTCAATGCACTGTCAAGCAAGCTGTTCAACATCAGTGAAAAGCCAGGTGATGCCGCCCGCACCAAGTTGGTCAACAACCTGCTGGCGGGCATCAATCTGGTCGGAGCGGCTGAAGCCCTTGCGTTGGCTGAAAAACTGGGCTTGGATGTCGCCAAAACCCTCAGCGTGATTGAGCAGTCAAGCGGCCAAAGCTGGATAGGCACAGACCGGATGCGCCGGGCGATTGCGGGCGACTATGCGCCCCGCGCCCATGTCACCCTGCTTGAAAAGGACACCCGGCTGGCCCTTGAATGCGCTGCTGCTGCAGGCTTTGACGGGCCGCTGGGAGCCGCGGCCAGCCGTGTTTTTCAACAGGCGCACGAAGCCGGACTGGCAGCCGAGGACGATGCGGCAGTTTTCAAGGTTCTGTCAGGGCGAAGGTGAAAATGCCGGCGTGGTCACCTGTTCGGGTCAGACTACCTACAATCAGGGCATGACCACACTGCGCTCTTCTTCCCCCTCAAATCTCAACGCCTCGATCACGTCGTCAACGGTGAGGCCCACAGTGGCATCAACATCTGGCCGCCTTGAAATAGCGCAAAAGCTGCTGCTCGCGCCCTTCGGTTTGACCGAGGCCCATCTGTCAAAAGCCCTTGCAGAAATCACCCGCAAAGGCGCAGACGACGCAGACTTGTACTTTCAATACACCCGCAGTGAAGGCTGGAGCCTGGAAGAAGGCATCGTCAAGACCGGTTCCTTCAGCATTGATCAAGGGGTGGGCGTGCGGGCTGTCAGTGGCGAAAAAACCGCGTTTGCGTATTCCGATGACATATCTGAAGCCTCGCTGATGGACGCTGCACGCACCGTCCGCAGCATTTCAGGCGCTGGCAAGTCGGCCAAGATCAAAACGCCCAGCCGCAAGATCGCCAACAGCCGATCGCTCTACGAGGGCCATGACCCGATCGCGACGTTGGGCAGCACGGCCAAAGTCAAACTGCTTGAAAAGGTCGAAAAACTCGCCAAGGCCAAAGACCCGCGCATTGTGCAGGTGATGGCGGGGCTGGCCAGTGAATACGATGTCGTGATGGTGGCGCGGGCAGACGGTACGCTTGCCGCTGATGTGCGGCCGCTGGTGCGTTTGTCCGTCACCGTGATCGCCGAGCAAAAGGGCCGACGTGAAACCGGCTCGGCTGGCGGCGGCGGCCGCTTTGGCCTGGCCTATTTTGACGATGCGCAAATCGGTCAGTATGTGGACGATGCGGTCAAAGCAGCACTGACCAACCTGCAGGCCCGCCCCGCGCCTGCAGGTGAAATGACGGTGGTTTTGGGCTCGGGCTGGCCCGGTATTTTGCTGCACGAAGCGATTGGCCACGGGCTGGAAGGCGACTTCAACCGCAAAGGCTCTAGCGCGTTTGCGGGCAAGATTGGCCAGCGCGTGGCCGCCAAGGGCGTGACAGTGCTGGATGACGGCACGATTGCAGACCGTCGTGGGTCCTTGAATGTGGACGACGAAGGCAACGCCAGCCAGCGAAATGTGTTGATTGAAGACGGTATCTTGAAGGGCTACATTCAGGACTCACTGAATGCCCGGCTGATGAAGGTCAAGCCGACAGGCAATGGCCGCCGCGAAAGCTACGCCCACACGCCCATGCCGCGCATGACCAACACCTACATGCTGGGTGGTCACAAAGACCCGCAGGAAATCGTCGCCAGCATCAAAAAAGGCCTGTACGCCACCAACTTTGCAGGTGGCCAGGTCGACATCACATCCGGCAAGTTTGTCTTTTCAGCCAGCCAGGCGTACTGGGTTGAAAACGGCAAGATTTTGTACCCTGTCAAAGGCGCGACCATTGTGGGCAGTGGCCCTGAATGCCTGAAAAAAGTCAGCATGATTGCCAACGACATGGCGCTGGACAGCGGCGTGGGTACCTGCGGCAAAGAAGGCCAGAGCGTGCCGGTGGGCGTGGGCCAGCCAACGCTGCGGATTGATGGCTTGACGGTCGGTGGAACGGCTTGAAGTCGGAGCAGGTTTTAAGCTGTGCTACATTCAGACCCATGCACAAGTCATCGTTTTATTTTGACTACTTTTGGTTCTCAAGCGCTTCTGGCGGTAGAGAGACTTTTGCGTAACCTCAAATAAACGTACGAATCTTTCAAAAACCGCCGGACGCCCGGCGGTTTTTTTTTGCTTTCTTGTCTGGTTTGAATTCAAGTTTTAAGTTTTTTATAAGGAAACCCGTGATGACCCCCTCAACGCCCACTTGGTATGCGCCCGTTGACAAAACCAGCCAGACCGACGACGAACGCATCAAGGACATCACCGTGTTACCTCCGCCCGAGCATCTGATCCGCTTTTTTCCGATCCAGGGCACCCCGGTTGAAACGCTGATCACCCAGACCCGCAAAAGCATCCACAAGATCATGGCCGGCAGCGACGACCGGCTGCTGGTGGTGATTGGCCCCTGCTCAATACACGACCCGGCAGCTGCACTCGAGTACGCGCGCCGCCTGGTCGAGCAGCGCAAAAAGTACGCGGGCACCTTGGAGATCGTGATGCGGGTTTACTTTGAAAAGCCCCGCACCACGGTCGGCTGGAAGGGCTTGATCAACGACCCTTACCTGGACGAAACCTACCGCATTGACGAGGGTCTGCGCATGGCACGCCAGTTGCTGATCGACATCAACCGAATGGGTCTGCCTGCTGGCAGCGAGTTTTTGGACGTGATCTCGCCGCAGTACATTGGCGACTTGATCTCGTGGGGCGCGATTGGCGCGCGTACCACTGAAAGCCAGGTACACCGTGAACTCGCGTCTGGCCTGTCTGCACCGATTGGCTTTAAGAACGGCACCGACGGCAACATCCGCATCGCCACCGACGCCATTCAGTCGGCATCGCGCGGCCACCACTTTTTGTCAGTTCACAAAAACGGCCAGGTGGCGGTGGTGCAAACCAAGGGCAACCCGGACTGCCACGTGATTTTGCGCGGCGGTAAAACGCCCAATTACGACGCAGCCAGCGTTACCGCCGCCTGCAAAGAGCTGGCTGCCGCCAAATTGCACGCCGCCTTGATGGTGGACTGCAGCCATGCCAACTCCTCCAAGCAACATGAAAAGCAGCTCGACGTGGCCCGGGACATCGCAGGGCAGGTCAGCGGCGGTTCAAAACAGGTGTTCGGCCTGATGGTTGAAAGCCATCTGAAGGCGGGCGCGCAAAAATTCACGCCCGGCAAAGACGATGCCGCATCGCTCGAATATGGCAAAAGCATCACCGATGCCTGCCTGTCATGGGATGATTCGCTGCAGGCGCTGGAGGCGTTGTCACAGGCTGTCGAGACCCGGCGCGAGAACTAAACTGTTTTTCCCCGGTGCATTGCATGAATTGCGAGCTGCTGCAGCCTAATGGCGAGATGCTCCTAAATCAAGAGTAACCGGATTGACTGCAAACTAGGCCAATGCTGCTAGCAGCTTGCCATGCACGCCGCTAAAACCGCCGTTGCTCATGCACAGCACATGGTCGCCGCCTTTGGCCGCGGCCTTCACCTGTTTGACCAGCTCTTCAATGGTGTCGGCCACATGCGCTCGGTCCACCATCGGGGCTAGGGCCTTCCTCGCGTCCCAGTCCAGACCGCCCGCGTGGCAAAAGGCGATGTCTGTGGCTTCTAGGCTCCACGGCAATTGGGCCGTCATGGTGCCGAGCTTCATGGTGTTGCTGCGCGGCTCAAACACGGCGAGGATTCGGTCAGCTGCTTTGCCCGTTGCGTTCAGCTGGCGGCGCAGCCCGTCTATCGTGGTGTGGATGGCCGTCGGGTGATGGGCAAAGTCGTCATAGATGGTGATACTGCCGCCGTCCTTGCTGACCATGCCAATCACCTCCATTCGGCGCTTGACATTTTGAAAGCTGCCCAGTGCGTCTGCTGCGGTTTGCGGGTCGACCCCCACATGCTCGGCAGCCGCAATCGCTGCCAGCGCATTGAGCTGGTTGTGTACGCCGCTGACCGCCCATTGAACGCGCGCTACAACCTTGCCTGCTTTTAGCACCTTGAAGTCGCCCGGCTCGCCGTCGGTAGTGAAACCCGCCTTATTGGCCAACGCATTGCCAAAGAGTGCTTGCTCACTCCAGCAGCCTTGGGCCAAGACCCGTTCCAGACTTTCTTCAGTCGCATTGACCACGACGCGGCCAGACGACGGCACCGTTCGCACCAGGTGGTGAAATTGCCGCTCAATCGCGGCCAGATTGTCAAAAATATCGGCGTGGTCGAATTCGAGGTTGTTCAAAATTGCGGTGCGCGGGCGATAGTGAACAAACTTGCTGCGCTTGTCGAAAAACGCGGTGTCGTATTCGTCTGCCTCAATCACGAAGGTTGCCCCCACGCTTTCCCACTGCGTGTGGACGCTGCCCCCCGAGGGGGCCGCTGCGCCTGCGGGCTGGCTAAGCCAGACCCGCGGCCCATGCTTGGAAAGAGGGGTGGAGGTACTTCCCAGCCTGGCTGAAACACCAAAATTCAGCGGCACACCGCCCACTAAAAAGCCCGGCTGCAGCCCCGCGCATTGCAGGATCCAGGCCAGCATCGCGGTCGTCGTGGTTTTACCATGCGTGCCTGCCACTGCCAGCACATGACGACCTTGCAGAACATGTTCTGCAAGCCACTGCGGGCCGCTGGTGTAGGGCAGGCCATCATTGAGGATGGCCTCCATCAACGGATACTTGGGTGTGCCATCGGCAAGATGCGCCCGCGACACCACATTTCCTACAACAAACACATCCGGGTTGTAGGCCAACTGGTCGGCAGCGTAGCCCTCCACCAGATCGATCCCCAGCGCACGTAACTGGTCACTCATGGGTGGGTACACACCAGAGTCGCAGCCCGTCACCTTATGCCCCGCCTCAACCGCCAAAGCTGCCAGGCCGCCCATGAAGGTGCCGCAAATTCCGAGTATGTGTATGTGCATTGGCTTATTCTAGAAGTCAATAGGCGGATTTGGTGGCTCACCTAAACTGTACGTTTCGCTTTTTTCACAGCCTTGACGATGACCACTCTCAAATCCGAAATAGCCGCCACCGCCGCCGCCCTGGTGGTTGAAGAGGGTCTTGAATATGGTCCGGCCAAGCGGCGGGCCGTCAAACAGATGGGGCTGCCGGCCCGCGCCGAGCTGCCCGACAACTCGGAGCTTGAAGATGCGGTGATGGAATACATCGCCGTGTTTTGCGCTGACACCCAGCCGACTGAACTGGCGGCACTGCGGGAGCTAGCGTTGGTGTGGATGCAGCGCATGGCGGGTTTCAGGCCGCATTTGGCGGGGGCTGTGTGGCATGGCACGGCCACGCGGCTGTCAGACATTTATATCCAGCTGTTTTGTGATGACCCTAAATCGGCTGAAATCGCGTTGATTGAGCACAACGTCGACTACGAACCGCGCACCGTCACTGGTTTTACAGGTGGCAAAGTCGAGGCGCTAAGCTTGAGCAGCCTGTGCCAGTCGCTGGCCGAAAACATCGGCGTGCATTTCATGGTGTACGACCATGACGACCTGCGCGGCGCGCTCAAGCCCGACGAGAAGGGGCGCAGGCCTCGTGGGGATCTGACGGCAGTCCAAAAGCTGGTCATTGAAAGCGGTAAAGTCTGACTCATGAATAGAAGAAACTTACTCTTTATGGGTGCGGCCGCCGCTGCTGGACTGGCTGGCGTGGGCGCAGCCTGGTTCAGGCATGAGCCCCAAAAGCTGACCGCCGCGCAAACAAATACCGCACAAGATGCGCTGTGGGCCATGAGCTTTGACACACCCGACGGCAAGCCACAGCCCATGGACAGCTTTCGCGGCAAGCCGCTGCTGCTGAACTTTTGGGCCACCTGGTGCCCACCGTGTGTGGAGGAGTTGCCTCTGCTGGATGCTTTTTACCAGGAACAAAAAGCCAAAGGTTGGCAGGTGCTTGGCCTGGCGGTTGATCAACCGAGTGCGGTACGCAAGTGGCTGCAGGCCAGGCCGCTTAGCTTTGCGGTAGGGATGGCGGGCTTGAGCGGTACTGAATTGAGTAAATCGCTGGGCAATCTCTCGGGTAGCTTGCCATTTACAGCGGTATTTGGTGGATCTGGCGCGTTGCTGCACCGCAAAACTGGCAAAGTTTCTAGCGAAGATCTGGCACAATGGGGTCAGTTGAAATAAGATTCGACAAATTTCTCTAAAAAACATTTAAATGTTTTTAAAATAGGCTATTTACAACTAACTTAAAGATAAGAACTTTGTAGGATGCCAGAGATCATTCGGGCGTCAGACCGTTTTGGCTTGGAGTACACTTTGCGCCTTCTTTGGTGCAGTGCACGCGGACTGCCTGGCCGAAGCGTATTTTTTTAACAGTTTAAGGCTCGAAAGAACCGAGTAAGCGTAGGAAGAGAGAAGATTGGCTTGGTTGCCGGCGCTTCTTGTACCTGCCGTCGTTGGAGAAAACCATGGATTTAAGAAAACTCAAAACGCTGATTGATCTGGTATCGGACTCCAACGTGTCTGAGCTTGAAATCACGGAAGCCGAGGGCAAGGTCCGCATCGTCAAGTCCAGCGTTGCGCCACTTGTGATGCAGCAGCCTGCTGTTGCCACGGTAGCAGCACCTGCCGCGGTCCCAGCTGCCGTAGCTCCCGCGCCTGAAGTTGCACCTGCTGTTGAAGCAAGCCATGCGGTCAAGTCGCCTATGGTCGGGACGTTCTACCGATCGGCCAGTCCCGGTGCCAAGCCCTTCGTCGAAGTGGGTGACGCGGTCAAGGAAGGCCAAACTATCTGCATCATTGAAGCAATGAAAATACTCAATGAAATCGAGGCTGACAAGTCGGGCACGGTCAGTAAAATCATTTGCGAAAACGGCCAAGCGGTGGAATACGGACAGCCGTTGTTCCTGATCGACTGAGCGGCAAATCGGATTTGGGCATGTTTAAAAAGATTCTCATTGCAAACCGCGGTGAAATAGCCCTGCGTATCCAGCGTGCCTGCCGGGAACTGGGCGTCAAGGCGGTGATGGTTTATTCAGAGGCGGACCGAGACGCCAAATACATCAAGCTGGCCGATGAGTCGGTTTGCATCGGCCCTGCATCGTCCAAAGACAGCTACTTGAACATGCCGGCCATTATTTCGGCGGCCGAAGTCACGGATGCCGAGGCGATTCACCCGGGTTATGGTTTTTTGAGTGAAAACGCTGACTTTGCCGAGCGGGTTGAAAAAAGCGGCTTTAAGTTTATTGGC
Organism: Polaromonas sp.; assembly: GCA_046303055.1. Lineage (GTDB taxonomy): Bacteria > Pseudomonadota > Gammaproteobacteria > Burkholderiales > Burkholderiaceae_C > Polaromonas. Next base: position 65,768 of record JBKCGU010000029.1, read on the forward strand.
CCTTCGCCAGAGTCCATTCGCATCATGGGCGACAAGGTGTCGGCCAAGCAGACCATGATCAAGGCTGGTGTGCCATGTGTGCCCGGTTCTGAAGGCGCCCTGCCCGACGACGCTGCCACCATCAAACGCACTGCCAAGCAGGTTGGTTACCCGGTCATTATCAAAGCCGCTGGCGGCGGCGGTGGGCGCGGCATGCGGGTGGTGCATACCGAGGCGGCCTTGCTGCACGCCGTACAAACGACCAAGTCCGAAGCGGGCGCTGCATTTGGAAACCCCGAGGTGTACATGGAGAAGTTTCTCCAGAACCCCCGGCATATTGAAATCCAGATCATGGCTGACCAACACCGTAACGCGGTCTGGCTGGGCGAGCGCGATTGCTCCATGCAGCGCCGGCACCAGAAAGTCATTGAAGAAGCGCCAGCGCCGGGCATTCCGCGCAAGCTGATCGAACGCATTGGCGAACGCTGCGTAACGGCGGTTAAGAAAATTGGCTACCGCGGCGCAGGAACGTTTGAATTTTTGTTTGAAAATGGCGAGTTTTATTTCATTGAAATGAACACCCGCGTGCAGGTCGAACACCCTGTGACGGAATGGGTCACAGGAGTGGACGTGGTGCGTACGCAAATCATGGTGGCTGCGGGTGAAAAGCTGCCGTTTGCGCAGCGCGACATCCAGATCAAAGGCCATTCGATTGAATGCCGTATCAACGCCGAAGACCCTTACAAATTCACGCCTTCGCCCGGCCGCATCACGACCTGGCACACACCCGGCGGGCCCGGTGTGCGAGTCGATTCGCACATTTACGCTAACTATTTTGTGCCGCCGAACTACGACTCGATGATCGGCAAAATCATCGTGCACGGCGACACGCGCGAGCAAGCCCTGGCGCGGATGCGCACCGCGCTGGCAGAGACGGTAGTCGAAGGCATCAACACCAACATTGCGTTGCACCGCGAACTCATGGTGGACGCCAAGTTTATGGATGGTGGAACCAATATTCACTACCTTGAAGAGTGGTTGAGCAAGAGAATCCGTTAGTGATGTTTGAGCTCGTTTTGCTGGTTCCTGAAAGCGGTGTTGAGGCTGTCAGTGATGCGCTCGATGCGCTGGAAGCGCTGAGCGTGTCGGTTGAAGATGCTGATGCACAAACCAATCACGAGCAGGCCCTGTTTGGCGAACCCGACATGCCGCCGCCCAAATTCGGCTGGAACCGTTCTCGGGTGGTGTCTTTGTTTGGCACTGAGGCATTGGCCAGGGATGCTGCTGAACTGCTCAAAGTGCAGGATTTCTTTGCCGATTGCGCCGTTGTTGCGATTCAAAACGTACCTGAACAAGATTGGGTGCGCCTGACGCAATCGCAGTTCGCACCGGTTGAAATCACGCCGGACTTCTGGATTGTTCCGACCTGGCACGAGCCGCCTGCTCAGGCGGTTCATGCTATTCGGCTGGACCCAGGTTTGGCTTTTGGTACAGGTACGCATCCAACTACCCGGATGTGCCTGAAATGGATAGCTCATCAAAATTCTCCTCTTGGTCGTGTTTTGGACTACGGTTGCGGTTCAGGTATTTTGGCCATTGGCGCAGCGAAGTTTGGTGCGCAAGACATCCATGCCGTTGACATTGACGAAGCCGCTGTGCAGTCCACCCGCACCAATGCAGACGCCAACCAGGTGCAGCTTAGCGCTGGCTTGCCCGACGAGGCCGGTGGCCAGTACCAGACCGTGCTGGCCAATATTCTGGCGACGCCCTTGAAGGTGCTGGCACCCCTGCTGTGCGGCCACGTCGCCAAGGATGGCAGCCTGGTTTTGGCTGGTATTTTGGCGCGCCAGGCTGACGAGCTGAAAGCGGCTTACGCACCCTGGTGTACGCTGAAGGTGGCCGATACTGAAGATGGCTGGATACTGATGACAGCCCGCTTTTGAATCGCCCTTGAGCCCCGGGTTGGCCTGTTGGCGTGAACTTACAATAGGGCGCTAGATGAGTCTAACTACGCGCTGCCCCGCTTGCGGCACGATGTTCAACGTCGTGACCGACCAACTCAAAGTCTCTCAGGGCTGGGTGCGATGTGGCCAGTGTGCGGATGTGTTTGATGCCAAGATCCATTTGCAAGCTGAAAATACCCCGTCACCATCTCAATTGCTGCCCAACATCAACGACGAACCTTGGCCTTCTGTCATGGCTTCAACAGAAAGTGACTATGTGTCTTATGCTGAAGAGGTTACGGCGGCTCTCACGACACCAAATGAAAATGCCGCACGTGCTGTTGTGGATGCGCCTTCACCCGTGCCCACGGCAGCGTCCGAGGAAGTAGGAGCAGCCTTCGTCGATACGCCGGCCGCTGTGTCCAGCGAGATACCGACCGATGTCTCAAACGAAGTTTCGTTCGTGCGCGACGCACGCCGCCAAGCTTTCTGGCGCAAACCTCTGATACGTCTGGTCTTGGGCTTGTCAGCTTTGTTGCTACTGGGCTTGCTGGCGCTACAGGCCGCTGTGATGCAGCGCGACAGTCTGGCCGCTTATGAGCCGCGTTTGGAACCAGCTCTGCAAATGTTTTGCGAACGATTTGCCTGTCAGGTGGGTCCGTTGCGGCAGATTGAAGCCATTGTGATTGACAGCTCGTCGTTCAAAAAAATCAATGACGCAGGTATCTACCGACTGACTTTCACCGTCAAAAACACCAGGTCTGCGGCCGTTTCGATGCCCTCACTAGAAGTCACTCTTACCGATACCCAGGATCAGCCGGTATTGCGGCGCGTGCTGTCTCCTTCACAATTCAGCGCGGGCACCAGCATGCTTGCTGCCGATACCGGCTTTTCTGCTGACCTCAGCTTGCAAGTTGCCGTCAACCCATCACCTTCAAACGATGCAACGGCGACAGGCTTGTCGCTGCGTGTTGCTGGTTATCGCCTGCTGGCTTTCTACCCTTGATCTTTAAACCTTGAAACATTAAAAGTATGCCTGCTGTAATTTGTGGATCTCTGGCCTTTGACACCATCATGACCTTTGAAGGTCGCTTTGCCGAGCAAATATTGCCTGAGCAACTGCATATTTTGAACGTGTCTTTTTTGGTACCTAGCCTGCGCCGGGAATTCGGCGGCTGCGCTGGCAACATTGCTTATGCCCTTAAGCAGTTGGGCGGTACTCCGCTGCCCATGGCAACCATAGGCAATGATGGAGTTGACTACGCCGAACGTATGAAGGCCTTGGGCATCAGCACCGAGTTTGTCCGCGAAGTGGCAGACAGCTATACCGCGCAGGCCATGATCATGACCGACCGCGACAACAACCAAATCACGGCGTTTCACCCTGGCGCCATGGTGCAAGCGCATTTGACACAGATTACGGCGCGTAGCGATATCAAGCTGGGCATCGTGTCTCCTGATGGGCGTGATGCCATGCTGCAACATTCTGAACAGTTCAAGGCGGCAAAGATTCCCTTTGTGTTCGATCCAGGGCAGGGCCTGCCGATGTTCAATGGTGAAGAGCTAGCGCATTTCGTTGACCTGGCCACCTGGGTCACCGTGAACGACTACGAAGCCAAGCTGCTGTGTGACCGAACGGGCTTGTCCTGCGCTGAGCTGTCCCATCGGGTTGAGGGCCTGATTGTGACTTTGGGTGCCGAGGGTTGCGAGGTGTGGGTCAAGGGTGATAAAACACTTGTGGCACCGGTTAAAGCCACGCAAGTGGTGGACCCGACCGGTTGTGGTGATGCGTTTCGTGGTGCTTTGTTGTTTGGCCTGGAACAGGGCTGGTCGCTGCTGCGTTGCGCAGACTTGGGCAACCGCGTCGGCGCGCACAAAATTGCCTATCGGGGCGGACAAAATTACACGCTGGAGTCGCTCAAAACAGCCTGAAAATGTATGCATTGGTCTCCAGACCAATGCATACGTTCGTTAGCAGCTCAGACTTCAACAATAAAAAAAGCCCGGCATCAAGGATGCTGGGCTTTCCAAGCAGAAGTACCTTACTGCTTACGGCTTGCTGGCTGTTGGAAACGGCCAGGCAGCTTGCGGGTTCAGAGTCGTCTGAGCCGCAGGTGCAGCGGGTGCTTTGGCAGCGGGTTTTTTCGCAGCTTTCTTGGCAGCGGGTTTTTTCGCGGCTTTCTTGGCAGCGGGTTTCTTCGCTACTTTTTTGGCTGCGGCTTTCTTAGCAGGTGCTTTTTTGGCTGCAGCTTTTTTAGCTGGTGCTTTTTTAGCAGCTACTTTTTTCGTCGCTACTTTTTTAGCCGGTGCCTTTTTAGCTGGTGCCTTTTTAGCCACTACTTTTTTAGCCGGTGCTTTTTTAGCCGGTGCTTTTTTAGCGGCTACTTTTTTAGCAGCTACTTTTTTTGCAGGGGCTTTCTTCGCTGGTGCAGCTTTTTTAGCCGCAGTTTTTTTCGCAGTTGCCATAGTTTTCTCCTTCTTACATTGCAAAGAGCACTTCGCGTTTGGAGTACGCAAAGCGATTCGCGGCGTTGGGCCAGCCGATAGCCGGGCCCAGCGCTGCGAACAGTGGAGCAATGCCCGATACACACTCTGCGGTGCGATTATTGGTCATTGCAATTCTAAAAAGCATAGTGATAAAACAAGTTCGTGTTCAGGAAATCAGGGTCGAGCGTCAATCCCACGACAGGGCACCACCCGACTGGTACTCAATCACGCGAGTTTCAAAAAAGTTGCGTTCCTTCTTGAGGTCAATCATTTCGCTCATCCAGGGGAACGGATTTTCTTCGTGTGGGAACAAGGTCTCCAGGCCAATCTGCGTCGCCCGGCGGTTGGCGATGTAGCGCAAGTAGCCTTTGAACATCGAGGCATTCAGACCTAGCACGCCGCGCGGCATGGTGTCTTCAGCGTAGCGGTATTCAAGTTCAACGGCCTGCATGAACAATGCTTTGATCTCGGCTTTGAACTCGGCTGTCCACAAGCCGGGGTTTTCAAGCTTGAGCTGATTGACCAAATCGATACCAAAGTTGCAGTGCATGGACTCATCGCGCAGGATGTACTGGTACTGCTCAGCAGCACCCGTCATTTTATTCTGGCGACCAAGCGCCAAAATCTGCGTGAAGCCGACGTAAAAGAACAGACCTTCCATCAGGCAGGCAAATACGATCAGGGACTTCAGAAGCGTCTGATCAGCTTCGTGAGTGCCGGTTTTGAAGTGCGGATTGGAAATAACCTCAATGAAAGGAATCAGGAACTGATCCTTATCCTTGATGGACTGCACTTCGTTGTAGGCATTGAAGATTTCTGCTTCGTCCAGACCCAGTGACTCGGTGATGTACTGGTAAGCGTGTGTATGAATGGCTTCTTCAAAAGCCTGACGCAACAAAAACTGACGGCATTCTGGCGCAGTGATATGGCGGTACGTACCCAGCACGATGTTGTTGGCGGCTAATGAGTCAGCCGTGACAAAAAAGCCTAGGTTACGCTTGACCAGACGGCGCTCGTCTTCGGTCAGACCGTTCGGGTCTTTCCACAAGGCAATATCACGCGTCATGTTGACTTCTTGCGGCATCCAGTGGTTGGCGCAAGTTGCCAAATATTTTTCCCAGGCCCATTTGTATTTAAAAGGCACCAGTTGGTTGACATCGGTCTGGCCGTTGATGATGCGCTTGTCTGAAGCCTTGACGCGTTTCATGACGGCAGGCACGGCAACAGTGGCTGTCAATGCTTCGGTGTTGGTGGGCGTGGCCGTGACTACTGCACCATCATTGAGAATTCGTGTAGGAGACGGTTGCTCAACGTGAGCAAACGAAAGTTGGGGGGGCTCGATCGAGCGGCTGCCAGGCGTACCGTTGCTTATCGAATTTTGCAGTGATGGTGTGACTTCTTCGTCCCAGGTCAACATAGATGTTTCCAGTATTTCGTAATTATGAAAGCTGCGATAAAAAATGAAAAGTATTCAGTCACATCGCCGCCAATTTGTGTTGCTCATTTACATCGTCAATGATTCATTGAATAGCGTGATCGTACGCATTCAGTGATTTCTTATTGGCAGGCCTCGCAACCAGGATCATCAATCGCACAGAACTTGATATCAGTTGCCGGCGTTGCATCCATCTGAATCTGTGCAGCCGCTGCGGCTTTGTCTATTGCACTGATGCTGCTCGCCGCTGTAACTGTGCTTGAAGCAACCGAATTCATCTTGCCCGCCGTGACGGTTGATTTCTCAACGTGGGTGGCGCTTTGTGTACGCAGGTAGTAGGTAGTCTTCAAGCCACGCAACCATGCAAGTTTATAGGTCTCATCAAGCTTTTTGCCGGATGCGCCAGCCATGTAGATGTTGAGCGACTGCGCCTGGTCAATCCATTTCTGGCGACGTGACGCCGCTTCCACGATCCACGAAGTTTCGACTTCAAACGCAGTGGCATAAAGCGCCTTAACGTCTTGGGGAACGCGGTCAATGGGGCGCAATGAGCCGTCAAAGTGTTTCAGGTCCACCACCATCACGTCGTCCCACAAGCCCAAGCGCTTCAGGTCACGCACCAAATAATGGTTGATGACGGTGAATTCACCTGACAGATTCGACTTGACTGACAGGTTTCCAAAGCAAGGCTCGATGCAGGCGTCCACACCGATGATGTTGGATATCGTCGCCGTAGGCGCAATCGCCACGCAGTTTGAGTTGCGCATGCCGTCCAGTGCAATCTTGTTGCGCAATGCGTCCCAGTCTAGCGTCGCGGAACGGTCAACTTCAACATATCCGCCTCGTTCTTCAAGCAACATGTCCAGCGTGTCAAGCGGCAATATCCCTTTGTCCCACAGCGAGCCCTTGTAGCTGGCGTACTTGCCGCGTTCTTTGGCGAGTTCGGTCGATGCCCAGTAGGCGTGATAGCACACGGCCTCCATCGACTTGTCGGCAAATTCAACTGCTTCTTGTGACGCGTAAGGCACGCGCAGCTCATACAGGCAATCTTGAAAACCCATGATGCCCAAACCCACCGGGCGATGGCGCATGTTGGAGTCACGCGCTTTTTTCACAGCGTAGTAATTAATGTCAATCACGTTGTCCAGCATACGCATGGCAGTAGTGATGGTCTTTTGTAGCTTGTCGTGGTCCAGTACCTTGACACCATCGGACAATGTTTTCAGGTGCTGCACAAGATTGACCGAGCCTAGGTTGCACACGGCCGTCTCGGTGTCGCTGGTGTTGAGCGTGATTTCGGTGCACAGATTGGATGAATGCACTACGCCATTGTGCTGCTGAGGCGAGCGGACGTTGCAGGCGTCCTTGAAAGTGATCCAAGGATGGCCAGTTTCAAACAGCATCGACAGCATCTTGCGCCACATATCGGTCGCTTGCAGTTTGCGGGCAGGTTTGATTTCGCCCCGCTCGGCCTTGGCTTCATAGGCGGTATAGATTTTTTCAAAATCCTTGCCAAACTTGTCGTGCAGGTCAGGCGTATCGCTTGGCGAGAAAAGTGTCCAGCTGCCTTTTTCCATCACGCGGCGCATGAAGAGGTCAGGAATCCAGTTGGCGGTATTCATGTCGTGCGTGCGGCGGCGGTCGTCGCCAGTGTTCTTGCGCAGTTCCAAAAACTCTTCAATGTCCAGGTGCCATGTTTCCAGATAGGCGCACACAGCGCCCTTGCGCTTGCCGCCTTGGTTAACCGCAACAGCGGTGTCATTGACAACTTTCAGGAAGGGCACAACGCCCTGTGATTCGCCATTTGTGCCTTTGATGTGAGCGCCCAAGGCGCGCACAGGGGTCCAGTCGTTGCCCAGGCCGCCCGCAAATTTGGAGAGCAGTGCGTTTTCTTTGATCGCGTCGTAAATACCGCCCAGGTCATCAGCCACGGTGGTCAGGTAGCACGACGACAGCTGCGAACGCAGCGTTCCAGCATTGAACAGCGTTGGCGTGCTTGACATGAAGTCAAACGACGACAGAATTTCATAAAACTCTATCGCGCGTTCTTCTCGGTTGATCTCGTTAAGAGACAGGCCCATGGCCACTCGCATGAAAAACGCTTGCGGAAGCTCGATGCGCTGTTTGCGCACGTGCAAAAAGTAGCGGTCAAACAGCGTTTGCAGGCCCAGGTAGTCAAACTGCAAATCACGCTCCGGCTTGAGCGCCTCGCCCAATCTGGCGAGGTCAAACTGCTGGAGCTTTTCGTCTAACAACTCGTTTTGTACGCCTTTGGCGATGAACTGGGGGAAATATGCGGCATAGCGTGTATGCATTTCTTCATGCGCTACTTCTTCGCCCAGCACCTCACGTCGAATGGTGTGCATCAACAGGCGTGCCGTGGCGAAGGTATAGTCCGGGTCTTTTTCAATCAGCGTACGGGCCGCCAATATGGATGCTTTGTAGACCTCGTCAATCGGTACGCCGTCATACAGGTTGCGCATGGTCTCGGACACGATGGGGTCGGGTTTGACATCTGCGCCCAAATTGGCGCAGGAAGCCTCAATCAGGGCTTGCAGTTTGCGAATGTCGAGTGTTACTTTCTCGCCGCCGTCCATGACGTGAATTTGTTGAGCAGCTGGCGTTTGCGCCTGCGGCTGGCGCGCACGCTCCTGGGTGCGTTTTTCCCGGTACAGCACATAGGCACGTGCAATTTCGTGGTGTCCACCGCGCATCAGGCCCAGCTCGACCTGATCCTGGACGTCTTCGATATGAAAGGTGCCGCCACTGGGGCGTGAACGCATCATGGCGCGCATGACGGCTTGAGTCAGCTCGTCCACGGTTTGGCGCACGCTGGCAGACGCAGCGCCTTGCGTGCCGTGCACCGCCAGAAAGGCCTTCATCATCGCCACGGCGATTTTGTTCGGCTCAAACGGAACGACGGCGCCGTTGCGGCGGATGATCTGGTAATTGCTGAAGGGGTTACTTTGGGTGCCTGTGCCGGGTTCGTTGCCGCCTGTTGTGAAGGCCGGCATGACAGGGGTGACGTGGCTGGTGTTTTGCGCTGTTTGCATGTGCATCCTATTGACTTGTTTTTAGGTTTCTTGGCGTTTCGTGTTCGTCAAATTTGATGAGGACGGGTTTCTGTCTAGCCTGCGTGGCTTGTGGCTATTGCTGCCCTGCTGGTGCCGCCGCAAAACAAAATCACGCCAACTGCAGACTGACTTCTTGTGACTGAAAGACCTCGGTAATATATCAAACATCAAATGGTTCACACACTATACATAGGGTCTGAAAGGAATTCAAGCACTAGATGTAGTGTTTTTGACCCGAGTTTTCACTGAAGCGGATGCTTACTTGCTTGAGGCTTGTCGGACTTACTTTTGCCGCTAGTGTCTAGTGGTGGCAATGTCAGCCGGCAAGCCTTGCAACATGGGCGAAGGCTGATCGAACGCCAGCATTCATGCGGCAAGTCCCGTGTTTTGCGGAGCCAGGACTTGGCTAGCTTTGATTTGGCTTTGGTTGGGGCATGACGGCCTGCGGCAACGCCATGTTACGTTGCAGCAAAAGCCAGTCAAAACCGGGCCCCGGATCTTCCTTGCGTCCTGGCGCAATATGCTCGTGCCCGGCGATATGCGCAATCGGATACTGCCGCATCAGGGCAGTGCACAGCACGCGCAGGGTTTCGTACTGGGGCTCTTCGAAGCTGTTTCCCTCCAGTCCTTCCAGCTCAATACCCACGGAATCGTCGTTGCAGTTGTTGCGGCCCCGATAGCTCGACTGCCCGGCATGCCAGGCTCTAGCGTCGCAGCTCACAAACTGCCACAGCTCACCCGTGCGGCTGATAAAAAAGTGCGCTGACACCTTCAGGCCGCGGATGCCCTGAAAGTAAGGATGCGCGTCCCAGTCGAGCTGGTTCGTGAACAGGCGCTGGACGTTGTCATTGGCGTAGTCGCCCGGTGGCAGACTGATGGAATGAAGAACAATCAAGTCAACCAGCGCCTGATGGGGTCGCGGCCCGAAGTTTGGCGATTCGATTTTCCTTGCATAGCGGTACCAGCCCCTTTGCCAGAGCGCTGCGGCGGGGGCGACTTCAGGCGAGAACATCGGCGTTGTCACTGTCCGTCTCCTGGGCATCAACATCAGGCATCGGGATGTTCAGGCGGGCGATGCGGTAACGGATCTGGCGCAGGCTTAAACCCAGTTTGCTGGCTGCTGCCGTGCGGTTGTAGCGGGTGTCCTGAAGCACACAGCACAAAATGTCGCGTTCCGGTGTGCTGGGCCGTGTATCAGCAAGGGGCTGGACCGGCGCATCCAGAACCAGCTCACCGCCGTCACCAAGTGTCACTGCACGGTGCAATATGCTTTCAAGTTCGCGGGCATTGCCGTTAAAAGAGTGTGCCCGCAGTTGCCCCAAGACAGAAGTCGTCAGGGGCGGCACATTCAGACCGGACTCCTTACAGATTCTGGCTGGAAGCGACTCGCACAGATCTGGCAGGTCTTCCAGTCGCTCGCGCAGCGGCGGGATATTGATCACGATCACATTGAGCCGATAGTACAGGTCCTGGCGAAATCGTTTGGCGGCCACTTCTTCGCCGAGCTCTTTGTAAGAAGCGCTCAGGACGCGTACATCCACCCTGTCTTCCTGCGACGAGCCTAGCGGCCTGACCAGACGTTCCTGAATCAGCACGGGTGCCATGTTGCCTGCCACTTTGGCAATGCGGGCTTTGACGGCTTGCATGCTGGCAGAGTGCCCCACCAGCTTTTCAAGTGCCGGAGGCACTGATGACTGTTTGGGCTTCAGGGTGGCTTGCGTGCGCCTGGCTGTTGCTGGCTCGTTACCGGCAGGTTTGGCGATTGTGGGCGCGATATCTAGCGTAGGGGCTGATGGCAAGGCTTGGTCACTTTGAATGGCAGAAGCCACCACGCTGCGAAACTGTTTCAGGTCTACCGGTTTGGTCAGGTAATCAAATGCGCCTGCTTTCAGAGCTTCCTCGGCACGCCCGTGTGTCGCGGCAAGGCGCGTTCGTAAGCGAAGGTGATGCGTATTTTGCCCAGCATCGTGAATGCGCGCCACTTGCCTTCTGGTTTTGGCCAACTGGTTAGCCAGCAATGCCACTGCAAAAAAGCCCGAGCCGCTCAAACCTGATTGCAAAAATCTGGCGGACGCGTCGCCTGGCAGATGCAGCGATGCCCACCACGCATCTGTCAGTAGCGGCAGCGTGACGCTGGCGGCCGTAACAAGTGCCGGCGAGCTGGGTGCCAGAATGGATGCCAGCAGCACCGGCAAGGCAAACACCGGCGTGTCGCTGATACCGCTGGGCTGCAAAAAATCAAGGGCTGTGAAAGTGACGACAACAACACCCACGGTGAGCAGCCACTGAGCATCAAAGGTGCTGCCGGGTGGCTTGGGTCGTGCCAGCAGGCGTACCGCTATCGCGGCACACAGATACACAGCACAAACCACAAGAGACCAGCCATTGTTGACATTGCCCAACGCATAAACAAAGGCTTGCAATATCACCAGGACGCTGGCAACGGTGATGCGCGCTGTCATCAAGGCGCGCCACAGCCTGCCAAATGCGTTTTTTCGGGGTTCTAAACCCGAGATGCCGGGGAGATTGTCAAGACCGCCCAGCCCCGAATCCGGCGGGTCAATGACAGACTTTGCGGGCTGCATCAACCGCATCCGCGCGCTTTAATGGTCTGCCTGCTGCCTGTGCGCAACAGAGCAGTACAGGCCGTGCTTGCCTGCCACTGCCTCTGTACGCGGCAGGTGAACGCTGCAAACTGCACAGGCCACCACCTCCGTGCTTTTGGCAACCGGCGCGCGGGCGGCCAGTGGGCTTGTCACCTTTTTCCGGCTGCTGCGCCAGAGCCAGATGACAACCAGCACCAGGCCGAAAATCAGGGCGTACTTCATGGACTCGTCATGCCCGCTTCAAAACAACTTCGAGCACAAAGCGTGAACCGGCATAGCCCAGCAGCAGCAAGCCGCTGCCCAGGTACAACACTCGCACGGCCCGCAGGCCACGCCAGCCCAAGCGAGCCCGGCCTGCCAGCAGGCCGGCAAACGTCACCCAGGCCAGCACAGAAAAAATGGTTTTGTGGTTCCACTTCCAGGCCAGACCTGGGCCGTACAGCTGCTCTGCAAACAGCCACCCCACCAGCAAGGTGGCCGACAGCAAGACAAAACCTGCTTCAACAAAACGAAATGTCAGGCGCTCAAGGGTCATCAGGGGCACGCCCGTAGAGCTGGGCGAGGCCAGGCGCATGGCCTGCTCCGTGCGCTGCGTCAGCCAGCCATGAGCAACCGCCACCGCGAACAGGCCATACGACGCAATACCCAGCGCCCAATGCAAGGGTAGCCAGATGGACGCAGCATGCGAATAACTGGAGCCCGGAAAGACGACAGCCAGTGCCACCGTGACCGCCCCTGCCCCAGCCAGCGCCCACTGCGCCTGTAGTTGTGGCAACAAACGGCTTTCAATGGCATACACGGCCAGCACCAGCCAGACGGTGGTGGACAAGGCAGGCGCAAAGCCAAAGCGCGGTGGCTCCCCCAGCAGGCCCTCGGCCAGCATCAGGCCGTGCAATACCCAGCCTGCAAACAGCACCAGCCGCAGCATGTCGGATGCCATTCGCTTGTTCGCGACGGCTGCCAACAGATAGGCCAAAAAGGCGCCGCTAGCCAGCACATACTCCCACCATTGACTCATCGCTAAAATCATGTCGACAGTTTAGCCTCTGTGCTGCTGGTCCTGCCAGCTTCTTGCAGCCTATTTCTCGCCCGCTCGCCCATCCAGCCGCTTATTCACCTTCCCAACTGCTCCACCACAAAGGAGCCCTACCCATGGCCTCAGCCCTTACCGACAAACTCTCCCGCCTCGTCAAGGAAATGCGTGGCCAGGCCCGTATCACCGAGACCAATGTGCAAGACATGCTGCGCGAAGTGCGCATGGCCCTGTTAGAGGCCGATGTGGCGCTGCCCGTCGTGCGCGACTTTATTGCCCGCGTCAAAGACAAAGCGCTGGGCACCGAGGTCATGGGCTCCCTGCAGCCCGGCCAGGTGCTGGTCAGCATTGTTAGCAAAGAACTGGCGGCCACGATGGGCGAGGGCGTCAGCGACATCAACCTGGTCGCGCAGCCGCCAGCCGTGATTTTGATGGCCGGTCTGCAAGGCGCAGGTAAAACCACCACCACTGCCAAATTGGCCAAGCACCTGATTGAAAAGCGCAAGAAAAAGGTGCTCACGGTCTCTGGCGACGTCTACCGCCCAGCCGCGATTGAGCAGCTCAAAACCGTGACGGCGCAGGCCGGAGCCGAGTGGTTTCCAAGTACGCCAGACCAAAAACCGGTTGACATTGCACGCGCCGCGATTGACTACGCCAAGCGCCATTTCTTTGACGTGCTGCTGGTCGACACGGCCGGCCGACTGGCGATTGACGAAGCGCTGATGGCCGAGATCAAGGAACTGCACGCGGTACTGAACCCGGTTGAAACGCTGTTCGTCGTCGATGCCATGCAGGGTCAGGATGCGGTGAACACCGCCAAAGCCTTCAAGGACGCGCTGCCGCTGACCGGCATTATTTTGACCAAGCTTGACGGTGACTCACGCGGTGGCGCGGCCCTGAGCGTGCGCCAAGTCACCGGTGCGCCGATCAAGTTTGCCGGTACCAGCGAAAAGCTCGACGGACTGGAAGTGTTTGACGCTGAACGCCACGCCGGACGGATTTTGGGCATGGGCGATATCGTCGCGCTGGTCGAGCAGGTCACCGCAGGCGTAGACGTCGCTGCCGCCCAAAAGCTGGCTGCCAAGCTCAAGTCTGGCAGCGGTTTTGACCTGGAAGATTTTTTAAGCCAACTCCAGCAAATGAAAAACATGGGCGGCCTGGCCAGCCTGATGGACAAACTACCCGCGCAAATGGCCGCCAAGGCAGGCCAGGTCGACATGGGTAAAGCCGAAAAAGACATCAAACGCAAGGAAGGCATCATCCAAAGCATGACCCCGCTGGAGCGCCGTAAACCCGAACTCATCAAGGCGACTCGCAAAAAACGCATTGCAATGGGTTCAGGCGTGCAGGTTCAGGAAGTGAACCGTTTGCTCAATGAGTTTGAGCAGATGCAGGGGATGATGAAGAAGATGAAGGGCAGCGGGATGATGAAGATGATGAAGAAAATGGGTGGGATGAAGGGGATGCCGAAGTTTTGAGGGAAAAGACCTGTTTTGGGCTTTTCAGGGCCTATTCTGGGCTACAGGCCAAACGATATATGCGTATGAGGCTCCTAAAAATGTAGCATCAAGCCGCTATACCCGCCTCCATAGTCACCACCTCACCTCTGAGTGAGCGCATGGGCGCTTCAGTAATCCTGATATCCACCAGTTGCCCAATCAACCGGTCCGGGCCGGTAAACACCACAGGCCGATTGCATTCAGTACGGCCAAACAGGGCATTTGGCGTTTTGCGCGCTGGGCCTTCTACCAGTACGCGCTGAACCGTGCCCAGGCGGCTGGCGCTGATGGCTTCCACGCTTTTGTCTATGGTGGCCTGCAAATGTTGCAGGCGTTTGAGTTTGACGCTGTGCGGTGTGTCGTCCTTGATGTTGGCCGCGGGTGTGCCTGGGCGGGGGCTGTAGATGAAGCTGAAGGAGGTGTCATAGCCCACGTCGTCAATCAGGCGCATCATCTTGTCGAAGTCTTCATCGGTCTCACCGGGAAAACCGACGATGAAGTCGCTGCTCATGGCCAGGTCTGGCCTGATGGCGCGCAGTTTGCGGACGGTACTTTTGTATTCCATCGCGGTGTAGCCGCGCTTCATGGCCATCAGGATTTTGTCTGAGCCGTGTTGTACCGGCAGGTGCAGGTGGTTGACGAGTTTTGGCAGCTTGGCATAAGCGTCAATCAGGCTTTGGGTGAACTCGTTCGGGTGACTGGTCACGTAGCGGATGCGCTCGATGCCTGGGATGTCGTGCACGTAGTCGAGCAGGGTCGCGAAGTCGGCGATGTCTGCTGACACCCCCATCTTGCCTCGGTAGGCATTGACGTTTTGGCCCAACAGCGTGATCTCCTTGACGCCCTGATCGGCCAGCCCGGCGACTTCAACCAGCACGTCTTCAAACGGGCGGCTGACTTCTTCACCGCGCGTGTAGGGCACCACGCAGTAGCTGCAATATTTTGAACAGCCTTCCATGATGCTGACAAAGGCACTGGCACCGTCAACCCGCGCGGGCGGCAGGTGGTCAAACTTTTCGATTTCCGGAAAGCTGATGTCGACCTGTGGCTTGCCTAACTTCAAGCGTTTTTCCAGCAGGTCAGGCAAGCGGTGCAGAGTTTGCGGGCCAAACACCACGTCGACATAGGGCGCACGGGCAATGATGGCGGCGCCTTCCTGGCTGGCCACGCAGCCGCCGACACCAATCAACACGCCTTTTTCTTTCAGGTGTTTGACGCGGCCCAGGTCGCTGAAGACTTTTTCCTGTGCCTTTTCGCGCACCGAGCAGGTGTTGAACAAAATCAGGTCCGCTTGCTCCATGTCCTGCGTTGGCTCATAGCCTTCAGCCGCATGCAGAACGTCAGACATCTTGTCCGAGTCGTACTCGTTCATCTGGCAGCCGAAGGTTTTGATGAAGACTTTTTTGGACATGATGTATGAGTTGATGTGCTATGAATACGGGAGCTAATAACCCAAGCATTTATTGGGCTGCAGGCCGATTTGATTCCTAAAAACAGCTGAAGCTGGCCAGAAACCTGTTTTTACTACTTGTATTTGGGTAACTGGTTAAAGGGCGTATTACCGTCGTCTTTGACAACCGGTGTCTCAAACATGGAGCGGATATTGCTCAAGACGCCTTCAGGCTGCCCCGGCATCTTCTGTTTGATTTCTTCGTTGTTCAACACCCAGACGTGATGTACCAGCCCGATGTTGTCGCGCACGTAGTTGACGACGAGTTTTTGGTTTGCAAATGTGCCAGACAGCACCACATTGTTCAAGACGTCGCGTACGCGCACAGCAGGCGACAGCCGGTCAGGCTTGTTGTCCAGGGTGACCTCAGGTGCTCTCAATATCACCAGCTCGCCTCGTTTGGCGTCCTTCGGGAACTGGCGGGTATTGGGTTTGAAATCTTCAGTCTGCGCGCTGGCGGTGCTCATCAGCAGTGCGGCCAGCGGAACGATAAGTGTCAAGATCCAGCGGTTCATGGTGTTTGTCCAGAGGCTGAGAGTTTGAGGCGGACTTTGCTGATGCAAAACCTCTAAATTTGGTGGTGATAGGTGGATTTGAACCACCGACATCAGCATTATGAATGCTGCGCTCTAACCAACTGAGCTATATCACCGAGCCGCAAATTATAGCCAACAGAATCATTTGTGTTTAAAAACGGCTTTTCTTTTGTTCACAAACGCATCCATGCCCTCTTTTTGATCTTCGGTCGCAAACATGGCATGAAACAGGCGGCGTTCAAACATCACGCCATCTTGCAAGCCGCTTTCAAATGCGCGGTTGACCGATTCTTTGGCGGCCATCAGCGCGATGTTGCCGTGTCCGCAAATCATCAATGCGGCACCCAGTGCTTCATCCATCAATTTGTCCAGCGGCACCACACGGCTGACCAAGCCGGAGCGCTCGGCTTCCAGAGCGTCCATCATGCGGCCTGTCAGTGCCAGGTCCATCGCCTTGGCCTTGCCAACGGCGCGGGGCAGGCGTTGGGTGCCGCCTGCGCCGGGGATGATGCCAAGCTTGATTTCCGGCTGGCCAAATTTGGCGTTGTCGGCGGCAATGATGAAGTCACACATCATGGCCAGCTCGCAGCCGCCGCCGAGCGCAAAGCCGCTCACGGCTGCAATCACGGGCTTGCGAATGGCGCGCACTTGTTCCCAATTCCGGGTGATGAAGTCTTTGCCGTAAGCATCGGCAAAGCTGTACTGCGCCATGGCGCCAATATCGGCGCCCGCCGCAAAGGCTTTTTCACTGCCCGTGATGATCATGCAGCCAATGTTGTCGTCGGCCTCAAAGCCCTTCAGGGCGGCGGCCAGCTCGTCCATCAGCTGGTCGTTCAGGGCGTTGAGCTGCTTGGGGCGGTTCAATGTGACAACGCCAACCTGACGGCCTTGCGGGCCCTGGACGGAGCTGATGATGGTCTCGTAAATCATGGAATTCTTTCTTCATTTCTTTGGTTATTGAGCTAGCCAAGACTCTACTTTAGCGACATCCTGGATGGCCAGACGCCAGGTGGTGGCAGGCGGCGGTAGCGACAACTCAAGCCGCAGGATACGTTTGTCGCGTGACACCAGCGCGGTCACTTTTTTTGCAGTCCCGGCATAAAGCAACAAGTCGTCCAGGCGCTGCATTCTCCAGCCGCTCGGGGGCTTGATCGTTTCAACGCCCAGCCACTCGTCGCCGGCTGAAAACCCCGCCTTTTCAGCCGCGCCGCCCGACAAAACGGTTTTAACCACTACGCCATGCGTGTCCGTGACGCGCAGCCCCAGGCGCTGCGCCAATTGGGCTGGGTCGTCATGCACGGTCACGCCGTGGTGTGTCAAAAGCTCCCGCAACGGCAGCTCGCCTTTGCCATGCACCCAGGCTTTCAATTCTGCATCAAATGGGCGTTTGGCCAGGCTTTGCAGCACGGCGGCAAAGTCGGCCTCAGTCATGGGCCCGCCTTCGCCCTGTGGCCCCGCCTTGCAGCGCAGCCACAGCGCACGCATCACCGCATCGAGCGTGGTGTGGCCTTCACGGCGCAGTGTCAAGTCAAAACACAGCGCCACCAGTGCGCCCTTGGTGTAGTAGCTGACTGTGGCGTTGGCCGTGTTTTCGTCTTGCCTGTAATACTTCACCCAGGCGTCAAAGCTGGCCTGGGCCACCGACTGCACCTGAGTGCCCGGCGTTTGCATCACCTGGTTGATGGTTTTGTTCAGCAGCTTTAGATATCCGGCGCTGTCCAGCAAGTCCGCACGGCGCAGCAGCAGGTCGTCGTAGTAGCTGGTGAAACCTTCAAAAAACCAGAGCAGTTCGGTGTAGTTTTCCTGGCTGTAGTCGTAGGTTTCAAATTCCGCCGGGCGCAGGCGTTTGACGTTCCAGGTGTGAAAGTACTCGTGACTGATGAGGCCGCGCAGGGTGGTGTAACCCTCAGAGACTTTGGGCTCGCCTGTACGCGGCAAATCCTTGCGGTTGCAGATCAATGCGGTCGAGTTGCGGTGCTCCAGCCCGCCATAGCCGTCGTCTACCGCGTTGAGCATAAAAAGGTAGTTTGCAAAAGGCGGTTTTTTGCTGCCATGCCAAAAGCGTATTTCTTGTTCACAAATCTTCTTGGTGTCGGAAAGCAGCCGAGCTCCGTCGAAGCCCTGCAACGCGCCGGCAACCACAAAGCGATGCGGCACACCGCAGGCGGTGAAAGTGCCGCTCCAGAACGTGCCAAGTTCTACCGGGCAATCGGCCAATTCATCGTAGTTGGCAGCGCTGTAAGTGCCCCAGCCGGCTTTGTTGATTTTTTGTGCTGCCAGCCCGGTAGCAACTGACCAGTTTTTGGCTTTTGCTGGCGCCACCAGCTCCAGCAAATGCGGGCTGGCTGTCTGCCCCTCGACCTGTAGGCAAACACTGCTGGCATTGAAAAATCCGCGCTCTGCATCAAGCCAGGCGGTGCGCACCGAGTTGTCATGTGCATACACCTGGTAGTGCAGGACGAGCGGCTTACCCGGCTTGCCATCGATTTGCCAGGTGCATTTGTCAAGTTGTTGAGCGGCCAGCCAGGTTCTGCCTTGCTGCGCGGTCAGGTGTTGCAGCTGCTTTGAAAACTCACGCACGAGGTAGCTGCCCGGAATCCATACTGGCAGCGACACAAGCTGCCTGGCTTGCGGCTCGGCAATCGTCAGCGTGACATCGAAGAGATGGGCATGCAGGTTGCGTGCTTCAACGCGGTATTTGATGGGCGCAGGCAGCAAGGCGTGTGGTTTCATGGGTGTAACTTCTGGCATAGGCTTGAAAAGCAAGGTTCAAACGGCTGCGGCGCCCAGCAGGCAGCTCATCGTGGCCACCACGGTCAGTCGCCAACGCATCGGTAGCCAGTTTGCCAAGCCCGCTGCCGGGTAAGTGTTGCGGTCAACCGCATAGCAAGCCACCACCACCAAGCCCAGCAAGGGCAATGTTGCATAGGCAGGCAACATCAAAGCCAGCCAGGCCATCAGCGACGGCACCACACCCCACCAGAAGTGAAAGCGCGGTGCTGCCATACCGTCAGAGCGCGCTTTTACAAAACCAATGCCCCAATGCACGCCGCCCAAAAACGAAACAATCGCAGCCGCATAAGCGCCCAGCGCAATCGACACAAACGGCAGCAGTTCCCTGTCCACCAGCCACATCAGGCCAGTCAATAGCACAAAGGGAATCAGACCGGCGTAGCCCAGTCGTGTGATGGTTTGGTCGATCGACATGGTTTAAAAAAATGAATTTGCCGGTATTAGAGGAAATCAGCAAACTGACCGGCGTCACGCTGCGCCCGCTCATAAAATTTGCTGAACGACTTGCAGGCCATGGCCGGGTTGGGCAGCAGGCTGGAAACCGGTTTCAACACCGCTGTTTTTGACAGCGCCTGCCGGTAGCCCGGAAACAGGGTTGCTTGCGCTGTGACGCTGGACGCTGCTGAAGTGTCGAGCTGCATGATGTCACCGATCCAGATGTGGTCAGTGACCAGCGCCATGGCTTGCAGGACAAATTGCCAGCGCTGTTCAGACCAGGGCCACTCGGCATGTGCTGGCAGGTGGATGATGCCCAAGCGTAATGTATGGAGCGTATCGTCAGCACAGCGCTGCGACAAACTCCATGGGTGGACCAGCTCCAGTTTTTTATTCGCTATATTATCAATAGCGGCTTGTCCTTGTATTGATTGGGCTACAGGCCAATTTGACGGGTAGAAATGGCTTAAAAGAGGTGGTTCAGGCACTTTTTCATGTGTGCCAGTCTCCGGGCCATGTCCGCCATGCTGGCGTGCCATCACATCAAGCGCCTCGTAACTCTGGTCTATCACGGTGCCGCTACAGTCCCAGGCTGGCCGGGCAGCTTGTGGCGCGTACTTCAGCACATTGTCTGCGTTGAAAAGATAGGGTTTGCTGGAAAACGACCCCGCCACCCATTGCCAGCTGAGGTGGTTGCTGGGCAGGTCGCCGTCCAGCAGATGGCCGTACAGCCAGTCGGCTCCGGCGCGCCAATGCACCTTGCGCACATGCACCACATAGCTGGCCAGATACATGCGCAAATGGTTATGCAGATAACCCGTGGCATACAAGATGCGGACCGAGTTGTCGATCACCGCAACACCGGTGCAGCCTTGCCGAATGTCAGGTGGCAAGGTGTCTGCGTACAAACCATGCCAGGGCAGGGTGTCATGCATATTCTGCAAAATCGCATCCGGGTTTTTCTGGTGTCCCCACACATGCTGAAAGAATTCACGCCAGCCAAATTCAAACACCAGCTTGTCGTCAAACCCCAGCGGCCAGCGGCTGTTGATGTCCCGTGCAGCGTCCGCCATGCCAAGCATGCCATGCGTGAAATAAGGCGACAGCCCTGTTACTTCGCCATCCAGTGCATTTCGACTTTTGGCGTAGCGGGGTGGGTTAACCGCGGCCAGGCGATGAAGGGCAGCTTGAGGGGTCGGTTCAAACTTTTCGAGACGCGCTGGAACACCCAGCGCGGTGATCGGTGTCGTCAAGGCGAGTTACTTGGCGTCGGTCAGGAACTTTTCGATTTGCTGCGTGTTGATGGCGCCTGGCACGCGTGAGCCGTTTGCAAAAAAGACAGTGGGGGTACCCGTGATTTTGTGTTTGCGGCCAAACTCCAGATTGCGGTCAATGGCAGTGGTTTCGCAATTGGCCTTGGGTGCCGGCAGGTCGCGCACCATCAAGTCCTGCCATGCTTTGCCTTTGTCTTTGGCGCACCAGATGTTTTTGGATTTGTCAGTGGAGTCAGAACTGAGGATGGGGTACAAAAACATGTAGACCGTCACGTCGCTGACCTTTTGCAGGTCACGCTCAAAGCGCTTGCAGTAGCCGCAGTTGGGGTCTTCAAACACCGCCATTTTGCGTTTGCCGTTGCCACGCACCACCGTGAAGGCGTCTTTCAGGGGCAGTGAATCGAAGGCCACTGCATTGAGTTTTTCAGTGCGTTCTTCGGTCAGGTTGCGCTTGGACTTGGTGTCAATCAGGTTGCCCTGAATCAGGAAGTTGCCTTCTGCGTCGGTATAAAAAATATCGCTGTCATTGACCCGGATTTCAAACAGGCCGTTCATCGGCGTTTTGCTGATCTCGTCAATTTTGGGCAGGTTGGGCAGCCGTTCGGCCAGGTTTTTGCGAATCGCCGCTTCTTGAGCATAAGCAGCGCTCAGTGCGCAAGCGGCCATGCACACGGCGATGAGGGATTTGACGAATTTCATGGGCTTGACTTTCTGGATGAATTTTTTTGAATGCTTGTGACGGCTTGATCACCGCTTTAAAACGAGATCAGGGCAGCGTACCCGCAGCGCGCTTGATCAGCCAATTTTTCAACGGCTGGCTGCTGCTGACGCCCTTCATGCCCCAGTTGCGCGCCGACTGCCAGGCCGCACCGGCTTGCGAAAACAGGCCGTGCAAGCCGTCGGTCACGGCGCTCACAGCAGCCACTTCTGCTTTGCGGGCACGCTCGTAGCGGCGCAACAATTTTTCGTCACCCAAGCTGCGCCAGTATTCACGGCTGGCCAGCACCTGGCTCAAACAGGCGGCATCGCCCAAGCCCAGGTTCAAGCCCTGGCCCGCCAGCGGATGCACGGTGTGCGCTGCATCACCAGCCAGCGCCCAGCCCGGGCCAACCCAGCGATCAACGCTGCTCAGCGCCAACGGCCAACTGGCGCGTTCACCCAGCAATTGCAACTGCCCCACGCCTGAATTGCAGGCTGCAGACAGCGACGCACAAAATTCTTCTGGCGATTGTTGTTCAAGCTTGTCAGCGTGTTCGTCGGACACAGACCAGACCAGCGCCAGAGAGCTCCCCAACGCCCCGCCCATAGGCAGCAGGGCCAATACGTCGCCATTTGAAAACCACTGGCGGGCCTTGCCCCGGTGCGGCATGCTGGACGTCAGTCGCGCAGCAATCGCTTTTTGGGCATAGGGCTTGCGCGTCCACTGGGTGTTGACGCCGCACCTCGAACTGCTTTTTTGGCCTTCGCAAATGATGGTCAGTGGCGCTGCGATGCCTGCAAGTTGCGATGCGCCCACTGATTCCACCAAGCTTTGGTAGCTGCAAGCCTGTACCAGTTGGGCTTCAAGTTGCGGCACATCCACAATCCAGGTCAGCGCGTCTTGCCCGGAGGCGTTGGCATTGAATTCAAGCTGCCCGCCATCGTCGCCCCAGACCTGCATGGTTTGTACCGGTGTGGCAAATGGCGCATCAGGCCAGACGCGCATCGATTCAAGCAGTTGTTTTGAGGCGCGATTCAGGGCATAAGCCCGAATGTCTTCCCGAATGTCTTCCCGAATGTCTGGGCGAGTGTCAGTTGCAGTTGCCATCGGCGTGGGCACAACAAGTGCAACTTTCAGGCGCTCTTTGGCCAGCAGCAAAGCCAGCACCCGCCCCACGACGCCATCACCACGAATACACACATCAAAAGACTTGGACATTCCCCATTTTAGGAGGCAGTGCAAAATCGAGGCCTCCGACCGAATTTCTGGCCTTACAACGACCTTAGCTGCGGCTTCCTAACAACACCCATCAACCCATGAGCAACCTCGCCAAACCTGAGCCCAGCGATTTCGACGCTTTTTCCGTTGTTTCCGGTCTGTACGTTTACCCCATCAAATCGTGCGCGGGGGTGGCTGTGCAAGACGCTATCCTGACGGAAACCGGGCTGGAGTTTGACCGCGCCTGGATGGTGGTGGACGCCAAAGGCCAATTCCTGACCCAACGCGAGTTTCCGCGCATGGCGCTGATTCAGCCGCAAATCAAACACGACGAGATGGTGCTGCGTGCGCCCGGCATGCTGGCCCTGCACGTCAAGTTGGACGAGGTTGAGGCACCTGTGCGCGTGCAGGTCTGGGACGATTCGGTGGCGGCCTTTGACATGGGCAAGGTCGCGGCCCAGTGGTTCAGCGACTTTTTAGGCACCACAGCGCGCCTGGTGCGGTTTGACCCGGACCACAAGCGCATCAGTGACAAGCAATGGACGGGGGAGGTGGAAGGCCTGAACCAGTTCAGCGATGGCTTTGCCCTGCTGGTCATCAGCGAGGCCTCCCTTGAACACCTCAACGCCCGGTTGCTGGCGGCCGGGCAGGCGGCCGTCAGCATGTCGCGCTTTAGACCCAACATTGTTTTGGCATCCGCGCCTGACAGCCACCCACTGGCCCCACATGACGAGGACCGAATGGATGTGCTGCATGTGTCAACGGCCCAAGGTGTCGCTCAACTCAAGCCCGTCAAACCCTGCCCGCGTTGCCCCATTCCCAACATTGACCCATTGCGCGCGATCAGCAGCCCTGAAGTAGCTGACATGCTGCAACGCTACCGTGCCGATGCGCGTTTGAACGGTGCGATCAGCTTTGGCATGAACCTGATACCGCTGACGGGCATTGAGCTGCAGCTGGCGCTGGGCCAACGTGTCGGGGCGAGCTACCGCTTTGACTGACAGGTCAGCCCAGTCCAGGCGGCTCAGTCAAGCCCTGGCCCGCATCGAATACACTCTGACACCAGTTTTTTAAGGTTTGTCATGAGTTTGAAATGCGGCATTGTGGGCTTGCCTAACGTCGGAAAATCCACCCTGTTCAACGCGTTGACCAAGGCGGGCATCGCGGCTGAAAACTACCCTTTTTGCACGATAGAGCCCAACGTGGGCATTGTGGAAGTGCCCGATGCGCGGCTGGACCAGCTGGCCGCTATCGTCAACCCGCAAAAAATACAAAAAGCGATCGTCGAGTTTGTGGATATCGCGGGGCTGGTGGCCGGTGCCAGCACGGGCGAAGGTCTGGGCAACAAGTTTTTGGCACATATTCGCGAGACCGATGCCACCGTCAATGTGGTGCGCTGCTTTGAAGACGACAATGTGATTCATGTCGCTGGCAAAGTAGATCCGATTTCAGACATTGAGGTGATTCAAACCGAACTTTGCCTGGCCGATCTGGCGGCGGTTGAAAAAGCCCTGCACCGCGTGACCAAGCTGGCGCGCTCTGGCGACAAGGAATCGGCCAAACTGGTGACGATTCTGGAAAAGTGCCAGGCGGCATTGAACGAAGCCAAGCCGGTTCGCACGATTGACTTCAGCAAGGAAGAGCAGCCGCTCTTGCAGCAGTTCTTTTTGATCACTGCCAAGCCGGCCATGTTCGTAGCCAATGTGGCTGAAGACGGCTTTGAGAACAACCCGTTTTTGGACCGCCTGTCGGCGTACGCCAAAGCGCAAAACGCGCCCGTGGTGGCGATTTGCGCCAAGATGGAAGCCGAAATGGCCGACATGGACGACGAAGACAAAAAAATGTTTCTGGCCGAAATTGGCCAAAGCGAGCCGGGCCTGAACCGCCTCATCGTCGCCGCCTTCAAGCTGCTGGGTTTGCAAACTTACTTCACCGCTGGTGTGAAAGAAGTCCGTGCCTGGACCATACGCATTGGCGACACCGGCCCCCAAGCGGCGGGTGTGATTCACACCGACTTTGAAAAAGGCTACATCCGCGCGCAAACCATTGCGTTCGACGACTACATCGCCTTCAAGGGCGAGCAGGGCGCCAAAGATGCGGGCAAGATGCGCAGCGAAGGCAAGGAATATGTCGTTAAGGATGGCGATGTGATGAATTTCCTTTTTAGCAGTTAACTCATGGAACCCCCCTGCCTGGACTCACTGGCGTGTCGTCCATCCTCCCCTTGCAGGGGACGCCGCTGGTGGCCTGGCAAAGCCAGTTCAACGGCGGCTGCTTGATAAGACCGTATGAACGAGCCTATCCGTCTTGCCAAACGCCTGGCTGAAATGCTGCCCTGCTCACGCCGTGAGGCTGAGCAGTACATCGAAGGCGGCTGGGTCAAGGTGGACGGTGTGGTGGTGGAAGAGCCGCAGTTTCGGGTGCTGCATCAAAGCATAGCGCTGTCAAAAGATGCCAGCCTGTTGGCGCCGACCGCGGTCACGCTGCTGCTGCACAAGCCTGCTGGCGATGAGGCTGATTTACAGCAGGCCACCCATTCACCAGATGACCGCAGTGGTATCGCGCAGCTCAAAAAACATCTTGCCGCTGAATTGGTCACTCCGCTCGCACTGCCAGCGAGTGGTTTGGTGGTGTTCACCGACGACTGGCGCGTGAGCCGCAAGCTGCGCGAGGATGCGGCCACGCTGGAGCATGAAGTGGTGGTCGAGGTGGCAGGCAGCATCAAGCGCGGTGGGCTGGAGCGCCTGAACCGCATGGACCATGGCTTTACTTTCAATGGCAAGCTGCTACCGCCAGCCAAAGTCAGTTGGCAAAGCGAGGCGCGTTTGCGCTTTGCCCTGAAAGGCGAACAACCCGGGCAGATTGCCTACTTTTGCGAGAGTGTGGGCTTGGTCGTTACAGGCATGAAGCGCCTGAGGTTGGGGCGGGTCGCACTCAGCGGTTTAGCTGTGGGGCAGTGGCGTTATCTGTTGCCCACGGAACGCTTTTAACGGTAAAAATGTCAAAAAGAAATGCCGCCCGGAAATGCCCAGACCAGTCCAGCGGTCATCAGGAAATAGCGTAGAAATTTGCCGATTGCCATGTAAATCACACAGGGCCAAAACGCAAACCTCAGCCAGCCGGCCACCGAGCACAGTGGGTCACCCACCAGAGGCAGCCAGGCCAGCAGGCAGGCCTTGGGCCCCAGCTTCTCAAGCCACCTGAGGGCCCGGCCGTGGTGTGAGTCAGGCCTGTATTTGTCCACCATTTTGTGCGCACCATAGCCGATCCACCAATCAAGTGCGCCGCCCAGCGTGTTGCCTGCGGTAGCCGTCAAGACAGCAGGCCAGAACAGTTGCGGGTTTAATTTAACCAGGCCAAAAACAACGGGCTCAGAGCCCAAGGGCAGCAGCGTGGCAGAAATAAACGACACCACAAACACCGTGCTCAAACCAAACTCGGGCAGCGACAAAAGTTCTAGCAGGTGTTGGATCCAGGCTTGCATGTGGTGGTGAGTATAGGCAGCCGCAGACGATATTTGTCGTCAGCATCACGCTTGTCATAAGGTGGGCGCAAAGGATGAAAAGTTTTCGGTTGCTGAAATTTTAGGCGGCTACAATGTGCCTTATTTTTCAGCACGCCTACCATCCCCTGCCCCATGAATATCGGAACCTACGTTCTGGCCAACAACGTTTTTGCTGCGCCAATGGCGGGTGTCACGGACAGGCCTTTTCGCATGCTCTGCAAAAGGCTGGGTGCCGGTTATGCGGTCAGTGAAATGGTCACCTCGCGCCGCGATTTGTGGGACACCCTGAAAACCTCACGCCGCGCCAACCACGATGGCGAGCCCGAGCCGATTGCGGTGCAGATTGCTGGCACGGATGCGCAGATGATGTTTGACGCCGCGGCCTACAACATTGACCGTGGCGCACAGATCATTGACATCAACATGGGCTGCCCGGCCAAAAAAGTCTGCAATAAATGGGCCGGCTCGGCGCTGATGCAGGACGAAAAACTCGCACTTGACATTGTTCAAGCCGTGGTCAAGGCCTGCGCGCCGCGCAATGTGCCCGTCACCCTCAAGATGCGGACCGGCTGGGCAGCGCATCAAAAAAATGCAGTGACGATTGCCCGCGCTGCGCAAAGCGCTGGCGTGGCGATGGTCACGGTGCACGGCCGCACGCGCGAGCAGGGCTATAAGGGTCTGGCTGAATACGACACGATCGCTGAAGTCAAAGCCGCCTTGACCATTCCAGTGGTGGCCAACGGCGACATTACCAGTGGCCAAAAAGCACGCGATGTGCTGGCTTACACGGGGGCTGATGCCGTCATGCTGGGTCGCGTGGCGCAGGGCAGGCCTTGGATTTTTCGGGAAGTCGTGCATTTTTTGGCCACTGGCACACAGCTTGTGCCGCCGCTGGTCATGGACGTCAAACGCCTGCTGCTGGACCATTTGCACGAGCACTACGAGCTGTACGGTGAGTTCACGGGCGTGCGCAGTGCGCGCAAGCACATTGGCTGGTACGTCAAGTCGCTGCCTGGCGGCGAGGCGTTCAGGGCGCAAATGAACACGCTGACCGATGCGCAGGCGCAGTTGCAAGCTGTGGATGATTTTTTTAACGCTTTGAGTGGCACCGCAGACCGGATGCCTGCTGTGGATTCGGTGGCTTATAAAAACGAAGAGGAAGTGTTTGCATGAGCAAAAAACAGATCGAAGAGTGCATACGCACCAGCCTGGACGGCTACTTCAAGGACCTGCGCGGCACCGAGCCTGACCGCATGTACGACATGATGGTGCGGGTAGTTGAAAAGCCGCTGCTCGAAGTGGTGATGCAGCAAGCCGCGCAAAACCAGTCGCGCGCGGCCGAGTGGCTGGGCCTGAACCGCAACACCCTGCGCAAAAAACTGGTTGAGCACAAACTCATCAAATAAAGCTAAAAAGACAAGCAATGAACGCACTGATTTCCGTCTCCGACAAAACCGGCATCCTCGAATTCGCACAAGCGCTGCACGCGCTTGGTATCAAACTGCTGTCTACTGGCGGCACCGCCACGCTGCTGGCAGATGCTGGCTTGCCCGTCACGGAAGTGGCAGACCACACCGGCTTTCCGGAAATGCTTGACGGCCGGGTCAAAACCCTGCACCCCAAAGTGCATGGTGGACTGCTGGCGCGGCGCGATCTGCCCGAGCACATGGCGGCTTTGAAAGCGCACGACATTGCCACCATCGAGCTGCTGGTCGTCAACCTGTACCCGTTTGAAGCCACCGTGGCCAAGCCTGGTTGCAGCCTGGAAGACGCCATTGAAAACATCGATATCGGCGGCCCGGCGATGGTGCGCAGCGCAGCCAAAAACTGGAAAGACGTGGGCGTGTTGACCGATGCGTCGCAGTACGCTGGTGTGCTGGCTGAATTGAAGGCTGATGGCAAGCTGACCGACACCACCAAGTTCGCGTTGTCTGTCGCTGCGTTCAACCGCATCAGCCAGTACGACGGGGCGATCAGCGACTATCTGTCAAGCATCCAGCCTGATGGCAGCCACGCGCAGTTTCCGGCGCAAACCAATGGGCGATTCATCAAGCTGCAAGACCTGCGTTATGGTGAAAATTCGCACCAACAAGCTGCGCTCTACCGCGACCTGAACCCCGCGCCCGGCTCGCTTGTCATGTCCAGGCAATTGCAGGGCAAAGCGCTGAGCTACAACAACATTGCTGATGCCGATGCCGCCTGGGAATGCGTCAAGAGCTTTAACGCGGCGGCCTGCGTGATCGTCAAGCATGCCAACCCCTGCGGTGTGGCGGTAGGAAGCGATGCGCTTGAAGCGTACAGCAAGGCTTTCAAAACTGACCCAACATCAGCCTTTGGCGGCATCATTGCCCTGAACTGCCCGCTGGACGAGCGGGCGGCATGGGAAATCTCCAAACAGTTTGTGGAGGTGCTGATGGCGCCCAGCTTCACGCCTGAGGCGCTGGAGGTGTTCAAGACCAAAGTTAACGTGCGGATTTTGCAGATTGATTTGCCCCCGGGCGGCGACACCCCCTGGAAACAGGGGCGCAACGCCATGGACATCAAGCGCATCGGCTCTGGCCTTTTGATGCAAACGGCTGACACCCACGAACTGGCGTTTGCCGACCTGAAAGTCGTCAGCAAACTGCGCCCCAGCCCAGCCCAGTTGCAAGACCTGCTGTTTGCCTGGAAAGTTGCCAAATATGTCAAGTCCAACGCTATCGTGTTCTGCAAGGACGGCATGACGATGGGCGTAGGCGCCGGTCAGATGAGTCGCCTGGATTCCGCCCGTATTGCCAGCATCAAGGCGGGGCACGCCCATCTTTCCCTGACAGGCACGGCAGTGGCCAGTGATGCTTTTTTTCCTTTCCGCGACGGCCTGGACGTGGTGGTGGACGCAGGCGCCAGCAGCGTGATTCAGCCCGGTGGCTCGATGCGTGACCAAGAGGTGATTGACGCGGCTGATGAGCGCGGTGTCGTGATGGTGCTGTCAGGTGTGCGGCATTTCAGGCATTAAAAACGTGCTTTTGGCCCGATTTGAATGTAAAAATTGCCTCTAGCCCAATTAATTCAAGGGCCACCAGCTACTAAATTAGTAGCATTTGAATCTCAACGACGAGCAAAAAACTGCGTTGCGGCATCCACTGTCGCCTCAATATCTGCCGCTGTATGGGCTGCACTGACAAACCCGGCCTCGTACAGGGCCGGCGCGTAGTACACGCCTTTGTCCAGCATCGCGTGGAAAAAGCGGTTGAACGCCGGGCTGTCGGTGGTCATCACCGTGGCGTAGTTTTGCGGCAACTGCCCCAGCAAGAAAAAGCCGAACATGCCGCCTTGGCTGTCGCCACAAAAAGGAACGCCTGCCTTGTTGGCGGCGGCCGTCAAACCTGTCACCAGGCTGCGGGTGCGCTCGCCCAGAGCCTCGTAAAAACCTGGTTTTTGTACCTCTCGCAAGGTCGCCAGGCCGCAGGCGGTGGCCACCGGGTTGCCGGACAGTGTGCCGGCCTGGTACACCGCGCCCAGAGGTGCCAGCATTTCCATCACGGCCTTGCTGCCGCCGAAGGCCGCTAGCGGCATGCCGCCACCAATGACTTTGCCCAAGGCCGTCATGTCGGGTTTGAAGCCGGGAATCAGCTCGGCATACAGGCTTTGCGCGCCACCCAGGGCGACCCTGAAACCGGTCATGACCTCATCAAAAATCAGCAGCGCGCCGTACTCGGTACACAGCTCGCGGCAGCGCTTCATAAAGGGCAGTGTGGCGCGCACAAAGTTCATGTTGCCGCAAATCGGCTCCATCATCAGGCAGGCCAGTTGTTTGCCGTGCAGGGCAAAACATTCTTCCAGTTGGGGTATGTTGTTGTACTCCAGCACCAGCGTGTGCTGCACCGCCTCGGGCGGAACGCCAGCGCTGGTGGGGTTGCCAAAGGTGGCCAGACCCGAGCCGGCTTTAACCAGCAGCGCATCGGTATGGCCGTGGTAACAACCTTCGAACTTGATGATTTTGCTGCGGCCCGTAGCACCGCGCGCCAGTCGCAGAGCACTCATGGCGGCTTCGGTACCAGAGCTGACCAGTCGTACCATTTCAATGGACGGCACGAGTTTGACGATTTCTTCTGCCAGCTCGACCTCGCGCTCGGTTGGTGCCCCGAACGAAAAACCGTCCATCATGGCTTTTTGGACGGCTTCGATCACTCCAGAATGGCCGTGACCCAGAATCATCGGCCCCCAGGAGCCGATGTAGTCGATGTAGCGCTTGCCATCGGCGTCCCAAAAATACGCGCCTTGCGCACGTTGCACAAAGCGGGGCGTACCGCCCACCGCCTTGAAAGCACGAACAGGAGAGTTGACACCGCCGGGAATCAGTTTTTTGGCGCGTTCAAACAGGACATCATTGCGGGAGGTGGTCATAGTCGGGCGATAGACGGTTAGGGTGTGGTTAATGTTTGGTTGTGCCGTGCGCAGGCACGTCAAAAAAGGGTTTGGGCAGGGTCAGAGTAAGTTCGGTGTCGCCAGGTGTTGCGGCGCCCTCAATGTCGGCCTCGTCTTCATGGTCATCGGCTTGCGCCCAGAACATGCGGTCGGGCACGGTCTGGCCCATGCCAGGGTGAAAGCCTGCACTCAAGGACTGGTCCAGATAAGTCAGTGCTTCTGCGGTAGCCGCTTGCAAATCGTGACCGTTGGCCAGCAATGCTGTCAGGGCGGCAGACAGGGTGTCCCCGGCGCCAGTGAAAACCGCCTCGAAACGTTCAAATTTTTCGCTGTACAGCACGGCCTGCGGCGTGGCCAGGGCGTTGTCAATGAATTGCTCGGGCAGCGGTATGCCCGTGACCAGGGTGTAAGGCACCCCCAGTTGCGCGGCAGCTTTGGCAATATCTTTGGCCGACGGGTTGCGATCGCCCGGCCAATCTGGCAGCAACCAGCGCCACAGCGTGCTGTGGTTGCCGACCAAAATGGTGGTTTGCGGCAACAACAGTTCCCGAAAAGCATCCAGATAGTTGTCAATTTTGTCTTCGTCCCACCAGGCCAGGCTGGGCATATAGGAAATCAGGGGCACGTCGGCATAGTCGGCGGCAATCTCGGCTACCGCGCTGATGTTTTCAGGGCTGCCAACAAAACCGACCTTGATGGCGCTGACGGTCATGTCCTCCAGTGCGGTGCGTGCCTGCTCGCTGACGGCTTCTTCGTCAAAGCTGATGTGGTCAAAAATGTTGGCTGTGTCACGCACATAAGCGCCTGTCACAACGGCCAACGCGTGCCCCCCCGCCGAGGCAATGGCCATGATGTCTGCCGTCAGGCCGCCGGCACCACTGGGGTCGCTTGCATTGAAGGTCATCACGCAAGTGGGCGCCTCTTCAGCTTCAACGGACAGCATGTCAGTCGCGTCCGCCTGGGTTAGGTTGTTATTGCCGGTCTTGCTCGAAGGGGTTGTAGATAGGTATGCCATAGGCGGTGATTTTGCTGCGGTCGCTGACATGCAATGGTGCCTAGTAGAATCCTCGCATTCTATGTGAAGGCAATTTATGCTGGGGTGCTGTCAATGACTTGGATGTGTTTAATTTGCGGCTGGATTTACGACGAGGCGTCGGGCGCCCCCGATGACGGTATTGCCGCAGGCACGCCGTGGGCACAAGTGCCGATGAACTGGACTTGTCCAGAGTGCGGTGCGCGCAAAGAAGACTTCGAAATGGTGCAAATTTAAATCACCGGCTACCGGGCTTGTCGCGCGGTCTGGCATCACAATTGCATGACTCTGGTTTATCCAACGATTTTGATCAATGAGCAACAGGAGCTATCGCGGTGAGCACCAACAGTTCGGGACTCAAGGTATTGGTCATCGATGACAGCAACACCATTCGGCGCAGTGCCGAAATTTTTCTCAAGCAGGGCGGTCACGAGGTGCTGCTCGCTGAAGATGGTTTTGATGCGCTTGCCAAAGTCAATGACTACCAGCCTGACCTGATCTTTTGCGACATCCTGATGCCGCGCCTGGATGGCTATCAGACCTGCGCCATCATCAAGCGCAATGTCAGGTTTTCGAATGTCCCTATCGTCATGCTGTCTTCCAAAGATGGGGTGTTTGATAAAGCCCGGGGCCGAATGGTGGGGTCGCAGGATTACCTGACCAAACCATTTACCAAGGACCAGCTGCTGCAAACTGTGATGCAGCTTGGCAACACCAAACAAGGAGCAGTGCAATGACAATCAAAAACATTCTGCTGGTGGACGACTCGATGACTGAATTGATGTACCTGACCGACGTGCTGGGCCAAAACGGGTTTTCCGTGAAGACCGCTGAGAACGCGGAAGTTGCCTTTCGTCGTTTGGCCGAAGAAAAGCCCGACCTGATCTTGATGGACGTGGTGATGCCCGGTCAAAATGGATTTCAGTTGACACGATCCATCACACGCGACCCGCTTTATTCGGACATTCCCATCATCATGTGCACCAGCAAAAATCAGGAGACCGACCGCGTCTGGGGCTTGCGTCAGGGGGCGCGTGACTACATCACCAAACCGGTTAACGCCGCAGAGTTGATGAGCAAAATCAACGCGCTGGGCTAACGGCAACCCAATACGCAGTGTTTTCGCTGAACCCCCACCCATGGCAAACAGACAAGCGATTCGAGAACTGCAAACTCGCCTGGCAGACAGGCTGCAAATCGCGCGAACTCAAGGTGTGCCCCCTTGCTGGCTGGCATTAGAGGCCGGCGGTCGAAAATACCTGTTTCCCATAAGCCAGGCGGGCGAGATTTTTCCTTGGGTGGCAACACACGCCGTTCCCTACACCCAAGGCTGGTTTTTGGGTGTGGCTAATTTGCGGGGTAGCCTGTTTGGTGTGGTTGACCTGGCCCGTTTTGTCACCGGACAAATGAGCACGCCCAAATCAGAATGGGCGCGCAAGGAGTCGCGGCTGATTGCGCTGAACAGTGCGCTGGACGTTAACTGCGCTTTGCTGATTGACCGATTGTCCGGCTTGCGCAACCAGGATGCCTTCATCGATTTTGCAGAAAAATCAATCGATGCGCCGTCCTTTTTTGGCAACCAGTACATTGACTCGACTGGCCAGACCTGGCAGGAAATCAACCTGCAGTTGCTGGCGCATCAAGCTCATTTTTTGACGATAGGTACTTAGGGCCAGCCATACCGGCGCATTCAGGCTTCCAGAAAAGGCTCAACATGTCTGTTATTGAAGAAATACAAAATCTGTTCAAACGCAAAAACAAGCCCTCTGCAGACAGCATTGACATGAGCGCCCTGGGCATGTCGGTCGATCCGTTTGCAACCCGTGCCATGCAGGCCAGTGCTATCAACGTGCCTGTGGCAGAAGCCGACGAAAAAGATCGCGGTCTCGCCGTCAGTCGCATGGCCAATGCGCAGACGGACGCACCTTCAGAGCAAGCTGACAACGTCAATCTGCTCCAGCTGCCGATTCTCGGCAACAGAACCGCTGCCCAGCACCAGCGCACATTGCTGATGCTTCTGGGTTTGTCGGTGATGGTGCTGGCCCTGGTGGCCTACCGCGCCTTGACCCAGGCTGATGCGGTGGCGCAGGAAGTTACTGCAACCGGTCAATCTCTGATGCAGTCTCAACGTTTGGCGAAATCAGTGTCGCAGGCACTTGTGGGTAGCGGTCAGGCCTTTCCAGACGTGAAAGAAAGCGCCAGCGTGTTGGCTAAAACCGTGCGAGGCTTGAGATTGGGCAACGATGATTTACGTTTGAGCCCAGTGGCTGATGAATTACAGCCAGACGTGACCAAAATCATGGCACTGATGGAGAAGGCTGAAAAAAACGCCGCGGTCGTGATGAGCCAGCAGGCCATTTTGACGCAGGTGGGTTCCGCTCTGCGCACCATCAATCGACAGTCTTCTGACCTTCTGGAAATTGCCGAGACGGTATCGTCGCTCAAGCTCCAGAAAAATGCAGCGCCCGCCGAGATTTCAGCATCCGGGCAGTTGGTGATGTTGACGCAGCGGATTGGTAAGTCAGCCAACGAGTTCCTGACGCTGGAGGGTGTGAGCCCAGAGGCTGTATTTTTGCTGGGCAAGGACTTGAACGCATTTAAGGAAATCGCACGGGGTTTGCTAGATGGCAGCCCGGAGCTGCGTCTGGTGGGCTCAAAAGACCCACAGACTCGCGAACGCCTAGAGGCCCTGATGGCTTTGTATGAGCAGACACGTGTGCAGGCGGGCGCCATTTTGGGTAACTTGCAGGGTCTGGCGTCCGCGCGCGACGCGCAAGCGTCCATCATCTCAGACAGTGAGCCATTGCGTAGAGCTCTGGAGGATTTGCAGGGCAAGTTGTCAAATCAGTCTGGTTTGAGTTTGCTTTCCATCGTGTTGCTGCTAGTTGCCGGTTCGTTCGGTTTGCTATCTGCTGTGGGTATAGCACGGGTGCAGCTGCTGGACAGCCGCCAGCGTCAGGACATCGCTCAAAAGCAGCAGCTTGAAGCGCGCGGTCAGGAGCAGGACGCCAAGCGGGTCAACGATGCCAACCAGGCCGCCATTTTGCGATTGATGAACGAATTGCAGACAGTGGCCGAGGGTGATTTGACGCAAGCGGCAACGGTGACCGAAGACATCACCGGCGCTATTGCCGACTCGGTGAACTACACGGTTGAAGAGTTGCGTTTACTGGTGGGTAACGTACAAAACACGGCCACGCGAGTTGCCCAAACAACTGCTCAGGTGGAAAGCACGTCAACAGAGTTGCTGGCTGTATCAATCGAGCAGCTGCGCGAGATTCGTGAAACGGGTCAGTCTGTGCTGGACATGGCGTCCCGAATCAACGACGTGTCAACACAGGCACAAGAATCTTCACGAGTGGCGCGCCAGTCCCTGACGGCTGCCGGGTCTGGTTTGCAGGCGGTGCAAAACGCCATCGGCGGCATGAATTCGATCCGTAACCAGATTCAGGAAACTTCCAAGCGGATCAAGCGGCTCGGTGAGTCGTCACAAGAAATTGGCGAGATTACCGAGCTGATTTCTGACATTACCGAGCAGACCAACGTGCTGGCACTCAATGCTGCCATTCAGGCGGCATCGGCCGGTGAAGCTGGGCGGGGTTTTTCGGTGGTGGCTGAGGAGGTGCAGCGACTGGCTGAACGCTCCGGCGATGCAACCCGGCAGATTTCGGCACTGGTGAAGACGATTCAGACCGACACCCAGGATGCAGTCGCGGCCATGGAACGATCCACGCGGGGTGTAGTGGAAGGCGCCAAACTGTCCGACAGTGCAGGGACGGCCCTGTCAGAAATTGACCGCGTGTCACGCAGGCTGGCTGACCTGATCGAGCAGATTTCAAATTCTGCGATCCGCGAGGCAGCTTCAGCCAATGTGGTGGCAGGCAACATCCAGAATATTTTTGCAGTGACGGAACAGACTGGTGAAGGTACCAGGTCGAATGCGCAGCAGGTACGGGAGTTGTCAAAAATCGCTGAAGAGTTGCGTCAGTCGGTGTCACGATTCAAGATCGTCTGATCTTTTCATATCTTCATTTGCGTCAAACCCTTTCTTGAATCAGCCCGTTATCTATGCAAGCCCACGATCTGAATTCACCAGGCGCTGACCCTGATTCATCGGTCCATGACCTCGGCCCGCTGGCTTGGGTTTTGGACGAACTGCGCAAATCGCTTGACGGCTCAGCCAAGGCGCTAAAGCGCTTTGTCAGGGAGGCTGAAGCGGCCAAAGGCTCTGGCCTGGCGACCCCGGACGCCAGTCATTTGCGTATTGCTGGGCAGCAGCTGCATCAGGCTGTAGGTGCGCTTGAGATGGTGGGTTTAGCTGGCCCGGCGCCGGTGCTTCGCGCCATGGAGGCGGCAGTACAAAGGTTTGTTCAACAGCCCGGGCAATGCAGCCAGGACGCCGCATCAACAATTGAGAGTGCCAGCTTTGCACTGACCGAATACCTCGAAGCCGTGCTGGCGGACAAGCCGATTTCCGCAGTGTCCCTGTTCCCACAATACCGTGATGTCCAAGAGCTCGTCCGTGCCGACAGGATTCATCCGGCTGATTTGTGGCCACTTCAATGGCGCTGGCTGGAGCCCGAGCTGGCCTTGACCACAGAGCCCCGAAATGACGATGTTCAAGCGCGTACTGCTTTTGATCAGTCTGTGCTGCAAGTTATGAAGGGGCGGGCGCCATTGGCGGCCGATACGCTCAAAGGCTTGAGCTTGGCGTTTTCGGCCCGACAGGCTGACCGCCGGCCGCGCATTTTCTGGAAGATTGCTGCAGCCTACTTTGAAGCGCTTGCGAATGACTTGCTGCCCTCTGATGTTTACGTCCGGCGTGCCGCTTCCCGAGTGCTGCTTCAGTATGCCAGCCTGAGCAAAGGCGATGTGGGTGTGTCAGAGCGGCTGGCGCAGGACCTGCTCTTTTTTTGTTCACAAGCCATTCCTGCGTCACCTGTTCACCAGCCTGTGTTGACGGCTGTGCGAGCGGTCTATGGCCTTGCGCAGTTCAAGCCGGTCGACTATATGGCCGTCCAGTTTGGACGCTTTGATCCTGCTTTGCTGGCGCAGGCGCGCAAACGCATCGCGTCTGCCAAGCAAACATGGTCATCCATCTGCGCCGGGGATACCACCAAATTCCAGACGGTTGCCGATCAGTTTGGCCTCGTCAGCGGTTTGCTGGTCAAGCTTCACCCAAGCAGTGAGCCACTCGCGCAGGCCTTGACTGGCGCTATCGATATGACGGTGCGCTCGGGGCAAGCGCCGCCGATTGAACTGGCCATGGAAGTTGCCACCTCGGTGTTGTATCTGGAGGCGGCATTTGACGACCTCGATCCCAATGATCCGCAATTGACGCAACGCACCTTGCATCTGGCAGAGCGTCTGGACAGGGTCAAGGAGGGTGCCAAGGCACAGCCGCTTGAGCCATGGATGGAAGATTTGTACGGCCGTGTCAGCGACAAGCAGACCATGGGCAGCATTGTGGGCGAACTTCGGGTGTCTTTGGGCGAGCTTGAAAAATCGCTGGATATGTTCTTTCGCAATCCTCAAGACAAAGCCGTCTTGGCCAGCGTTCCTGGGCAACTGGCCCAAATGCGCGCTGTGCTGTCTGTGCTCGGGCTGGACCAGGCGTCGCATGCTGTGTCGCTGATGCGCAATAGCGTAGAGCAAATGCTGGAAACAGAACTTGACGAAGAGCGTGCCCGAGCGGCAGGCACTTTTGATCGGCTGGGCAACAACCTTGGCGCCCTGAGCTTTCTGATTGACATGCTCAATTACCAGCCTGCGCTGGCGAAAAAACTGTTTGTGTATGACGACGTTAAAGGCGAACTCAAGCCCCTGATGGGTCGTGCAGAAAAAGTTCAGAGCTTGGCCCCTGAAGGGTCCAGCTCTGTTGACGCTCTGTCGCAGGAAGTGATCTCGGCGATACGTCAGGCTAACTCTGGCGCATCAGATGAAAACCTGACTGTCAAACTCGATGGGCTGGCAACTCACGCCGCGCTTGCCGGGCAAGTCGGTCTGGCCAATACCGCGCATGAGGCGTCTGTTGCCGCATCGACAAACGATTCGAACGCCACGGCGCAAGCACTGAACACAATGGCCACTGCCATTGCGCCTGCGCTCATTGCGGCGACCAGCCAAGTTGAAGAAGTTGATTTTCAAGAAGATGACCTGCGCGACATTTTCCTTGAAGAGGCCAGAGAAGTAATTGCTAACGGACAGGATGCGACTCGCCTGCTGGCAAAAGAGCCCGCCGAGATCAACCAGTTAGCGGTCCTTCGGCGTGTTTTTCATACGCTTAAAGGCAGCTCGCGGATGGTGGGCCTTCACGAATTTGGCGAAGCCGCGTGGGCCATGGAGCAATTGTTCAACAGCTGGTTGGCCGAGCAAAAGCCAGTCAGCGAACAACTGCTGCAGTTATCAGCTGAAAGTTTGACGGGCCTTTCGCGCTGGATCGAGGACATTGTTGCCCATCATGACGATATCTGGTCTGCTTGTGCTTTTCGGGCCAGTGCCGAGGCCATGCGGATACAAGGGCGTTATCTGGCTTTGGTGTTGCCGCGGGCAGTGTCGGCTCCCGCCGAAGTCTGCAGCGACGCACCGACAGACACGCAGCCCGACGCACCGGCGATCGACTTTCCGGCAGAACGGTTGGACATTCGTGTTGAACCCATAGCAACGGTCTTTGCGCCTGGGCTTGATGTTTACCCAGAAGCCAGTACAGGTGAGTTGGGTGATGCGGATGTCGATGTCATATTCGTCGAGCCGAATGCGCTCGACATGCCCGACGTGCCCGAGATTGCAGGCATCGATTTCGACAGCTTGTCCGCACTTTCCGGGGTGCCCCACGCGCTGGAGCCATCGGCAGGGGATATTGGGACGCAGTTCGCAGCGGCTTCCTTGCCGGTTCCTGAAAAATTGGCAACGCCGGCGCCATCACTGGCAGTGCAAACCCCCCCCAATGATGAAGATCAGGTCAAGGTGATTGGTCATTTGCGGATTGGGATACCTCTTTACAACGTTTACCTCAATGAGGCCGATGAGTGGTCAAGGCGACTGGTCACCGAGGTGACTGAATGGGCCATGGAACGCAGTCAGCCGGTAGCTGATTCAACGGTTTCGTTTGCACATTCTCTGGCTGGCAGTTCAGCTACCGTCGGTCTTGTGTCCGTCTCGGACATGGCGCGCGCCCTGGAGCACGCGCTGC
Source organism: Polaromonas sp. (assembly GCA_046303055.1). Taxonomy (GTDB): domain Bacteria; phylum Pseudomonadota; class Gammaproteobacteria; order Burkholderiales; family Burkholderiaceae_C; genus Polaromonas. The sequence goes on from JBKCGU010000029.1 coordinate 104,367, forward strand.
ATCATTCACAAGCCCATGACTCACCCGCCGCTGCAAAGCAGTATGCTGGTTTGTTCATTCGGGCTGCTGAAGACATCCGCAGGCTGCTGCATCAGTTTGCGGCCGGATTCCTGAAGAAAGCCGACGCTGATGTGCTGGCACAACTGCTCGCACTAGACTTTTCTGCAATTGAAGTCGAGCGCAAATCTGCGATTGAATCCTTGCCTGTATCACCGGCTTCGGAGCCACTCGCGCCTGCCTCCGCCTTGACGCTACCTCTCGCGGCGGTCTCACCAGGGGCTGCTGTAGCCAGCCGAACTTTCGCGCAAGCAGCTTCACCGCAAGAGCCGCCTGCGCCTGGCTTTTTTGACGATGACGAGATTGACGCTGTTGATGCCATTGACGCGGAACTGTTCCCCATGTTTGACGAAGAAGCCGCAGAGCTGATGCCCCAGCTCGGCGGCGCGCTGCGCCAATGGTCGGCACGGCCAGACAATTTGGGCGCCCGTATGGAAGTGCTCCGCGCTCTGCACACGCTCAAAGGCAGTGCCCGGCTGGCAGGCGCTTTGCGGTTAGGTGATATGGCGCACCGTATGGAGTCCGAGATTGAGTTTTTGGGTAGCAATGCCGTCCAAACGCAAGACTTTGAAGCCCTGCTGGCCCGCTTTGACGCGATGCAAAACACGCTGGAAGTGCTGCGTCGCGCCGACGCCAGTCATGCAGCCGCGGCTTTTACAGAACCTTCCGAGGCTGCCTTGAAGGCTGAGATGATGGCGGAGCAGATGGCTGATGAAACCACAGCATCCGTTGCTGGTTTTGCCGCATCATCGCCCCCGCCTGTGCTTGGCAAAGGCATGGTTCCGGCGCCGCAAATCATGGCCCGGCAGCTGCTGCCTCAAGCTGCCAGTGCTTCCATCCGTGTGCGGTCTCAGTTGCTAGACCGAATGATCAACCAGGCCGGTGAGGTCATGATCACCCGTTCCCGTCTTGAGGCCGAGCTCAACCAGTTGCGCGGCTCACTTGGCGACATGACGGACAACTTGAATCGTTTGCGCACGCAACTGCGCGACATCGAATTTCAGGCAGAAACCCAGATGCAGTCGCGTTTGGCCCAAGCCAAAGAGTTGCAGGCCGGCTTTGACCCGCTCGAGTTCGACCGTTTTACCCGCGTGCAGGAGCTTACCCGCATGATGGCCGAGTCGGTCAATGACGTGGCGACTGTACAGCGCACCTTGCAGCGCACGGTAGAGGCCACCGAAGACGATTTGATCGCCCAGGCGCGCCAAACGCGCGAGTTGCAACGCGACTTGCTGCGCACCCGCATGGTGGAGTTTGAAAGTATTTCTGATCGCCTGTACCGTGTGGTGCGGCAGGCCTCCAAAGACACAGGCAAGCAGGTCAAGCTTGACTTGCTAGGTGCCACCATCGAGATGGACCGCGGCATGCTGGACCGCATGACGCCATCGTTTGAACATCTGCTGCGCAACTGTATTGCCCACGGTATTGAGAGCCCTGCAGTGCGCAGCGCCGCCGGCAAAAACGCTGCAGGAGTGATCACAGTTGAATTGCGTCAGGAAGGCAACGACGTGTCGGTGCGGTTCAGCGACGACGGTGCAGGCCTTGACCTGGCACGCATTCGCGAGAAAGCCATCAGTTCTGGTCTGGTGCAGGCTGACCAGCCCATGGATGACCAGCAGGTCGTCAACCTGATTTTTAGGCCGGGTTTCACAACCGCTGCACAGGTCACAGAACTGTCCGGGCGCGGCATCGGCCTGGATGTGGTGCTTTCAGAAGTCAACAGCGTGGGCGGCCGGATTGAGACAACCACGGTTGCAGGCCAAGGCACCCAGTTCAAGCTGGTGTTACCCCTGACCACTGCGGTGACCCAGGTGGTGATGATTCGCAGCGGCAGCTTGGCTGTCGGGGTGCCCGCCAACGTGGTGGAGACGGTGCGCCGCAGCACCGCCAAAGAACTCCAGCAAGCTTACAACTACGGCTCGCTGGATGTGGCGGACGATACCGTCCCTTTCTTCTGGTCGGGCGCATTGCTCCAGTCTTCTGCCCAAAGCTGTGAAGTTCAGGGCAAGACAGCCCCGGTCGTGATTTTTCGCAGTGCTGCGCAGCGCGTTGCCTTGCATGTGGACGAGGTGCTGGGCAACCAGGAGGTGGTGGTTAAAAATCTCGGGCCACAGCTGTCCCGTTTGCCGGGTCTGGCAGGCATGTCTGTGCTGGCATCGGGCGCTGTCGTGCTGATTTACAACCCGGTGGCTCTCGCATCGGTTTATGGCGATCAGGCCCGTGCTTTGAGCGGCGACAGTGCCGAGCCGCACATGCTGGAGACGCCCGGCATCGACAACGGCAAGCCTGCTCCCATGGTTGTTGACCCGCCGCAGATGCCGCTTGTGATGGTGGTTGATGACTCGATCACCGTGCGCCGCGTGACGCAGCGTCTGCTGCAGCGTGAGGGCTTTCGGGTGGTGATAGCTGCTGACGGTGTGCAAGCGCTCGAGCGATTGCAGGAGGAATTGCCGGTGGTGGTGCTGTCTGACATTGAAATGCCGCGCATGGACGGGTTTGACCTGGCGCGCAACATTCGCGGCGACGCACGTCTGGCCAGGCTGCCCATCGTGATGATCACGTCGCGTATCGCTGAAAAGCACCGCGAACACGCCAAAGAGCTGGGCGTTGACCACTATCTGGGCAAACCGTATGCTGAAGAAGAGCTGATCGGCCTGGTACGACATTACTGCGGCCTGGATGAAGCCGCTTAGGATTTTTTATGAATATGCTTGAAGGCTAATAGATATCGGTGCTATAAGCTACTAAAAATATAGCATTTTGCATCTCGTGCAACCTCTCCGCTCAGGTTTTTTTCACCACCGCATAGCGCTGCAAGGTCAAGGCCCTGGCCTCGTCATGTTTGACGACGGGGTACGGATAGTTTTTACCCAGTTCAACGCCTGCAGCCATCAGCTCTAGTGGCGCAGCCAGCCAGGGGGCGTGAATCGCCTTGCTGGAAAGTTTTGCCAACTGCGGCAAATAACGGCGAATGAACTTGCCTTCAGCATCAAACTTTTCGCTCTGGCTGGTGGGGTTGAAGATTCTGAAATACGGCTGGGCGTCGCAGCCACTGCTGGCTGCCCACTGCCAGCCACCGTTGTTGGCCGACAGGTCAAAGTCGTTGAGCTTTTCGGCAAAGTAGCGTTCACCCCAGCGCCAGTCCAGCCCGAGGTCCTTGGTCAAAAAGCTGGCCACCACCATCCTCAAGCGGTTGTGCATGTAGCCCGTCTGGTTGATCTGCGCCATCGCGGCATCAACCATCGGGTAGCCGGTTCGGCCTTCGCACCAGGCGGCAAACAGGGTTCGGGCAGCGTCGCCTTGCTCCCACTGAATTTTGTCGTACTCGGCCTTGAAGGCATGGTTGGCCACATGCGGAAAGTTGGCCAAAATCTGCGCGTAAAAATCGCGCCAGATCAGCTCGCTCAGCCACACGGCGGCGCCCTGACTGCCAGCGCCTTGTTGTGCTAGTCCGGCGCTTGCGAGCTGCCGAATGGACACCGTGCCAAATCGCAAATGCACACCCAGATAGCTCGGCCCTTTGACCGCCGGAAAGTTGCGCGTCTCGCCGTAGGCATCCATGCGGCTTGAAAATTCATCAAACAGTTGTGCGCCGCCTGTTGCTCCCGTGGGTATTTTCAGGGTGTGCAGATTGGTTTTTTCAAAACCCAGGGCTTTCAGGCTCGGCAAGCCCCTTTGATGACTGGCTGGCAGCGTCGCCAGTGCGGCGGCATGGCGTTCAATCTGATAGGGCTTCAAATAAAAGGTGTCTACTTTTTTCAGCCACGAGTTTTTATACGGGGTAAACACACTGTACGGCTTGTTGGCCAGCGTCAGTACTTCGTCAAGCTCGAAAATCACATGGTCCTTGAAGGTGTGAAACGCTGTGCCCTGCTTTTCCAGCAGGGCTTGTACCCTGGCATCGCGGGCAAGGGCTTGCGGCTCGTAGTCGTGGTTGGTGAACACCGCATCGACGCTCAGTTGCTCGCACAGCTTGGGCAGGGCGTCGCTGGCTACTGCATGCTGCACGATCAGGCCCGCGCCTTTTGTCTTGTGTTTGGCGGCCAGCAGCGCCAGCTGCTCATTGAGCTCAGTGATGGCTTCCCAGATGAACTCCACGCGCCGGTCTTGTTTGGGCAGCATGTCAAGAATCTCGCGGTCAAACACAAAAACACAATACACCCGTTGGCAGCTTTTCAGCGCGTGGTGCAGGGCAGCGTTGTCAAAACAGCGCAGGTCGCGCCTGAACCACATCAGCCCCACAGGATATTTTTTTTGCATGGCTGGATGGTATCGAATCTGCCGTGCCCGCATGGTTTTGAACGCCTAAACCCGACTGTCGCGTAAAATCAAAGCATGAGCATGGAAACCGATCCGATCAACTTCACGCACCACTTTCTGATCGCCATGCCCGGTCTTCAGGACGAGGCTTTCGCCAAAAGCGTGATTTACATGTGCGAACACTCCGAGCGGGGCGCCCTTGGCTTGGTCATCAACAAACCCAGCGACATCAACCTGAAAAAGCTGTTTGAAAAAGTCGAGCTGCCGCTGCTTCGGGAGGACCTGACGAAGTCACCCGTTTTTCAAGGTGGCCCGGTGCAAACCGAACGCGGCTTCGTGCTGCACGAGTCCGTCATGCCGGGCAACGAGTCCATTTACGCATCAACCATGACAATCCCCGGCGGTCTGGAAATGACCACCTCCAAAGACGTGCTCGAAGCCCTGTCAACAGGCTATGGGCCACGCAAGGTGTTCATATCGCTGGGCTACTCGTCCTGGGGTCAAGGCCAGCTGGAGTCCGAAATCTCTGACAACAGCTGGCTGACCGTGGGGGCTGACCCGGCGGTGATATTTGACACGCCGGTCGAACAGCGTTATGACAAAGCCCTGATGCTGCTTGGCCTGCAAAGCTGGATGTTGTCCCCTGAGGCGGGCCACTCATGAGTTTGCCTAAATAAATCCGATGTTCAGGCGCATGGCCGCGTTGCACGGTACTCGGAATCCTCATGCACGCAGGTGCATTGCGGTGTCCTGCGTTCCGTGCGCCTTGCCCTGCATCCTGAAGATCGAATTTCTATAGGCAAACATGATTCAAAAAAGTACCATCGGCCTGCAAACCTTTTTAGCTTTCGATTTCGGTATCAAGCGCACGGGCGTAGCCGCCGGCAATCGGCTGACCCGCACGGCCAGTCCGCAGCTCACCATCAACGCCAACAATGACCAGCGGCTCGCGGCGGTTGGCCTTCGGGTCAAGGAATGGCAACCCGATGCCCTGGTGGTGGGCGTTCCTTTTCACCCTGACGGTGCTGCACACGAGAACACCGCCCGCGCCCGTCAGTTTGCGCGCCAGCTGCGCGCCACATTCTCGCTGCCAGTCTTTGAGGTTGATGAGCGCTACAGCACCACAGAAGCCATCGCCAGTGGCGCCCAAGATGCCGACGCCGCATCGGCCTGCATTATTCTCGAACAGTTTTTAAGGAGCCTGCCCCATGAGTAGCCTGACACTGGATGCCGAGGCGCTTTACCGCGATTTACTCAAAGCCATGCAGCTGCTGATGGCCACTTATCCAGAGCCAGTTCAACTTGTAGGCATTGCTTCTGGCGGGGTCTGGCTGGCTGAGCGACTGCAGCTTGACCTGAAGCTGCCGGGCAAAGTCGGCACGCTGTCTTCAGCCATGCACCGCGATGATTTTGCCAAGCGTGGCCTGGCATCGAGCAGCCAGACGCAACTGCCATTTGACGTGAACGGCGCGCATCTGGTGGTGGTTGACGATGTGCTGTACACCGGCCGCACGCTGCGTGCCGTCATCAATGAGCTGTTCGACTATGGTCGCCCAGCCAGCGTCAAGCTGGTGGTGCTGGTCGACCGGGGTGGCCGTGAATTGCCAGTCCAGCCCGACCTGGCGATGGCCCGCGTCGCACTGCCCGCATCGCAAAGCCTCGCGCTGGTCCGGCTAGCAGACGGCAGTTTTAGTTTTGAAGTACAGGACAGGTAAGGAGGGGCCCAGGTGCTCTACAGACGTAACCCGCAGCTCAATAAAAACGGCGAACTGATTCATCTGCTGTCAACCGAAGGCTTGCCCAAAGCCACCTTGACGCACATCCTCGACACAGCCGCGAACTTTGTGTCGGTCAGCGACCGCGAGGTCAAAAAGGTGCCGTTGCTTCGCGGTAAAAGCGTTTTCAACCTGTTTTTTGAAAATTCCACCCGCACCCGCACGACCTTTGACATTGCTGCCACGCGTCTGTCGGCTGATGTCATCACGCTGGACATTACCCGCTCGTCAGCCACGAAGGGTGAGTCTTTGCTGGACACCATCGCCAATTTGAGTGCGATGGCAGCAGATATTTTTGTGGTGCGGCACAGCGAGTCCGGTGCGCCTTACCTGATTGCCCAGCACGTGGCGCCGCATGTGCACGTCATCAATGCAGGTGACGGCAGGCATGCGCACCCCACCCAGGGGCTGCTGGACATGTACACCATTCGGCACTACAAAAAAGACTTCACCAACCTGACGGTAGCGATCGTTGGTGATGTTCTGCATTCAAGGGTTGCCCGCTCTGACATTCACGCGCTCACGACATTGGGTTGTCCCGAGGTGCGCGTGGTTGGCCCCAAAACCCTGGTGCCCGGCGACATGGCCCAGATGGGGGTGCGGGTCTGCAACACACTCGAAGAAGGCATCAAGGGTGCTGACGTCATCATCATGCTGCGCCTGCAAAACGAACGCATGACCGGCGCACTGTTGCCCAGCAGTCAAGAGTTCTTCAAAAGCTTTGGCCTGACACCCGAGAAGCTAAAACTCGCCAAACCCGATGCCATCGTCATGCACCCCGGGCCGATCAACCGGGGCGTTGAAATTGACTCTGCCGTGGTGGACGGTACGCAAAGCGTCATCTTGCCGCAGGTCACGTTTGGCATTGCGGTGCGCATGGCGGTGATGAGCATTGTGGCCGGGAATGAATCGTGACCCCCCACGCTCCCCCACTTTGTGTGGCTCGCTGCCCCCCGAGGGGGCCGCTGCGCCTGCGGCCTGGCAAAGCCAGATCCGCGGCCCCTGCTTGAAGGAGAACCGAAGAGATGAAGATAGTCATTAAAAACGGGCGCGTGATGGACCCAGCCTCAAAGTTCGACGCGGTGTGCGATGTGGCGATTGCCGGTGGCCGCATTGTGTCCATCGGCCAGACCGGACCGGACTTTGCCGCCAACAAAATCATCGATGCCACTGGCTGTGTGGTGGCCCCCGGCTTGATTGATTTGTCGGCCCGCCTGCGCGAGCCGGGCTATGAACATGAAGGCATGCTGGAGAGCGAGCTGGCCGCGGCGGTGGCTGGCGGCATCACCTGCCTGGTGTGCCCGCCCGACACAGACCCCGTGCTTGACGAGCCTGGCCTGGTGGAAATGCTCAAGTTCCGTGCAGAAAAGCTGCACCGGTCGCGCGTCTTTCCTTTGGGGGCTTTAACGCGCGGCCTGCATGGCCAGGCGCTGACGGAAATGGTCGAGCTGACCGAATCCGGCTGCGTCGGTTTCAGCCAGGCCGAGGTGCCACTGGCCAGTACGCAGGTGCTGATGCGTGCCATGCAGTACGCCGCCAGCTTTGGTTACGGCGTGTGGCTGCGCCCGCAAGAGTTGCATTTGGGCAAGGGCGTGGCGGCCAGCGGTCCGTTGGCCACACGGCTGGGCCTGAGCGGCGTGCCGGTAGCCGCTGAAACGATTGCGCTGCACACCATTTTTGAACTGATGCGCGCGACAAGTGCCAGAGTGCATATTTGCCGCATCAGCAGCGCTGCGGGTGTGGCGCTGGTGGCGCAGGCCAAAGCTGAAGGCCTGGCCGTGACCTGTGATGTCAGCATCAACAGCCTGCATTTGACCGATACAGACATTGGCTACTTTGACAGCCGCATGCGGCTGGACCCACCGCTGCGCCAGCAGCGTGACCGCGATGCGTTGCGCCAGGGGCTGCGAGACGGCACCATTGACGCGCTGGTGTCAGACCACACGCCGGTGGACGAAGATGCCAAAACGCTGCCCTTCGCTGAGGCCGAGCCAGGCGCCACCGGGCTGGAGTTGTTGTTGTCGATGGCCCTGAAGTGGGGCGATCAGAACGATAAACGGGCTTTGATGCGCGCGCTGCAGGTGCTGACCAGTGCACCGGCCCGTGTCCTTGGCGCATCACTGGGCGCGCTGGCATTGAGCGCCGGCCAGCTCGTCAAAGGCGGTGTGGCTGATGTGTGTGTGTTCGACCCTGCTGCCGAGTGGACGGCAGCGCCAGCGGCCTTGCGCAGCCAGGGCAAGCACACGCCGTTTTCAAGTCATCTGCTGCCGGGCAAGGTGCGCTACACCCTGGTGGGCGGGCATCTTGCGTTTCAATCACATTCTGACGTTTGAAAGGCTATCAATTGAATCGTTTGAACGCCATCGTCAAACTCGCGCGTGCGCTGCTGCACATCCTGGTCGGTTTTTTCACCATCGTGCTGTTGTTCCCGCGACTCAGGCCCGAGCAGCGTCAGCTGCGCACCCAGGTGTGGTCGCTGGTCATGTTGCGCTGTCTGCGCATTCAATTGATCGTCAAGGGCAACCCGGCGCTCAATGGCCCGCTGCTGCTGGTGGCCAACCACATGTCTTGGCTGGACATCACCGCCCTGCACGCGGCCCGGTTCTGCCGCTTTGTGTCCAAAGCCGACATCCAGCAATGGCCGTTCATTGGCGCGCTGGCCACACGCATCGGCACGCTGTTCATCACCCGAGAATCCCGACGTGACGCCATGCGCGTGGTGCACAGCATGACAGCCAGCTTGCAGGCCGGTGATGTGCTGGGCGTGTTCCCTGAAGGCACAACCACCGACGGTTCAGGCTTGCTGCCGTTTCATGCCAACCTGTTTCAAGCGGCGATCACCGCCAACGCACCGATACAGCCCGTCGCATTGCAGTTCATCGACACCACCACAGGCCAGCGCAGTGCAGCGCCTTGCTACGTCGGGGACGACACGCTGGCACAGTCGGTCTGGCGCACCCTCACCACACCCCATATTGCAGTGGTGATTCATTTTGGTGAGCCGCAATTTGCCGAGGGGCGTGACAGGCGGGCCTGGGCAGTGGCCTTGCGGCAGGCCGTCGCTGATTTGCGTGATTTGCGTGATTAGCTCTTGATGCCGTCGCGTGGGAAGGTCACCACATGGTCGACCTCGGCGCGTATGCCAATCCACTCGCCCAGCGCGTGGTCGTGATGTGACGGCACATGGGCCACCACAGCCTCGCCAGTGGCCAGCCGCAGCGTGTATAAAAACTCCGAGCCGCGAAACGCCTTGCGCACAATTTGCGCTTTGACCGGGGCGTTGTCGTCGTGCACGATATCGTCGGCGCGCAGCAGCACATCGCACAGGCCACCTTCATAGGCGCTGGGAACGGGGCATTCCTGCAAGTCTGTCAAATTGCCCAGCGCGGTGCTGACGACCACGCCGCCCGCACTCTGCTGAATATGTGCTGGCGCAAAAACCCCGTGGCCGATAAACTCTGCTACAAAACGAGTAGCAGGCCGGTGATACAAAGCATAGGCCTCGTCCCACTGGTGCAGCTTGCCATGCTGCATCACGCCAATCCGGTCGCCTATGGCAAAGGCCTCCAGCTGGTCATGCGTCACAAACAGCGCCGTCGCGCCTGCGGCTTTCAAAATGCCCCGCACCTCATGGGCCAGGCGCTCGCGCAAATCAACATCCAGGTTTGAAAAGGGCTCGTCCAGCAACAAAAGACGTGGCGACGGCGCTAGCGCCCGGGCCAGTGCCACGCGCTGCTGCTGCCCGCCCGACAGCTCATGCGGGAAGCGCTTGCCGGCCGTGGGCATGCCGACCAGCGCCAGCACCTCAGTGACCCGCTGTACACGCTGTTGTGCGGGTAACTGGGCAATACCAAAAGCCACGTTGCCCGCCACGTCCAGGTGCGGAAAGAGCGCATAGTCCTGAAACACCATGCCCATGTGGCGCTTCTCGGCCGCAACATGCACGGCGGTGCTGCTGATAATGTGCGACCCCAGCGTGATGCTGCCGCTGTGTGCCCGCTCCAGTCCTGCCACCGCCCTGAGCAGCGTGGTTTTGCCGCATCCCGAGGGGCCAATCAGCACGCCAATGTCTCCTGCCTGCAACGTCAAAGACACATCATCCACCGCCGGCTTTGGGCGGGCCGGGTATTGAATGCTCAGGTTTGAAATTTGCAGGAACATAATCGGCCTATTCTAGATGCTTACAATTCTCATTTGCATCTTGCCCGCCACCTTCTCCACCCCATGCCACGTTTGTCTTTTTACTCCTGCGCCTTGCTGTTGCTGGTCGGCGTGCTGATGCTTCCGGTGCTGAGTGTGGGCCTGTCGTGGTTGCAGTTTGACGCCAGCTCGGGCGCCATTTTGCGCCGGATGGCGCAAACTGTTTTGCCAGAGTACGCACTCACATCATTGCTGCTGTGCGCCAGCGTGGCGATTGGCGTAGCCCTTGTGGGCATGCTGACTGCCAGCGCCGTCACCCTGTTTGAATTTCCCGGACGGCGTGTTTTTGAGTGGGCGCTGCTGCTGCCGCTGGCCATGCCGGCCTACGTCGTGGCCTACGCCTATACCGACTTTTTGCAGTACGCCGGCCCCCTGCAAACAGGGCTGCGCGAGGCATTTGGGCTACAGGGCAGACTGCTGCCCGACGTGCGCAGTTTGAAAGGCGCGGTGCTGGTGTTTACGGTGGCGCTGTACCCCTATGTGTATCTGCTGGCGCGCGCTGCGCTGGCCGAACGCGCCGTGCACCTGATGGAAGCTGCCCGGCTGCTGGGCGCGCCCTTGCCCCGCCGCATTCGCAGCGTGGCCTTGCCGCTGGCCCGCCCGGCCGTGGCCGCAGGTGTGGCACTGGCACTGATGGAAACGCTGGCCGACTACGGCGTGGCCAGCTACTTTGGCATTCAGACGTTTACCGCAGGCATCTACAAAGCCTGGCTGGCCATGGACAACCGCATCGCCGCCGCCCAACTGGCCACCATGCTGCTGGTGGTGGTGGCCGCGCTGTTAAAACTGGAACACGCCGCACAACAACGTATGCGCTTTGTCAGTAACCGGGGCGGCGCATCGAACGCGGCAGACGCTGCGCCCACCTTGCTGCAAGGCAAGCGCGCAGTGCTGGCCTGGCTGGTCTGCGCAGTACCGATTGCGCTTGGCTTTGTGCTGCCCGTTCTGTTCATGCTGCGCCCGCTGATGCAAGGCTGGGGCACGCTGCCGTGGGCACAATTTGGCGGCTGGGCGCTCAGCAGCGTTTGGCTTGCAAGCTTGTCGGCCATTTTGGCCACCGTGCTGGCCCTGTTGCTCGGCTTTGCGGTGCGCAGCCGCCCCAGCAGGTTGACGCGCGGCACCGCGCAACTGGCCAGCCTGGGCTATGCGGTACCCGGCGCGGTGATTGTGGTGGGCTTGCTGATACCGGTCGGCTGGCTCCAAAGCACCGCGCCTGATCTGAAAGCCGGCTACTGGGTCACCGCCACAGCGCTGGGCGTTGTGTGGGCCTATCTGGTGCGCTTTAGCGCGGTGGCTTTGCAGTCGGTACAAAGCGGCTACACCCGCATCCCCGCCAGCCTGGACGACAGCGCCCGCATGCTGGGCACCACCGGCCTGGGCCTGCTGCGCCGCGTGCACTGGCCGCTGCTCAAGCGCTCGGTGGCCGTGGCGGCGCTGCTGGTGTTTGTCGATGTGATGAAAGAGCTCCCCGCCACGCTGGTGCTGCGGCCCTTCAATAGCGACACGCTGGCCGTGGTGGCCTACCAGCTCGCGCGTGACGAGCGGCTGGGCGAGGCCGCCTTGCCAGCGCTGGCACTGGTGCTGGTCGGGCTGCTGCCGGTGGCGCTGATCAGCCGCACCCTGCGCCGCACATAGGGCCGTCAAGAGCCGTTCACCTACGCGGGCCGCCCGCGAGCGCCTACTGAGGTTCGTCTTGCCTGAACTTATCGTTGTGGTGTTCCGACGCGTGGTTCAAACGGCGTCGGTTTCATCAACATTTATGAGGGCAAAGCCATGAACAAAGACACCACCGCCGGCAACTGGATGCAATTTAAAGGCAAAGTCCAGGAGCAGTGGGGCAAGCTGACCAATGACGACCTGGACGTGATTGCCGGCAAGCGCGAGCAATTGCTCGGCAAGATCAAAGAGCGCCACGGCATCACCCATGAACAAGCCGAAAAGCAGGTCACCGAATGGCACGCCAAAAACCCGACCAATTTCTTTGCACGCTACTAACCGCGCATTTCTCATTGCTTCCCATTTTTGAAAGAACACCATGAAAACAAAACTCATCATGCTCACCCTGGCTATGTCTTGCACCTTTGCAGGCAGCGCCATGGCCACCACCCGTGCTGAATACCAGACCGAAAAAGACCGTGTCTCAAGCGACTACAAGGTAGCCAAAGACAAATGCGGCGCCCTCAAAGCCAACGCCAAAGACGTTTGCATGTCTGAGGCCAAAGGCTCTGAAAAGGTGGCCAAGGCTGAAGCCGAAGCCGCCTACAAGCCCACGCCACGCAACACCGAAAAAGTAGCCATGGCCAAGGCTGACTCGGTGTACAGCACCGCCAAGGAAAAGTGCGACGACCTGGCAGGCAACGCCAAAGACGTGTGCGTCAAAGACGCCAAGGTGGTCTACACCAAAGCCAAAGACGACGCCAAAATCTCCAAGGTGTCCATGGACGCGAACAAGTCGAAAACCGACAAGATGGCCGACGTGAAAAAAGACGCCAACAGTGACGAAAACAAAGCCATGTACAAAGCCGCAGCCGAGCGCTGCGACGCCCTGGCTGGTGCGCCCAAAGACACTTGCGTCAACGATGCCAAAGTCAAATTTGGCATGAAGTAAGCGCCGCCAGCATTCCGCATCAGCGGAAACTGCCCAAAACCCGGTCCGCGCAAGCTACCGGGCTTTTTTACGTCAAAAAAGGGTGTTTTGCGCTCTTTTCAGGTATGTTTTAGGCGTTTTGACCAATGGATATATGCGTGAGTAGCTATCAATAGCATAGCGGTTTGATAACTGTTGCGGGCAGCCTAAACCGCACCGTATCATTGCCCGCATGCTCGACGACATCAAAAAAACACTCTGGGCCACGGCCGACAAACTGCGCGCCAACATGGACGCTGCCGAATACAAGCACCTGGTGCTCGGCCTGATCTTTGTCAAATACATTTCAGACACCTTTGCCGCCCGCCGGGCTGAAGTAGCCGCCCGGCTGGCTGACCCGAAAGACGAATACTTTTTTGAAGGTGCCACGCCTGATGCATTGGCCCAAGAGATGGAAGACCGCGACTATTACAGGTCCGTCAACGTCTTCTGGGTACCCGAAGCCGCCCGGTGGGAAGCCCTGCGCGCAGCTGCCAAGCAGCCCGACATTGGCAAACGCATTGACGAAGCGCTCACGCTGGTCGAGGTGGAGAACCCCAAGCTCAAAGGCATCCTCGACAAACGCTACGCCCGTGCCCAGTTGCCAGACGGCAAGCTGGGCGAGCTGGTGGACTTGATCTCAACCATCGGCTTTGGCGACAACCCCAGCACAGCGCGAGACATCCTCGGCCAGGTGTATGAGTACTTTCTGGGCATGTTCGCCAGCGCTGAAGGCAAACGCGGCGGGCAGTTTTACACCCCAGCCAGCATTGTTAAAACGCTGGTGGCCGTGCTCAACCCCCACAGCGGCAAGGTGTATGACCCATGCTGCGGCTCGGGCGGCATGTTTGTGCAGAGTGAAAAGTTCATTGAAGCGCATGGCGGCAAGTTGGGCGATGTGTCCATCTACGGGCAAGAGGCCAACCCCACCACCTGGCGCCTGGCCGCCATGAACCTGGCCATTCGCGGCATTGACTTTAATTTGGGCCGCGAGCCCGCCGACACCTTTGTACTGAACCAACACAAAGACTTGCGCGCTGATTTCATCTTGGCCAACCCGCCTTTTAATATCAGTGACTGGTGGCACGCCAGCCTGACGGGCGACGCCCGCTGGCAGTACGGCGACCCACCCGCAGGCAACGCCAACTACGCCTGGCTGCAGCACATGCTGCACCACCTCAAGCCCACAGGCCGCGCCGGCATCGTGTTGGCCAATGGCAGCATGAGCAGCAGCCAAAACAGCGAAGGCCAAATCCGCGCCGCCATGGTCGATGCCGATGTGGTCGAAGTCATGATCGCGCTGCCCGGCCAGTTGTTCTTCAATACCCAAATCCCCGCGTGTTTGTGGTTTTTGGTCAAGAAGAAAGCGCGCCGCCAGGGCGAAGTGCTCTTCATAGACGCCCGCAAGCAAGCCACCATGATCTCCAGGGTGCAAAGCGAATTCACCGACGAAGTGATTGCCCGCATTGCCAACACGGTAGCGGCGTGGCGTGGCGACCAACCCGTTCACCCAGAGCTGGTCGAAGGCCAGCACGCCTACCAAGACATCCCCGGCTTTTGCCGCAGCGTCAAACTGACCGAAATCGCCCAGCACGGCCACGTCCTCACCCCAGGCCGCTACGTGGGCGCAGAAGAAGTTGAAGACAACGACGAAGATTTCGCCACCAAGATGCAGCAGCTGACTGAAAAGCTGGGTGAGCAGATGGCGAAAGGGGCAGAGCTGGATGGGTTGATTCGGCAGAAGCTGGGAGGTTTGGGGTATGAGTTCTGAGTGGCGTTCTGGCAAGCTCGGTGACTTCATTGAATTGAAACGTGGATATGACTTGGCTCAAGCTAAGCGAATTCCTGGCCCGTATCCGTTAGTTTCATCTGCAGGAGTTAGCGACTGTCATGCTGTGCCAATGGCGAAAGGCCCTGGTGTCGTGACGGGTCGATGCGGAACTATTGGACAGGTCTACTTTGTCGAACAGGATTTTTGGCCTTTAAACACGACGCTATACGTCCGTAACTTCAAAGGTAACGACCCAAGATTCATCAGTTATTTTCTAAAAACAGTAGATTTCTTTGCCTACTCAGACAAAGCAGCAGTTCCCGGTGTCAACAGAAATCATCTTCACGAAGCATTCGCTCAGATTCCTGATTTAGATACGCAACTGAATATTGCCGAAGTGTTGGGTGCCCTCGACGACCGAATCACCCTCCTGCGCGAAACCAACGCCACGCTCGAAGCCATCGCCCAGGTGCTGTTCAAGTCATGGTTTGTCGATTTCGACCCCGTACGCGCCAAGCTGGAAGGCCGCGCCCCCGAAGGCATGGATGAAGCCACAGCGGCGCTGTTTCCCGATGGATTTGAGGAGTCGGAGTTGGGCTTGGTGCCCAGGGGGTGGCGGGTTGGGACGCTTGGTGACATCGCGCAAACAATCCGACAACAACTACAGCCCGCAGACTTGCACATGGACATAAATTACGTCGGCCTGGAGCACATCCCCCGCAAGTCTTTGAGCTTGGTGAGTTGGGGCACAGCTGATGGTTTGGAAAGCGCCAAAGCGACTTTTAGTGAAGGCGATATTCTTTTTGGGAAGCTGCGCCCGTATTTCCATAAAGTCGTTGTTGCGCCTTTTGACGGGGTCTGTTCCACCGACATTTTGGTGTGTCAAGCCAAGAAGCCGACCTATTACGGCTTTGTTGTCATGCAGCTTTTCAGCACAACGCTCATTGAATACGCAGAGCGACTGTCCAACGGCGCAAAGATGCCTCGTGTGGGTTGGAAAGACATTGCGGCCTACCCGGTTGTCATTCCCTCGGAACCAGTAGTTGGCGCGTACACAAAGGCGATTGAACCGCTGCTGGCGCGGATGAAGGCGAACGTACACGCCGTCCAAACCCTAGTCACCCTCCGCGACACCCTGCTCCCGCGCCTGATCTCGGGGCAGTTGCGCTTGCCGATTTCAGCATGAGCTTGTGGTTTACAGTTCTGATCAACTGCATTTTTAAAGAAAGAGGCCGCTAATGGCCACCCTAGGACGCATCCAACACATCAAGCTCAACGGTTTTCGCTCTATCAGGGCGTTGGATCTTGATTTGACGCCGCTCAATATTTTGATCGGCCCCAATGGCGCGGGAAAATCAAACTTCATCAGTTTTTTCAAGTTCATGAACAAGCTGCTTAACAAGGAGTTACAGCTGCATGTTCGTACTCAATTGAACGGAGCGGATCGTACTTTGTTTTTTGGCCGCAAGACCACGTCGAAGTTGGAAATCGATCTGCGCTTTAGCCCTAACGGCTACCGTGCTGAACTGGTGCCCACCACAGATGACGGTTTGGTGTTTGCCAAAGAATTTGCTTTGTTTTACGGTGATGAAATTGGCTATCAAGGTGGAACACAAATGCACACCTTGGCGAAGGCGGGGGCATTAGAGTCAGCTTTGCCAAAGCCTGGTACTTCGCGGGCTGCCGAACACGTAGCGCGCTACCTGCAAGACTGGAAGGTTTATCACTTCCATGACACCAGTGACACAGCAAAAGTCAAAGCTGCCTACAGCATTCACGCCAATGACCGCTTGATGGCGCAAGGCGACAACCTGGCCGCATTTTTATACGGTATTCGCGAAACCACGGCTTATGCCCATATCGTCCGCACCATTCAGCGTGTCGCGCCGTTTTTTCAAGACTTCATCTTTCAGCCAGAGGCCAATGACTTGATTCGCCTGCGCTGGAAGCACAAGGGCAGCGATGATTACTTTGACGGCACCATGCTGTCAGACGGTACGCTGCGCTTCATTTGTCTGGCTACTTTGTTGCTGCAACCCAAGCTGCCCACCATTATTTTGCTAGATGAGCCTGAGCTGGGCTTGCACCCGTTTGCCATGCAGTTGCTGGCCGCCCTGATGCGTTCTGCCAGCGAAAAGACCCAAATCATTGCCTCAACCCAGTCAGTCACGCTGGCTAATCAGTTTGGCTGGCAAGACATGGTGGTAGTCGACCAGATTGAAAACGCCTCAGTATTTCGTCGGCTGCAGGAGGCCGAAGTGGCCGAATGGCTCAAGAACTACAAACTGGGTGACGTGTGGGAGATGAATGTTTTGGGTGGGACGCCAGAATGACCCGCCTTGGCATCAGTGTGGAAGGCGCAACCGAGCGCGAGTTTGTCAGTCGGCTACTGCGGCCACACTTGGCCCGGTTTGGGGTCACAGCCACTGCTATTGACCTGCGCGGTAATGTGAGCCTGGACAAAATTCGTGGCGTGCTGCCTGCATTGCTGGGTGGGTTTGATCGCGTCAGTACCTTGTATGACTTCTATGGTTTCAAGAGACGTGGTGAATTGAGCATTGACCAACTTGAGTTGGCGATTGGCGAATTGGTACAGCTCGATTGGCGCACTCGCCTTGTACCGTATGTCCAGCGCTATGAGTTTGAGGCTTTACTTTTTGCGGTACCGCAACATGCGGTTGACTGGTTGCAGGGCTCTGCCGTTCAACTGACAGCAATGCAGGACGCTGTAAAACGCAGCGGCTCGCCAGAGCTGGTTAACGATAGCTTAGAGACCAGTCCCTCGCATCGCATGCAAAAGCTGTTTGCTGGCTACGACAAAAAGCTGCACGGGCCTGAAATTGTTGAACTGGCTGGCTTGGCTGCTATTCGCAAGGAATGCCCTCGATTTGATGCGTGGGTAGCGCAGCTTGAGGGCTTGGGTAGGCCGGCGGCGTAGAAATCGGGTCACGGCTTACCTGGCGACTGCTTCTAATTTAATAGCTTCTTGCGCCCGTATTCATTGGCCTAGAGGCCAATTTGATACCCTAAAAAGACAATTTTTGGGCGTTTTGAGTCGTTTTGCAGGTCGGTTGATGCTTTCCCAAGCCAATCTACGAGATGGCGGGCCTCATGTATAAAAAACGACGATTTCTATACATGTCATCGTTCACATGTAAAGAAAAACGTGTTTTTTATACATGATGCGGCTAATATGGTGAATTGTTTGTGTCTGCTCACTCAAGGAATCCCGTAAATGCCGTTTGACCGTGCCGTACCTCACAACGCCTTGCCGGGACTACCGCCAGCGGTTGATCTGGAAACCAAGGCGGTGCTCAAGCAGGTCGTGGCGGCGCGCACGGCATTGGCCGAGCTCAAAGGCATTGCGCGGCTGCTGCCCAATCAGGGTGTGCTGATTCAGGCGGTGGGTTTGCAAGAGGCCAAGATTTCGTCTGAAATTGAAAATATCGTTACTACCGACGATGCGCTGTACCGTGGCTTTGCCAATGACGGCGAGGGTGCAGACCCGAAAACCAAAGAGGTGCTGCATTACAAAGACGCCCTGTGGCAGGGTTACAAGTGGGTCAAGGACGACAACATGCCGCTGACCACTCGGCTGTTTGACACGCTGTACCAGGTGGTCAAGCAGGCGGACGACGGTGTGCGGCGCTTGCCGGGTACTCGGCTTGCCAACCCGGCTGGTGAAACTGTTTACACCCCGCCCGAGGGCGAGGGTGTGATACGTGACAAGCTGGCCAATCTGGAGAGGTTTATCAATGAACCGTCGGAGCTTGACCCGCTGGTGCGGCTGGCGGTGATGCATTACCAGTTTGAGGCGATTCACCCCTTTCCTGACGGCAATGGCCGGGTGGGGCGGATATTGAATATTCTGTATTTGATCTCTGAAAAGCTGCTGGACGTGCCCATCCTTTACCTGTCGCGCTACATCATTGAACATAAGGGTGACTACTACCGTGGTTTATCTGGTGTGACAGAAGAAGCGAAATGGGAGGCTTGGGTGCTGTACATGCTGCGCGCGGTTGAAAGCACAGCCAAGCTCACGGGTGAGCGCATTCTTGCCATACTCGACCTGAAGCAGGCGGCGACGGCAATGGCTGAGTCGGTGTTGCCCAAGGTGCAAGTACCTGCCATTCTGGATGTGGTGTTTCGCCACC
Source organism: Polaromonas sp. (assembly GCA_046303055.1). GTDB lineage: Bacteria > Pseudomonadota > Gammaproteobacteria > Burkholderiales > Burkholderiaceae_C > Polaromonas. The sequence goes on from JBKCGU010000029.1 coordinate 123,210, forward strand.
CGTACTGCAAGGTGAAGTTTCTGGAGCAGGCCGGGCTGGGTTCGCGACCTACCTGTACGAAATATCTGCGGGCTTTGGTAGGGGCGGGCTTGCTCAGGGAGCAGGCTGTATGGCGTGAAAATTACTTTATCAATGACGCCTTTTTTGATGTGCTGGTGAAGTGATGAATGCCTTCATGTTGACATTGTGTACATGAGGGCGTCTTCATGTTAATAAAATCAATTATTCTTTACATGACAACATGCTCATGTCAAAGTCTTTAAGGTGAGGCCATGACCGAAGACCAACTCGAACAGGAAGCGCTTGGCTGGCTGGCCGACGTTGGCTACGGCGTGGTTTACGGCCCTGACATCGCGCCTGATGGCCTCGCGCCTGAGCGCGACAACTACCGGCAAGTGATTTTGACGGGGCGCTTGCGCGCGGCGATTGACCAGCTGAACCCTGCTGTGCCTGCTGCGGCGCGTGACGATGCGCTTAAACAGGTGGTTGACTTGGGCATTGCCGCGCTGCTGACGGCCAACAGGCGCTTTCACCAGTTGCTGGTCACCGGTGTGCCGGTGCAATACCAGAAGGACGGTGAAACGCGGGGTGATTTTGTGCGGCTGATTGACTGGGCAAATACTGCCAGCAACGACTGGCTGGCGGTAAACCAGTTTTCAATCAAAGGCCCGCACCACACCCGGCGGCCTGACATTATTTTGTTCGTCAACGGTTTACCGATGGTGTTGCTGGAGATCAAAAACCCGGCTGATGAAAACGCCAATGTGTGGAAGGCGTACGACCAGATACAGACCTACAAAGAGCAAATCCCCGACGTGTTTCAGACTAACGAGGTGCTGGTGATATCAGACGGCACTGAGGCGCTGATGGGGTCGCTGTCGAGCGACGCGGAGCGCTTTATGGCCTGGCGCACGATTGACGGCCAAACGCTGGACCCGCTGGGCGAGTTCAATGAGCTGCAAACGCTGGTACGCGGCGTGCTCGCGCCTAGCTACTTGCTGGACTACCTGCGCTACTTCGTGCTGTTTGAAGACGACGGCGCGCTGCTAAAAAAGATTGCGGGCTACCACCAGTTTCATGCGGTGCGGTTTGCCATTGCCAAGGTGATAGAAGCGTCACGCCCCGGCGGCAACCAGAAAGGCGGCGTGGTGTGGCACACGCAGGGCAGCGGCAAAAGCATCACCATGACCTGCTTTGCCGCTAGAGTGATGCAAGAGCCCGCCATGGAGAACCCAACCATCGTGGTCATCAGTGACCGCAATGACCTGGACGGGCAACTGTTTGGCGTGTTCAGCCTGGCGCAAGACCTGCTGCGTGAGCAGCCCGTGCAGGCGCGCACCCGGCAAGAGCTGCGTACGCTCCTTAGCAACCGTCCATCAGGCGGCATTGTGTTTGCCACGATTCAAAAGTTCATGCCGGGGGAGGACGAAGACACGTTCCCGATCCTGTCAGAGCGGCACAACATTGTGGTGATAGCCGACGAGGCGCACCGCACGCAATACGGTTTTGAGGCTAAATTAAGGCTAAAAAAGGCATCAAATACGCCTCTAGACCAATCAATACGGGCGCAAGCAGCTCCTAATATTATAGCGACAGGTGATGGGTTGGTAACGCCGCACCGGGTGGAGTTTGAGCCGCCTGTTTACAAGATTGAACAAATCCAAGACCCGCGCCAGCTTGAACATTACCAGGCAGGTTACGCCCAGCACCTGCGCGACGCACTGCCCAAAGCCACCTTTGTTGCCTTTACCGGCACACCCGTCAGCAGCACAGACCGCGACACACGCGCCGTGTTTGGCGACTACATCCATGTGTATGACATGCAGCAGTCCAAAGAAGACGGCGCAACAGTGGCGATTTATTACGAGTCGCGCCTGGCCAAGCTGAGCCTGAAAGACGCTGACTTGCAGCAACTGGATGATGATGTGGACGAGCTGGCTGAAGACGATGAAGAAAGCCAGCAAGCCGCGCTGAAAAGCCGATGGGCTGCACTGGAGAAAGTGGTGGGGGCTGAGCCGCGCATCGCCAGCGTGGCGGCTGACCTGGTGGCGCATTTTGAAGAGCGCAACACGGCCCAAACCGGCAAGGCGATGGTGGTGGCCATGAGCCGCGACATTTGCGCCCACCTGTATAACGAGATTGTCAAGCTGCGGCCTGACTGGCACGACGCTGATCCTGAAAAAGGCGCGATCAAAATTGTGATGACAGGATCAGCCAGTGACAAGGCCCTGCTGCGGCCCCACATTTACAGCTCGCAGGTTAAAAAGCGCCTGGAAAAGCGCTTCAAAGACCCAGCCGACCCGCTGCGCATGGTCATCGTG